>JALHNZ010000028.1 GCA_022843265.1 Gemmatimonadaceae bacterium
CGCGTACGCGCCGGACCCTGCGTAAAGAAGCTCGCGACATGCCAACCAATCGCCTCTCCTTCGCGATCAGGGTCGGTTGCGATGAAGACTTCCTTCGCCACCCGCGCGTGTTTTTTCAGATCGCCGAGAATGTCTTCTTTGCCTTCGATCGTGACGTAGTCGGGCGCAAAGCCATTCTCGATATCGATCCCGAGTTTCTTGGCGGGCAAGTCGCGCACATGGCCGACCGTCGCCTTCACCGTGTAGCCACTGCCCAGATACTTGCCGATGGTTTTGGCTTTCGCGGGTGACTCAACGATGACCAGTGACTTGCCTGGCGATGGCAGGACATCATCTTCGTACGGCGTGGCCGCTGCGCTGCGACGACTGGTCTTGGCGACCGTTTTTTTCACGCCCGCCGTTTTTTTGACGGCGGCTTTTTTGGCCACCGCTTTTTTGGCGGGCGCTTTTTTCGCGGCCTTCTTGACGGCTTTTTTTGCGACCTTCTTGATTGCCATGTGGCTCAGTGCAGCAGAGTGCGATCGGCGTCCGGCGAGAGGGAGTCAAATCCCACGTCGTCGGCGAGCGAACGGATGTCGGACAACCCGATCCGGCCATCAATATGAAAGAGCGCGCGTTCAACCAGCTGTTCAAAGTCAAACGGCGCGACAAGTCCTGATTCGTGCAGCATCAGCAGGTACCCCCAAGCTTCGGGAGTGAACCGTCCACGCTCGTGAGGTCCCTGAACCCGCAGGGAAGTGCGCGGTGCACCACCTGGGATTTCCGTGACCGCAACGGGCGGTTGGTCCATCGCAATACCATCGGCAAAGTACAACGACAGCACCTCACCAATTTCTTGCCGATCCAATCCCTTGGCCGCGAGAAACGATTCCATTTCTACTATATCTACGTCGCTCGAGAATCGCTCCCGGAGCGTCGCCAGCATCTGAACCCAGCGTTCAGTCATTCAGGCATCCAGTGTCGGGTCGTCGACCAGGGCCAGCGCGCACACCCGGTCCACCACCGTTTGAAGATCTGTGTCGTCTGTGTCGACCACGGCGTGCGCCGTCGCATACGCCGACGACCGTTCACGCCAGAGACGATCCAATACGCGTTCCGGCTCGATGGTACCGAGCAGGGGGCGAATAGTGGCATCTGATTGCAGCCGCGCCAAGGCTTGCGCCGCCGAAACTCTGAGATGGATGATACAAGCACGGGTCCCAACCAGCGCCAATACCCCCGGGACGGTCACCCAACCGCCGCCCGGCGCCCACACCCTCGGCGGCGAACTCAGCAACTCGCGCGTGACTTCGTATTCCTGTTTCCGGAAATACGCTTCTCCATGATCTGCAAAGAGTTGCGGGATCGACATGCCGGTTCTGGACTCGATTCGCAGGTCCAGATCCTCAAACGGTACGCCGAGCTGTGCGGCTGCGGCACGCCCCACGGAACTCTTTCCAGCTCCTGGAAGACCGACCAGAATCAGATGACGCCGCAGCATCAGGTTTCAGGGCGTCCGGCAACCCGTTCGTCGAGCCGAGCCAGATACGCGGCGAGATTCCGCTGCACCTCGACCAGCGAGTCGCCCCCGAACTTCTCAAGCATCGCCTGCGCGCACACGAAGGCCGTCATGGCCTCCGCAATCACACCCATCGCCGGAACCGCCGTGACATCGCTGCGCTCGGCGGCGGCCGAGGCCACCGCACCGGTTGCGACATCCACGGTGGCGAGCGGCTTCATGAGCGTGGCGATCGGCTTCATGGCTACACGGATTACGAGGGGCTCACCGGTGGTCATGCCGCCTTCCAGGCCGCCCGCGCGATTGCTACGACGTCGCACATGCCCAGCAATGGTCCGACCCGGCGCCGGCTCGATTTCATCATGTACCTCGGCGCCGGTGCGGCGCGCGGTTTCGAAGCCGAGGCCAATCTCCACGCCCTTTACCGCCTGAATCGACAGCAACGCCTGTCCGAGTCGGCCGTCGAGCTTGCGATCCCACGACACATGCGAGCCGAGTCCAACCGGAAGACCAGTCACGACCACTTCACAAATGCCACCGAGCGTGTTGCCAGCGCGTTTGATTTCGTCGATGTGCGCGATCACGCGAGCTTCGGCTTCGGCGTCGAGCATGCGCACGGCGGAAGCGTCGGATACGGCGTTGAGGTCAGCGGGCAACGTGTCGGGCGTCTGGGCATCAATGCCTCCGAGGTGCACCACGTGCGATCCAATGTGCACACCGAGCGCTTCAAGAAAGCGCCGACAGACCGCACCGGCCGCAACGCGCACGGTGGTCTCGCGCGCCGACGCACGTTCCAGAATGTCGCGCGCGTCTTCCCGATCGTATTTGAGTACGCCTGTGAGGTCCGCGTGCCCCGGCCGAACGCGCGTCACGACACGCTTTCTGGGGCTGGTGTCATCGGACTCGCGCGGTGCTGGATCCATGATCTCGATCCAGTTCTTCCAGTCCTTGTTCTGCACGAGCATCGCGATGGGCGAGCCGATCGTTTCACCCGCTCGCACACCGGACTGGAACTCCACGCGATCGGTTTCGATCTGCATGCGACGTCCGCGCCCGTAGCCCTGCTGACGACGCGCCAACTGCGTGTTGACATCGTCAGCGAGGAGCGGCACACCCGCGGGCATGCCCTCAAGAATCGCAATCAACGACGGGCCGTGTGACTCGCCGGCAGTTGTGAAACGCAGCATCGTGCAACCAGTGAAAAGGATCGGGCGCCTGCACCGCTCGCGCAGTCGTCTGGCGATAACGTAACCAAACGCAACGCGAGACACGACGTGTGCACCCGGGTTAAACACACGAAACGCCGCGTCCCGGGAAGGAACGCGGCGTTTCGTGGACCCAGCGGACCGGGGCAGATCCTGGGTCAGTTACAGACGGTAGTGAAGTTGTCCGGCAACTGCACCAGCGTGACACCGCGGATCGTTGCGCCAACCAGCACGATGGCACCGTCGGAGCGAAGTGATGCACGCACCGGTCCGATGATCGGATCACGGATTGGCACCGATCCCACACGCTTGAAGCAGTAGCTGTCGTAGATCTCGATCACTGGCTCCGACGAGGCCACGAAGGCGAGGCGCGTATTCAGTGAGTTGTTGTTCACGCCGCGGTTAGCCGGATGGAAGTCGAGACCACCCGTGCTGCCACGCGACTGGAAGATACCTTGCAATCGCAGCGTGTTGTCGAAGACGTACGTGGAGTCACCCTTGATGGCGGCAAGCTCACCGTCAAAGTTGATACCGACGCCCTGGACACGAGCAAACGTGTTGGCGACGTAGTCGGACACGTCCATGCTGCGCGACACACCACGGTCAATGACCGGGAGTGGAGGCGTGCGGTCGAAGCCTCGCGTGGCGTCGTACATCATGCCGCGGCTCCCGAGCACCGGTCCACCTTCGCCGATGACCGCGCGGCGGAAGTTGCCCGAGTTGCGCACGTACGTAGTATCACGGAACGCGAGCTGATCGATCCGGATGACGATGGAATAGTTGTAGAACGAACCGTCTGGAAGCGGTACACGCTGCTGGAACGGAACGAGCACGGAGTCAGCACCCACTCCACCGGCGGCGTAGCGCTCAACTTCGAGCGTGTCCGCGCGCTGCGCCGTCTGGCCCATGGCCTGCTCAAAGAACAGGTGTGTGCTGTTGCGCGTGAGGTTTTCGTAGCGGACCGTGCCGCGATTCGCGAACGGTGCCAACTGCCCCGGCGTTGGTGTGGTGGAGTACACGAGCACCACGTCTTCGCAGGCCGACGTTTCGCTCGTGCCACCCGTGCAGGTGGACGCGAGGAACTGCGGGCGATCTGAGAAATCGTACACGGTGCGCTGTGTGATCACTTCAGACGTTGTTTCGGAACGCACCGACGTGACGCTGTAGGCGATCAGGTTCGGCAGCGGATACCGGTAGACTTCGCGACCCGTATTGCCTTGCGTAAGGTCCACGTAGCTGATGTTGGTACCGCCAGAGTTTGCCACCAACAGCGTATCGCCCATCACGCCGCCGCGAGTACGCGGCCAGGCCGAAACGCCCCACGGACGCGAACCGACGATAATCGGCTGACGGAAGGTCGAGTCGGCAAGGTTGTACACTTCAAGCTGATTGCGCTCAATGTTCGTGAGGTACAGGCGATTGTTGCGCGGGAAGTAGATCGCGTCAGCAATGGTTCCCCCGTCTGGCAGCCCACGTGTATAACCAGCCACAACCTGCGCCGTGTCGACACGCACGTTGCCGTTCGACAACCGCGCGACATCGCGGCGGCCGTTGGTGTTGCGCGCAAAACTCTGCACGGTAACGGGCGTTGGGAATGTCGTAACCGGGATACGCACATTGAAGGTGCGAACGAGCGTCGTGAAGCGACCATCAGACTGCACGGAATCAGCCGAGAGCAGCGCGCCACCAAGGGTGCGAATCTCGTAACCAAGCGACACGATTCCAACCGCGTCCGTGGCTTCGACGAATACCGTATCCGTGATCTCGAGGCGACGCGACACACCGGTAATCACTCTGGGCACCGATGAGACTTCGCTTGGACGCTGCACCACGTACCGCACCGGCGAGCCGAGCACGCGCTGATTGAGCGAATCCGTCACGAACGGTGTCACCGTCAAGGCGGTACCAGTGACGGTATCAGGCAATGCAAGCGTGTCGATGGCCGCAACGCTGTCTCGGAGCGGATTGGCGTACGACGTGGAATCACTGGTCGCGAACGCGCCCGAGGTGATGTAGCCAAGGGTTTTGACCTTGTACGCGGCTCGCGCGCTCAGCGACAGCACCAACGACTTGCCAGTGACAACCGGACTGCCCGCGACGGGCGTCGTGATAACGGCCGTTGGTGGGGCGAGGTTGCCGACCGTCAGCACGAGCGACGCCGTATCGGATACGTTGCCGGCGCCGTCCTGCGCGACCGACTGCACAATGACCGTGCTGCCGAGCGGCGCGCTGCGCGGAACCTGTGCCGTCACGTTGAACGTGAATTCCTGCACAGCACTGTTGAACGTGGTGTCGATGCTCGCGTTGAAACCGCCCGAGAGCTGAATGCGAATATTTTTCAGACCAATGTCATCCTTGGCCGTGACGGCGAAGATGAGCAACGAATCCGGGGGATTGGTCCCCTTCGTCATGGTGACACGCGGCTTGGCAGTGTCTGCGAAGGGAGGATCAACGACCTCGTCCCCGTCGCACGCTGCCAGGCCGGCCACCGCCACGCCGAGCACGAGCGCTCGCACTGCGAGCGCGCCTGATCGACGGACGTGACGAACCTGAGTCATGGTGAATGCACGCATGGTGTGTGTGGCTCCTCGTGGCTTCAGCGGCCCGGAGGCGGCGTCGTGCCGTCCTCGAGGATGTGCGGAGTGACCAGAATCAGCAGGTCACGCTTCGTTTCGTTGGTGGTGTTCTGCGAGAAGAGACGGCCCAGGAACGGCAGGTCCATGAGGAACGGAATGCCCGAGCGGAAGCGCGACACTTCTGTCACGGTCAGCCCACCGATCACCGCGGCTTCGCCATCGGCAACGAGCACCTGACTTTCGGCGCGCTGCTGATTGAAGATGATGCCGACATCTGACGGTCCGACTTCGGCGTTGGAGTTTTCCGCCTTGATACTGAGCATGACCATGCGATTGTTCGTCACCTGCGGCGTGACGCTCAGACGGATACCCGCTTCCTTGATCTGCACGGAAGCGCGCGGGAAGAACGTCTGCGCACTCGGATCCTGTCCGG
This sequence comes from Gemmatimonadaceae bacterium, assembly GCA_022843265.1. Lineage (GTDB taxonomy): Bacteria > Gemmatimonadota > Gemmatimonadetes > Gemmatimonadales > Gemmatimonadaceae > JAABRT01. The sequence continues at coordinate 5,713 of JALHNZ010000028.1, forward strand.
CGCCACCACCTGCACCGCCGCCACCACCGCCGCCACCGCCGCCTGCGCTGGCATCGATGACACGGATCGGGATTTCCTGACCGACGAAGATTTCAGCCGTACGGTTGTTCAGAATCGTGACGCTCGGCTCGGACTGTACATCAGCGAGCGATGACGTCTGCAGCGCATTCAGGAATGCCGTCAGCTGATACTTTCCGATCGCCGTGGAGTAGATCAGGTTGAGCGCGTTCGGCTTGATCGCGTTGTTCGCGTTAGCGATACCAGAGATCGCGTTGCCGCCGAGCGCGATGCGCGCTGGGCCCTGGAACGGTGTACCACCACCACGGGCGTCGGGCACACCATCACCATCGGTGTCCACCGGCACGAGCGTGTTTGGATCGGTACGCGGCACAAGCTGCTGGAAGAACTGCTTGTTACCGGTGCCGAGATCGTACGCGAGGCCGATGTCCTGGATACCGGTGCGATTGATGAAGATGATCTTGGCCTTGATGGCAACCTGCGGCGTACGCACGTCGAGTTCCTGCAGGCGCTTGATCAGTTCCGGCAAACGCGTGGGGACTTCGCTGATGATCAGTTTGTTCGTAGCGCTGTCGGCAGATACGGAGCCGCGCAGCACGCAACCTTCGCCGCCCTGCATGCCGCCCTGGCCACCGCGCGCGCCGCCCTGCGCGCCCATCATGCCCTGCTGGCCACCGGCGCCCATGCCGGCTCCCGTCTGCATAGTCGTGAGGTTCGAGCAGTCACGCGCGAGCAGTGCGCGCACCGTGTTCACAAGGCTCGCGGCTTTCGCATAGTTCACGTTCACGATCTGCGTGACGAGCGGTTCAAGCGCCTGGTTCTGCGCGAGTGCCTGATAGCTGTCGACCGTGATGATACCACTTGGATCTTCCGTCGCAGCGAGTCCCTGCGACTGGAGCAGCGCTTGCAGCGCCACGTCCCACGGCTTGTCCGTGATGTCAGCGGTGACCGTGCCTTCCACATTTTTGCCAACCACAATCGTGCGGCCCGAGAAGCTGGCGAACGTCGCGATCACGTCGCGAATGTTCGTGCCGTCGAGGCTGATCGTGATGCGCGGCTGCTGTGAAGGCTGTGCCTTGGTGGAGTACATCGCGTCCGGAGCAGGCGGAATCGCCAGCGGGATCTTGATAACGGCCGGCGCGTCGGACGTGGAGAACGAACTGTTGGACGCACTGTTGGACGCACTGTTGGACGCGTCGAGTTTGCCTTCACGCTCGTCACGCACGACCGGCGTGGCGACACGCGACGGCTCGGGCTGCGACACCGCGGGCTGCGAGAGTGCGGGCTGCGACAGTGCGGCCAGCGGTACGCTCGACAGGCCTGATGTCTGCGACGCGAGCGTTGCGGTTGGCGCGGTGAGCATGGTTGGAGCAGCGACGGGCGCTGCGACTTCGGCGGGCTCTTCAGCGGCCGCGGCGAGCATCGTGGTGGGCGCGAGTGCACCCGGCGTCATGTCCCAGCGCGCAAACTGCGACGCGCCGTTCACCCTGACACGAATCTCTCCACCTTCATGGCGCACCACGTACGCGGGCTTGCCCGCCAGTTCGAGCACCACGCGCACCGTATCAGTCGCGAACTGTGCGACACGCACATCCTTGATGGCGCCGCGCGCGGTGCGATCGTAGGCACGCGGCTTCACCGCAAGCTTGGCACCGATCACATCGAGTACAATGCGATTCGGATTTGAGAGCGTGAAGTCGGTGACCTTCGCGGATGCATCAACGGCAATCACCAACTCGGCGCCGTTTGCACCTGGTACGAGGGAGACACCGGTGACGCGCGGGCCTGCGAGCGTCTTTGGAGTCCAGATAGCCGCAGACGCGGCGCTAAAAGCGGTGTGTGGCTTGGGCGGAAGCGCGGCATGTGCCGACACTGCATGGGCCAAGACCACGGTAAGCACCGCGGCCGTCGACTGAACGATCATCGCGTCCTCGCTGTGGTGGAATCGCTGGTCAGTGGCAGCGTTTCCTGCCGGCTGAATCCGAACTCATCAATGGAAAAAATCACGGCCTTCTGGCGGATACCCGACACACGAAGGCGTCCGAGCGTCTGTCCAACACGCACGCGATACTGCTCGGCCGATGTCACGTTGCGCAAAATGGCAACGGAGTTCCGACCGTTTGGATCAAAGGCCACGGCAGTCAAACGCAGGTCGCTCACGAGCGGACGCAGTTCGCCGCTGGCCATGAGTGACGCGTAGGGGTCGCGACGACCACTGCCAGAATACGAGAAGATTTCACGATCAATGCTGAGCGTAGGGGCCGCTTCGTTGCCGCGCGTGAGGGGCTTGGCGCTATCGGCAGCCGCCGCGGTGCGCGAGACCGGCTGCGTGCGCGCGACCTGTGCGCCAAGCGTTGGCGCGCCGATCGCCGCCACGGCGAGCAGGAGTGCGCCACGCTGCACGAGTGAAGTGAGCTGCTGGCGAGTCATTATTTGTTCTCCGAGGCAGTAGCGACACGCGTGGGCGAGGCCGCCGGACTGGTGCGCTCTACATACGTTTGCAGGGTGACGGTCGCCTCGAGTCCGGTGCGCTGCGCATTGCGAGCGACCGACGTCTGACGACGTCCGCCGGCGGCGCGACCATTGGAAGCCGTGAGTGAGAACTCGACCGGCGCCACAATGCGCGGCAGTGAGCCAACGTTCGCCAGGAAGCCCCCAACATCGTGATAACCACCGATGATGGTGACCTTGTAGCGATGTGTGTCGAACTTCTCGCCACGAATCACCGGTTCGGGCGTGAAGGTGCCCACGTCGAGACCAGCGCGACGTGCCGCCGTTGAAACTTCTTCCAGCAGTGCCGGCACTTCGTTGTTGGTGGGCACCAGGCGACGCATGGCCACCAACGCCGCACGCTGTTCCGCTGCCTGCGTTTTCAACTCTTCAACGCTGCCCGCCGCAAACTCCTTCTGTGCGATGCGATTGGCCTGCTCCAGCGACTCCACGCGACTGTTGTCGAGCGCGAGCTGCTCCTGCGCCGCTGAATACGGATACATGTAGTACACGACCGAGAGTGCCACGGCGATGAAGCCGATGACGATCTTGATCTGGTCGCGCTGTGATTGTGGAAACTGAATCATGGGATGTGACCTCGATCAGCGAACGGGAACAACAAGCGGCTCAGTGCGCAGCAGCGCTTGCGGCGGCACTTCATACTCGGCGTCAAGCTGGAACTCGGTCACATCCTTGCCGTCGACCACAACGATTTCGGATTTGATGAGCATCACGTTCTTTACGAAGGCCGATGCTTCGAGATCTTTCATGAACGACGTGAGCGCCTGCATGTCGACCGTCTGTCCGACGATCTTGAAGGCGACGGGCTGGTGCACGATGACGGTGTCAGCAGCGGCTTCAGCGCGCGCCTTCGCGGCCGCGGCTTTGGCCGCGGGCGTGCCGGCCGGCTCGTTCGCGAGTGCCTTCGGCTTGTCTCGCGGATCGACCGGTGCGGCGGGTTCGGCACCCGGCGGTAGCACCGGCTTGCTCGTCTGCTCAACGCTGGTCAGCCACGTGTACGACGGCAGCGCGCTGCTGATTTCGTCAAGCAAGTGCGCCCAGATGTAGCGGTTGTCATCGATCGTGCGAATGATTTGTACCTGCCGACGCACGGAGTCGCGCTCCACCGACACTTTGCGACGTGCCTCAAGCACGGTCGCGTAGCGCGTGGAATCACGCACGGCTTTGTCGAGACGAACGCCGAGTTCTCCGGCGCTGGCCTGCTGCGTGGTAAAGAGCACACCGACAGCGACCACGGAAAGAATCACCGCGCCCGCCGAGCCCAGCATCCACGGATCCTTGATTGAATCCGACAGTCCAGAGAATGCGGCGCCGATGTTTCGCGAAGAGCCCTTGGAGCCCTTGTGCTTCTTTTTCGCGCCGGGGAGGAGATTGACCTGGATTTGCATGATGTGATGTCCTCGCCTCAGGCGACTGACCGGAGGGCGAGCCCCACCGGCAACATGAGCAACGGCGCGACTTCATCGGTCGCCATAAACTCGAGCGCTCCCTCACGCACGGTGAGTCGCGCGAGCGGATTCGCGGGCTGGACTGGCATGCGTAGGCGCTCGCCCAGCCACGGAAGCAAACCGGGCGTACGCGCACCGCCGCCGCACGCGAACACCGCGCGCACCGAGCCGTAATGACGCGACGATGACGCCAGAAATGACATCGCCCGCTCAAGGCCGATGGCAAGCTCTTCACCGCGTGTGGCAATCACATTATTGAGCGACGGGGTGCGGTCAAAACCACGCACGAGCTGCTCCGCGTCCTCGGCAGACAGGCCGTGGTCGCGCTGCAGATCTTCACGCAGACGACGTGTGCCGACGGTAAGATCGCGCGTGAGGATTGGTACGCCGTCGTCAAGAATGTTGAGCGAGGTGACTTCGTTGCCAATGTTGAGCAACGCCACCACGCCCTGCATCGCATCGGGATAGTTCATCGCAAACGCGTTGTGCAACGCGAACGCATCGACGTCCATGATGGTGGGCGTAACGCCAGCGTCTGTCAGCAAGGTGCGCTTGTTTTCAACAAGCTCACGCTTGGCGGCAACGAGCAGCACGTTCATTTCAAGACTGTCACCGTCCGGATCGAGGATCTGGTGATCCAGTTCGACGGAATCCATATCGAACGGCACATGCTGTTCCGCTTCCCAGCGGATGAGCTCCTGTGCCTGGGCGTCTTTCACGCGTTCGACCTGGATTTTTTTCACGATCACATCGCGACCACCAACTGCCGCCACAATGTCCTGTTTCTTCACGCCAATGGCTTCCATGGTCTGCCGGATTGCGTCCGCGACCATGGCGTGATCCATCACTTCGCCTTCAACGATGGCGTTTTCGTTGAGCGGGGTGATCACCACTTTCGTGAGTTCCGGTGTCGCACCGGCATGATCGATGACCGCAGCCTTTACCAGGCCGGACCCGATATCGAGTCCAATGGTCGTCTTCTTTCGGCCGAAGAGCTGCATACGGCAGGGGGTTGCGCGGTGGTGGTCGTAAGACCGGGGCGATTGTTGACGGAACGTCACGCAATCGGAACTGGACACTTTGACCTGAGAGGTCGGGCGATTCACCCTCCATACGACCGGCGGCGAGTGAGGTAACGTCCCTGAGAGGGGGTCCCCCCCCTGTTCGTGCGGTTTTTGTGACACCCTTGGCTCCCCACGTGCGGTTGCGCCGGTCCTGCGGCCCCAAGGCGTCACATCAATCGAGTCTCGGCACGCGGCCCATAAACGCGCAGTTTTGCATCGCGGCCAGATTCCCGTGGGGGCTCACAGCCGTTCGCTCCAGCCGTGTTGACGCACGGGTGCAGGGCGACCGGCCGTAGCGAGCGAGAGGCGTGCGGGACACTGCGCGCTCTGCAGCCGCACATCACCCTGCAGTCGACTCCCAAGCCCCAACACATCACGCACCACAACGGCACCTGAGATCGAGACCGGTTCGGTACCGGTCGGAACGTGAACCTGCAGCGCGCCGCGAATCACGAGCACGCCGGCGAGCGTGACGCCGGGATCAATGCGTACTGATCCGTTCGACACCAGTGCGCCCTGCACTGGCCGTGTGCCAGTCAGTCGCACCGTACCGCCATGCGAGGCATGGACTATCGGCCATCGGCGCGTGCATGCATCAACAGCACCAGCGCCGCGAACCGCACTACCGAACCAGCGCGCGCATCCGCTCGCGTCGGTGGCCATCGCGTCGGTGTTAATCACGCTGTCTGTTGTTGTCCACGTAGCGGCGGCGATGAGCGCCGCATGCGACGCGTCGAAATCTGCGCCAAGCGCGAGCGCGATCGCGGGGGGTAGCAGGCGAACCGGCGCGCCGTGTCCCGTCACCAGCGCCAGAGAATCGATCATCGCGTTGTGCGCAGCGACAGCTACAACAGGCGAAGCGCGTGCTTCTGTTTCGCATTCGTCGCTCCAGCCGGCTGGAACCGCATCAGCGCCGAGCACGGTGCTCCCAGCGTGCAGTTCAATGCGACCGAGCACGGTGACTGCGCCGAGCGCCGGAATGATTGGCCAATCAAGGCGGACGACTCGTGAGAGCCTTCGCTCTGAGGGTCGCATTGCCCCGTCATGCACGCGCGACCAGGCATCAAGCGAAAAAACTCGCGCTTGCAGTCGCGTTCGTTGCACCAGCGCGGTGGCGCTGAGTACAACGGTATCAGACTCGCCAACACGCAACGCCGCAGCGCTCGTGGCGCTCCACGCGGTCGCGGCGCGCAGCAGTGTGGTCTCAGCTTCGTGCGCCGCGCGTTCGCCCTGCCAACCGAGTCGCGCCGCGCGTGCGCCCTGCAAGACTGACTCAGCGAACGCCACGGACACCATCAAGAGCGTACTCATGAGCACGAGCACAATGACCAGCGAAAATCCGGTGCGACGACGCGTCATACTAACGCCCTCCTCGCAGCGACAACGTGGCATAGAGCGAGTCGAGCACTTCCGCGCTTCCGCCAATGCGATGTGCACTGGCGAGACGTACGTGCACCTGCTTCGCGTCAGGGTGCGCGCTGAGCAATGGTACGCCATCCGCTCGCATGACGCGCAGGCGAAAACCGCCTTGCGCGTTGCTCCGCAGCGGACCAACCACCGGCTGTATTGTGCTCCACGACGCGCCATTCCAATCCCGGCGACCGAGGTACGTTTGCTGGTCGCTGGCTCGATAGGCGCGCCATTCCGTACGGCGTGTGATCACGATGACATCACCAGGCCGTGACCACGTGGGCGAGGCGGCAACGAGCGTGATGCGCCATGGCGTGCCGCCGGCTCGCGCGTTCATGGCCGATGACGAACAGGCGGATGGTTCAGTCGCCGCGCTGGCGATGTTCACGGCAACGCTCATGGTATCCAATCCAACGGCTGATCCACCGAGCATGGCGGTATCCGGTACGCTGAGTAGCAGGCGATCCCCCGCGCGCGGCACCGCGGTGAGCGACGCGCGCAGTGGACTGGAAGGCGCTCCACCGATCACGTCGATCACGTGCGGCGCGGGCGCGGCGCACACGGCACCAACGAACATTTGCGCGTGCACTGTGATGCTCGTGTCTGACCACGTTTCCAGGTCAGTGGCCGCCGAGGCACGGAGATCGGAGGCGAGCGCCAACACCGCATGTTCCAGCTCTCGCGTTCCCGCCACGCGCGCTTGCACCTGTCGAGAAACACGCAACTGCGTCAGCATGATCTGCACCGCGGCGGTCGCGAGCAGCGCGGCGAGTGGAAGCGCCAGCACCAACTCGAGCAGCGCGGATCCTCGTGGCGTTCGCATTATGCGCACCATCCGGCGACCATCGCGTGCAAAGCGCGTGGTGCCTGCTGTTCAAACGGATGCGGTACGAGCGTTACGATCAGATTGAGTGTGACAACGGCGCCCTGGTCCGCGCGTTGCCAGTCGGCAAGCGTGCGGCGCCTCGTTTCCTGGCCGTTGACCGCCGTGCATGCGTTGGCCTGCACTTTTTCATAACCGTCGAGCGTGAGGTCGCGCGCCACCGTGGTGCGCACCACACGATCGGCGAACGTGGCGGTGGCCTGCAACAATCGAAGCGACGCAGAGGTCGCGCCGCACAGAATCAGTGCGGCGACGAGTAGTTCAACGAGGGCGCGGCCTTGGCGCGCGCGCGAGATTGCAGTGAAAGAAGTCATGGCGCAACCTGTCACCAACGTTGCGCCCCACCGTCATCATTCCAACGCGCGTTGTGTTTCTGTCACGCCGTGCAGTGGCAGCAGTACGATGAACGCGGCGCCGCCCTCGCGCGCGCGTTGCACCCACACGGTGCCACCGAGCCCCTCAATCGTTTGTGCGACGATGGCGAGCCCCAGTCCCGTGCCACGCTCCTCGGCTTTCGTGCTGAAGAAGGGCTCAAACACTCGCTCTTCATCTGCCGCGCTGACGCCAGGCCCAGAGTCGGCCACCACCACTTGCAGCACACGGTGCGGACGGTCAACGCGGGACAGCCAGCTTTGTACGCGACGACTTGGTGCCCGTTCGAAACGCTCGGTGCGCGCATCATGCTCACGGCGGAGAGCCGCCGCGCGCAATGCGGTTTCGTCGAGGGTACGCGTGCGGATGGCCAACTCGCCCACGCCCCCCATGGCGTCGCGCGCATTCAATATCAGGTTCACGAACACCTGCTCCAGATCGTGTCGCTCACCGAAGACGGCCGCGTCGCTGGACTGAATGTCACGCGCCACGTTGATTCGACGAAGGACCCCCTGGTCGGTGAGCAAACGCAGCACGTCCGTCACCAATTCGTCCACGCGCACGGCGCGCGGGGTACGCCGACGCGGACGGGCGTAGTCGAGCAATCCGCGCACGATCCGATCAATGCGTTCGACTTCGCGATCGATGCCGTCGAGTGGTTCGTCGGTGCCGGTGACACCCGCGCTGCGTTGACGTACGAGTTGCGCGTAGCTGGCGATGGCCGCCAACGGATTGCCAACTTCGTGCGCAATTCCGGCGGCCAGTCGGCCGGTGGTGGCGAGCTTTTCTACGCGAGAAAGCGCTTGTGCCGCATCGCGCGCGGCGAGCAGCGGCGCTTCGAGCTGCCGTGTCAGAAAGTGCCGAAGCCATAGCCACCAGCACAGCAGCGGAATCACACCGCTTACAACAAATCCGAGCGGTGCACCTTCGGCGCGCGTGACCGTCAGCCACGCCAGCACGGTGACCGACATGAGCAACACCACCACAGACCACATCAGTGGCGTTCGAACTCCGGCGGGCGATACCTCAGTCGGTGATGTCATCTCGTCGCGGAAACTGTGTGGTGGCGTGCGGGGAAGCCACCCCAGAACAGCAAAAAGGGGCCGAGCTTTCGCCCGACCCCCTCTCGCCCCGGTCCGATGGACCGGCAGTTACTCAGCTTACAAGCAGATCGGCTCGCCTTCGGCGGTGTTCGCCGGCGTCGTGCTGCCAACGTAGATCGTGCACGTCAGGCCGTTCACTGATGCATGCGTCGCCGTGGCGGACCAGCCGGTCGCGCCAGCCGGGGTGAAGACCAGCGTCACGCCCGACGAGCCCACGGGCTGCGGGAAGTTGGCATACGTGTTGTCATCAGCGAACGATGCTTCAGCGGCCGACACCATGTTCTTCAGGTCTGACTTCATCGCCGTGATGTACGCCTTCTCCTTCGTGTTCGCAAACTTCGGGATCGCAATAGCGGCCAAAATGCCGATGATCACGACAACGATCAGAAGTTCGATCAGGGTAAAGCCTTTGCGAGTGCGGTTCCGGGGCATGTCCGTATCTCCAAGAGATTGAGGGTTCGATCGACGCAGTCTCACTCGAGGCCTGCGCGACACTGACCCTTAGGGCAATGTGCGGGCCACACGAGTGGCACAACGCAAACACGTTGCCCTGCAATCACTTACATCATTCGGTTGCAGCCCGGAGCACGGTTACGCACCCCGCGTTTCGCAAGATCCCTTGCAGCGTGCAAGACTCGCGGTGCTCCCCAGACCCTACGCCGCCTCTTCGCCGTACCGCGCAAGCTTTCGGTATAACGTGGACGGATCGATGCCGAGCACTTCGGCCGTGCGACTCTTGTTGCCGCTTTCGTTTTGCAGCACCCACGAGATGTACGCGCGCTCAATCGCCTCAAGTGTTGGTGTGGCCGGTGTACGGTCTGCCACGAGCGGCTCCGCACGTCGCTCGACAATGCGCGCGGGCAATGCACTCGCTTCTATAGTGGCGCCTGGCGACAGAATCACCGCGCGTTCCAACGCATTCTCCAGCTCACGCACGTTGCCGGGCCACTGATAGGCCATCATGGCATCGCGCGCCGCTTCTGCGATCGTTTTGGGCTTCTCGCCGCGCTGCGTCGCCACGCGTGACAAAAAGTGCTCAGCAAGTAACGGGATGTCGTCGGCCCGATGACGCAGTGGCGGCAGATGCAACGCGATCACATTCAATCGATAGTACAGATCGCCGCGGAACGAACCACGCTTGATCTCTTCTTCGAGATCACGATTGGTCGCAGCAATGACGCGCGCGTTGATCGGAATGGATTCCGTGCCACCAACCGGGATCACTTCGCGCTGCTGCAATACACGCAGCAGCTTCACCTGTGTTGCTGCAGTGGTCTCGCCGATTTCGTCGAGAAAAAACGTTCCGCCTAACGCGGCCGCAAACAAACCGGTCTTGTCCTTCACGGCACCCGTAAAGGAGCCCTTCACGTGACCAAACAGTTCACTTTCGAGCAAACTCTCCGGTAGCGCGCCGCAGTTGATCGACATGAATGGCAGATCATTGCGACCGCTCAGATCATGTACATAACGCGCGATCACTTCTTTACCCGTCCCGGATTCGCCGGTCACCAGCACCGTGCTGTCCGTTGGCGCAACCATTTCCGCCATACGCAGCGCTTCCTGCCACGCTCGACTCTTGCCGACCGCAACAACCGCGCTGGTGCGATCACGCTTGCGAATTTCCTGCTTCAGCACCGTATTCTCAGCGCGCAACTGACGATGCTCCACCGCACGCTTGAGAATCGCAAGCAGTTCGTCGTTGCGAAACGGCTTCTGGATGTAGTAAAACGCACCCTCGTTGACCGCCTGCATGGCCGACTGCAGGGTGGCCTGAGCCGTCATGAGAATCACGGGACACGCGGGATAGCGTTCGCGTACAGCGGCCAGCACTTGCACACCCGAAACATCAGGCATGCGAATATCGGTGAGCACGACGTCCGGCTCACCGTCATCGAGTCGCTCAAGACCGGCGCGCCCACCGAGCGCGGTGATCGGATGAAATCCTTCACCCTTGAGCAGAATACGAAGCGACTCCAGAATGCCCATTTCGTCGTCGACGAGCAGAACACGCGGCGCAGGGCTGTTGGTGGACGAAATGGTCACGACAGTGATCTCGCGGTAGTCAAAGGGAAAATTTTCACACGTCAGGCCGCAACGGATGGGCGATCGATTTCTGGACTGGTGTCGTCACGTCGCACGAGCACCGCTGCGTCGGCGGGTTGCACGCGTGGTACCAACAACGTGAAGCGTGTACCGGGCGAGAGGTGCTCGACAAACACGGCACCCTTGTGCGCTTCCGCAGCACGATGCACAATCGGCAATCCGAGCCCGGTACCTCCTTGTTTGCTCGTCACAAACGGTTCAAACACACGTTCGCGCATGTCCTGCGGAATGCCGGGTCCGTCGTCATTCACGTGCACCGCCACTGCTTCACCGTCTATCGCGCGGTCAGTGGCTGCGGTGACATGCACGTGTACTCGCCCTGACGGACTCACCGCCTGCACGGCATTCAACACAAGATTGAACACCGCGCGATGCAAGAGATCGTCGTCGCCGGCCACCAGATACTCGGTGTTGTCTTCGGGCGCATCAATCGAGATCACCACGCCGTCACCACAGGCGGGATGTTGTCTGGCCAGGGCAACGGCTGTGCGCGCGACGGAACTCACGTCAACAGGCGTGAGCTGCGCCGCGCGAGTACGCGCAAAATCGAGGAACTCGCTCAGCAGTCGGCTGAGGCGGTCGGCTTCGCGCACGGTGAGCGCAAAAAGCGCCTGCTCGTCTTCGTCCGCATCGCCACGCTTGAGTTGACGACGCGCCAGCTGCTCGGTCGCGCTGCGAATAGAGGCGAGCGGATTCTTGATTTCATGCGCGAGTGATGCGCTCAACTCGGCAACAGCTTGTAACCGCTCGGTGCGCACATGCAGCGCTTGCAGGCGCTTGGAGTCGGAGATGTCCTGAAAAATCGCGGTCACCGTGCGACCGCCAGCCGAACCAGTGCGGTCCGCGACGGTCGTGGTGAGTCCCACCAGCACCGTCTGTCCTTCCCGATGAATCACCCCTTCCACGCGGCGTCGCCGTTCTCCGTCCACGGCGGAGCGCTGGAGTACATCGGCCAGCTCAGGCGCGACGGCGGCGAGCGTTCCCAGCACGGGGCGGCCCATCAATCCGCGCAGGCTCACGCCCAGCAGGTCGGAGGCCACGGGATTGGCGTAGAGCAAGTGCCCGGTTGCGTCGACGGTGACAATGCCGCTCTGAATGCTGCGCAGAATATCCGCGGCTTCGAGCTGCACCTTGACCAGCTGTGCGGCCAGCGCGTCACGGCCGTCGCCGGCCTGCCGCAGGCGCGCGGCAATCACGCCGCTGCCAATGGAGACCACCACGAACACGCCCACCTGCACCCAGATGGCCAGCGCCGGTTGCTCCAGGCGGAACCACAGCACGTCGGCCGCATACAGCGCGCTCGCGGCCACGGCGAGCATGACGCCGTCCCGGAAAGGCAGCAGCAGCGCCGCGACGGCGATGACCAGGATATAGAGGGCGGCGAACTGGGAGCTCCAGCCGCCCGTGACGTGGACCACCGCCGTAACCAGGAGCAGGTCAACGGCACATTGTATCAAATAGAAGAGCCTGCCGGTGGGCTGGCGATATATTTCCCGGTACATCGCCGAGGCGACGGTGGCCAGGATGGCAACGGCAAACGCGAGGGTGGCGACGAGGGTATCGAAGGGGTCCGCGCGCTCCCAGACGAAGACGGCGGCCACCAGAATCGCGAATCCTATCACCACACGCCCGATCCAGACCCACCTCAGGACACGATGTGGGTCGAGCATGCGTTGGACAGCCAGTTCGGGATAACTTGGAGTGTACCGCACGACCGATCAGCGAAATCCGTTCAATGAGAGGATGTGCGAGCCAACCACCGGCGCGGGTTGTTGGGGTCGCAGAATGCGAGCGCCGCGGATCGCCCGCGAGTCTTGCAGAATGCACGATCCACAGCTTCACCCTGATGACGACCCATGAGCGCGCCCGTTTCCTTCACGCATGATTTCTGACCCTGCCAGTACCGAAGCCGCACTGACCACCGGGACGATCACCTTCCGTTTGGCCGCGGTGGTTTTGCTTGTTGCCGCCAACGCGTTTTTCGTGGCCGCGGAGTTTGCGCTGGTGGCCGTGCGCCGCAGCCGCATTGACCAGCTGGTCTCGGAAGGCAGCCGCAGTGCCCTCGTGGTGCAACGCGCCCTCGGCCAGCTTGACCGCTACATCTCCGGCACGCAGCTCGGGATTACGCTCGCCTCGTTGGCGCTTGGTTGGATCGGCGAGCCGGCCATCGCGGTGCTTGTCGACGCGGGGTTAAACGCGGTGGGCGTCCCTCTGCCTTCCGGCGTGGTGCACAGCACGGCGGGCGTGATCGTGGCGTTCACGGTCGTCACGTTCCTGCATATCGTGTTCGGTGAACTGATGCCGAAGTCGGTGGCGCTGATTCGCCCGGAGCGCGTGAGCCTCTGGGTGACCCGGCCGCTGATCGTGTTTTCCAATATCATGTCGCCCTTTATCGCGCTCCTCCAGGGAACCGCGAACAAGCTCTTGCGACTCGTCGGAGTGGAACCCGCGTCCGAAGGCGCGCACGTACACTCGCCGGAGGAGCTACGCCTGCTGGTGATGCAGGCGCGCGCGCACGGTACGCTGGACGAAAGCGACTCGGCCATGCTGGCCGGCGTTTTCGACTTTCACAACAAAAAGGCGTGGGACGTCATGCGTCCGCGCACCGATGTGGCGGCGATCGCTGACGATGTTGAAGAAGATGAACTGCGAAAGATTCTGCGAACGGAACGGTATTCCCGCTATCCGGTATATCGAGAGACACTCGACGATGTGGTCGGTGTGCTGCTCGCCAAGGATTTCTGGCTCTACGACAAAGACGAGCCGTTCGAGTTGCGCGAGCACCTTCGCGAGCCGCTGTTCGTGCCGGCCACGCGCGCTGCAGAACGCGTACTCGAAGACTTGCGACGCACGCGCGCGCATCTGGCCGTCGTGCTCGATGAGTACGGCGGAACGGCGGGCATTGTGACGCTTGAAGATCTGGTGGAAGAAGTCGTGGGCGACATTGCCGACGAATACGACCAGATCGCACGTGAGGCGATGGTAACGAACGGTGTGCTGGAGCTTGCCGGCGCGCTGTCGCTTGTGGATGTTCGTTCGGATTACAGTCTGGCAATTCCAGAAGGCGACTGGACCACGCTCGGTGGTTACGCCTTTTCGGCACTTGGCCGATTGCCGCAGCTCGGAGATCGCGTGGGCTTTCCCGGTGGTGAACTCGAAGTCGTAGCCATGGATGGTCGTCGCGTCGCGGCGCTCCGTGTACACGCACGGGTCGAGGCAATGCGATGACGCGGCAGATGCGCGCAGGCGTGCTGACGGCGTTCGTGTCGTGTGTCGCGCTGAGCACCGCCTGTCGCCCATCGGGCGATGTGGTCGATTCACTGCGCACCAGCTCGGCGGTGTTGCCAAGTGATACCGGCCGGGCAATGGCTCCGCAGGGTGCTCCGGAAAATGCGTTCCCGTTGCCGGCACGGGCGGTTGCTGACATTGTCGCGCCACGCTGGAGCAATGAAGACGATCGCGACGACGCCGGTGAAGCCGAGCGTGTGATGCGAATTCTTGGCGCAAAGGAAGGAATGCACATCGCCGACATTGGCGCCGGCGACGGTTACTATGTGGCCCGACTCGTACCGCGTGTTGGCGCGACGGGTCGTGTGTACGGCGAAGACATTGTGCCGCGCTATCTCGAGTTGCTGGCATCGCGCGCACGACAGTCGGGCTGGAGCAACGTGGAAGTAGTGCGCGGGGAACCACATGATCCGAGACTGCCCGACGGTACCCTCGACGCCGCGATTCTCATTCACATGTATCACGAGATTTCGCAGCCGTTCGGTCTGATGTGGAATCTGGCGTCGGCGATGAAGCCTGGTGGTCGTGTGGTAATTCTCGATCTTGATCGGCCAACGTCCGGACACGGCACACCGCTCGCGCTCCTGCGTTGCGAGCTGGCGGCCGTGGGATATCGCGAATCGCGCGTCGATCGCGAAGTCGCGGGTGAATATGTGGCGGTGTATATCGCGCCCAAACTCGAGGATCGGCCCACGCCTGAAGAGATTACGCGGGCGCTCTCGCAGAAGCCGTGTGTCCCTCCCGGTGGTCGCGATTGAACAACGACGCTGAGTTGCTGTTCATCTCGGCCCACCTTGCGGTTCCGCACGAAGAGTTCGACGTTCGCGCGACGACCGGTGGTGGGCCGGGCGGTCAACACGTCAACCGGAGCGCCACGCGCATTGAGCTGCGATGGCAGCCGGCGCAGTCCGCGTCATTGCGCGCCGCGCTGGGCGATGCGCATCACGAACGCGTGTTGCAGCGTTTAGCCGGACGACTTGATGCAAGTGGCACGATGCGTCTTGTGTCGGCTGAACATCGCAGCCAGCGGCGCAATCGCGACGCGGCCATGGAACGACTCGCCGCGATTGTTCGCGCTGCGCTGCCGGACCCGGTGCCTCGCAAGGCCACCAAACCTACACGCGGCGCGATCGAACGACGACTTGATGACAAAAAACGACGAGCCAGTGTCAAGCGCGATCGCGGCCGGCGTGAGCACGACAGCTGAACGCGAGTCGTGTTGACCGTGTGACCAGTCGCCGCGCTTAGAACACGACGGCTTGCACGCCGATGTAGTACGTGGAGAAATCCACGCGCGATCGGATTGGCTGAGGATCACGACGCTGCTGAACCGCGGCGCGTACTTCGTCGGCGGTAAGATACGTCACGTCATCGTGACGCAAGTAGCGCATGCCAAGGTCCAGGCGAATGGGCCGCGCGCCGTTGTGCACGCGAATGTATGCACCCGCCGCCCCGCCGTACGCCCATGCGAAGTCACTGGAGTTTGTGGTCGACGCAAACGGTTCGGTGTTGTTTGTGCCCTCAACAGCGCTGGTCGTCCAGAACGCCGAAAATCCACCGAGCGCCGACGCGTACGGGGTAAACAGTCCGGTTGGGCCGAGCAACTGCGGTCCGGTGACAAACGTGACGATGTTATTGGTGGTATTCAGATCAACGCGGATCAGATTCCCGGTCGTTGAGCTCAGCGGCACTCGCTGGCGCACGCGACCGTACGACTGAAACGCCAGATCCGCGCGCGCATTGAAGATCGCATTGGGATCGAGGCTGATCAGCACATTGCCGCTGATCCCCCAACCCCGTTCTGTGGTTTCAGCGAACGCGCCGCGCGGAATGGAAAGATTTCCGCTGGCTCCGGCGGTGACACGGACGTTCGGGTTGTCCTGCGCATTCGCGCCGCTGAGCGCGGCCAACGAGAGCAGTGTGGAAACGGAAAGCTGGGCGATGACGCGTGTCAGCATAAAAGATTCGATGCGTTGGAGGTGATGCGTTCCCTACGGACTCAGCCTCCCAAGGTTACAGGCACCACGTCGAAGTGTTCGCTCACCACGCGTGTTCAATTCGGCCGCGCGCCGAGCGTTTCCGGAAGTGTGGTCAGATTACCTATTGCCACGGCGAGGGTGGCACGAGCTGCGGCAATACGCGCTTCGTACTGCGCCTGCCTCACTGATTCGTCCAACACCGCACGCTCGCGCAGATTCACAATCAGCAACGTGCTTTCACCGTTGGCAAATCGGGCCTGCTCGGCATCGCGGAGCAGACGCGTGCGCTCCACGTTTCGCTGTTGCAGTTCCAGCAGGCCCGCGAGCACTGTCAGTTCATTGGCTGCGATGCGCACGGCGTTGTCGACGTCCCGTCCTATGCGTTCCCGTTCAAGTCGGCGAATGTCGAGCTTCGCGCTCGCGCTCCCGAATCTTCCCCGTTCCTTGAGAAAGAGCAGTGGTGACTTGATATCGAGTGCGCCTTTGTAGTTCGACTCATTTTCGGAGCGATCAAACACGGGCGGCGTGGTTCCGCGTTCGGAAATCGCGGACACCGTTGCTTCGGCGAACGGAATAAACTGTTGCCCCACGAGCAACCGCTGCGCCTCAGCCGCGCGCACTTCGGCTTCCAGTTTGCGCAGTTGCGGATTGCGCGAGCGCGCTTCGGCCAGCCACGTCGCCACCGCCGCCGAATCCACGGCGGGCATCGCGCCCGCTTCCAATCCGTCGAGAGACGGTCGTACGCCTTCGGCGAGTGAGATAGGCCGATCGGATCCGTCCCACAAGAACGCCGTGAGTACGAGCTCGGCGGCAAAGAAGGACGCGTCGGCTTCGCGCAACGTGACCTCCCGTCGTTGCACTTCGATCGACGCTTCAAGCGTATCGACCGCCGGACTGACGCCGGTAACAAGGCTCGCTTGCACCGCCTCCAGTCGGAACGCGGCCAGGCCAACGCCTTCACGAGCAATCTCGCGTCGGCGCCAGGCCTCGTACCACGCACCGTACGCACGCGCGGCGTTCAGCACGAGGCTATTGATGATCGCTTCACGATCAGCTTCTCCAGCATCGCGCAGCGCACGTGCCTGCGTAAGTGCTGTGCGCCGTTCGTCGGTGAGCAGCCGCTGACCCAGAGGAATACTGAACCCCGCGGTAATCAAACCAACGTCCGGCGTCCGCCGATCGGGATTGATATATGTGCCCGCCGCGCGCTCGTATCCGATCTTGATGTCGCTGCCGATTGGCGTGGGAATCTTCACCGACACATCGGCATACGAGTAGTAACCCGTTCCATCAAACCGCTTCTGATCCCAGGTCGCGGCAACCGTGGGATCGAACGCACCCCAGGCGGTACGCAACTGACTGCGTACGTCTTCCGCCACGAGATCCGCCTGACGAGCAACGGGGTGGTTGGCGAGCACCAGCGCGATGAACGCGGCGTACGGATATGGGATGGTGTCGGCCGCGCTGCGCACCCACGAGAAGTCGTTCCCAACCGTAGACTGCGCGTGCAGCGCACGCCCGCCGCCAGCCATTACGCAGAGCACCGCGAGCAGCAGGGCACAGCGTCGGGTCACTTGTTGCCTCCACCCGACTTGCTTCCGCCCGAGGGAAGCGGCGCGCTGCGCGCGTCGGACCCACTGGCCGCACTGTTGGCATTCAACGCCGGCGGGAAGCCGTTCAGTTGGCGCCAGATCTCGAACCACACGCGCACCGTGTCAAGCAGTGCCCAGCCATATACGCCGGAGCCCACGCGCAACTGCGCCGGCCATGGATCGTCGGTCGGATCAGGCACGACGAGTACGCGGAAGCGGCCGTCGACACTTGCAATCTTGTCGATAACCGCGACCTCGCCGCCGAACGTACCGACGGCAACACTTGGCCAACCGGAGAACTGCAGCGCCGGCCATCCGTCAAACTGCAGGCGAACTTTTCGGCCGGGCTGCAACAGTGGCACGTCCATGGCACGAACGTAAAGCTCGACCGCCTGACGGGGCGTGGCCGGCTGCACCGTAACAATCGGATCACCCGCTTTCACCAACTCGCCGACGCCTTGCACGATGGCCTTGACCACATACCCGTCCTGCGGCGCTTCAATGCGATAGTACGACTGACGGATTTCAAGCGACGCGACCTTGTTGCGCAACTTTGAAATTTCGACTTCGCCGTCGGCAACTTCAGCCAACGTGCCGGCGCGGTCCGATCGTGATTTTTCGATTTTCTCCTGAAACTCTGCGTCCAATGAGTTCAGTTCGATTTGTGCGTTGAGCAGTTCGTTCCGCCGCTGCACGAGCGCCGCAGACGCCGCCTGTGCGCGCATGCGCGCGGACTGCAGATCATTCAGCGAAACCAGCCCCAGCGGCGAGCGAAAGAGCGTATCGCGGCGCGCGAACTGATCGGACGCAATCGAATCTTCCAATGTGAACTGCGCCACCGCCGCTTCCAGCTGTCGCACCTTGTTGCGCGTCTGCTCGACCTTGAACTTCAACGACTCGGAGAGCGCAGCAACCTGCGCGTCAAGCGCCCGTGCTTTGGCGCGCTTGTCATCGTTCGACGCACGCTTTGCTTCCAGCTGCTCCGTGGTACGCGCGATGATCTCTGGATCGAGGTATTCATCCTTGATCTCGGAGATCTGCACAATCGGCGTTCCGCGCGCGACGAATTGGCCTTCGGATACAAACCAGCGCTCGACGCGGCCGTCGATACGCGAAGGTAGTGACTGCGGTCGGTCTGATGGACTCAGCGCGCTCACCATGCCATCCCCTTGCACGCTCTGCTGCCACGGCAAAAATGCCGCGAGAATCAGCGCGATCAGGAGGCCGAACAGCCAACGCGCAACCGCCGAGTAGGACTGCGACTCAGACAGCAAGCGCGACGCGTTCAGCGGCATTGTCTCCATGGCGAACTGCTTGCCCTTCGACTTTGCTGGTTTTTTCATACGCGCGCTCCCCTGGAGCCGCTCTCTCGCACGCCGCGCGCCATCTCACCGGTGCGCACGTGTGTCTCAAGCAGACTCTCACAATACGGATCGTTGCGCACCTGCGAAAACGTGCCATCGGCCGCCACGGTCCCATCGCGAATGACCACGACACGATCGAACGACTCCAGCAGCACCGGATCGTGCGAGACCGCGATGACCGTCCACTGGCGACTCGGATCCGACAGGATGGACAACAGTCGCCGACGATCTTCCGCCAACAGGTTCATGAACAAGTCGTCGAACAACACCAGACGCGGCTCACCCGCAATGCCCTGTGCAAAAAGCAGTTTCGTGGCAATGTGCGAGGGCAAAGAGCGACCGCCGTTCGTAATGCGCGTTTCAAGCCCAAAGCGCATGTTTTGCACATCGCGCTCCAGGCCCACCAACCGAAGCGCTTCCCACACCTGCTCTTCACCGATGTGACTCCGGCCAACGGATACGTTTTCGGCAATGGAGCCTTCAAAGAGATCGGTCAGTGACAGTACCTGCCCCACGCGCTCGCGCATGGCATCACGATCGACATCATGCATCGACACACCGTCTACCAACAACGTGCCCTGATAATCGTCGAGCAGTCCACCGAGGAGACGCAACAGCGTACTGCGGCCGGCGCCCTTGAAACCGGTGAGCGCGACGCGTTGTCCAGGTTTGATCGTCATCGAGATATCGTGCAGTACGACCGTGCCCGTGCTGGCGTATGCATACGCAAGTTCGCGCGACTCCATCGTCATGCCGCGCGTGCTGTACGGCAGCGGCGAACGCCCCACGCTGTCTACGGGCAGATCGGTCACGTGTCCTGCCTTCTCGACCGATGTGAGAATGTCGTACACCACACTGAGCGACAGTACCAGCTTTTCAACGCCCGCGAGCACGGTCACGACCACAAGCTCGGAGGCGACGAACTGACCCAGCGTGATCTGTCGGTTCACAACGAGTACCGTACCAACGATGAGCAGGCCGGCGGTGATTGCCGTTTTGAACACCACAATCGCCACCGCCTGCTGCACCAGCACATTGAAGTGTTTGTTGCGATACTTCAGGTACTTGGTGAGAATCGCATCCATTCGCGACAACGCAAGTTGCGAGCGCCCCGCAAACTTAAAGGCGTGAAACGCGCGCGCGACTTCTTCGAGCCAGTGCACAGCGCGATACTTGTACTTGCTCTCCATGATCGACGTGGCCAATCCCTTCGGGCCCGTCACCCAGAAAAGCAGCGCCAATGTCAGCACGAGCATCAACCCGACGAGCGTAAAATACGGGTGATAAAACGTGAGCAGAATGAGACCGAAAAAGATGGTCAGCAGCGCCTGCGAGGTGTCGAGCAGAAACTTGGCCAGACTCTTTTGAATTAACGCTGCTTCAAACAGTCGGTTCATACTTTCCGGCAAGTCCTCTTTCAGAAACACATCGTAGCGAACGCGCGGCAGGTGAAAGGCATACTCAAGCGCCATGCGCGCAAATACGCGTTGCTGAATTCGTTCCACAACGCCAAGCTGCAACACCTGCAATACGCCCGCGACAATCGTTCCTACGATGACATACGCGATCAGAATCGTTGCCGACTGCAGGATCAAACCGCCCTGAATAAGCTGGACGATGGCGCCCACACTCAGTGGCAGTGTGAGCGAGAACAGACCCGCGAGGCCCGCATAGAAGAACACCACGACGATTTCCCGTCGATCCCGCGACAACAGCTCCCATAATCGCGCCAGCGTTTGCGAACCGCTCGGCGTCGGATCAGATTCGGTGGCCGCGACCTCCTGCGCGTCGATGGTTTCCGACGCGGCGCCCGGCGTGACACTCGGGCTCAGCGCGAAGGGTGACAACGCGTAACACTGCGGACCGAAGCGGGCCTGCACTTCCGCAGCCACCGCGTCTGGGGTTCGCGCGTCAAGCATGCGCGCTTCACCAGCACTCGGTACCAGCCACAATGCGGCGCGCCCAGGCGCGTCTTCGGCGAGTACCAGTATGTCGCCGTCGGCCGCTGAGGCCGTCGCAACAAGCACCACCGGTGTATCGCGATCACGAACAGCGGCACCGGCGGCCACGCTTTCAATGTCGCGCGAGAGAAAGGCGATTTCAATCGACTGTCCCAAAGCAAGCAGCTGATGCGCCTGCGAGCCCGCTGGCACGCGTCGCTCAAGGGAAATCCAGGCCGACGGATCAATATCCAAACGAAGCGCCTTTGCGAGCAGCTGCGCGGCGCGAATGGACTGAGGTACGGTCATGTGGCAGTAGGGAAAAAGTGGCAACGCCGCCTGAGCCCGGCTGGCGCGTCACAGTCACAACGCTGCGTCGGGTTCAATTGCTCCCAATTCTACTGCAATCAGGGCCGCGCTACTGCATCGTGACTGGCCACTGCTGATGCCGTGACGGGTGCGCCGGCCGGATCCCTCCACACGCGGCGGGAGACAATGTGCACCGACCCCGCACTCACTCGCATGCCGGTCATCTGTTCGACGTTCGAGTTCACCGACGCGCCGACTTGCAGGGCCGGCTGCACGTCTCCCGCCGGTACCGTCACACGCGTGAGCACAAGTCGGCCCGGGAGCAGGTGCCACCCCCGCGTATCCGCGCGCTCGATGGCCGACACGAACAGGCCCGCAAGCATGCCCGCCGCTTCGCCGTGCTTGTCACGCACCGCCTCGACCGCGGCCACACGCGTGATGGTGCGCGCCGTCAGGCGAGCCAGCCGAGGGCCGCGCAACCGACGCGCATCGGCGGCGACAGCGTCACTGAGGAGCGCACTGTTTGTGTGCTGCGCATTTACCGACACGGCCTGTTGCCATTCGCCGCTGTCGGATGAATCGCGGCGAACACGTGCGACGCCGCGTAGCGAAAACAGCGCAGCCGCTTCTGGCAGGCGCGACCGGACAAGGCTGGGCCATTCGATCTGAATCCAGTGGCCACTATGCTGACGGTTCCCGAGATACCGAGTGCTCGGGACGCGCCGGGGCGTCCAGTCAGCAGCGGCACTGAGGGGTGCGTCAGCATGCGCGATGCCCCGCGTCGTTTCATCGGGCGACGCATCGGCGAACACCCCGCCGTCGGGAAGCGCATCGAGCGCTGCAAGCCACGCCGCCGTGCGCGAGGACGTATCAACCGAGTTCCGCTCGCTTGAATCCGCTGGAGCACCAACCGCGACACGAGCCTGTCGCGGCATCGGAATGCGGCCCGGCGCACGCGTTGGAGTTTCCCGGGCGCCACCAGCGCGCACCGTACGCGAAATGGATGGTGACACCGCTGCCGTCGATGTATCGTTGAACGGGTTGCGCGCCGACGCCTTGCCAACGGTCTCGATCTCATCAGCGAACGTTCCGCGCGACCGACGCGAGCTCCCCGCCGATTCCAGCGGGATGGCAATCTCCTGCGATACGTAGTGCGCCACAAATCCGCTCTCCATGACCAGCAACACGGTGGCGCTATCGCCAAGTGGACGTGTGACTTCGATGGAGTCGACGGCGGCGCGCGACGCACCTCGCAGCAGCGCGCTGTTGCGATACGCCACACTTGCGTCGTTCCATTCGCCAGCGGCTTCGAACACCGCGCCCGCGACATCGCGCAGCGCGGCGTGCGTGGCGCGTTCCGACGCATCGACATCACCCGCCCATTGTTCGAGCAGCGTGGACAGGCGACGCGCATCGACCGCCGCTCCGTCGATGTCCCCCGACTGGACACGGGCCATCATGGCGTAGTAGCGCATGAACAGCCGTTCCGTGCGCGGTGGGACGTAGCGCAGCGCGTGATCATTGGTGATGACCGCGAGCACGCCGCGCGACGCGCTCTTGGTGTAGCGCTGCTCCGTGAGCTGCTCGGCCTCGGCAAATGCCAACGCCGCGTCTTCGTACCGGCCAGCATAGTACGCCGACTGCCCGCGAAAGAGTGCGCGAAGCAGGGCGTCTCGTGGCGCACCATCGCGCCCCTCGAGCGTGCGGTCATATGCTTGTTCAAAGGTGCCCAGCACCAGCGCGCGCCGGATCAACTCCTCGCCCCAGGGAAGCCCACTGGGCGCCACGCTCGATACATGTGAGGGACCGCGCCCCAACGCATTGCAGCCACTCAACGCGAACGCGGTGAGTGACAGCAACACGATAGACAGGGAACGACGCATGTCAGGCTCTGGAGAAGACGGAAGTAATCAGATCAACGACTGCGACGGTCGAGCACCACAATGCGCTGCTGCGCCAGGGCGATGGCTTCGGCCAGCTTCGCGTTTTGCGTGCCAACGGCATCAATGCGCTGCAGCTCAAGCGAGAGCAGAAACTTCTGGTAGCGCATCAGCGCCTCAACCGGGCGTAGCTGCTGATCGAGCAACTGCGCGACCTTGTAGTTGAGCAGCGCGTCGTCAGGCGAAAGCACCAGCGCGCGATCGTACCGTTCAAGTGCACGGGTGCGATCACCGGCGGCGACAAAATCATCACCTTCGCGAACGATTGCATCCGCGAGTGCCTGCGATCGTGCGGCGCGCGTGGTGTCTGCCGGTCGACTTTCCACACGCAGCCCGGTGCGGTCGCGACGGGCCACGCTTGACACACGATCGCCATCGAACTGCACGATCGCCAACTCTCCCTGCGCATCCGCCGGCACCGCGTCAAGCGACGCGGGTGTCATAGTGGCGCTGCCGGCCGTACGCCGCACACTCCACGCATCCGGCGCAGAACGCGACGCCGCCATGACCTGTGCGCTGGTCATGCCGAGGGTCACCTCACCGCGTCCGATAGCGTCGCAAATCGAGGGTGCACAATTCGCCGTCGCCGCTGAGGTCAGCGAATCGTGTTGTGCCTGACGTTCGGCACGCGCGCTGATCTCGCGGGCTTGCGCATTGGCAATGGCCGCATCGGCCATCTGCACGCGATCTCCAGTCACCAGAATCGGAACTTCCTGCACCACACGCGGGCCATTGCAGCCAGCGAGGAACGCCGCAGCCACGAGCGCGGCGCACGCGAACAGACGATGAGTCTGAATCATTGGAATAAGAGGCATGGGGTTTCTCCTACCAGCCGATGCGGCGGCGATCGACGTACTTCTTGATCTTGTGCTGACCAACCCAGACCTTCGCGTTGGTTTCGAGATTCACCAGAGTCGCGTCGATCTGGTACGTGACCACCCGCTCGCGACCTTGCGCGTCTTCGATGGCCTGTACATCACCCTGCAGCATGAACTGGGCGCCCTGCTCCATGGCCAGCTTCGCGCGTGATTCAGCGACCGCGTTCATCTGCTGGTCAGCACGTTCCGCGCGCACTTCGCCGCGCTCATCCACGCTGGCGACGACACGAACCGCGCCCGTAGTGACGTAGGCGCGCTCGAGATCCCGTGTGAAGGTCTGCACCGGGATGTGTTCGAGCGTACGGTTCCGAAACGCACCCACAATCACGGTGGGTGTCTTGCCACCGTTGGCCGCGCTGAACTGCGTGGCCCAGGTGGCGTCAATCGACTGCGTAATGAGCGCGTTGGCGACGAGGCGCGAATCGGCGTCGTTCCACCGACCCGACAGGTCGGTCACGGACTCCGGATCGATACGGGCCACGCGCGTACTTCCGCATGCCGCGAGCGTAAGGACAGCCGCAACCAACGCGACAGCACGAACTGTGAGGGAACGCATGAAACACTCCTGAAACTGATTCGGGGGACGGTGGTGTGCATCCGTATCCAATGCAGACCTTGCGCCAGCGGGCTGAAACGCGGCTAACTGCTTGCCTTGCAAGGTGTTTCGGTGATGTCGATCACCCGGAGCGTCCCGCGCGCGGGACGATGGCACGTCGCCTTTTGAGGACAATGAGCTGCCAGAGTCTCCTTCGCTCGGTAACTTGCGAGCATGGATGACGAAGACTTTTCCCTGGGCGACGGCGTGGCCGATGACACCAGCCTTGTGTACTGCGCCTACTGCGGTGAGCCCAACGAGATCGCGCTGGATCCCGGTTCGGGGTCCGTTCAGGAATACATCGAAGATTGCCAGGTCTGCTGCCAACCGTGGTTGGTCGTCGTCCACTATATGCCTGACGGATCTGCTCAGGTGACCGTGTCAGCCGCAGACGGCGATTAACTGCGCCACACTCGCTTCGCCATGATCGACCCTGCCCCGCTCCTCACCCACGCCGCTCCAGACGCCGCGCGCGCGCTCGCGCTGGGCTTCCTTGTGCGCATTGCCGAAGCGCGCGAACAACTCCGCCACGACGTGACCAATGTCGAGGCGGTACACGACGCGCGCGTCGCGATCACCCGACTGCGCGCCACCCTGCGCGCATATCATGAAGTACTCAGTGGAGCGTTCAGCAAACGCGGTCGACGCGCGCTGCAGCGCATCAATCGTGCACTCGGCGAGGTGCGTGATCTTGATGTGAAACGTGCCTGGCTCACACAGCATCTCGACGCCATGCCAGAGCTTGCGCAGCACGGCGCAGGTGCATTGGGTGCCGATATTGACCGCAAGCGTGACAAACACGCGCAACGTATCGACGCGTTGTTCACGCGGCATTTTGATGCCGATCTCGAGTCGTGGCAGCATCGACTGCGGCATTACAATGAACGGCGCATTGTTGGAGAGCCCGTGGTCGTTGAACCGCTCGCGGCGGTGGTGGTGCAACAGTTGCACCATGCACTGCATCGTCTTGAGCAGGCCGTGAAATACGCGTCCGAGCATCCGGACAGTGAGCGCGTTCACGCCGCCAGAATCGCCATCAAGCGCGTGCGTGCGCTGCTTGTGCCGTGGCTCAACGAGGTGCCCGCCGTTCGCCCGTTGTATGACACGCTGTCAGACGCCCAGGATGCAATCGGCCAATCACGCGACGCACATCTGCTCACGCTCCGCGCGCGACGCTTTGCCCTGAACGATACAGCGGACGAGCCGTCGCTGTCCGCGCTGGCCGATTTCTGTGACGACGAGCGTGAGCGCCTGAGCTCAGCGCTGGCCGGCCCGTGGCTCGCTGACGTGCACATGGCAGCCATGCGTCTCGTGCCCGAGAGCGCACACGCGCTGTCGGCCATCGCGCGCGCGGATCATGAAATCGAACGCAAGTTTCTGCTCAGCGCAGCACCGCCGCACGCCACTCAGGTGCCCGGCATGCGCATTGCGCAGGGGTGGTTACCGGGAGAGAAGCTGCGCGAGCGTCTGCGTCGCAGCGTGCACGCCGATGGAACAGTAGAATGGACGCGCACTGTGAAGATCGGCACGGGAGTGGCGCGTATTGAAGTCGAAGAGTCCACCGAGCCGCTCCTGTTTGAAAGCCTGTGGCCGCTCACCGCTGCGGCGCGCGTTGAAAAAGTACGGTACACCGTGACAGACGGCGCCTTCACATGGGAGGTGGACGTATTTCTTGACCGCGAACTGGTGCTGGTTGAGGTCGAACTGCCGTCGACGGACACGCTGGTCTCGTTCCCGGAGTGGCTGGCGCCATTTGTCGTGCGTGACGTTACGGGTGAAGCTGAGTACATCAACGCGCATCTGGCCCGGGATCGACGTATTCACGCGCCCACCGCATGAGTGCCACGGCGCTGCTGTCCACGTTGCTCCCCGTGCGGGATGCGCGCGAGCGCACCATTGCATACGAACTGCGCACGCATCCACTTGCGGGCCATCCATTCGCGAGCATCGACGATGAAGTCCGCGCCACGCTCACCATGTTGCAGCGGCGCGAACTGCTGCGCGCGGTGCGCGGCAAACCGCTGTACGTGCCGGTCTCGCCGTCCGTGCTGCGCGGCGGCGCGATTACCGGCTTTGCGTCGGCCGACATTGTGTTCTTTGTCGCCAGCGATGCACTTGAAGATGCCGACACCGTCCGCGCGATGGAGCGCTACGTGTCGGCCGGCTTCAAGTTTGGTTTTGTGGGCGCGGAGCTGCACGCCGAGTTGCCGGAAACGCTGCGCGGCTCACCGGTCGCATTCGACGCGGGTGCGCTCAGCGGCCTGATGTTGGCCAGCACCGTGCAACGACTGCTCGATGCAGGTGCCCGCCCGATAGCGCGACAAGTGGACGACCGCGCCACGCGAGAACGATTACGCGCCAGCGGCGTGTTTGCGTTCACCGGTCGCCCTTTGCCACGCGGGCGTTCGGCCTCCAACGACGCTCGTCCACGCGTGCTGCGAGCCCTCAAACTGCTCACCGCGCTTTCTGACGGTCGACCACCGGATGCAACCTTTGATCAGTTTGTCGCGAGCGACCCCGTCGTTGCGCAAGCGGTGCTGCGCGCCACATCGTCAGCCGCGGTCGGCACCACCCGACCTCGCACGCTTACACACGCCTTCACACTGCTGGGCCGCGAAGAAATGATCGCACGTCTGGTGGTGGCCACGTCGTTTTTGCTCGGGGACTGCGGCGGTGATCCGGAGTTGCCAGCCATCGCAATTCGTCGCTCTCGATCATTGGAGCGACTGGGTGGCGCGCTGGATCGTGTGGGGCATCCGCGGCTGCGCGTGGTAGCCGGTTTGCTGTCCGTCGCCGACGGTGCCACGGGTATGCCAAGTGTGATGCTGGCGGACGAGTTGCAAGCGCCCGCAGCACTGCGAGATTCGCTGGTGGAACGCGAACTTCCGCTCGGCGCCTTGCTCGATGTGATCGAGGCGCACGAATACGGATGGTGGGATGATCTCTTCGCGCGGTGCGCCGCAATCGGCATTGCGCCCTCAATCGTAGGCGATGCCTGGACCGAAGGCTGGCAGCACGCGCGCGTAGAACTCGCCGCTCGTGCGGTTAGCGACGCGTAGCGGATCCGGCAGCCCCACCCTGGGACACTGGCGAAGCGCTTGGCGCTGGTGCATTTATCGCGTATGTCTGCTGACCCGCTTACGTATCTGCTTGATCGATTTGCAACCGACGCGGTGACGCTCCGCGCACGGGCCGCACACTTAGCTGGCGCTCCGGCGCCCGCGCACGGCCCCGATGCGGCCGCATCATTGCGAATGGCCGAAGCGTGCGAGTTGGTGATCGCCATGCTGAACGACTTGTCCACCGAGACCGACGACGAGATGCTTGATGCGCTCGATGGACTCGGCCCCGAGCTCCATGCCCTGTCGGAACGCGCAGAAGATGCGTTCGTACGCAGCGTGTATGGCGGGGCAGCCACGCGCGTGTCTGAAATCGTGCGTCGTACACGCGGTGATGAAACAGAAGGTGATGACGATGATGTCGACGACGACGACTTGCATGACGACATCGTTGACGACGATGTGAAGCTCGGCTGATACGCACCGTACATGAGCGACACGCTGCACTCAGTCCGTCTCGACAAGTGGCTTTGGGCCGCTCGCTTTTACAAAACGCGGGCCGTGGCCGCAGAGGCGATTGACGGTGGCAAAGTTGATGTGAATGGCGAACGTGCCAAACGTTCGCGACACCTCGCACCCGGCGATCGCATTTCACTGCGCCTTGGACAGTATGAGTGGCACGTGCTGGTGCGCGGCGTATCCGAGCGACGAGGCCCGGCGCCCGAGGCACAATTGCTCTATGAAGAAACACCCGAGAGCGTTGCACGGCGCGCCGCGCTCAAGGTGCAGCTTGACAGCATGCCAAGTTTCTTCGGACATGGTGAAGGCAAGCCGACTAAACAGGACCGTCGCGCGATTCGGCGACTCAAGGGCGATCACTAGGCAAGCAGTTCGCGCAACAGTGGCGTGTGCAGACGATGACCGCCGTCAAACGTATGCTCGTGTAGACGGACCCCTATCTCAGCCATGCGATCGCGCATCGCCGCGCGCGTAGTATCATTGGCGAACTGATCACGACTTCCGAGCACTGCGGCGACTGTGCTCTCCCGCCACGTGTTGCGCAGGGCATCATTCGCCACGTCGTGTGCCAACCCGCCGGCCCACAATACGTGCGTCGCCAGCGGTGCTGACGACCCGACCGATGGATTGTTTGCCAGATCCACGGCGAAACGCATACTCATGGCCACGCCCTGCGAGAACCCGAGCAGACACAATCGCGGCGCTGTGCCTCGGCTGTGAACGATCGCCGCGTGTTCCCGCGCCACGACGGCGTGGAGCATCGCCATTGCGTCGCGCAGGTCATCGTCCCGATCATCGCGCGTAAGCCACGTGGCTCCCGTTTGCTCCAGATGCGAGCCATCGGCACGAGGCATTTGTGCATAGAAGCGCGACAGCCCTTCGGGCGCGACGATGCGGGTGTCCGGCGGCGTGACGTTCGCAAAAGGTGCAATGAAACCGGCTGCGGTCTCCCCGTAGCCGTGAAACACGATCCACAACCGCTCCGCGTTATTGTGCGAAGCGCCGGCGGTGGCGTAGCGCGACGTTCGGGCCACGGTGAGTTTGTGGATCGCCACCGGTGACTGCGGATCCGACATCACCGGTTCCCTCGGCGTACGTTCGTGTTGCGACTCACTCGCGCGGCCGATACGCGGTCGCCGTGATTTCCACACGGATGCCTCGCAGCCGTGCCCCGACGACCGTGCGTGTCGGAAACGGCGGTGACATGAACTCGCGGTAGATACGGTCGAACTCCGGCCAGTCCCCCTCATCGGCGAGGTGCACACACACGCTCACCACATCGGTTAGGCTGAGCTCGCCGGCCTGGAGCACGCGCTCAAGGTTGCGCATGGTCTGTCGGACCTGCGATTCAATGTCTTCCCCCGCGAGTTCGCCGGTATTCGGATCGCGCGGAACCTGTCCGGAAACGAAATAGAGGTTGCCAGCCCATACACCGGGGCTGTACGCTCCCGCGGGTGGTTTTGTGTTTGCTGGCTGGACAGGCGTCCAGTGGCGAAGTTCTTCAGACATTGGCAGTCGGGTTCAGGCCCAGGAGCAGCAGTGGCGACGCACCTCGAAACACTCGAGACGCCGGTTCCGATCGTCGACCTTGATCGGCTTACACATAATCTGGATCGGATGGCCGCGTACGCCACCCTGCACGATCTGCGTTTGCGTCCGCATGTGAAAACGCACAAGTCCACACGCATCGCGACCGAGCAACTGCAACGTGGCGCCGTGGGACTCACCTGCGCTACCACCCGGGAGCTCGAAATCATGTCGGAAGTGTGCGACGACCTGCTGTTCGCCTACCCGCCGGTAGGCGCAGCGCGGCTTGAGCGCCTGATGCGCCTGCCGAGCAGTGTGCGTCTCACGGTCGCCGTCGATTCAGCACAGAGCATTCCCGCACTCGCGATGGCCGCCAATCTCGCACGTCGTGATGTCGACGTGTACGTAGAGGTCGACCTTGGCATGAAACGCGTTGGCGTGACACCTGAACACTCGGCGGTCGCGCTGGCGCGCACGGTACACACGCACGCACCGCTGCGCTTTGCTGGCATCACCTTTTATCCGGGACACGTGCGTTCCCGTGTGGAAGATCAAGGCGACGCGGTCGGTGCACTCGCACAACAGGTTGCGACCCTGCAAGAGCTGCTGCTCGATGCAGGACTCGCTCCGCGTGTGATCAGCGGCGGCAGTACTCCCTTGGCGTGGCGCATCCACGAAGTGCCCGGCGTCACAGAAGTGCGACCGGGCACCTACGTGTACAACGATCGCACCACCGCCGGCATCGGTGCCTGCGATTGGGAAGATTGCGCGCTCACCGTACTCGCCACGGTTGTGAGCACGGCGGTGCCAGGTCAGGCAGTGGTTGACGCGGGCACAAAAGCACTGGCCCGCGAACCACTGCGCGCCGACGGCGACGGATGGGCATCCCTGCTGGATCGACCGGAAGTTGTTGTCACTCGCATGAGCGAAGAACACGGTGTGCTCGACCTCTCCCACACCGACTGGCGCCCACGCGTTGGTGATCGCGTTCGCCTCGTTCCCAACCACGTGTGCATTGTGGTGCAGCAGTTCGATGAGATCGTTGGTATACGCGGCGACTACGTCGAAACGTCATGGCCCGTCCTTGCACGCGGTCGTGGCGCGGTCGATCTGCAGCAAGACAACGCTCCGCGTGGGCCGAGGGCGATGTGAGTGTTCCACATCGCCGCCACTCGCCTCAACACTCCGCAATAAATCTGTTGCAGTTTTCGTGTCCTTCGTGCCTTCGTGCCCTTCCCGCCCGCAGTTCCCTCGCATTAGGCGCACCTTCGGGAATCAACCGCGCCCTGTGAGCCTCGGGGCAGGCGTGCTCCTAATGCGAGGGAACTGCGGGCGGGAAGGACACGAAAGCACGAAGGGCACGAAGAAGAGCAAAAGATTGAAATTTTGGGGGAACGGATGCGGTGCTAGACCGGTGCAGGATGCCAGATGGTGCCTTCGAGACGCGAGATCGCGGAATTGCTGGGGAATTGTTTGAGCGTGTTGGGATTGAAACCGTCGGCCAGCGCGAGCGCACCAACGAGTGCGTCGAATGCATCGTCGCTTTTGGACACGTCCGGTTCGTAGCGCGTGAGATCGCGCGTGGCGTTCGAAATTGCGTGCAGGTGCGCCACACGCGCTTGGGCGTTGGATTTGTTAACGTGCGGCGCGTACAGGCGCGGCCAGATTTCTACGACGGCGGCAGTCGTGTCGGCGCGAATGTCACTGAATGGCCAGATCGTGGCGCCCGCGACGTGCAGCGCGTGCAGTGTGGCCATGCCGCGGAGTGTACCGGGACCGACGGCGCCGGCGCCCACCAACTGAAAGACGGAGAACGGGCGTGAGGTGCGTGCGGCCTGTTCGAGCTCTGTCGTGCGCAGCGGCGGCGTCTCGCTCTGATCGTACAAGGCGCTTGGTCGCGTGCGCTGCGTGCCGCGTCCCCAAAAGGGGAACTCGGGCACGCGCAGTGTGTGCTCCACACGCTCGGTCGTCCACGCACGCCACATGTCGGGAGCGTGGTTCCAACCTTGGGTGCGTGCATACCACGCCGGAAAGCCGAACGAAAAATCGAGGCCGATCACCGTCGGCACGTTTGCCGACTCGTGCACCGCGCGCACAAGCTCCTGCGTCACCGATTCGCGTGTCCGACCGCTTTCCAGCCGCCTGACCTGCCCGCCGAGCACCTCGGCCAGCCAGATCTTGCGCGTCTCACCGGTGCGCGCACCGGACCAGTCAACCGCGATTGCTCGAATGGGTTTCACGTGAAGCAAACAGTCTTTGCCTGGCGGGAGTTGCACTATTTTTCATGGATCCCAAACAGATCACGTGTCCTTCTCTCCACGCCGTATTCTGCTCGCTGACGCCGACGCATTTTTTGTGGCGGTTGCGCGTCTCGAAGATCCCGAAGGGGCAGGCCGCGCCGCGCTGCTCATTGTAGGCGGTCGACCTGGCAGTCGCGGCGTGGTGTGTTCGGCGTCGTATGAATGCCGAGCCTTTGGCGTACGATCCGCCATGCCCATCGCCCGCGCGCTGCAACTCTGTCCGCAGGCCATGTGCGTGCCGGTGCCGCGCGGTGCGTGTTCGCGCAGCAGCCGAGCGATCGCTGAGGTGCTGCACCGGTTCGCGCCGGTGGTGCAAGCGTCAAGCATTGACGAATGGTATCTCGATCTCTCGGGCACCGAAGCACTGTACAAACACGAGCCGCTGCACGTGACCGCCGCGCGCATTCGCGATGCGGTCACGGAGGCGACCGGACTCTCGGTCTCGATTGGTGGCGGCACCTCGCGTGTGGTGGCGAAAATGGCCGTCGAAGACGCCAAACCGTCGCGCGGCGCCACGGGCGTGCACTGCGTAGAGCCTGGCACTGAACCAGCCTACCTCTCGCGATTCCGATTGTCCGACCTGCCCATGGTCGGACCCAAGCTAGCCGAACGACTTGAACGTGCTGGCCTCGTCACCGTTGCGGAAGCACAGCAGGCCGGGCGTGAACGACTGATCCGCGTGCTCGGCGAGCGCGCGGGCGAGTGGTTGTTTGATCGTACGCATGGCGTTGACCCGAGCATCGTGGAGCCGCGCGACAGTCAGAAATCTGTGAGTCGCGAAGATACATTTGCGCGCGACATTTCAGACAATGCACTGCTCGAGCGCGAACTGTTGCGACTCGCTGTACGCGTGTCCGCGGATTTGCGCAAACAATCGCTCGAAGCCCGCACCGTCACCGTGAAGCTGCGCGACCGAACCTTTAGCACACGCTCGGCACAGCGTTCGCTGGTCTTGCCAATTGCCAGCGAGCAGTCTGTGTATCGCGTGGCGCGTGTGCTTTTTCGCAAGCTGCGACGCACCAGCACCACACCCGTGCGGCTGCTCGGCATCGGGCTCTCGCATTTTGAAGGGCGCGACGCGGAAGCTGCCCAGCTCGGACTCTTTGCCGATGACGCGCCGTCGCCTGCAAGCACGACCGACGAGCTGGCGCCGGTGGAGGGCGCACGCGACCGGGCGCTGACCAAGGCGCTCGATCGCATTCGCGCCCGGTTCGGTGCCTCGGCCATTGTGCCCGCCCAACTGGTGGAACGGCACGGGGATACCGGCCCGCGTGTTGAAGACGAGCCGGAGTAATCGACTGGCGGTGGAAACCGTGGCCGCGTCGGATTACTTTGTTTGGATAGCCACGGAGCGCTTTGTCTCCCGGTCGCTGTTGCGACCGTCGTCAGTACACCGCACCGACCTCTTCCCGCATGAGCAAGCCATACAATCCGAATACGCAGGGCTGGGGATTCGCTCTTGTCGTTTGCGTTCTCACGGCCGGCCTGTTCGGCACCGCCTACACGATTCATAAGAACACGTACCGTCATCCGCGCGACCCAATGGCCACGCAGGTGTATGCAGATCGTGATTCCGTGAAGGCCTCCAAGGCAGGAAAGCCGGCCGCTAAGGACGAAGATCACGGCGGCGAGCACTAGGATCTGCTCGCAGCACCTTCGAGCGCTACCCTGCATCGCGGGGTGGCGCTTTTTTTTACGCGACCGTCAGGGTGAATGACATGGTCGTGCCTCGGCCGAGCGCGGTGTCGACGGAAATGCTCCCACCGTGCGCGTCGATAATGCCTTTGGCAATGAAGAGTCCGAGCCCCGAGCCAGCCCGCATCAAGCGCGGCGCCTGCCAGTAGCGCTCGAACAGTCGGGGCACATCTTCACTCGGGATGCCGGGGCCGTTGTCGCGCACGGAGACACAGATGTTGCGCCCCGAGGAAGACAGCGACACATCCACGTGCACCTCGCCGCCGGGCGGCGTGAACTTGATCGCATTTACCAGCAGGTTTGACAACACCTGCTGGATGCGTGGACCGTCCGCCTGAACTCGCGGCAGGTTGGTGGGCACGCTATGTGTGAGTGCGAGTTCCGCGGCTTCGGCCGTTGACTCAAAGAGCGCGCACGTTTCGATCACCATATCCGAGATGTCGCACGTTCGAATGTCCACGTGCAATCGGCCGGCGGAAATCCTGGTCACGTCCTGCAAGTCCTGAATCAGTCCGTCGGTCTGTCGCGCCGCGCCGCGCACCGCTTGCAACTGTTCAAGCTCGACCGGAACGGGTGCGCCGGCGTCGCTCTGCGCCATCAGCGCCCCGGTGAGCATCACGATCGCATTCACGGGATTGCGCAAATCGTGTGAAACGATGGCCATCAGTTCATCACGTTCACGCACCGCCTGGCGCGATTCCTGATAGAGGCGGGTGTTCTCCAACGCGAGCGCCGCACTCGAGCCAAACTGTTCCGCAATACTGACATCGTCGGGCACGTGCATGGCACCGGTGCGCGAACGCACCAGGCTGAGTGCGCCAATCGCGCGCCCACCGGCACGCAGCGGCACGATGAGTACGCTCGACGCGCCAATGCCCGCGGCACGTTCACGATCCGCGTCATTCGGAAACGTCGCATCGAGCCAGCGCTGTGCGTCTGTGATGATTACCGGTTCGCCGCCGTGAGCAACACGCGCGGTGCTTCCGTACGGCAACAACGCTGGTAGTGGATGCGCCACGGAGGAGACCAGCGGCGACAGTTCGGCACCACGCATCGCTTCCACGTGCGAGGCTGCGGCGCGACGAATGTGTCCATCACTGGTCAGCAGTTCGACCAGACTCCAATCGCCGAGCATTGGCAACGGCATCTCGGCGATGGTCGCGAGTGTGGACTCCACGTCGAGCGATGCGGCCAGTACCCAACCTGCCATGGCCAACATGCGCTGTCCGTCTTCCATGCGTTTGCGTTCGCTGACATCGCGAATCACGACCATGAATGTGCGTTCGCCGTCGACCGTCACGCGCGCGATCGACGCGTCGGCCGAAAACTCTTCGCCATTGCGTCGCACGCCGGCAATCGCTCGGCGTTCAGCCATTCGGCGTGCGTCGACTTCACCGGTCGCAAACCCGCGCATGTGACCACGGTGCACCGCGCGCGATGCGAGTGGCAACAGCCGGTCAAGCGGCTCGCCGAGCATCTCTTCTTCGGTCCACTGAAAAATGCGCTCGGCGCCCTTGTTGTAGCGCACGATGCGAAAGCGTTCATCGAGTGCAATGACGCCGTCAGCCGCAATATCAATGATGGCCGACAGCGCCGCCTGTGAATGCCGTTCGCTCATCCCATTCCGTGCAGTGCGGTTGCTACGTAGCGTTCTCTTGGTCGCGCCGACGTCGGCCGCTTGAACTCCGTCAGAGGTTAACTGCCGGTCACCTTTCGGACCAGACTTGCACGTGTCATTCCTACGACGGATTCCGTTGGTGCCAAAATTGGCAGCCTTGGCGCTGCTGCTTGGTTTTGTTGTTGGTCTCGTTTCAAGCGATCCTACGCTCCGCGCCAAGTTCTGGCTCGCATCGCTTCTGGTCTGCGGCGCGCCCGTCGTGTGGGGTACGCTGCGGGGCATGATGCGTGGGCAGTTCGCGGCGGATCTCGTGGCCTCCATGGCGATTGTCGGGGCGGTACTGCTGCAGGAGCCGCTGGCTGGTCTGGTGGTCGTGATCATGCAAACCGGCGGCGAGGCGCTTGAAGCGTGGGCCGTGGACCGTGCGTCGGATGCAGTTGCCGCGCTCGAGGCTGACGCCCCGCGTTCCGCTCAGCGCGTGCTCGCCGACGGGCGCATTGAAGAAATCGAAGCCTCCGCCATCGGGAGCGGTGACACGCTCCTGGTGCGTCCTGGAACGCTGATCCCATGCGATGTCGTGGTGATTGACGGTGCGTCGTCCGTCGACACGTCGCGTCTGACCGGCGAACCTGTACCGGTGCGTGCTGCGGCCGGCGTAGCGCTGCCGTCGGGCGCCGTGAACGGTGAGGGGGCGCTCACGGTAAAAGCCGAGCGTGTGGCGGCGGAAAGTCAGTACGCGCGCATTGTCGAGCTGGTGCGATCAGCGCAGGCCAGCAAGAGTCCGCTGCAGCGAGTGGCCGACAAATGGGCGGTGTGGTTTACGCCATTTACGCTGATTGTGTGCGCGGTGGCGTGGTTCATTTCCAAGGACGCGTCTCGCGTGCTGGCGGTGCTCGTGGTGGCGACGCCTTGTCCACTCATTCTGGCGGCGCCGGTGGCGGTGATTGGCGGCATCAGCCGGTCGGCCCGGCGCGGCATCATTATTCGGCATGGCGGCGCGCTCGAGGCGCTGGCGTCGGTGAATGTGGCGGTGTTCGACAAGACGGGCACGCTCACGGTGGGTCGGCCGCAGGTGTCGGCGTTTGTCATGGCAAACGGGGCGACGCACTCGGCGGATGATGCGACGGTTGATGCGACGGTTGATGCGACGGTCGATGCGACGCTTGATGCGACGGTCGATGCGACGCTTGATGCGACGCTTGATGCGACGCTGGACGGCGAGGCGCGCGTGCTCGCCTCGCAGGCGGCGAGCGTGGAGCAAGGCTCCGGGCATCTGCTGGCGCGCGTCTTCGTGACGTGGGCGGAATCCCACGGGCTGGCGGTGGTGCCGGCGCGTGATTTACGCGAGGAGCCCGGTAGCGGCGTCCAGGGCGTTGTGGACGGCGTACGAGTGGCGGTGGGTTCACCATCATATGTATCGCGCGAGTTACCGGCACTGGCACCGCGCATTGCCGAGATGGAGCACCAGCTTGCCGGGTTGCGTGCGTACGCGGGCACCGACGGTGGGGCGCTTGGTCGCCTGGAGTTCCTCGATGAGCTGCGCCCGAATGTCTCGACGTTGCTCGGTTCGCTTCGGGCACTCGGCATCTCGCGCACCGTGCTGCTCTCGGGCGATCAGTCCGCCAATGTGCAGAAAATTGCCGAATCGCTGGGCATTACAGACTTTGCCGGTGATCTGTCGCCCGCCGACAAGGTTGCGCGCGTTGCGGCGCTGCAGTCCGCCGGCTCTAACGTGCTGATGGTAGGCGACGGTACCAATGATGCGCCGGCGCTGAGCACGGCCAAGGTGGGCGTGGCGCTGGCCGGTCACGGCGGCGGCGTGAGCGCCGAGGCGGCCGACGTGGTGCTGCTGGTGGATGAGCCGTTGCGCGTAGTGGACGCGGTCACGATTGGCCGCTACACCATGCGCATTGCCAAGCAGAGCATCGCGGTGGGATTGGGGCTGAGCGTGATCGGTATGGGGTTTGCGGCGGCGGGGCTGTTGGAGCCGACGGCCGGTGCGATCGTGCAGGAAGTGATTGATGTGGCGGTGATTGTGAACGCGCTGCGGGCGGCGCGGGGGTAGTTGCTGAGCGGTGCGCAGAATGTGGCGCGTGGGTCGAAAACAAAAGCGCCCCGGTCCGTGAGGACCGGGGCGCTTCAAGTTCGTGCGAGCTGATTACGAGTTGCGACGACGGCGGGCGGCGACGCCCATGCCGAGGAGCCCA
>JALHNZ010000029.1 GCA_022843265.1 Gemmatimonadaceae bacterium
GTTACTCAGACTGGGGTCGCCCAATAAGAGACGTCTGCACGTCATTGAGCAAGGGCTGTCTCGTACGGAGTCGAAGGAATCTATTGCTGTCTGCAGGGCCACACCCCAACTTACACTGGGCTTTCACGGGCCCTTCCCTCCTCGTTCGCCCTCCCGCCGTGCCCCGGAGATCCTCGGGATGAAGTCATTGGCCGTTGCAGGTGCAGGTGCATTGTTCGCCGTACTCGGCTACGCCGTAGCCGGATTCGATATGGCCGAAGGTGACGCACGACCGCTCGCAGCAGAAGTTGCCGCTGAGCGAGTCCGCGACGAGCGTTCGCCTGCTGCGTCGCCGCTTGGTGTGCACACGGCGCAGCTCAAACGCGTGACTCGTGATCTTCCAGCGGGCGTGCACGAACCGCTCACGCGAACCGCCACTGAAATTTCAAATGACGAGTTGACCGCGGTTGTAAAGTCCACGTGCCTCACCTGTCACAGCGAGACGCGCAAACAGGGCAACCTTTCGCTGGCCGCGTTTGATCTTGGAACCGTTGCCTTCGCGGCGCCTGAAGTCGCGGAGAAAATGATTGGCAAGTTGCGCTCTGGTATGATGCCGCCGCCAGGCCGACGGCGCCCGGGTGGTGACACGCTCGATGTGCTGGCCAACACGCTTGAACGTGTCATGGATGCGCGTGCCAAGGCCGAACCCAATCCCGGCGTACGTGCCTTTCAACGACTGAATCGCGCCGAGTATGAGCGCTCCGTGTACGAGCTGCTTGGACTGGAAGTGAATGCCGAGTCGTGGCTGCCGCTCGATACACGCAGTGCAAACTTTGACAACATTGCGGACGCACAAACGCCGTCTGCGACCGTGCTTGATGCCTACCTCGACGCAGCCAGTGAAATCAGTCGACTGGCGGTCGGTGATCCGACGGCCAGCACGGTGTCGCGTGCGTACCGTGTGCCGCGACTCGCGTCACAACTGGAACCTCTGAGCGGCGCACCGCAGGGCACGCGTGGTGGTGTGGCCGTGATGCACACCTTTCCGGCCGACGGCGAGTACGCGTTTACCATCACGCTGCACGCCACGCCCACCGGTCAGTTGTACGGTCAGACCGCACCGTTTGAGGAAAAGATCGAAGTGTCAGTCGACGGCGCACGCGTCGCGCTGCTGGACATCGATCGCGGCATGTCGCAGGCCGATCCCAATGGCATGGACGTGCGCACACCAGCCATCCCGCTGCGTGCGGGACAGCATCGAGTGGCGGTGACGTTTGTGCGGCAGTTTGAAGGCCCGGTAAACGATGTGATCTCGCCGATTGGCCATAGCATTGCGGATACCCAGATTGGATTGCAGCACGGCATCACGATCCTGCCACACCTGCAAAGTTTTGCGGTCACGGGACCGTTCAATCCGACAGGCGTCTCTGACACGCCGTTGCGTCGACGCATTTTCTCGTGCCGCCCCACGACGCCAACGGAAGCACGCCCGTGCGCCGAGCAGATTGTCAAAAGGCTCGCCGGTGCCGCGTACCGTCGCGACGTCTCCAAAGACGATGTCGCGTCATTGATGGCGTTCTACGATGACGGCGCGGCTGATGGTGGTTTTGAAACAGGTGTGCGTACGGCGCTCGAAGCAGTGCTCGCCAGCCCGCACTTCATTTTCCGCATGGAGCGCGTGCCAGCCGGGAGCAAGGCGGGCACGCCCAGCGTGGTGTCGTCTGAAGACATGGCCACGCGTCTATCGTTCTTTCTCTGGGGCGCGCCACCCGATTCAGCGCTGATTGCACTCGCTCGCCGGGGTGTACTCACGGACTCCGTCGTACTCGAACGCGAAACACGACGCATGTTGCGCGATCCTCGCGCGGAGGCGCTGGCAACACGATTCGCGGCGCAGTGGATGCGCCTCCAGGACATTTCAAAAGTGCATCCCGATGCGCTGCAGTTCCCTGACTTTCACGAGCAACTCGGCGATGATATGCGTCGAGAAACAGAACTGTTCTTTTTTGGATTGGTGCGCGAAAATCGCAGCATACTGGAGCTGTTGACCGCGAACTATTCCTACATGAATGAAGCGCTGGCGCGGCACTACGGCATTCGAGGCGTGGTTGGCAACGAGTTCCGCCGTGTGATGTACCCGGATTCCACGCGCACGGGAGTGCTCGGGCATGCGAGTGTACTCACACTCACATCGCACGCCAATCGTACCTCGCCGGTGCTACGGGGCAAATGGGTGATGGAAGTGCTCATGGCATCACCACCGCCACCGCCGCCACCAGACATTCCCGACTTCGAGGAAACCAAGGCGTCGGAAGACGGACGCTTTCTCACGACGCGCGCGCGCATGGAGATGCACCGCGACAACGCCTCGTGCCGCTCGTGCCATCAGTTCATTGATCCCATCGGATTGGCGCTGGACAACTTTGATGTGACCGGACGTTGGCGCATTCGCGAGAATGGCGCAGCGCTCGATACGCGTGGCGATTTTTATGACGGCACCAAGATCGCGAGTCCGGCCGAACTCCAGCGTGCCCTGCTCAAGCGGCCAACTCCGATTGTGCGTGCGTTCACACAGAATCTCATGGCGTACGCCATTGGTCGTCGCGTCGAGTACTTCGATCAGCCGGCCATTCGCCGCATCGAAGCGTCCGCCAAATCGCGCGAGTACAAGATCAATGAGTTCATCGTCGGTGTGGTAAAGAGTGACCCGTTCCGCCGCCGGCTTGCCTCTACGGTCAGTCAGGATCCTGCAGCAGCGACTTCACCCAGCACGCGCGGCCGTTAAGGCAGCGCAGCGTTCTCTCCGGAGCCAGACCATGGAGTTTTTGAGCGGCAAGGCGATCCCACGCCGGCGTTTTTTACAGAGCATGAGCGCAACCGTTGCGCTGCCGTATCTCGACGCGATGTTGCCCACTGGTCGCGGTGCGTGGCGCAGCGCGGTTGACGCGCCACGACTCGTGGCCATTGAAATGGTGCACGGTGCCGCGGGCTGCAACGAGCTCGGCGCATCGCTCAACATGTGGTCACCCGCCGCCACCGGTCGGGCGTTCGATCTGGCGCCAACCGCGCTGCAGGCGCTCGACCCATGGCGCGAATATCTGACCATCATCAGCAACACCGATGTGCGCGCGGCCGAGCCTACGTCACCCATGGAAATCGGTGGCGATCACTTCCGCTCAAGCGCCACCTTCCTCACGCACGAGCATCCCAAGCAGACCGAAGGATCGGACGTGCTTGTGGGCACATCCCTGGATCAGCTGTACGCCAACCGATTCGGACAGGATACGCCGATTCCGTCGTTGCAACTGTGCATTGAGAACGTGGATCAGGCCGGTGGATGCGCGTACGGATACGCGTGCGTGTACACCGATTCCATCAGCTGGGCGTCACCCACCGATCCGCTGCCGGTTATTCGTGATCCGCGCGTGGCGTTCGAAAAGTTGTTTGGTGTTGGTGGCAGCTCGGCCGAGCGCGCCGAGCGTCGTCGCACTCGCCGCAGCATTCTCGATTTCATGACCGGCCAGATGGCATCGCTTCGTGCCGAGCTGGGTCCGGAAGATCGTCATCGCCTCGGCCGCTACCTCGATGACATTCGCGAGGTGGAACGCCGTATTCAGCGCGTGGAAGCGCGCAACATGAGTGGCGATCCGCGTGAGCTGCCGGAGGCACCGGCGGGCGTGCCCGATTCGTTCAAGGAACATGTTGAACTCATGTTTGACATTCAGGCGCTCGCATTTGCCGCCGATGTCACGCGCGTATTCTCGTTCAAGATGGGGCGCGATGGTTCTGCCCGCACGTATCCTGAGAGTGGCACGGACAAACCGTTCCACCCGGCGTCGCATCACGGCGGCACGGAACGTGGCGTGAAGGACTTTCAGATGATCAACAAGTACCACGTAGGCATGTTGCCATACTTTTTGCAGAAGCTGAAAGACCTGCAGGATGGTGACAGCAACATGCTCGACAAGACGATGATCATTTACGGATCACCCATGGGTGATTCCAACTTGCACAACCACCGGCGCTGCCCGTTGGTGCTGCTCGGCAAGTCGCAGGGCCGACTCGCCGGCAACTTGCATATCAAGGCGCCCGATGGCACACCGATGGCAAATGCGATGCTGAGCATGATGCATACGCTCGGCATGAACGATGTGAGTTCGTTCGGCGACAGCACCGACGCGCTCAATCTGATTGCGGCGGCCAACTGAGGTGCTGCCCTTGAAACAGTCTCGCGCACGGAGTCGCCTCACGCAGCTGGCGTTCACCGCGCTCGCTGCGGTGCTGCTGACGGCGGCCACACCGCATGCGGAATCGGTTGCGTCCGCCCGGTACTCGGACTCTCCCGTGGCCGATGCGGCGATGGTGGGTGACAGCGCACGGATTCGTTCGCTGTTGCGA
Source organism: Gemmatimonadaceae bacterium (assembly GCA_022843265.1). Lineage (GTDB taxonomy): Bacteria > Gemmatimonadota > Gemmatimonadetes > Gemmatimonadales > Gemmatimonadaceae > JAABRT01. The sequence continues at coordinate 4,378 of JALHNZ010000029.1, forward strand.
GACGGGCTCGATGTGAATGCGGCGCACGCCGACGGGATGACCGCCTTGCATTGGGCCGCGTCGCGCGGCGATGCATCGTCGGTGCAGATGCTCACGTTTGCCGGCGCACGAGTGGCGGCCGTTACGCGCAACGGCAACTACACCCCGCTGCATCTGGCCGCACGCTCGGGGCGGGCCGCTGCGGTGAAGGTGTTGCTCGAGCGTGGCGCTGATCACGCCGCCGTGACGTCGAGTGGCGGCGCGACGGCGCTGCACTTTGCCGCCGGCCACGGTGATTCGCTCACCGTAACACACCTGGTGTCGGCCGGCGCAAAAGTGGACGCGCTCGATGCCGCCTACGGACAGACGCCGCTGATGTGGGCCGCGGCGTACGATCGTGTGGCGGCGATTCGTCTGCTGCTCGCCGCCGGCGCCGATATCGAAGCCAGCTCAAAAGTTGAAGACATGGCCGAACGCGAGCGTACGGATCGCGCCGTGCTCACGCTACGCTCACGTCGTGTTGCAGCGCTCAAAGCGGTGAACAACCCGCCGCCGCCAGCCGCCGCGCGCGCGGCGGCACCGGCGGCCAGAACGGCTGAGCCAAACGCGCGCCCTGGAGCGCGCCCGGCAGGTGATGCAAACGCCGCACGGAGTGCCAGCACGCCTGCCAGTGGAGACTCCGCCTCTCGCGCGGCAACCGCGGCGGAGGGTCGGGCGCTGTCGTACGGCGAACTGATCGGCGGCAAGGGTGGACTCACAGCATTACTCTTTGCGGTTCGCGACGGACATGATCGTGCCGTGATGACCTTGCTCGAAGCGGGCGCGAACATCAACCACGTCAGTGGTGGTGACAAAACAAGCCCGCTGTTGATGGCCACCATCAACGGTCGATTTGATCTCGCGAAAGTGTTGCTGAGCCGTGGTGCGGATCCCAAGCTCAGTTCGAGTGCGGGCACAACACCGTTGTATGCGACCATCAACATTCAGTGGGCCGCGAAGTCACTCTACCCGCAGCCCACCGCGCAGGCGCAACAGCACACCACACATCTCGAACTTATGAAGGCGCTGCTCGACGCTGGCGCCGATGTAAACGCGCGACTGACCAAACATCTGTGGTTCATGTCGTACAACTTCGATCTGCTGGGCGTCAATACCATCGGCGCGACGCCGTTCTGGCGCGCCGCGTACGGACTTGATGTGCCGGCCATGCGCTTGCTCAAGCAGTACGGCGCTGATCACACGCTGCCCACACTAAAACCGTCGGGTCGCATTCGTACAGAAGATGCACCGAGCGAAGAAGCGGGGCCGCGTGTTGATCCGTCAGGGCTGCCACCGGTCGCGGTTGGAGGACCCGGTGTGTTCGCGCTGCACGCGGCGTCGGGTGTGGGCTACGGTGAAGGCTTTGCCGCCAACTCACATCGCCACGCGCCGGGCGAATGGATTCCGGCGGTCAAGTATCTGATTGAAGAGTTGGGCGTCGATGTGAATATGCGCGATATGAACGGCTACTCGGCGGTGCATCACGCCGCAGCGCGCGGTGACAACGCACTCATTGAGTATCTGGTGAGCAAGGGCGCTGACGTCACGTTGCTCAGTCGTCGCGGGCAGACCACGGCCGACATGGCCAACGGCCCGGTGCAACGCGTGCCTCCGTTCCTGGAAACGGTGGCGCTGCTCATGAAGCTCGGCTCCAAAAACAGTCTCAAGTGCCTTTCGTGCTGAGGCACGGTTAAGCAGACAAAAACGGCGCGTACACTGCAATCGTGTACGCGCCGTTTTTGTATCAGTCGTCGTGGCTGGCTTCGTACTTTGCCTGTTCCACCATGCGCTCCGTGCCTTGCGCCTTGTCACGACGCTTGGCCGCTTGCATGGCGCGGTCGTGTGTGCCCGATGTTTTGAGCAACGGCACCGAAAAGAGTTTGTCTACGTCGGCCGATGCGCACGCCGGGCAATGCGGAACGTCGCCGCTACGCACGAGGAGTTCGAAACCGTGTGCGCACGCACGACAGGAAAAATCAAACGTGGGCATGGTGCTTGCCTCGCGCGCGCTTACTTCTCGCGCTTGCCTGTAAACGTGGCGCCGCCCATACCGCCAAAATCCACGTTGCCTTTCAAATTGTCCTTGTCAACGACCACACCGCGAAAGACGAGCGCCACACCATCTGCACCGTTGGCTTCCAGCGTGAGCGTGACCGAATCGCCCTTGACGGTGCCGTTGAAGGCGCGCGAACCCATCATGCGCGATTCATACGTACCGGTGAGCTTGTCACCCTCCTGCTTGAGCACCACCGCGGGTGTGCCCGTTCCGTTCTCTGTGATCACGGCAAAGGCCCACTTGCCGGTGAGATCGTGCAGCGCCTGCTGAGCCGCAGCTACAGTCGCAGACAAGACAACAACGGCACTGACCGCGGTGAACATCTGGCGAAGTCGAGTCATGATCAGGGTTGGACAAAAGACGATGTAGGCAGCAGCCAGCCAACGACTGCGTAATGCGCTCGTGGTACCACCGGCGTGAGCAAAAGTTATCGGTTCCGCGCCATGGCTTCCAGCCGCACAAATACGGGGAGCAACGCCGGCCTTCAGCTCACGCTGAATACTGCCCGAAGCTGCTCCACAGCCCAAGCCAGATCTTCCTTTCGTACGACCAGCGGTGGCGCGAGGCGAATCACCGTGTCGTGCGTCTCTTTGCACAACAGGCCGCGTTTCATGAGCGCCTCGCAGTACGCGCGTGCAGGCACGTTCAGCTCAATGGCCAGAATAAGCCCGCGTCCGCGCACCGCCACAATGTGAGGATGCTGCAACGTACGCAGCTCCTCGAGCAACCAGGCGCCCAGGTCTGCAGAGCGTTCGATCAACCCTTCGTCATTCATGACCTCCAGCGCCGTGCGCGCCACGGCACATCCGAGCGGATTGCCGCCATACGTACTGCCGTGCGTGCCCGGCCCGAACACGCCGAGCACCTCGCGGCTCGAGACCACAGCCGAAACAGGATAGAACCCGCCGGAGAGCGCCTTGCCGAGCACGTACATATCCGGTGTAATGTCTTCGTGATCACACGCGAACCGACGTCCGGTGCGCCCCAAACCTGTCTGAATTTCATCCGCAATCAACAGCACATTCTCTTCAGCGCACAGCGCCGCCAGATCGCGCAGGAAACCATCGGGCGGAATAATCACACCAGCTTCGCATTGGATCGGCTCGAATAGCACGGCGCATGTGTTCGCGTTTATCGCCGCGCGAACGGCTTCGATGTCGCCAAACGGTACACGCACGAATCCCGGCGCGAACGGACCAAACCCTTCGCGATAGGCCGCGTCAGACGAAAAGCCAACGATCGTGGTGGTGCGACCGTGAAAGTTGCCGTCAAAGACAATGATCTGCGCCGCGTCAGCGGGAATGGACTTCGTGGTGTAACCCCAGCGCCGTGCCGCTTTGATCGCGGTCTCCACCGCTTCGGCTCCGGTGTTCATGGGCAACACCATCTCCATGCCGCACAGCTGCGCGAGCTCCTCACAGAAGAGCGGCAACTGTTCATTGCGAAACGCCCGCGAGGTGAGCGTGACGCGCGCGGCCTGCTCGGTCAGCGTCGCGAGCAAGCGCGGATGGCAATGCCCCTGATTCACGGCCGAGTACGCGCTGAGGCAGTCGAGATAGCTCCGTCCCTCCACGTCCATCACCCACGCACCGTCGCCTCGCACAATCACCAGATCCAGCGGGCGATAGTTGCGCGCGCCCCACTCGGCTTCGAGAGCAATCAGTTCTTCGCTGGTGTGCGTAGCGAGGGAAGTCGACATAGAGAGCTCCAGATACAGGAACAGAACGACGTTGCCGTGCCGCTCACGGCATAACGTCCAGACCCCTTCAGAATGCTACAGATCCACTGCCAGCAACAAGTCAGCGAAATTGGCATAATGTTGCTGCCATTTATACATTATGTCATATCATGCTGACAAATTGCCAATCGACCCATGGATAGCACCGATCTCAGGCTCATCGCCCTCCTGCGGGAGAACGCACGGTTTCCGGTCTCTCGGCTGGCTGATCTGCTCGGCGTCTCACGCGGCACGGTGCAGAACAGAATTGACCGGCTGCTCGAGCAGCGAGTGCTGCTTGGTTTTACGGTGCGTACCACGCCAGAGGCCGAACCACAGCGCGTTCGAGCGGTGATGATGATCAGCGTGGAGGGCGATCGTTCTGATGCGATTATTTCCGCACTGCGCGGATATCCGGAAGTGCGAGCGTTGCACACCACCAATGGCCGGTGGGACATTGTGGCGGAGTTGGGAACAGATAGTCTGGAAACATTCGACGCTGCGTTGCGCAGCATTCGCACGATCAAAGGTGTGGGCAACTCTGAAACCAGCTTGCTGCTGTCCACACACAAACTGTAGTGGTGCGTGTGGGGCACGTCACGGAACGCATGAATTATGCGCCAGCTGTGATACCTGCGTCACTGCCACCGCGTCATGTTCTTCGCAGATTGATTAAGTCACCCCAATCTTCTGGAGCTCATATGACCGTTGTCCGGCCTTCTTTTGTGCGTCCGCTCGCCACGCTTTTGTTGGCGACATCACTTGTTGCCTGTGGCGACGATGGTGTCTCGCCTGGTAATGAGAACAACGGCACGCTACAACTTCGCTTGAGTCAGTCTTCAAGTGCGGCGAGCGTGTCGCCTGCCATTCAGGTGGCGCAGGGCAACGTGTTGCGTAGCAATATTTCGGAAGTTCGTGTTTCCCTGACCGAAGTTTCCGCACTTCGGGTGGGAGCAAACGAAAATGACGAATCGTCATGGGTGCGGTTCCCGATTGTGCCAGCCGCTTCGCTTGACTTGATGAATCTGCCGACCACCGCGCAGACGCCGCTGGTGCTACCCATTGGTGATCTGCCCGCGGGCACGTATCAGAATCTTCGACTGCATGTGACGAACCCGACGATCACCTTCTCGCAGCAGGTAGAAGTGGGTCAGCGCACATGGGCCGCGGGTCAGGCGCATCCCCTGCGCATCCCAGGCTCTGACGCAACCGCCATCAAGATTCCCACGGCGAGTTTTGTCGTCCTGAACAATGACGCGAGTGAAATTGATCTCGTGCTGCAGGTAGGCACGACGGTGCAGACGATTGCTGCGACGCCGAACTTTATTCTGATGGCGCCCGTCCTGCTGGCGAACAATCGCCGGTAATCGGTAACTCGAAGGCACTCAGCGTCGCGTGGCGCGACTTGTAGCGTTAGCCGTGGCTTGCGATCAGTCGCGCAAGTTCAGCCAGTGTACGCGGCGCTGACCCTTCGGCCTTGTTGTTCGCGATCACGATCATCTGTTTGCCATCGGCGATCAGCGCCTGCAACAGCTCCGCAACCTCCGCGCGACGCGTAATGTCGGGCGCAACGAGCTGATCGAACGGCGCGTATTCTTCACGCGCCGTTTCGTACTGTTGATCTGTCCGTAGCATCCATCGCACCGCCACCGGCCCAGCCGCGCGTACCGCATCGCCAAGCAACTGCCACTGCTCGAGCACGCTCGGCATACGCGGATGTACCGTGTAACAGTGCGTCGCGCCGCCGTCGCGCAGCGCCTGTGCGTATTCCGGCGAGAGCTGCGAACTGTCCCGAATCTCCACCGCGTACGGCACATGGCGCGGCAGCTCGCTCAGAAAACGATACAGCTGTTCAGCAAATGCTGCGGCATGCTTGGGCGGGAGCGCCAGTGGTGGAAACTGAAAGAGCAGTACGCCGAGCTTGTCTCTCAACCCGTCCACAGCTGGGGCAATCACCCGCTCCGTTGCGTACGCGCTGTCGAGAAAGACCGGTCTGTCTGTTGTTTCGCCAATCGCGCGTTGCCGATCCGTAGTAGTGATTGCGGCATGCGCCTTGACCAGAAAGCGAAAATCATCCGGCACATCGGCCGCGTAGGCGGCGAACTCTGACGCGGCAATCGGCGCGTAAAATGTGCGATCGAGTCCCACCGCACGAAAGAGCGGATGCTGCGCGTACGCGTTGAGCCCATCGTGCGAAAGCCGGGTCGCCGTTTCACGTGCGGCGTAAACCAAGCCCCGCCACCCGGGAAACGCCCAGCTTGATGTACCGAGCCTGAGCACCGACGGAAGCTGGCTCCCAAGCAACGTCAGCTCGACATCGACCACGGCAGGCGCCACACGTGCAGCACCCGGCTCGGCAAAGAGATCAACCTGTTGCGCTCGCGTACGCTTGACCACGCCTGACTCTACCGCTTGACGCCAACCACCGACACCATGGTCGGTGTGATCAGATACGCGGACGGATCGGCACTGCGCGCTTTCCAGACGGATTGGAAGTCGGCAGCATCTTGTGCGGTGATGAGCGACATCTGGATGAGCGTGCTGAGATAGTTTGCGAAAAAACTCTCCGGCCACGCCCAGAGTGCGCTTCCCGGTCGAGCAATGCGAACTACCGGTTCCAGGTATTCAACATCCAGCCCTGCGTCGTGCATGTAGTGCGGCAGCATGCGTCCCACAGCAAACGTGCCGCCACGAATGCGCACAGATTCCCCCGTCGCGTTGAGCACACGATCCACCACGTCACTTGCCGGCGCCATGGACAGCGCTTCGTAGTTCGCGTAGTCAAGCACAGCAAACCGGCCGCCGGGTGCCAGCACACGCGCCACTTCCTTGACAACAGCGCCTGGATCCGGTGTGAAGCACAAGAGCCAGCGAGCGAAAACGCCATTGATGGAGGCATCAGGAAGGTCGAGCGCCGCGGCGTCGTTTTCCTGCCAGCGAACATTATGTAAATCGCGCGCCGCCACCAACGCTTCCAGCGCGCCAAGAAAACGTTTTGACATATCCACGGCCACAACGGATCCACTGCGACCTACGCGCTGCGCGAGATCTACCGTGGCGTAACCGGGACCACTGCCGAGATCGAGTAAACGATCGCCCGGCGCAAATCGCGCGGCCTCCCAGAGTTTGGCCGTTTGCTCGGCCCACACCTGATGTTGAAAGCCGAGTCGACGCAGCTCATCGTCGTGCGTACCCAGGACGTATTCGTTCTCGTCAGTCACCGTCGATTTTTCCAGTGAAGTGGTCGTCGTCAAACCAGCGCGACGGCATCGCCCACGCGCACCATGCCCTCAGTCAGCACGCGGGCATACACGCGCGACGAGCCTGGATGTGTTTTCTGTGAAATGCGCCCGAACTTGTGGTCAGCGAATGCACGCTGAATGGTGCGACAGGGTACGGTGTAACTGACAATCTCGAGTACCACGCGTTCGCCAAGTAGAAGCTGCGTTCCGGGCACCACGAGCGTCCAGTCCAATCCAGCGGTTGTGATGTTTTCTCCAACACTGCCCGCCACAATCGGGTGGCCTTCGCGCTGCAGTGACTGGATCAGCTCATGTGGAAACAGGCACACGGCGCGATCGGGACCACCGTGATGCACACGATTCGACTGCCAGTCGCCGTTCAGTCCGGAGGTGCGAATCATCACTTCTGGCACGGCAAGCTTGGGCACACCACCGTTCGAACGCGATATCTGAAAAATGCTCGCCGTCATTGCGCACGATTCATGGTTTCAAAACAAACGCCCCGGACACACAAGGTATCCGGGGCGCTCGTGTGACGGAATGCGACACCGTATCGATTACTTGCCCGCGCCGAGGTCGTTCCAGTGCATGATCGCGTTGAAGCCCATCATGAACGTGCCCTGCGTCTGCCAACGCCAGAACGGCCGTGTGGTGAACATCACCACGTGCCCTTCACCCAACTGCTGATTGATGACGGTAGGCCGATTGGAGAGGTGCTCTCCGCCCTCAAGCACACCCGAGAGCAGCATGTCGCGGGGGCTGGCCGGGAACTGCACGATCACGCGCGGCGCCATGCCGGGCAGCGTCATCATGCCACCGCCACCCGCACCACCACCAAAGCCGCCGCCAGTGGCCGCGCGCGGTGCCGAACCAATGGCGCTCGCGGGCCACTGCTGCGTGGGATTCCAACGCGAGTGTTCGACCCAGGTGGCCATGGGCGTCGTGTTCTGATACACGCTGCTACGACGCGCGGCTGCACCGATGCCACCGCCGCCCGCGGCCGCGCCAGACAACGCCGCCGAGCTTCCCGGACGGAACACATCGATGTCACTTACCGGCTTGGCTTCGGCCATCGCTGGTGCACCAGCGTCGAGCAGCGTACCGCCGCTAAAGTAGATCGGCAGCTGATTCACGTTGTAGCCGTAGACCACGGGGCTCTTCATGTCTGCGATGACGCCACGCAGCAGGGTGCCGCGGTTTACCAGCCCCGGTGCCGTGGTCGTGCGCAGGCCAGGTGTGAGGCTGTAGGTGGGGAAGATTGCGGAGGTGCCACCTTCCGTGATCAGCGTGCCACCCGCGCGCACAAACTCATGCAGCTTTTCGAGCCCATCGGTGCCCAAACCACCACGCACATCATTGGTGGAGTCGGGGTAGCCCAGGTCGGGATATTCTGCGGTCCGTTTGTACGGAATCGGTGCTCCTGTTGTTGGCGCACCCTGACCAACACTACCACCGTGCGGCCACAGAATCACATCAAAGCGCTGCTTAAGTGACGCGATCTTGCGCACTTCGTTTTCGCCGAAGTACGTGTATGGAATGTTGTAGTGATCAAGCGCCGCGCGCACCCATCCTTCGTCTTGCGTATTGGTCCAGCTATGGATGTACCCAATGCGCGGAATGTCGAGATCGTGCGACTTCACCGTAGGCACCGCGCTCACGGCCAATGCTGACAAACCAAGTTCACGCAGCAGTGGCTCAACGCGGGCGCGATTGGCGTTGCGAATAATGAACGCGCCCGGGCCAAAGGAGCGACCGCCCGCGGTAAATGAATCTTCCGCCGCCGTCATCGCTACGTCGGACAACCGGTAGCGCAAACGCACCAGATTATTATCGCCGGTGTGTTCCACAATGATCGTGTTGCCGGTTCCTGACACGCCACCCGCAGCGGTGACATGGCCGGCGGCTTTGGTCATGGCCGAGGTGAAGAGTTTCTCGTTCTTCACTTCTTTCACGATGATGTTGCGCATCATCGGATACGTCCAGCCGGTGTCATCGTACGGCGATGGATTGGTCGTCGGATAGTTCTGCACCGCGAAATACATGTCGGCAATTGTGCGCAGCGGCTGGTCACCACGAATGATCCAGTCACCCTTCTTCACCGACACCGAGTCGAGCGTCACATCGGCATCTGCAATGTGAAACTCCAGGCCCTGATCCATGAGCTGATTCACGGCGTCGGCCGCGTTCTGCTTGGAGTGCTGCGATGCGGGAATGACCCAGCCCTTGAGGGGACCCAGCTTGCCGCGATTGATCGCGTTCTTGTTCTTGATCCAGTAGTTCTCGAGGAAGCGATCGCGCTCCTTGCCCATATTCCAGAGCGAGAGCAACAAGGCCGACTGCTGAATGTTGGTGTTCGCACGAGAACCCCAACGAATGTCATTCGGCGTCGGATTCGGACGGAACCACTCGCGGCTCTGATTGTAGTTGGTGCCGCCAAGCACGCGCGTCAGCTCGGCTTCGTTGGCGCGCGTTGGCGCCGTGGGTGCACCGCCCCGCGCGTTCGCCGCAGTGCCGTTGCAGCCGCCACCAAAACTCTGCACTTCGTAAAAGCGACCGATCGCATTCACGGTGTGCATCATGAAGAACATGTAGTTCGGCACCCAGCCATCATAAAAGCCGTACGTCCACACGCCCGGCACGCCACGCTTCGTCATTTCCATGACTTCATTCTGCGCCATCCACCACCACTCATTGATGGTGATGGGGTCAATCTGCTCGTTGTAGGGGCCCGTGCCGGTTGACACGTAGAGCAACGTGGCCTGCTCGTGCAGGTCGTGCATGACCACAGGACGCCACTCGAGATTTGTGTTTCGAACGTGTTGCGTGAGCTTGAGGAACTGCCCCATGCCGTCGCGGTTGTTGTCGTGCGCGACGTACTTGCCCCAATACGGCGTGGGCAACGGCTGTCCCGTTTTCACGCGATAGCAGATGCCGTCAAGAATTTTTTCGCGACCGTCCACTTCGATCACCGGTGTAATCATGGTGATCACGTTCTTGCGAATGCTCGCGATTTTTTCCGAGTCATCAACCACAAGACGGTACGCCATCTCCATCAGCATTTCGGGACCACCGGTTTCGGTGGAGTGCATGCCGCTGGTGATGTAGTACACCGGCTTCGCAGATTTCACGAGCTCCTGCGCGCGCGGTTCGCTCGTTTTGCGCGGATCCGCCAACTCCTGCATGTAGCCTTTGTACTTGTCGAGATTGGCGATCGTTTCTTCGTCGCTCACCACAAACGCGACCATGTCACGCCCTTCCTCCGACTTGCCCATCACCCAGAACTTCGCGCGTGTTGGCGCGGCCTTGGCCACCGCTTCGAGATAGCGGTGAATATCCTTGGCTTTCGTGAGATAGCCGGGCTGACCAATGACCCGTTCAATGCCGGGAAACTTGAGCGGTGTTGGCACCACATCAGAGGCCGGCAAATAGTTCACCAGCTCGGTGCTGATGCGAGGATCGGTGAGAATTTCGCGAATCCGACGCGTGTACTCTTCGTCGATCTTCTGGGTGGACTGGGCTGCTGCCGTTGTGGCCGCAACGGCGGTCGCAACGAACAGCACGAGCGCCGATTCAGACAGGCGGCGCATCGATCCGCTCAGGCGTGACATCCTGACTCCTGGGAGGGTGGGAAGTGGCGCGGCTGCAGGCCACGCCGGTGGGGCGAACGTCGCACGTTATCGACGAGGGTTCAACCTCGCCATGGCGTGTACGGCAAAGCGCTTACGCTGTGTACGCGCCAGTCCACGCTGCCGCTGCAGGGTGCCGCTGCCCACCCGCGGATCCTTTACGGGGCCGCTAGTCGCTCCATGGCGCCCGCCAGAAACGCCGCGCGCCACGCGTCCAGCTCAGCCCTGGTCAGCCCCGTCTCCGTTATCAGGGTCTCCACCGTTTCGCCGCGCAGGAGACGCAGCACGAGCGTGCTCTTGGCCGCTGCGTCCAGCGGCTGTGGCCTGGATGCACTGGCCACCTTCCGTCGTTCCTCGATCGCGCGCATCACGAGCTCGACCAACTTGGCAACATAGTGCAGCGTCTCGCGATCAGGCACCGACGCCATTGTGCGACGGTCGCAGTACAGACATCCAATCACCGTCCCACTGACCACAATCGGGAACACGCCAAACTGGGCGATACCAGCGCCGAGTGTCCAGCGAAGCTCCACCAGGTTCATCGCTCGATCAATCGGCAGATACAGCGCGCCGCGCTGGTCTAACACGGCGGTGATCGGGCCACCACGCGCGGTCATCGGAAAGTCGAACTTGGCCATCAAGGCTTCGACATCAGCGCCAAGCCCCGCGCGTGCCGTAAGGCGCGTTCGATCCGCATTCAACACGCACGCAATCGCCCGGTCAAACGGTGCGCCACGTAGCACGGCTTCGAGTGCCAGCAAGAGTACCGCGCCCACATCGCGTCCGGACGCCGGATCAACGCTTGCCGCAAGTTCCTGTGCCAGACGTGTGCGCAGCATGTTCCGACATTCCACATCATCGGCGTTGCTCACGGAAGCAGCCAATTCAACAGGAGGCGACTCGACACCCAACGCGTCGTGTGCCGCTTCGCTCAGCTGCTGCATACGCAGCGCATCAATCGAGACATGCGCAGACAGGAACAGTTCGCGCGTTTCGGCCAGTGCAGCCTCCACGATCTCACGCGCCTGATCCTGCGTCAGCTTGAGCCGCGGTGCGTAGCGCTCCAGAACCTCAACCACCGATGCATTCGGATTTGCCCCCGCACCATCGCGACGGTACAACGCGTTCGTCAGATCATGACTGAATGATGTGATCGCGGATAGCGGCGACGACGCCGCCGTTGCGCGCGCTCGCATTCCTTCGGCCACCGATGCTGGCATCCCCCACTGACGGCACACTTCGACGCCCAGCTCCACGAACTGGAACCCGAGCACCCGCGCACACGCGCGCGATTCTCCGTCAACGGCCGACGTGATGCGTTCGTGAATCTGCGCGTACTCGGCCGTTGCATGACACGCGACCAGAACCTCGCCAAGGTTGCGGAACATGCCGCACAGATGCGCCTCACCGGGATCAGCCACCCCAAGTTTGATCGCTGTCTCACGCGCGTGATTGGCCGTGAGCAACGACAGGAGCATGAGCTCGCGCAGCCCTGCTGATCGCCCCTGGTAGTTCTCAAACAACAGCAGTCCCGTTGCCAGTTCACGAACGGTACGGGCGCCGAGCAACATCATGGCGTGCGTGGCACTTTGCACCGGCCGACCGCTGCGTCGATAGTGCACGCTATTGGCTGTGCGCACCACACTCACCGTGAGACTGTATTCCCGCAGCACCACATTGGCGAGGCGCTGGAGCGAACTCGCGTCGTCATCAAGCGCAGAGATCGCATCAATGATCTGTCGTGACAGCGCGGGCAGATCACTGCCTTCAAGAATGCGGGACAAAAACGCGCGAACCGCGACGTCACTGTCGTCGGCGTTCAGCGGGCTTGGCGGCGTATGAAATTTTTCGGCGGGCGTGGCGGAAGACATTGATCCACGGATGAGGTGTCCGTGGGAGTTTCGGCCGTGAACCCGGCAACTTTACAAAAAACAGCCGGCGCGAGATCGTCTCGCGCCGGCTGCCGTCCTGCAGGTGTCGCCGTTGCTTACTTCGCGCGAGCCGCCGTGAACGGCATGTTGCCCATACCCGACACATCCATCGAGCCGGACATGTTGTCCTTGTCCTTCAGCAGCGCGGACGCCGAAATGCTCAGCGCCTGTCCGCCCATATCGAGCGTGAATACAAAGTTGACCGTATCACCCTTGACGGCGCCCTTGAGCGGAGCCGTGCCAAGTTCCGACTGCAGCGAGCCGGAGAGTGAATCACCCTTCTGCTGAACAATCAGGGTGGACGTCACGGACTGGTCCGGCGTCTGCACGCTCACGTTCCAGGTACCACTGAGATCGGCAATGAAACGGTCGGCGGCAGAGCTGAAGGCCGACAGCGAAAGCAGCACGGCAGCGGCTGAAATAAAGGCGCGGGTCTTGGACATTGGTCGTAGTCTCGATGCGAAGTTGAGAGGCGGGACTCCTCCGGGAGCACCGGAATCCCTAAAAGTGCACAGACACGCCGTTCGGGAGCAATAGCCGACACGCCACTCGTCCCTGAAAAGCGCCTCGGCCTTGTACCCGGCTGTGCCGCGATGGGTCGCCCTCGGGGGCACCAGTCGCTATCGATGCCAGAGTGAGCTGAGCGGCAGCAAGTATGTGAGCTGTCCGATCTCTGCCCCGGGGTTGATCTCGCCCAGGCCGGCGTTCGAGAAATGACCGAACCGCAAGCGAAGTCCCTTTCCGCTCGGTGATCGCCACGCGAACTCCGCAAACGAGTAGAACTCCATGGCGGAGCCGAGGTCGGAGTCACCGCGCGCCGTGTGCCATGACGGAGCGAAGCCGGCCGCGACTTCCCAACGCTGGCCGAGGGGGATCACGCTGGTGATGCCGAGCGAGGTGAACGTGGCCCCGCCGCCGGCGCGGCCGAACGCCGCCGTGGGGCTCAGAGTCCAGCGCGTAACCGGCGCCCGGTATTCAACAGAAACGAACGTGCGGTCCTGATCGCCCCCGTCGAGCACATTGAACACGCCCGCGCCGAACAGCAGTGATCCGGCGTTCGACGCATTGGGTTGCGCCGCAACGGAACCTGCGTGGCACGACAGCAGCGCCGCCACACACAGTCCGACAATTAGTTTGGAGTGAATCGTGTCCACCTCAGTGGAACGCAAGTTTGCACTGGAATGCATTTCAATCTCGCTCGCGGCGCTGTTGGCGCCAGTCCCACTTGATGCCGTTGACCAGATGACCAGCACCGCCGCTCCGATCAGATCGCCACTGTCGCGCCTGCTCACCTTCGCTCGGCCGTATCGCGCCGATGTGGTGTGGGCCACGACCTACTCGGTACTGAACAAGTTCTTCGATGTGCTGCCGGAGTTGCTGATCGGTGTCGCGGTCGACGTGGTGGTGAACCGGAAAGACTCGTTTCTGGCCAAGCAGGGGTTGGTCGAACCCACGCATCAACTCTACGCACTGGTCGTGCTGACCATCGTGGTCTGGATCTCCGAATCGTTTTTTGAATATCGATACGCCGTGAAGTGGCGCGGGTTGGCGCAGAATCTGCAGCATCAGTTGCGTCAGGCGGCGTACACACACATTCAGCGACTTCCGCCCAGTTATATCGAGCGTGAGCGCAGTGGACGATTAATGGCGGTGCTGAACGAAGACGTGAATCAGATCGAACGGTTTCTCAACACCGGCGCCAACGATCTCATCCAGGTGTTCTGTTCATCGCTCATGGTAGGCGCCGTGTTCTTCGTGATTACGGCCAAGCTGGCGGTGCTCGCGCTCGTGCCCATTCCACTCATTCTGTACGGTGCATTCTGGTTTCAGCGTCGACTGGCGCCGCGCTACTCGGCCGTTCGTGAGGCGGCCGGCACACTCTCCGCGCGATTGAACAACAATCTGTATGGCATGGCCACGATTCAGGCCTACACCGCCGAAGCATTTGAGGCGGAGCATTTACGCGATGCGTCAGAGCGATTTCGAGCGAAGAACGACGACGCGATTCGATTTTCTGCCGCCATCACGCCGGTTATTCGCATGGCCATTCTGGCGGGCTTCGTGGCTACGCTGTTGTACGGCGGGCTGCTCGCGCTCCGCGGTGAAATTGGCGTAGGCAGTTACTCGGCGCTGGTGTATCTCACGCAGCGACTGCTCTGGCCGCTCACACGTCTCGCCGATATGACGGACCTTTACAATCGCGCGATGGCGTCCGTCTCGCGCGTGATGGCGCTGCTTGATGAACCGTTGCCTGCGCGTGCATCACAGCCGCTGCCGTCCGATGCCATCGCCACGCTCACCTTTGATCGTGTGCACCTGTCGTATGAGGGACGTCCCGCACTTTCGGATGTGAGCTTTACCGTGCCGGCGGGCAGCACAGTGGCGCTCGTGGGCGCAACGGGCGGCGGCAAGAGTTCGCTGCTCAAACTGCTCATGCGCTTTCTTGACGCCGACAGTGGCCGCATTCTGCTCGACGGAACGGATATTGCGCGCTACGATCCAGCGTCGCTGCGCAAGCGCATTGGCTATGTCTCGCAGGACGCCTATCTCACCGATGGCACGATCGCGGACAACATCGCCTATGGTGATCGCGCGCCGAATCGCGATCGCGTGCTCGACGCCGCGCGCGCCGCAGAAGTGCACGCATTCGTCGCGGATCTACCCGATGGGTACGACAGTGTGGTTGGCGAACGTGGCACCAGTCTGTCAGGAGGCCAACGGCAGCGCATTGCACTGGCGCGTGCGTTCTATCGCGATCCGTCCATTCTGGTGCTGGATGAAGCCACGAGCGCCGTTGACAACGAAACCGAAGCCTCGATCCAGCGGTCGTTGGCGTTGGCCTCCCGTGGACGCACAACACTCGTGGTGGCGCATCGCCTTTCAACCGTGCGACACGCTGACATGATTCATGTGATGGAGTTCGGTCGCGTGGTTGAAAGCGGCACGCACGACGCGCTGGTTGCCGCGGGCGGTGTGTACGCCTCGCTATGGCGTTTGCAGACGGGTGAACTCCAGGCGGTTGATGCGGGGAGGTAGTCGCGGCGGCGTTGTCTCAGGGGCAGGTGGAGGGCACGGGAAGGCGCGAGTCTGTCAGAACTCCCAGTTGAGCCCGATGGTGGGGAGCAGGCCAATACCATCCCCCTGCTCCACCGCACGCAGTCTGGGATTCCACTGCGGCGCTGACTGGTTCGCACGCGCGGTCACGTTCTGCAGATCAAGAAAGGCAATGAACTGATTGCCGCGCAGCAGGAAACGCCGGTCCACACGCACATCGGCAGCAAAGAACGCACTGAGTCGTTCCTGATTGAATCGCGTGAAGTCCAGCGAGCCCGCACGTTCGCCGTTGAGAATGAATGGCGTCAGCGGCAGTCCCGATGCACCGCGTACTCGCGTGGCAAACTCCCATCGCGCATTGGGGCGCCAGCCGAGCACGGCGTTGGCAATCACCGGCGTATCAAAGGAGCCTCGACGACTCGTACCATCAAGACCGGTGAATCGTGTGCGATTCACGCTCGCGCTGAGCTGACCGTAAAACGGCGTAAGGCCGAGCTTCTTCTGCAGAAACACCTCGGCGCCGTACGACTCACCCGTTCCCGTTGAGGTGAGCGGTTCAAGACCGAACGGAATGTCCGACGTGGCGTCGTCGAAACCGCTCGGACTCAGCACTGCTTGCGGCCGGAACGGGCGCGTTGGATAGGCGCTGTACTGTTTTCCGTACACTTCGAACTGCAGCTTGAACTCCTCACCGATCAGGCGCGTAACACCAAGGACGGCATGATCGGCGCGAAACGGCTTGAGCGTTTCCGCATTCGCGGGCGCTCCAACCAGCCAGATAAAACTTGGTGCCTGCCAGTAGCGACCGCCCGCCACCGTGAACGTGGTCGTCTCCGTTGCCCGGAAAGATGCCGACGCGCGCGGTGCAATCCGCACGGCATTATTCAGAAATCCATACCAATCACCACGCACGCCCAACGACAGTCGCACGCGCGGCGCGGCTTGCCAGGTGGCTTGCGCGTACGTTCCGTTGCGCAGCGCGGTGAAGCTCGTGTCAATGCGCAGCGCCTGCGGGTCGCCGTTCTGATCCTGTCGCGCGAATCCCGCTAGCGTCGCATCGTATTGCAGCTGACTGGCGTACTTCAAAATTGTGCCGGCTTCTACTTCAAGCGTTCGCGTGGGCGTGAATGACACATCGGTACGCAGCGATGTCTCGCCTTCGGTACTCCGGCTCTCGAAGATCGGAACCAGCAAACTGTCTCGCTGCGCGGTCACAAACCGGGTCCAGGTTCGGCCGAGCGTGGTGGTGACCACGCCGTTCGACAACAGTCGCTTCCAGGTGAGACCGCTAAAATACTGATCCTGGGCCGGCGCCAGCACCTGCGCGTTGGAGACGCGATCTTCCGCGCTGTCGTTGTTGAACGTGACCGTGCCGCGCGCACCGATCACTAGCGCGCTCACCGCATCGCGCGTGGTTGGACGCCACACGGCTTTGGCCGTGGCATCGGTGTATGCCGGTATGAAGCTGAGGCCGATTGCCTTGAACAGGAGATCCAGATAACTCTGCCGCACGTTCACGAAGAACGACGCATTGTTGCCGATCGGCCCTTCCAGTACGGCGCCAACTTGCGTGGCGGCCACGTTGACTTCGCCCGCAATGCGTTCCCGATTGCCTTCGCGGAGTGTGAGCGATGTGGCAGACGACGCGCGATCACCAAAACGCGCGCCAAAACCGCCCGCGCTCAGTGTGACATTCTCGATGAAGCGAATGTTGATGAGCGAAATCGGTCCACCCGTTGACCCCTGCGAACCGAAGTGATTGATGTTCGGCACTTCGATGTTGTCTACAACGAACAGGTTTTCAAACGGCGCGCCACCGCGAATCACCAGATCGTTTCGCGCGCCGCTGGTGACACCAACGCCCGGTGCAACGGACACGGCGCGCAGCACGTCTTCCTGTGCACCAGGTTGACGGCGCACTTCTTCGGCGCTGTACGTCTGCGCGGAAACGGGGGTCAGCACCGGGAGTTGCGGTGGAAACGCTTCGGGGCGCACCGTGACCGACTGCAGCTGTGTGCTTACAGGACGCAACACCACGAGCACTTCGGCGGGTTTGGCCGGTGATACCGCGATGTCGCCTCGCGTGACGGGTGCGAAGCCCAGAGCGCGGATTTCGAGGGTGGCGATGCCGGTGCTCACTCCGCGCAGCGTGAATCGCCCCTGATCATCCGTTGCCGTGGTCACGTCCTGCCCGCGCACACGAATGTTCGCGTTGGGGATCGGTGCTTCCGTTACGGCGGTCACCACACGGCCCACGATGGTGCCGGTCGGCGGCGTAGGCTGTTGCGCGAACAACTGCGGAGCGACAAGCGAAAAAAACGCCGCGCAAACGACTTGAGCAATGGAACGCATTGTGTGGCGAAAAGTGAGGGGAACGGGCGTCTCAGCTCAACGCCACCAGCGCAGCGAGTGTTTCTTGCACGCGTCCGGCTGTTCACCCCAAAGACTACACCGGCGCGAGCCTCAGGCCCACCGATCTGAAACGGCGCAGCAGCGGACCATGCGTGAGCCGGGGGCGCGGACGCCGCGTTTCTCCGCAGCGAAGCACGCGCGCCGCGATCTGCGCCGACGCATGCGGGCGAGCCATCTCCACGGCGGCGGAGACCGCGGCGGCGTGGAGCGTTGTGGCCTCGCTCCCCTGCAACCACGTGCGCAGCCCCTCCACAACCTTGGGCGCGTCAGGCGCCCAAACACCGGCTCCGGACTGTGTGACATACTCCACGTTCCCTGATTCCTGCCCTGGAATCGCGCCCGTGAGTATCAGGGGGCAGGCCGCCGCGAACGCCTCGGCAATTGTGCCGGGACCGGCCTTCGTCACAATGGCGTGTGCGGCGCGCATCATCTCATTGAGATTCTGCACGAACTCGTACACATGCACCGTACCAAACCACTCGCGCTCCTTGAGGCGTTTGGCCAACGCACTGTTTCGTCCACACACCACGGCGATGTCACAGGGGAGCCTCGCTTCATCAATGGCGATGGCGTTGCGTTCCAGCGGACCAACACCATCGCCACCGCCCACGAGCAACACCGTCGGGCGTAATGTGCTCCATCCGAGTCGCTCCGGCAGCCACGCATCGTGCGGCGTGCGTTCGCACCCGGGTGGCAGCGGCAGTCCAAGTTCCTCAACGATAGACGGCGCCAGTCCGCACTCAATCGCTCGTGCACGCGCCACCGCCGTGGGTGCGATGAGCAAGTCCGCGCGGCGGTTGTACCATGACACATGACCGCTCACGAGATCGGTGACCACCACCACGAGTGGCGTGTTCGGAAATACGCGTCGCAGCGGTGTGGTCAACAACGGGTGTGTCGACACAATGACGTCTGGATTGATCTCGTTGCGAATGCCGCGAAATGTCGCGCGCAATGCCGGCCATGCGAGTGTCTGCAGCGTGTGCGTGCACGACGAGCTGTTCGTGAGCGCAAACCCACTGCGCCACAACCAGGACGCATTGTCAACCACGCGGGGATACGCGGCCGACAATCGATCAAACGGCCAGCGATCACTCATCGCGTACGGATCCACCATCGTCACCTCTACCGCCGCCGAGTGACGCTGTAGTGCTTCGCGAATAGCATTGGCGGCCGCGCGATGCCCACCGCCGGTATCCGCGAAGGCGATCAGTACTTTGGTCATGCGACGTATTCCCGCAGAAGTTGAAGTTCAGGCGTGTCAGCACGCACATCGGTACGCCGGGCCGCCGTTGGCGCGGCAAATGCCGCCGTGATTGGCTCGCCGGCCCATTGCGCAGGCACCGGCAGACCAAGCGCCCACAGCACCGTGGGCGGTGCATCAAGAAGCGTGTGCGTATTCGGCAGTTCTTGTGGATGCACACCCGGACCGCTGAGCAACAACGGAATCGTGCAGTCGAGCGGATGTGCGCTATCGTGTGCGTTGGGCAACCGACCACCACCGCCGTGATCAGCGAGCGCCAGCAACAACGTCTCCGTGCGAGCATCGGCCATGAGCTCACGCGTGGTACCGAGGGCGGCATCCATGCGCGCCACCGCGTCCAGATACGGCTCGGACATCCAGCCGTGCGTGTGTCCGATGGCATCGCAGTCTGGCCAGTGCATCACAATCAGACCGTCCGTCTGTGTGCGCAGAGCGGGCATCGCGGCGCGCAGGAGCTCGCGCACGTTCGCGGGTGCAAAGTGCGCCTGCTGCATGCCGAGCTCTCGCACAATCCGGCGCGCCAGTGGTCGCAGTGGCCACGGGACCTGCCGAACGACGCCGGTACTTGGCAGCCCGTGCAATGCCACCTCACGAGGCATGGGACGCAGCCGTGCGAGGTATTTCGGCACGCCGAAACGATCGCTCACAATGCCGTGATCGTTCGGCGCCACGCCGGAGAACAGCGAGGTCATCGCCGCCGCCGTCACACTCGGAAGCACTGTCGTGGCGTCGAGTGTATAGGCGCTCTCCTGTCGGAGCGCCGAGAGATGCGGATACCGCGGACTCCCGATCAGGTCCGCACGCAAACCATCAAGTACCAGCAGGACCACCCGACGAACCCGCCGTGCGTCTTCGCACCATCGCTTGTCAGCTGACATCGCACCTCACGCGTGATGTACGCGTGAACATCGCACCACGTGCGTTGTGAGCCGGTGACAAACACGTCGCGGTTGCGTCACACGAAAAGGTGGCGAGCGTCCGGATCAATGTGTGAGACGGTGCGCTACAAACACGAATCGCCGGCCCCGCAACGGGACCGGCGATTCGTACACGTGCGTACGCGAACTATCGCGTTGCTGACGCCAGGTCGCGCACCGCAGCGGCGAGCATCCGAACTTTGGCCGCATCGCGCGCTCGGCCAGCATCACCGTCCAGCTGCGAAGCGAGCTGCGTGAGTGCGTCGCGACGCGCCGCGCCCATGGCACGCTCGGCGGCACTGAGCGAGGTCCGCACGGCATTGATGCGTGACGACTCCAGCCCGTTTGAACGCTGCAGCTGATCTACGTACGCCAGCGCCAACGGGAATGACGGCGGCCACACGTACTTGGGCTGACCCTGCGGGTTCAGATACTCAAGTCGGACAGTCTTCGACGCATCAATCTCGTTCTGCGTCAGATGCGCACTTGGCGCGAGCTCGAAAATGTCGAGACCACGCGCGATCTCAGAACTCACCAGCAGTCCGTTGTACCAGTACACCGACCACGTGCCACCCGTCTCCATCTTGGACGCGTCGATCGGGCCACGATCCTGATACGCAATTTCTACCGGATTCTTGATGTCGGTGAAATCAAAGATCGAGATGCCGCCCTGATACCACGACTGCACCATGATGTCGCGGCCCGGCACCGGAATCATTGAACCGTTGTGTGCGACACAGTTTTCGGTGGCCGTCTGTGCAGCGGGCAGCTTGTAGTAGCTCTGGAACTTGAGTGCACCGTTCTCGATCGTGAAGAGCGCGTTGGCACCCCACTCCCTGGGATCGCTTTCACGGCACTTGGGCGCTGTACCACCGCCCCACTCGTCCGTGAACAACACCTTGGTCGCGTCATTGTTGAACGTGGCGGAGTGCCAGTAGGCAAAGTTCGAATCAGAAACGGCGGTAATGCGCTTGGGATTGGCCGGATCCTTGATGTCGAGCAGCAAGCCGTAGCCTTCGCACGCGCCGCCGGCGATTCCCTGCTCCGGATACAGCGTGATGTCATGGCACTGGTTGGGCCCCGGGGCCGGTCCGTCACCACCGGCCGCCGGTCCCACCATCTGGGCAATCATGGCGGGTAGCGATTCGCGAAGCTTCGCGCTGTCCGCAGCCGTTGCCGCGCCTGTGCCACCACGCGAGCGCACCACATTGGCCAACTGCGCCGCCGCAAATGCATCGGGCAGTACCATCGTTTCGCCCTGAACCTCAACAATGAATGCACCACGTGCACGGGCGCGATCGATCTCAGCCTTGTCATCCGGCGCCAGTCCATGTGACTTCGGAGCAACCAGGCCTTCGAAAATGCGCGGTGAGTTCACGATCGCGGCTTGCGTGGGATTCGCGAGCGGCACCTTGATCACTTCAATGCGGAAGAGTGCCGACTTGGGGTCAGCACTCGGCGGCGCGCCGGAGCAGCCGTCGAGTTCCGTGCTGGGGCGGACGGGCGCCGAGCCGGAGACGTACACGTACACGTTCTGCGCGTCCTTCGGATCCACGAGCACAGAGTGCGTGTGTGAACCTCGGCAGGTTTGCACGTTCGTGATGTATTTGGGATTGCGAACGTCGCTGATGTCAAAAATGCGAATGCCGCGCAAGCGATCCTTGCTTGAAGCGGCGGTCACCCCTTGTTCGCCGCAGTCCAGACGCCCTTCGAGTCCTTCACCCGACACAAACAAAAGGTTCTTATAGACCGACACATCACTCTGCGACGCGGGACACACGAGCTCTTTGACGATCACGGGCCGAGACGGAGTGGAGATGTCCCATACCTGGAAGCCGGCAAAGTTTCCCTGAAACACATAATCGCCGCGGAAAGCGAGATCGGAATTCCACTTGCCAAGGAACGCCTGCGGTGGCTGCGTAAACGACACGCGCTTCATGTTCCACATGGCTTCGCCGGCATCGAACAGTCCGGCCTTGAGTCCTACGCGCGGGTCAGGCGTGGGTGCCCCCGACGCCATGCGCGGGCTGGGAGCAGTACTGGTAGACGTTGCCGGCGCGCACGCCGCAAAGACGGCGAGCACGGCGACTGCACTCGCGGCAGCGCGCGGTGCACCTAAAACACGCGAAGAAAGCATCTCAAAGGCCATTTCAGAATCCGTGTGGAAAGCGGAGTACGTGGTGCGCGACGAACTAACGATTGTTGCTCGTCGATCCCATCGCGTCGAGCATTTGTTGCATGCGTGCAACTTCGGTGCGCTGATCAACCTGCACATCAGACGCGAACTTGAATACCGAATGATCCTGTCCAGCACCATCGGTGGCAAAGAGTGTGTCGACCATAACGACCGCGCCTCGATGATGCTGAATCATGAACGTCAGAAAGAGGCGGTCAAACTCACGGCCCTTCGCTGCGGCCAGCTCTGCAAGCTGTGCCGCAGTCAGCATGCCCGGCATGTTCGCGTGTGCTGCGTGCGAGACATCGCCGCCGTGCGCCGCGTGATCCGTCTGGAGCGCGGGCACGGGCTGCCGGCGATCGGAGAGCCAACGCTGCATGATGCGGATTTCGTCCGATTGTGCATTCACAATGCGCGACGCAAGCGTTTGAATGGTCGGACCCGCGTTGTTCGTCGGCGCAAGATTCGACATGACAAGCGCCTGCGCGTGATGTCCGATCATGTCGGTCATGAATCGCACGTCGGCGGGAGTGAATCGAAGCAGGGCCGAGTCCGTGCGGGCCCGCCAGATGGCCTCGGCTTCGGCTAGCGCCGGTGGTAATGTGGCCGGCTGCGGCGGCCCCGCTGGAGGTGCGGACGTTGCGCACGCGCTGGTGACGAGCAACACCAGCGGCAACACGCCTGACAGCGGAATAGAGCGACGAGCGTTCATAGCACGAAGTGTAGCAGACTTGAGGGGCGAAGCAGAGAGGAGCGGCCACCCTCGGCCGCTCACCCGTCATTACACCAAAGCCTTTGCATCGGTCTTTGTTCGGCCGCGAGTTCTCGTTGGGGATTCTTGAGCGCTGGGTATAGCGCGTCGATGCCGCGAACGGCACATATAGGGCGCGCTGCCCTCACCATACCCCGGACGTTCTCCAGATGACCGTCGCTCCCGCCCATCGCCTCGCCCTCGGCGCCGCCTCTCTGTTTGCCCTCAGCGCGCGTGAACTACCGCGTTACGATCGCACGCTGCTCCTTGAGACCACCTCCGAGACCTCCGCCAACGCAAGCTTCGGCGACCTCGACGGCGACGGACACCTCGACATCGTCCTGGCCAAGGGTCGACACTGGCCGCTTGTGAGTCGCGTGTTGCTCGGCGATGGTCGCGGCGGGGTCAGGGCAGCATACGATCTCGGACCAACGGCAGAGAAGACCTACTCGGCGCGCCTCGTGGACCTCGATGGCGATGGCGATCTCGACGTCGTGACGAGCAATGATGCGCCGAGTCGGAAGCTGGTGTATTTGAACGATGGCAAAGGCAGGTTCTCCGTCGGCTCGGAGTACGGGCGCCCCGACTGGCCGATGCGCAATGCCACTGTCGCCGATATGAACGGCGATGGACGCCCGGACATCATCGCCGCCAATCGTTACGGCCGCACCGCGGGCTCCAACTACATCTGCCTCAACCGCGGCGCAGGGCGGTTTGATGCCGAGTGCATTCCGTTCGCGAGCGAGCCTGCGACAACCATCACGGCGGCGGATTTCAACGGAGACGGCTTCACCGACCTGCTGGTGCCACATCGCAATGGCGGTCAGAGTCGCCTCTACTTTGGTGCAGTCTCAGCGGATCTCAGCAAGCTACGCAGCGTACCCTTCGGCCCGGCGGACGCACAAATTCGCATCGCCGAAGCAGCTGACCTGAATGGCGACGGACGCATGGACGTGGTGACGATTGATGAAACGCGCGGTGTTGCCGTGTACGAAGGGCGCGGCGATGGCAGCTTCGCCGCGCCTCGCGCCGTTGGAGAGCGCGGCGTTGTGCCCTACGCACTCGCCGTGGGCGATCCCAACTGCGATGGCAAAGCGGATTTCATCGTCGGCAACATTCGCGCGCAGACCACCGTGTACTTCAACGATGGCAACGGAGAGCGCTTTACCCCGGTCACGATGGGTGATGCGCAAGGCGCCGCCTACGGTATCGGCATCGGTGACTTCGATGGAGATGGTCGCCCCGACATTGCCGTTGCACGCTCGGAAGCGCCGAACGCGCTCTACTTTGGCGCTGGCAGCATGCCCTGCGCGCGCAACGCTGCCGCGGCGCCAGTTCAGGGCGCGATGAAAGCGGGCGAACTCCGTCTGGCCTACCTCGGCAACGCCGGCTGGGAGATCACGGACGGACAGACCGTGGTGTTAGTTGATCCCTTCGTGACGCAATTCAATCGCTGGAACCGCGGTGGTACGGAGCGCGTGATTGCCCCGACCGATCCGTATCCCGCGGACACCGCGCTCATCAACCGTCACATCCAGCGCGCCGACTACATCCTGATTACGCATGGTCACTCCGATCACGCGCTCGACGCGGGCCCGATCAGCAAGCGCACCGGTGCGGTGATCATCGGCACGGAGACCGCCGCCAATCTCGCGCGTGCGTACGACGTTGCCGAAGACAAGCTGATTACGGTTGTTGGCGGCGAGGACTACGACTTTGAGACCTTCTCGCTGCGCGTGATTCCCAGCATCCACAGCGCGCTCGACGACAAGCGTTACTTCGGTAACGGGCGAGGCATCGCCGGCACCGCACCGCGCGGACTGCGCGCGCCGTTGCGCCGCAACGAGTATCAGGAAGGTGGAAGCCTTGCCTACCTGATTCGCATCGGTGGCCACGAAGTGCTGGCCATGGGCTCCATGAACTTTCTCGAGCGCGAGATGGAGGGGCTGCGGCCAGACATCGCGCTCGTGGGAGCCAATAGCCAACGATTGGAGATCTTCAACTACACGGGGCGCTTGATGCGCGCGCTTGGCTACCCGGCCGTCGTCATTCCTTCGCATGCAGACGGTTATGGGAATCCGAATCCACCGGCGGCGGCGTTGGCAGACCGCGAGAAATTTCTCGGTGAAGTCGCTGCCGCATCGCCCATGAGCCGGACGATCGTGCCCGTTTGGTTTGAACCGATCGTGATACCGGCGCGCGATATGACGCGCGAGGCCGCGATTCGCCGGAGCGCCGAACGGCGGCGCATCGACCCGCCCGGACTCGCCCCGCTGGTGCCGGCGTACTCCGTGGCCATTCGCGACGGCGACTTCGTTTTTGTGTCCGGCATGACAGGCGTCGTGCCGGGCACGCAAGACATCATCGACGGTGGTGTGGCTGCTCAGACTCGGCAAACGTTGGAGAACATTCGCGGCTCGCTCGAGGCGGCTGGTGCAACGATGGCAGATGTGGGCGAATGCACCGTGTTCCTCACGAGCATGGCGGACTATGCGGCGATGAACGCGGAATACATCCGATTCTTCCCTGTTGATCCACCGAGCCGCGCGACGCTCGCGGTCACGTCGCTGCCGCGACCAGCGGCGCGCGTCGAAATCAAATGCAGTGCGCGCTTGCGGCGGTGATCGGCGCGACGCAGAACCAACTCACCTCAGCAGCGGTGGTGTGATTTGAACTCGCAGGCCCGTTTAGCGCAGTAGCAGATACTGACCAAGCGTGCCCAACACCGACATCACCAACGCGGCGATCAGCGACCAGCGGAAGCCGTCAATGGAAATCGCGTCGGTAATCGATGCGGTGATCGACAGCATGATCGCGTCAATGATCCACCGGGTGATGAACGCAAGCAGCCACGCCAGACCGAGCGTCGCGATCGTGAACACGGTAAAGAACAGCCATCCAAGCAGGGCGTTCAGCACGCCCAAAATGGCCGCGACCAAAAACGCGCTGCCGAAGCTCTTGACCTTGACGCCGGGGAGCAGATACGCCGTGAGCCACACGCTCACGGTGAGGATGAGCCAGGAAAGGAGAAAGTTCATATGCTGTTCTACGCACTGGCCAGGGTAAGGTTTCGTTTGCCGCAGACAACGCGACGTCATTCGGAAGGACTACGCCTGCAGCGCGCTCACCTGCTCGCCAATGCCGGGCCATCCATTGGCGCTGTATCGGACGAGTGCATGCAGATAGCGCATGCCATCCTCGCCAAACGCCGGATACACGGCCTGGACGCCACGCACGACGGCGTCCGCGTCTGCGAACGGTGGCTCGAGTTCTTCTTCGATGACGCCGTTGCTGTGTTTGACACCAGCGGCTTCGAGAAACGCAATCTGGATGGCCGGTTCCAGCTCCACGTACAACAGCTGCAGCAACTCGAGCTCATCGGTCGCGTTTTCGGCATTCAGACGTACCACTTCCTTCGACAAACGATCAACCGGCCACGTCTGCACCGCAGACGCGCGAAACCCACCGCCACGTGAGGCGAGGCGCAGCGCGAACTTTGCGCGA
The DNA here is from genome assembly GCA_022843265.1 of Gemmatimonadaceae bacterium. Taxonomy (GTDB): domain Bacteria; phylum Gemmatimonadota; class Gemmatimonadetes; order Gemmatimonadales; family Gemmatimonadaceae; genus JAABRT01. The sequence goes on from JALHNZ010000029.1 coordinate 31,046, forward strand.
ACGTCCTTGTGATTGGTGATCGCGTGTGCGACAAGTGCCGCACGCTTGGCGGCGGGAAGGGATCGGTAAGGAGAGAGGTTGGCCATGCCGGAAAACTATTGCGCGGCGGGATAAGTTGCACCATGCTCGGAGCCGAACCCGCCACGATGCTCGATCCGGAACTCAGCCTGCTGGCCTTTCAGCGCCGCGTGCTGGCGCTCAGTGGCGATCCGCGTGTGCCGCTGCTTGAACAGCTCCGATTCCTTGGCATCGTTACCAGCAACATTGACGAGCTGTACATGCTGCGCATGGCCGAACTTCGCCGCGGCGCAGTGGAAGGTCCGGACGACGGCCCAGCGCGCGCCAAACTCGATGTGGTGGAGTCGACCGTGCGGGCGCTCATGCAGGAGCACTGGCGTGTTGCCGATGCCTGTCTTCGCGCGGCTGAACTCCATGGTGTGCACGTCAGACGATGGGCTTCGCTCTCCGACCAGCAGCAGGCCGCGCTGCGCGAAGAATTTGCGCGTGAGATGCAACCGGCGCTTCGCTCACACGCCATCACGTACAGTCCCGGGCATCCGCTTCCGCACTTGCCTCATCTGGGACTCTCGTTGGCCGTTGTCTACCGGGAAGCCGCCGACTCTCGTTTGCGACTGGCTGAGCACGAGTTGCCGGGTGATGTGCCTCGCATGTGGCGTGTACCGCTCACAGCAGCAGACGTCATTCCGGTGGAAGAGGTGCTGCGCGCCAATGTGACGACGATGTATCCGGGCGTGCTCGTTGAAAGCGCGCATCTCTTCAGGGTCACGCGCGGTGGTGATCTGCGCATCGACGACGACCCGGCCATCGATCTGCTTGGCGCCGTGGAGCGCGCAACGGCGCTGCGCCCGCTGAATCCGGCCGTGCGCGTTGAAGTGGAACGCGACACGCCAGCGCATGTCAGCGCGCTGATTCTCGATACGTTGCGGCGCGACGCGGTAGGGCGCGATCTCGAACTCACCGTGACCGATGTGCAGCGTGTTGACGGCCTGCTCGATTTACGATGTCTCGCCAACCTGCCGCTGCCTGGCGGCGGAACGCTTGAATATGAGCCGTTCCAGGGACGTGTGGTGGTTGACCCTTCCGCGTGCATGCTCAACGCAATCCGTGAATGCGACCTGCTGCTGCATCACCCCTTTGACAGTTTTGACGACTCCGTGTCGCGCCTCTTTGAAGAGGCGGCAGTCGACGAGGCGGTGACGGAAATTTGCGTCACGTTGTATCGCGTGGGCACACCATCGCGCATTGCGGCGGCGCTGGTGCGCGCTGCGCAGAGCGGCAAGTCGGTGTTTGCGCTGGTGGAGCTGCAAGCCCGCTTTGATGAAGCACACAATGTGAACTGGGCGCGTGCCATTGAGCGTGCCGGCGGGCGCGTGGTGTACGGCTTGCCCGGACTCAAGGTGCACGCCAAAGCGGCGTTGATTGTACGCAACGAAGCCGATGGTGAGCGCGTGTACGCACACGTTGGGTCGGGCAACTACAACAGCCGGAGCGGCCGACAGTACACCGACGTGAGCCTGTTCACCGCTCGCGCCGGTATCACCAATGATCTGCGCACATTTTTCGCCGCGCTTTCAGGTGCGCGGACCGGCGTGCCCGAGGCGCCGGCTCCGCTCACCGGCGACGGGCTTGTGGCGCCGCACCAGTTGCGCGAAGCGCTGCTCGCCAGCATAACACGCGAAGCCGAGCATGCACGTGCCGGGCGCCCCGGACGCATCGACTTCAAGATGAACGCGCTGGCTGATCGTGAAATGGCGCAGGCGCTTCGCAGCGCGGCAGATGCTGGTGTGCAGGTCACGTTGATGGTGCGCGGCATTTGTATTCTAGCGCCGCTTTCATCGGATACTCCGCACGGTTTCCGCATCATCTCCGTTGCCGGGCGTTATCTCGAGCACTCACGTGTGTATCGCTTTGAGAATGGCGGTGCGCCCGAGTTCTGGATTGGCTCATCAGATTTGCGTCCGCGCAATTTGCGGCGTCGTGTTGAGTTGCTGGTGCGCGTGCATGATGCGAACGCGCAGCGCACACTGGACACCTTGCTCTCGCGTTACGCGGACGACGCAACGGCCTGGGAGCTGCGTGCCGATGGCGAGTACTACCAGCGGAGCGGCGATACGAGCGCGCAGGACTTGTACGCGCGGGATGTGAGCTATGATCAGGGAGCGACGCGTTTGCATTCAACCACCGGTCTGGTGCAACGAACGCCCAGGTCGTGAACGCCTGAGCGCTGCCTCGCGTGGGAGCGGTGGGCGCGCTCGCCTATTCGACGCTCGGCAATACGCGCGTCAAAAGCGATTCCCACACCGCATCAACCGCATCAATGGCAGCGGTATCGATCGACGCACTATCAAGGCGCGTCATCAGTCGACGACGGTTGCGATGGTAGTACTTGGCGTAGCGCTCTTCCGCCTCACCACGCGATTGATTCTTCGCGTACCAACCCGCGACCACAGCGAGCGTCGCTTCGTTCCATGCCTTCGCCGGAATTGAGCCCTCTTCGAACTGCATGACCAGATCCCATTCCCAGGACCGGTGCTCGGCGGTGTGCGAATCGTTGTGTGACATGAGACGTTTCCGGACGTGAGGCGCGTGAGAGGTCGCGAAGGCCAGCGGGCTCGGTGCCGTGCAAGTTACTCCGCGGGACACCTCCGCGGGCATGCTACGTCATGCGGCCACCACGCCTACGTCAGCTGCCCTATATCGCGGACTGAGAGGCGGGCGAATATTTGGGGGGCATCAAGGCAGGCGCTCTCTCATCACTGCTACCGCGGAGCAGCATGACATGTGTATCGCACCCATGGTTCGGCTCGCAGCACGCATCGGGTCGCTCGCCATCGTGTGGCTCGCCATCGCGCCAATCGTACACGCGCCCCTCGCGGCGCAGTCCGTGTCGATCTGGTCATTGGAAAAGGGCGACCGAATTCGTCTGGTACCGATCGATCCGCTCGGGGCATCCGGTCCGCCTACGATCGGCCAGTTTAGCACCTTCGCTCGGGACACCGTACATATCGCGCTTGAAAATGGCGGTTCGAGCGCCTTCGCGCTGCGTGATGTGTCGCGATTGAGTCGCAGCCGCGGTCGCACACGCGCTACAAAGTATGGCGTGGGAATCGGTCTCGCAGTCGGTGCGGTGGTCGGGCTTGCCAGTGGCAATCAGCGAGACCGAAATCGTGGCACGTGTGATCCCAACGTGGACCCTCGCTGCGACTTCAAAGTCGGTCCGGTCACCGTTCCTCCGGGAGCGGTGACCGCCACCATCGCCGGCCTGGCGATCGGCGGCATTGTCGGCTCCTTGATCCAATACGAAGCGTGGAACGATGTGAAGTTTGAGCTCAGCCCTCAGGGCTTCAGCTTCACACTTTCGATGGAATCGAGGGCAGGAAATCGCGTGCGAAAGAACGCGTTGCCGTCGCGCAATATGCGACGCTGAAGATTGGATTCTTCTTGATACTCGGGATTGATGCGATCCACAACGTCCATTCCCTGCACCACTTCACCAACCGGCGTGAAGCCCTGGTCGTCGAGATAATCGTTGTCCACGAGGTTGAAGAACAGTTGCGTTGAGCGTGTGTTGGGCCCCGACGTTGCAAACACCAACGTGCCGCGTCGATTGCTCACCTTCACAGGCTCATCCTCGAACTCGAGCTTCTCAAACACCGCATCAACATCTGGCCGTCCGCTCAGACCAAACTGCACGGCGAACCCGGGCACCACGCGAAAAAAGCGCGCGCCGTCAAAAAACCCGTGCGACGCGAGGTAGTGGAGACGATCAGCGCCGAGCGGTGACCAACGCCGGTGTACACGCACGTCAACGGCGCCAGCGCTTGTGACAAAGGTTACGGTAAACGAATCCGGCGCCGTGGCAGTGAGTGCCGCCGCGTCAGGGTTGAGAAGCGCCGCGTCGGCCGGATTCACGTCGCGCTGCGCGGTGTCGGTTTCTGCGGAGCCGCACGCCGTCGTAACAACGCACGCGAGGGCCAGCAGCGGGAGCATGATTGGACGCATCTCGCAACTTATCGCCGCGCCGCGCCAGCTGTCGACTGAACCCGCTGGCGTCCGGCGTACGTAGGTTTATTCATGGACGCGCTCTCAACACTCTCGTTTGGCGTGGCACTCACCCTGCTTGGTGTGAGTCTCTTCGGCGCGCTGCTGCTCGTGCCGATTGGCTTGCCGGGGCTATGGGTAATGCTCGGCGCCGGACTGTTGTATTGGATTCTCGTGCCAACCGGTGGCATTGGTCTGGTCACATTTTGTCTCGCGGCATTGCTCGTGGTGTGTGCGGAAGTCGTCGAGTTCACGGTATCGGGTCGCTACACACGCAAATACGGCGGTTCGAAACGCGCCGCGTGGGGCTCCATCATCGGCGGTATTGCTGGCGCGATGATTGGTGTGCCCGTGCCAGTGCTTGGTTCGCTGGTTGGCGCGTTCATTGGCACGTTCGCTGGCGCTTTTGTTGGCGAGTGGCTCACCGATCGTGCCACACGCGGCAATCCGACGCGCGCCGCCACCGGTGCGTTGCTCGGCCGTGCCATGGCGTCCGCAATCAAGAGTGCCATCGGTGTGTTCGTGGCGATTCTCCTGTTTGCCGCGGCCGCGTTCGGTGGGGCGTAGACGCGCACGTCGGCGACGTACTCGCGTTCAGGCAAGAAACCGGAAACAATGCTAGGTTTCGTGGCATGTCCTCTTCCCGCGTGTCGAAAGAACGAGTTTCGCTTGATGACGTGTACGGCGAAGAGACGGCTAGCTGGATGCGACTCAGCCCACAGGAGCGGTGGACAGAGACCATTCGACTTGCCGCCTGGTTTCACGCGTTAGGAGGCACGAGTGATCCCGATCCAGATCCTTCGAGTCCTTTCTACGATCCAGCAGTTCGACGCGGCCGCCCTGTTGATGGGGGGACAGGCCTGCGTGTTGTACGGCGCGGCCGAGTATAGTCGAGACCTCGATCTTGCCGTTCTCGCGGACAGCACCTCGCTTGCTCGCATTGCGGAGGCGATGCAAAGTCTTGATGCGTCTGTAATTGCCGTGCCGCAATTCTCGCTCGACGTCCTCTCTCGAGGGCATGCCGTCCACTTTAGCGTGCCGGACCCGCACGCACCACCGTTGCGTGTGGACATCATGAGTCGGATGCGCGGCGTCGATAGCTTCGAAGTCTTGTGGAGTCGCCGCACTTCAGTAGCACTCACTGACGAGGCGCGCGCGCAGGACGTAGTTGTGGAAATGATGGCGCTCGAGGATCTGGTGGCGGCCAAGAAGACGCAGCGGGATAAAGACTGGCCAATGATTCGACGGCTCGTGGATGCGTCGTACGTGAGTGCACGCGACGAGGAGGCAAGGCCTGAACAAATCTTCTTCTGGCTCGACGAATTACGATCACCCGAGTTCTTGATCGAAGCGATTGATCGTTTCCCGGATTCCGCTCGCAGCTCCACGCGCGGCGCGGTGCTCGCTGCAATATCGGGCGGGAACGTTGAGGAAGCGCTCGCCGTCGAACAGTCGGAAGAAATGCAGCAGGATCGCGCCTATTGGGCGCCGCTGCGAAGGGAACTGGAGTTGCTGCGCCACGAGGCCAGAAAAGGCGGATAGCGGACCGTGCGCCACATCAGGCAGCGTGCCCCACGGTCACACCTCCATCCCTTCCCACCATCGAAGTGTTGAGGGTACTATATCGCGCATGCCCTCCGCACCTCCTGCATGACCGACTCCACCGACGACCTCACCGAGCAGGTGCTCTCACTGGGACTCGATCCGGCGCTGGCGCAGGTCGTGTTCCCGCTCGTGTACGACGAGCTGCGTCGCATTGCACGACAGGCACTCAGCAACGAACAGACGGGCCACACACTCGACACCACCTCGCTGGTGCACGAGGCCTATTTGCGACTGGTCGATTCGTCGCGCGTCCCGTGGGAAGACCGGAGCCGCTTCCTGGCCGTGGCCGCCACCGCCATGCGACACATTCTGGTGGACCACGCGCGCCGTCGACATGCCCTGAAGCGCGGTCATGCGCCAATCGCCGTCGACCTCGAAAAGGTGCCGTTGTCAGTTGATGAGTCGGCCGACACACTCATTGCGCTCGACGATGCACTCACGCGGCTCGGTGCGCTGTCGCCGCGCCTGGTGCAGGTGGTGGAATGTCGCTTCTTCATTGGCATGACCGAAGAAGAAACCGCCGTCGCACTCGGCGTGACCGCGCGCACGGTGCGCCGCGACTGGACCAAAGCCAAAGCCTGGCTGGCGGTCGTGATGTCCGGAGACACGCCTGATCACACGCCTTAACAGCAACCGATCAGCAATCGATCAACACTCGTTTCTCACGCCACGTCGCTCTGACCACATGAGTCACCCGCTGGAGTCGCCAGACCTCTGGGCACGTCTTGAACCGGCGCTTGATACGGTGCTCGAGTTGACGGGTGCCGATCGTGACACCTGGCTCGCACGATGCGCACGTGACGATCCCGCGTTGTATCACGCCACGCTGCAAATGCTCCGTCAGGACGACCAGATCTTTACGGGCACCGCGATGGATCTGGCCGCACCGCTGCTGCCGGTGTTTGCCGAACAGGGTCGCAGTGAGTTGCTTGAGGCCGGATCACTGGTTGGCCCGTATCGCATTATGCGCCGCATCGGTGATGGTGGCATGGGCGTGGTGTACTATGCCGAGCGTGCGGACGGCCAGTTCGACATGCCGGTTGCGCTCAAGGTGGTGCGACAACACACACGTGCGAACCACAACTTTGCGCAGCGCTTTCTGAGCGAACGTCAGACGCTCGCACGGCTCGTGCATCCCAATATCGCGCGTCTCCTCGACGGCGGTGTCGCGCAGGACGGACGTCCGTACTTCGCCATGGAGTACGTGCAGGGACTTCCGCTTGTAGAACACGCAGCGCAACGCACACTGTCGCTCACGGCGCGACTGCAGCTGTTTCTGCAGACATGTGCCGCCGTACAGTACGCGCACGAAAATCTGGTCATTCACCGCGATATCAAGCCATCGAATGTGTTGGTGACCGCTGGTGGTGAGGTCAAGTTGCTCGACTTTGGCGTGGCCAAGGTGCTCGCTGACGCAGACAGAGACACCAACAGCGCCGGAGCCTCGGGTGGTGATGCACCCGCTACCATGCTTATCACGCCAGCGTACGCGAGTCCCGAACAGCTGCGTGGGGAATCCGTGACCACGGCGAGTGATGTGTATTCACTCGGTGTGGTGCTGTACGAACTGCTCACTGGCCGTCGACCCGTTGAACTCGGTAACGTGCCACCGCATCGGTGGCTTGATGTGCTGGCACGTGATGCGGTCGTACCTGCGTCGCAGGTGCGCAGTACGGGACTCAACATCACCAGAGATCTCGACGCAATCCTGTCCACCGCGCTGCGTTATGAGCCGAGCGGACGCTATCGCACGGTCGACGCGCTGGCGAGTGATGTACAACGATACCTCGCCAATCGACCGGTGCGCGCGAGGCCCGCCACGTTGGGATATCGACTCGCGCGATTCTGGACCCGACATCGTACTGCGGTAGTGCTCGGCGCCGTGGCGTCTGTTGTGTTGGTGTCTTTCACCGCGGTCACGGCACTGCAATCGCGGCGCATTCAATCCGAAGCCATGACCGCGATTGCGCAGAGCACTCGTGCGGAACGCGTGAACAGTTTTCTGTTGAGCATGTTTGGCTCGTTGTATCCGTACGCCACAACAGGTGGTGTGCCAACACCCAGTCGAATGCTCGACAGTGCGGTGGCTCGCATTGAACGGGACTTTGCGGGTGCACCGGTAGACGCGGCGCGGCTGCTTTCGCAGATCAGCTCCGCCTACTTTGGCGTGGGCGACTTTGGCGGCGCCGAACGCGCTGCGCGCCTGGCGCTGGCGTACGAAGGTCAGAGCGATCGCCCCGACTCACTCATGATGGCGGCGCATCTGCAAAACCTTGGGCTTGTGCTGAGTTATGCTGGCGGTGGCAAGGACGGTGAGCTGGAGCTGCGACAGAGTCTTGCCCTCTGGCGTCAGCTCAAAGGCGACACCGCGACCAGTGTTGCACGCGGCCTGAACGCACTTGGTGTGCATCTGGTGCGGCGTGGATACACCGACGAACCCGACAGCCTGATTCGTGTAGCGCTCGTCATGGATTCATCATTTCGTGCCACGCAGCCCATGTTCCTGGCACAGAGCCGTCGCAACCTCGGACACGCGCTGCGTGAACGCCGGGCGTATTCAGAAGCGAAGACACAATACGAGTTGGCGCTCGCTATTCTGCGTGCACGCGTTGGCGACGATAATCCGGAAGTGGGCAACGGCTACATCAATCTCGGCCTGACCATGCACGGCCTTGGGCATAGCGATTCGGCACGCACATTGGTTCGGGAAGGACTCGCGCTTCGCTATCGACTGCTCGGCCGCGAACATGACGACATTGCGGCCGACGAAGTGCACTACGCGCGACTGTTGATAGAATCACAGCAGTGGGCGCCCGCAGAGTCGCTTCTGGTGCACGCGCTTGAGATTCAGCGCCGCGGTCCCGCGCGCAGTTCGAACCTGGCTGCCACGTTGCGCGCGCTTGGCACGCTGCGTTTCGAGCGCGGCAATCGTGACGAGGCGTGCCGCATGCTGCGCGAGCAAGACCAGATCATCCGCGGGACAGATGGCTACGCGGAACCCGTGCGGCAGGAGGCGGAGGCAGCGGCGCGGGTGTGTGCGTAGCGCCTCTCGACAAAGGATCCCGGGAGCGGTAGCGTCTACCTGATGAAGCCATCCTGGCGGGTCGTGCTCAAGGGCGTTCAGTTCGTGATCGTCGGCGCGCTCATAGGCGCCGCGGTGGGATTCCTCGCGTTCCTGCCGGGCTCAATCCCCACCACCGAGGCTGGCCATCCCACCCGCATGCCCTGGTCCATTGCCATGGGCGTCGCCTTCTGGTGCGCGCGTATGGGCGGACTGGTCGGGCTGCTCGTGTACTTTCTGTACCGCACCCTTACCGGGCAGACGCCGGATCCGCGGGTTGGCCGTCGTTAAGCGAGCGCACGACGCGTACCGTCACTGAGAGCTGTCCAACGTGACGCATGCTGTGTTCTGCGCCGTGCACAAGACAACCAATCACCGTTGACGGCAACTTTGCCCGTCCAACCGCACGATACTCGGCGAGTTGATCCGGGTGCGTCGCGCGCAGTTGTTCCAATGCCGTTTCGATTTGAGCATGAAGCGCCAGCAAGAGCGCCGGAACATCCTGCGCATCGACTTCGTGTGATTCAAGCTTGAGCGCGTCGAACTGCGCGTCGGTGAGCATCTCGCCGCGGGCGTATGTGAACAGTCGATCGATCACACCGATGATGTGGCGCACATGAAACGCCGCGGACGCGACGCCGGCCGGGCGCGCGTTCCATTTTGCAACGCTGAGATCGTGCACCATGTCTGACACACTCTCGCCGACCTGCAAGAGGATGTGTGCAACGGGCTGCAGCAGGTCGGGGACGAGCGGAACAGGTCCGCGTTGCCACCATTCGGTCGAGGGCACGAGTCAGGATGCCTGCTTCAAGACGAGGACTTCATCGACGAGCCGTGACCCGAGTCGATCGCGCTCCACTTCCAGATCAAAGCGCGACTGCAGGTTCAGCCAGAATTGCGGCGACACACCGAAATACCGTCCGAGCCGCAGCGCCGTGTCCGCGGTGATCGCTCGTTTGCCGTGCACGATCTCGTTGATTCGGCGAGGTGGCACCGAGATATCGTGCGCCAGCCGATACTGCGAGAGTTCGAATGGCACAAGAAACTCGGCCATGAGAATCTCACCGGGATGGATTGGTTCGAGTCGTTTGGGCATAAGTCTCAGTGTAATCGTGCGGCGCTCATAACGGCAGGCGTTACGGTATCCACGGATCATTCCATTTCCGCCGCCATCAAAGCGGCCCGGGGCAAGCGCTGCTACTCCCGCCTCGCCCGCCGAGACCCATGCCGCTCCAGCACGACTGCGGCCTGCGTGCGCGCCGCCACCGTCTCCCGCAACGCAAACATCTTCTCCTTTGCGTCGCGATACGCCGTAGCATGATCAACAATCGGATGCGGATAGTCACGCCCTAATCGCAACCCTGACATCTGCGCAAACAGCGCCGGCATTTCATGCGGTGCGTGCACATCATCACTTGAAACATCCGTCAGCTCCGGCACCCATCGCTTGATGAAGACGCCCGCGGGATCCTGATCTCGTCCCTGCTTGTACGGATTGTAGATGCGCACCGTGTTGATGCCCGTGGTGCCGGACTGCATTTGAAACTGCGAGTAATGAATACCCGGCTCGTAGTCCAGGAAATGCGGCGCAAGTGCTTTGGCGGTGACCTGCCACGGCAACCACAGGTGATACGACGCGAATGACACGAGCATGGCGCGCATGCGAAAGTTGATCCACCCTTCGGCACGCAGGGCACGCATGCACGCGTCAACGAACGGATATCCCGTGCGACCTTCGAGCCACGCGGCGAGACGCTCCGGGTCGGCTTCGCGCGGACGCAGATTCGCATACGCACGCGCAAACGGTTCGTACTCAATGCGTGGTTCACTCTCCAGCTTTTGCATGAAGTGATCACGCCACGCGAGGCGCGCCGCAAATGATGTCATCGCCCCACGCCAACGCGGATCGGCATCGGGCAACGCTTTTAGCTCCGCCGCGCGGCGCTGCGCCGCCTGCCACGCTTGCCGGCCAGAGAGCGTGCCGAACGCCAGATGCGGACTGATGCGCGAACACTCGGTGAACGCCGTGAGCGGCGACGACATGGCGCGACGATAGTCCACACCACGCAGCGCGAGAAACGACGCCAGCGTATCGTGCGCCGCACGCTCGCCACCGCGCACGACATGCACCCGCGCTGCGTAGCTCTTGACGCACAACTCGGTGGCGCTCGGCGGATCGCCGGCCAATGGCGCATCAACACCCGACGCAGCATCAGCCCACGGCAGCGCCGCAAACCGTTCTGGCGCACGCGCTCTCGGTGCGCGCATCACCTGCTCCCATCGCTCGGCCCACCCGTCGCGCGAATCGAGCCGGCGCACAACACCACCGGCTTGTAGTTCATGGAACGGCAGCGGCCGCTGCTTCGCCCAGGCGCGCACACGTCGATCACGCGCGTAGGTGAGGCCGTTGCCGGTCTCCTCGTGCGCCCACAACGCGCCCACAGGTAACGCATGCACGAGCCGCTCCAACTGCTCCTGCGCATCACCGGTACGCAGCAACAGCTCGCTGCCGCGTTTGCGCAAACGTGAACGCAACTCAGTCAGACATTCGACAATGAATGTCAGGTGCTGCGCATCGGCGTCCGGCGCGCTGAATACCTCGGGTTCGAATATGTAGATGCCGAGCACAGGGCCACGGCTCGCCGCGGCCGCGAGCGGCTCGTGATCATGCAGGCGGAGGTCGCGTTTGAACCAGACGAGTTGGAGGGACACGGTAGTTGAACGCGACTCCTTCGCTCCGAGTGCCGCAATCGTTCCCTATCGCGCAGCAGTTACCGGCAGGTTCATTTGCCGCAAGATCGACGACCACCGAGGATCATTATGCAACGACATCAGCGCTGGTTCCACGGGCACGCCAACCATAAATGACGCGCGCAGCGCCAGGCCGCGGTCCAGCCACGTAA
>JALHNZ010000030.1 GCA_022843265.1 Gemmatimonadaceae bacterium
ATGCCCAGCAGGCGGCGCAATTCGCAAATGTGGCGCGATGCACATACATCTTCGCCGCCAGCGCGCGGTTGAAACGAATGAACGTGGCCGGCGTGGTAAAGCCGGTGTAGCCCGGCGCCATGTTGAACGGAAACTGAATCGCTCCAGCCGCCGTGAGATCGGCGAGTGCCTCATCCATCAACTTGGTTGCTTCTTCCATGGCCGCGCTGAAGCTCACAAACGGCGCTGGCTCCGCCGTAATCGGGCGGTCAACGTCAATCGGAATGCCCAACTGACCGGTGCGAACGGCGAGACGATGGATATGCCACGCCTTCATCGTTTTCGCAAAGCCCTGCGACGCGCGCACCTCCGCCTCGGTCATTCCAGACGCCAGCGGAAGGGCCGTGAGATACGTGTTAATCGTACGAATTGCCGCGTACGGCCCATTCCATGCGCCCGAGTGGCGCCCAGTCGGATCGCCTGGCCCTCGAATCTGTTCGCCCGTTTCGCGCGGGTCGTTGCCAAGCAGATTGTAGCCTTCCCGACCATACAGCGCGTAGAACTGAATCTCGGTGCCGATATCGTTGAAGTTCTGCGAAAAAATGCCCGTAGCAGCCCGCGCAAGAATTGTGCGTGTCGGAGCGCCCGTCAGCGTTTCTACCGTTGGCGCATTGGTGTTCGTGACGTCAAAGTCTCCACAACCAGCGAAGAGCGATGCGCCAGCAATCACGGCCGAGCTAAGCAACACTCGGATTCGTGGACCCGTGCGTCGGGTCATCTCAATCGTCGGTGTCATCAGAAACCCAGGGTGACGTTGAAGAAGAAACTGCGGCTCGGCGGATAGGCACCAATATCAAGATTGTTTCGAATTGCAGCGGCGCCAAAGTTGGCCACTTCGGGATCAAGACCGGTGTAGTTGGTCCACATCCAGAGATTTCGCCCGGAGAGGCTCAGTCGCATGGTCTCAACGCCGGCACGCATTAACTGCCCAAACATGCGCTGGGGCACGTCGAGTCCCACGTTGATTTCGCGCAGCTTCACGAAACTGCCGTCTTCGATATACGGCTTGATCACACCCTTGAGATAACCCTGGTAGCGCGCCACGCCCTCTGGTGTGCCCCAGTCTGGCGACGTGCGTGCATCGTCCTGCAAATACCGCGTGAGGTTGATGATGTCGCTGCCCTGTTGCCAATCCAGCACCATGTTGAACGTCATCCGCTTCCACGTGATGTCATTCACAAATCCCATGCGGAAATCTGGGTTGGTATTGCCCATTTGCGACAACACCGCCGCACGGTTACCGCTCGCGTCGAAGTCGAAGCCAACGAGTTGCGTAATCGGCTGGCCCACTTCAATCCGCGTACGTCCCAAGTTGCCGAAGCCAGATTGCACTGGGAAGAAAGCGGGCAGCCCCGCAAGATCCACCACTTCGTTGGTGTACTTCGTGAAGGTGGCGCGCGTCACCCACGTCGTCGTACCGGACTGGATCAGCGAATAACCGAGCATGGTTTCGATGCCGCGGTTATTCAGTTTGCCACCATTGAATACCTGGCTGGTGAATCCAGACGACGGGGAAGGCACGCGTGAGAGCAACAAATTCGTGGTGTTGCGATCAAACAGCGTGAACTCCCAGTTCAATCGGTTGTTGAGTGCGGAACCATCAATACCACCCTCGATTTCCTTGAGTCGCTCCGGCGAAACGTCCGCGAAGCCAGCTGCGGTGCCCACGGTCACGCCCTGCTGTCCGCCCAACTGCGGAGTACCGAGCGTGGTGAACTTCTGACCAAAGAGCGGCTGATTACCAGTCTCTCCGTATGCGAGGCGCAACTTCACTTCACTACCGTCGCCGAGCAAATTCAAAATGCGATACGATCCAGCCAGCTTCGGGAACACATAATATTTGTCGACATCACCATTTACGCTGCTGCGCTCTGCACGCACGCCTGCCTGGAGCAACAGCTTTTCATCGAACAACCGGAGCTCTTCCTGTGCATAGAACGCAAGCGTACGCTCTTCGTTCAGCGCCTCGGCCGCCGTGATGTTCGTACCCTGATTCACATTGCGCTGACCCGGCAACAGGTTTTGCGTGCGAATCTGGAACGTGTTGAGCTGGCGATCCTCGTACTGCAGGCCAAACGATGTGGTCGCGCCCCAGCCGCCGGGCGTGTAGCTGTGCACGCCGTTGAGATTCCAGTTTACAAAGCGACTGCGACCACCACTTTCGATCGACTCGCCAGGTAGCGCCTGCGGTCGTTCAAAAAACAGGTCATTGGGTGTCCACACGTCATTGGACTGGTTGAACACATCCAGTCCACCGGCCGCGATCAAACGCAGACTCTGACGCTCGGTTGTCCACGTGTTCCACCCAAGCGTCGCGCCACCAGTAAACCGATTTGTCTCCTCGTGATTGACGCCGAGCTCGGTGAGCTGCAAGGGATTGGACTGTACACCTACAGTAGGCGCGACGAAGGTTCCGTCAGGATTGCGGCTTTCAAAGTTGATGAAACTCGGGATGTAGGAGATCGCGTAACCGTGACAGCCGAAGTTGTTGCAGTTGTTGTTCCACCCGCGATCATTCTCGTTGCGCGCGTACACGCTGGACACTTTGAGATCGAACTTCGACCCGAGTTCCTGGTCCACGTTCACGCGCAATGACTGCCGACCGGCGCCCGTGTTCAGTTCCGTTCCTTCTTCACGGCGATTGTTGGCCGAGATGAAGTAACGGGTGGTCGCCGTACCGCCGCTGAGATCCGCGATCGTTTCGTACGAGAGATCGCGCTGCCCGTATACCTGTCCATACTGGTCAAAGTACGGATTCGCATTGCCCGCAAAGAACGGAGCGGCCGCCGCACCAAAACGCGCTACGGCCGAGTCCTGCGTCCAGCGACGTGACTCAAGGAGTCGAAGCGGAGAGTTTACACCGAAGCGCTGGGTAACGTTGACCTTGGGCGCGCCCGCCTGACCACGCACCGTGGTGATCACCACGACACCATTTGATGCCTTGGAGCCGTAGATCGACGAGGCTGCCGCACCCTTCAACACCTCGATTGACGCAATATCATTTGGATTAAGATCTGCGATTCGATTGACGGCGTCAGCTTCTGTCGTGGCGCTCGCCGCCGCGTTGGCGAGTCCGCGACCGCTTGGAATACTCGCGTTCGAATAAATCACACCATCTACTACGAAGAGCGGTTCGAATCCGCCGAGAATGGTGGTGTTGCCGCGAATCTGCATTTGAATGCCGCCGCCAGGAGCGCCGGAATTTGTTTGCAGGTTTACGCCAGTAATCTTGCCTGCGAGCGCGTTCAGTGCGGTCGGCGACGTCACGCGTGAAATGTCTTCGCCGGACACGTACGCGATGGACGTCGTCGCACTACGCCGTTCGATCGTTGTGGCCTGACCCGTGACGACCACTTCACTCATCTTGAACACGTCAGCGGCCATGGAAATGTCCATGGTGGACACACCGGCCGCGACGGCTGCTTCCGTCCGCGCGTAGCCGACGGCCCGCACCTGCAAACGCACCGCTCCGGCCGGAGCAGCAATGGAGTACCGTCCATCATCGCCCGTTCTTGCCATACCTGACTGTGGAGCGCCCAACACTGAAACAACGGCGTCGGCGATCGGGGCGTCCGAGCCAGTTTTGGTCACGCGACCGGTGATTCTCCGGTCTTGCGCGATCAGGCTCGCTGGCGCGAGGAATAACAAGAGCAGGGTGCCGAATCCTGCCCGCCACTGCACGCTTGTGCGCACGTGTGCTCCTTCGAATGGAAAGGGGGGGGTCCTGCGGGGGGGCGTGCAACCGATGTCATGACCGGACTGCGACCGGAAAAGGAGGTACCAGCGGCGGTACCTGTCCGTTACGGACTTGTTGCGTGCGCCATATTGGCAAACAAAGTGCGCAACGGCAAGAGGGGTGGGACCAGTGGCGGTGCACGTGCGGTGATTACACGCCAACTGTGTAACTTTGACTATGCCTTGGATTCGATTGGTTTTTGCACTCACGCTGCGGGCTCTCGTAAACCCGGCGTTGGCGGTGGACCTGCTGCGTGTTGCCTGGCGCTTCCGACTGCGCGGCTGGTGGCATCGCTTTCCGTTCTTGCCACTGCCCTCTCTGCGCTATGTACGCTGGCGCATGTACACCGCGTACGGGGACGAAGCGTTTGTCCCGCCAGTGCACGACGTGATCGCCTACGCCCGTTGGACCGGACGTCAGCCCTGAATGACGAGCCGGGTGATCGTTTGGCCCAACCTGGTACGCGCCGTTGCGTGATGGGGCTCAGGCGCCTGTACTACGTGACGGATTTCGCACGCGCCTGCAGGGTGAAGCGTACGGACTCGGCTTTGATCTCGTCGGCATAACCGATCTCGGCGCTCCCGATTCGGTCGCGCACTTTGATGCGTGGCTCGACGCCGGCTTGCACGGCGAGATGGATTATATGAAACGCGGCGCCGACCTGCGGCGTGATTCGCGGTTGCCACATCCCGGCGCCACGCACGCGATTGTGGTGGGCATGCACTACGGCGGCGGCACGCCGAGCGGTCCGGTCGCGCGATATGCGCGGGGTGATGACTACCACGAGCTCATGCGGAAGCGACTGCGCGGGCTGCACGCCTGGCTTGTGGATGAGCTCGGCGTGGCCGTTGACGCGCGTCCGTACGTCGACAGTGGTCCGCTGCTGGAGCGTGATCTGGCGCGACGCGCCGGACTGGGCTGGTTTGGCAAGAACACCATGCTGATCAATCCGGAGCAGGGTTCG
Source organism: Gemmatimonadaceae bacterium (assembly GCA_022843265.1). GTDB lineage: Bacteria > Gemmatimonadota > Gemmatimonadetes > Gemmatimonadales > Gemmatimonadaceae > JAABRT01. The sequence goes on from JALHNZ010000030.1 coordinate 4,740, forward strand.
TGGTTTTTTATTGGGGCGCTGGTTGTAGACGTTGCCCTGCCTGTTGACGCGCCGTTCAGTGCTGATCGTTGTGGGACGTGTACGCGTTGTCTTGATGCGTGTCCGACCGATGCGTTTGTCGCGCCGCGTGTGCTCGATGCCACGAAGTGCATCAGTTACCTCACGATCGAGTTGCGCGGTGATATTCCGGACGAGTTGCGACCGTTACTTGGTGAGCATGTGTATGGATGCGATGTGTGCCAGGAGGTGTGTCCGTGGAACGTGTCGTTTGCGCGGGCACTGCGTGAGCCCGCATTTGCGGCGCGCGCAGTGCTCAGCGGCGAAGACGCGCGCACATTGGCGTCCGAGTTGCTCACACTCTCGCAGTCGGAGTTTTCTGTCTCATTTAAGGGATCAGCAATGAAGCGCGCGAAATCTCGCGGACTAAAGCGCAATGCTGCTGTTTCTCTCGGCAACATCGGCAATGCGGATGACATTCCAACGCTGCTCGCCGCGCTGTCGGATGCTGAATCGCTCGTTCGGTCGCACGCGGCGTGGGCATTGGCGCGCATCGCCTCTCCCTCGGAGCTCCCCGCATTGCGTGCCCGATTCGCGATCGAAGCCGACGCGTCAGTTCGTGAGGCGTTGTCCAAGGCTATCGACAAGCTCACGCCTTTCGCCCTGTGAAATACTGCGCCTTGCAGATCAAAGCAGCGGGATAGAGTGACTTTTGGGAGTGAGTGTACAAACCCTTTTGCATTTTTGTTGTTTCCCTCCGATTTCCGTGCATCGCCCGCCTTCCATGAGTCAGGGTGCGCGGCTGTGCTCGGCGATTTCGCCGGCACGACTTATCGCCAGAGCCTGAGGCCTGCCACAAGTCGCGCTTCCCCGGCCGCCCCACCCGCTTGCCGCGCGAACTGTGCCGTGCGTCCATAACTCCGGTCCCACACCACACCGATGTAGGGCGCAAACTCGCGGCGTAGCTCGATGCGCGTTCGCAAACCGAACGAGGTGCTGCTGACTCCTCGTCCGATGCCGAACGCAATTTCATCGCGCAGTGACACCGCGGACTCGAGGCGGGGCTGCAACACCAGCCGCTGCGTCAGGTACAGGTCGTACGACACGGTGAGATCGAGCGACACATTGCCGCCCGTCGTCACGAACATGGACGGCTCCACTTCAAACCAGCCCGGGGCCAATCCTTGCAAGCCCGCAACCGCGCCCACGCGTGTGGCGGCGCTGCCGTCTTCATTTGCTTGGTCCATGCGAACGCCGAGCTGCGCATCCCACCACGGTGATACGAGTCGACCGTACAGCAACTGGTACTCGCCATGCACGCCGCCGCCGCGTGTTGCGACGCCTCCGTCGGCCTTCGCCCAGAGACGGTTCACCGCGCCTCCTGTCCACGCCAGCAGGTCGTAGTTCACGGCGCGATTCACACTGGAAGGTGCATACTCCAGCACCTCCGAGAGCACAAACGTCTCTCTCCCCCACGACATGTTGTGCGCGCTCGTATGAGGTAGCGTATCGACTTCTTGCGCAGCCAAGGGGCCGCTGCTCGCGATCACGAATGCGGCGATGAGCACAGGCGCAGCGAAGAAGCGCGCGATGCGATTAGACGGCATCATGATGTCCCTCGTGTCCGCTCGCTGCTCTGCTCACGCGCACTTCGCGAAACATCCCAACTTCCATGTGGTACAGCACGTGACAATGAAATGCCCATCGGCCAAGCGCGTCGGCGGTCACCAGCAACGACACGCGCTCTGCGGGCTTCACGTTGATAGTGTGAATGCGCGGACTGCGGTTGCCGTGGCCGTTCTCCAGCTCCATCCACATCCCGTGCAGATGCATGGGGTGATTCATCATGGTGTCGTTCACCATTGTGAGGCGTATCCGCTCGCCGTACGTCAGCTCAATCGGCGAAGCCTTATCGTACGGGATGCCGTCGATAGCCCAGGTGTAGCGTTCCATATTGCCTGTGAGATGCAGCTCGATCTCGCGAGTTGGAGCACGGAACTCTGTCCATGGCTCTGCGGAGCGCAGCTCTGCGTAACGCAGCACGCGGCGACCGTCCTCGCCGAGGCCGACGCCGGGCTCGTCAAGGCGACTCTTCGTGCTCATTGGCACCATCGCGTTGCCAACCCCGTGCGTTTCCGGGCCGTGAGGCGTTTCAACGGGCAGGGTACCCGGTGCGCGCAGGGTAGATGTCGAAACCGTGGACATATCGTGACCCGCGTGCGCGTCCGCGGTCGCCGCCGGCGCCTTCGCCGGCATGGCGTGTCCCATCGCGGCGTGGTCCATCCCCGCCATGGCACCATGGTCCATGCCCATATCGGCCATGGTCAGCAGCGGACGACGGCGACGAGCAGGAAGCGCGGCGACGACACCGGCACTACGTGACAGCATGCCGGCGGTGAACCCACTCCGGTCCATCGCTTCCGCGTACACGCCATAGGCACGGTCATCGGGCAACTGCACGATCACGTCGTACGTCTCGGCGAGTGCGATGCGGAACTCGTCGGTCTCCACCGGCTCGACCGGCTGGCCGCTCACCTGGACCACTGTCATTGGGACGCCAGGAATACGCACGTCGAAGTACGAGCCGGCCCCAGCGTTGATGACGCGTAACAACACGCGCTCACCGGGCATGAACTCGCCCGTCCACGGTGCTTCCGCCGCACGCCCGTTTGCAAGGAAGCTATACGTCGCGCCCGTCACATCGGCGATGTCCGTGGGGTTCATGCGCATGCCCGCCCACATCACGCGATCACCCACTGCGGCTGAAAGCCCGTCGCGGGAGACATCACGGAAAAAATCAAAGACGGTGCGACGCTGAAAATTGTACGCGTCGGGCTGCTTCTTGAGTCGGGAGAGCACTCTGTACGGACTCTCGAATGTCCAGTCAGAGAGCACGAGCACGTGCTCACGGTCGTACGTGGGTCCGGTTCGCTCCGCGGGCTCAATGATGAGTGCCCCATAGTGCCCGAGCTGCTCCTGCAGACCCGAGTGGCTGTGGTACCAGTACGTACCGGCCTGATTGATCGCAAACTTGTATTCGAAGGTTTCGCCGGGACGAATGCCCGCAAAACTGAGTCCGGGCACGCCATCCATCTCAGGCGGCAAGATGATGCCATGCCAATGAATAGAGGTGTCTTCAGAGAGCGTGTTCCGAACGCGGATTACCGCCTGTTCGCCTTCGCGGAATCGCAGCACCGGTCCCGGCACGGTTCCGTTGATGGTGACTGCTTTCGCGTTGCGACCGTCCAGTCGCACGACCGTTTCCGCGATGGTGAGGTCGTACTCGCGCACGTTGTTCGGCGCCGGGGACAGCGGTCCCAGGCCGGAGTCGAGCGGGGCATCGGGCGGCGTTGCTCGCAGCGGAGAGGTCAGGGCGGAACCCGCGCCAATGACGGCGGCCGTGCTCAAAAACCGCCGACGGGAAACATGTGAAGACAAGCCTAAGTCGTTCATATAAAGGAATGCGCAGGAGTGCAGTCCACCCAGAGGATCGTGCTGCCGTTAGCGGCGATCACGAGCCAGTTGATGCCACCAAGTGATGTGAACATAGGCGATGTCTCTGTGTGAGTAGAGAAGCGATCAGTTTGAGGAGCAGCAGCTACCGTTTGACGCAGCTTGCGGAAGGCCTGCCTTGGCGTCAGTTCCGGCGCCCGCGCTGAAGGCGGCCTGATATCCCGCGTCGCGGATGGCCTCGATCAGAGCGGCTGGGCTCGCGCCGTCTGGAGCGAGGGTCACTGTTGCCTTGCCGATGCGGACGTGTTCGACAGCCACACCGGGGAGCGACTCCAGCGCCGCGCGGACAGAGGTGACGCAATGACTGAACGTCATGCCACCAATCGTGAGGTCGAGGCGTTGCGCCCCATCAGTCGTGGGCTGCTCAGTGCGCACATCCGTCGGCGCGCAGTGGGACGCGGAGGCCGGGAAGCTGGTCGAGGTCGGGGGGGTCATGGCAGTTCTCCTGATGAGGGGAAAGGGCAGCGGATCGCATACCCTAGTGGGGTATATGATAGATACCCCCTCCCCCTATGTCAAGAGTCACTGTGAGCGTGGCCGAGCCGGCACGGACTGCTCGAGGGCCCGCCGCCCCGCTCCTACTCAATAAATCCGATCGTCGCTTCAAGACGTACGCACCCCACGCAGTGAACTCCTTCCTCTTGAGGCCCTCATCATGCGCCATCGTCTGCTCGTCCTCGCCAGCGCCGTTTTGCTCGGCGCAACCGCTGCCTGCTCGTCATCAGACGTAGTAGCGACACCGGGAGATCCATCATTCGTTCGCCTTCCCGGAAGTTCGGTAGGCGGCAAGCCGCTTGTCGCCACACTTACCGGCGCGGCCGAAGTCCCGGGCCCCGGCAACGCCGAGGGTAGCGGCTCGGCCATTGTGTCGATCAATCTTGGCAAGGGAGAACTGTGCTACCAGCTCAACGTTGCGGGAATTGGCACCGCAGCAGCAGCACACATTCATGAAGGAAGCGTGACGGAAGCTGGTCCGGTCAAAATCCATCTTGCCGCTCCGGCCTCTGGCAGCTCGAAGGGGTGCCTCACCAACGTCGCCCCGGCCTTGCTCGAAGAGATCAGCAAAAACGCTCAGGACTATTACGTAAACGTGCACACTGCCGCATTCCCGATGGGCGCGGTGCGCGGGCAGCTTGGAAACCGATAATCAGAGAGCCTGCTGCATGAGCATGGCGTTGCAGACAGCGCTCGCCATGCGTCATGCAGTGACCGCGATCGCACCAACACGTCCATGAACATCTCACACAACCAGTCGCTGCAAGCCATTGCCGAGTACAACCTCGTCGAGCCTTCAGAGCAAGACGCGCGGGCCGCGTTGCAGCGCGTGTTCGGCGCTGCCGATGGCGAGTCTCGCTGGTTGCAAGCATGCGCCGAGTCCGGGCTGCGCTCCGGACTCGTGCGCCCGGGCGACGAACTCGAACGGGCCGCATCTGCGTTAGGCCTGCAGGGCGGCGCGACCGCGGCTGTTGCCCGCTCAATTCTTATTCGCATGCGCACGTTTTATCGTATTGCGTCGCGCCTCAACAATACGTCTGCAAGAGCCAGCTCATGAGCGCCGATCCATTGTACGCCGCGCAGCGCCTGCAAGAGATCGTTGATCTCGATCTGCTCTCGAGCGAAGTGGACCCCATTCTTCAGGACGTGGCGGCGCGTGCTGCAGCGCACCTTTCATTGCCGGTGTCGCTGATCAGTGTCGTGCTCGACGAGGCACTTCACGTGGCCGCATCGCACGGACTGGACGGTCTCTGGCTTGGAGAGACGGGCGGCCACCCGGTGGAGTGGTCGTTTTGCGCCACATCTGTGCGAACACGAGAGGCGTTCGTCGTCGAGAGCGCGGTAAACGATCCGTACCACAGCACAAACCCGCTCGTAGTGCAAGACGGTGTGCGTTGTTACGCCGGCGTGCCGCTGATTTCATCGCGCGGATTCGTCCTCGGCAATCTGTGCGTAGTAGGACTTCAGGAACGCCAGTTTACCGAGATGGAAATCGACGCGTTGCGTGAGTTGGCAGCGTCCGCCGTACAGCGAATCGAGGCGCGCCGCGTTCGGTCCGTCGAACCAACGGAGCGCAGCTAACGAGCGCGTTTCATCCGCTACCGCCCCGCCGCCTCAAGTTGCGCCAGTGCCGTCGCCACTCGCGCGCGATCCGCGGCGAGCCGCGCGACAGGATCTGGACGGAGCGCCAGGAAATGTCGATACGCGCGGACTGCTCCAGCGCGGTCTCCGGTGAGCGCCGCCAGACGCCCTTCTTCGCGCAGCATGGTGCGAAACCGATCCGTGCTAATAGTGCGCGTCCGGTCAGCCGCTAGCACCCTCTTCACTGCGCGAGATACGCCCCATCCAGCGGGTAGTACGCGCCCGTCGCAAAACTCGCGCGATCACTGCTCAACCACACGACCAACTCAGCCACTTCTTCAGCCCGACCGAGTCGGCCGATCGGGTGCAATGTGACAAGTGCGTCGCGTGCTTCCTGCGGCAACGCTTCGAGCAGCGGCGTGTCGATATACGCTGGACCAACCGCGTTGATGCGCACACCCTGCGACGCGTAGTCGAGCGCGGCGGCGCGTGTGAGACCAACGACTCCATGCTTGGCCGCGACGTAACCGGCGGCGCCGGCAGTTCCTACCTGTCCAAGAATGGACGCGATATTCACGATCGAACCGCCACCAGCGGTGAGCAGATGCGGGATCTGCGCGTGCATCGCGTAAAACACACCGGACAAGTTGACATCGATAACCGCCTTCCAACCGGCGACACTCAAATCGCCAACGGGATTCAACTCACCACCAATGCCCGCATTGTTTACCGCAATGTGCAATGGACCGAACCGCGCGACGGCCGACAGCACGAGGGCCTCGTGATCCTCTGGCTTTGAGGCGTCGGCACGCACGAATGCTGCACGTGCACCAGGCGTGGCTTGCTCAATCATCTGCACCGTTTCAATGCCGGACTCTTCAGTGATATCCGACACGATCACGTGTGCGCCCTCGCGCGCGAAGGCGATGGCAATGGCACGACCGATTCCCGAACCGGCGCCGGTGACGATGGCGTTCTTTTCCTGAAGCATCATGAGGTTCTAGTCCCCAGCTTCTTCAGTGTTGCCGGTCTCCTTCGCCAACCGGGATTTTTCACTCTTCTTTTCCGCGTCATCGTGCTGCTCGCGTTTCTCAAAGAGCCGATCTTTACCCGCATCATCATGACGCGCGATTTTTTCCGGATCGTGTCCCGGGCCGCTGCCATGCTTTTCTTTCGTCGCCTTTGCTGCCGCTTCGGCTTCGTCGGCTTCCTGCGTCAGCTTCTTGTCGCTGGCGTCGTGCTTGTAGTTCTCGCTCATGGCATGCTCGTGGCTGAAGGGTAGGAATGTGCTCCTCTTGATCCTACCCGACACGAACACGCCCGGCTGCCATGTGTGTGCGAAACATCACTCGCTTCGCGATGCAAATGATTTACTGCGATTCCAGTTGGGCGCGAATCTGATCTTCCTGTGCTCGCAGCTCCGGCGTGAACTCTTCGCCGAAGTCATCTGCTTCGAATACCGGGCGTAACTCCAGCTCGCCGCCGCTCGGCATGGGATTGGGGCAGCGACGCGCCCACTCAACGGCTTCGTCCATGGACTTCACGTCCCACATCCAGAAGCCGGCGATCAGTTCTTTCGCTTCAGCGAACGGCCCGTCAATAACGGTGCGTTGCGTTCCAGAGAAACGCACGCGCTTGCCTTTGCTGCTGGGGTGCAGTCCCTCGCCGGCCTTCATAATGCCGGCGTCCACAAGTTGCTGATTGTAGTCGCCCATGGCGGCCATGAGTTCGGTGCTCGGCATTTCGCCGGCTTCGGATTCCTGGGTTGCTTTGACGATCACCATAATGCGCATTGTTTGTCTCCGAGATTGATTGAGGTCTGCAAATTGTTGTCACTTGCTTCAGCGTGCTGTCTGATTCGGTCATTCGGCCCTTCAGCCGGAGCCCACGGCCATTTGGCCTTTCGGCCTCGTAGTTTCGTACAGCGGCACGTAGCACCAGTGTCGGTTTGCCGTGATTACCCCGCGCGGGATCCTCCGCGCAGCACATGCGTTCCGTGCAGCCTTTCGAAACGGTAAGGCCGAAAGGCCAAATGGCCGTGGGCTCCGGCTGAAGGGCCAAATGACCGAATCAGGAACTGCAACCGCACTCACCCCCCCGCCATCGCTCCAACCACCAGCAATGGCTCACTGCCATCAGCCACACGCGCCGGCAGCGCCTTATCCGCCGACTTCAACGACCAATCCTCCTCACACGCAAAAAACCGTACGAACGCGCGCCGTTGCTGCGTGACATGATCGCGGATCGTACCGCGCAACATGGGATACTGCGCTTCAATCGCGTCCACGACCGTACGCACCGTCACGTCGCCCTGCACCGCAACGGTGATCTCACTCCCCACGCGCGCAATTACGCGCAGCGGCGACGGCAGCACGACACGGATCATCACAGCGTTTGCACTTCCACGGAAAGCACCGATGGCAGATCGTGCACGATCGGCATCCAATGATCGCCGGAATCGCTCGAGACATACACTTGTCCGCCCGTCGTGCCGAAATAGATGCCGCACGAATCGCAGTCATCCACCGCCATCGCATCGCGCAGCACATTCACATAACAATCCTGCGGCGGCAAACCGTTACTCAGCTCCTCCCACACATCGCCGCCCGTGCGACTGCGATACACACGCAGCCTGCCGTCGGGCGGAAAGTGGTGTGCATCGCTGGTAATCGGCACCACGTAAATCGTTTCGGGCTCGTGCGCGTGCACCGCGATCGGAAATCCGAAATCGCTGGGCAAGTTGCCGCTGACTTCGTGCCATGAATCCCCGCCGTTGTCGCTGCGCATCACGTCCCAGTGTTTCTGCATGAACAAACGCTGCGGATTGGACGGATGCATGGCGATGCGATGCACGCAGTGGCCCACGTCGGAATCCTGATCGGGAATCTCACCTGAGCGCAGTCCCTTGTTGATTGGCGTCCACGACACGCCACCGTCGTTGCTGCGGAATGCACCGGCTGCGGAAATCGCCACGTAGATGCGATCGGCATTGGTTGGATCGAGCACGATCGTGTGCAAACACATGCCGCCCGCACCAGGCTGCCACTGGGGCCCTGAGCCGTGCTCACGTAACCCCGACAGCTCGTGCCAGCTCGCACCGCCGTCGGTGGACTTGAACAACGCCGCGTCTTCCACACCGGCGTAGACCGTATCACGCTCCGTGAGCGACGGCTCGAAATGCCACACGCGTTTGAACTCCCACGGATGGGGTGTGCCGTCGTACCACATGTGCGTGCCGGGAATGCCGTCGTACGTAAACTGATTGTCCATCGTATTCCACGTCGCGCCGCCGTCATCAGACCGCTGGATCAGTTGGCCAAACCAGCCGCTCGATTGCGACGCGTAAATGCGATTGGGATCAACCGGTGAACCTTTCAGGTGGTACATCTCCCAACCGGGAAAGTGCGGACCATCCACCTTCCATTCCGTACGCGCTTCATCGGACGTCAGAATGAACGCACCTTTGCGCGTGCCTACCAGCACCCGTACTCGACGCATGGCTTCTCCTTGGGGGGTCAGGGCGAGATCATAACCTGCGTGTCAGCATCGCGACACTGCACCGCAACGCACCCGTTGCGGATTTCTGCAGCCTCGCCCAGCCTTCAGCTATGACCTTGTCGCTTACGGCCGACGAATTTCGACGTTACGACCGACATCTGCTGCTGCCCGGCGTTGGCGTTGCGGGGCAGACACGCCTGAAGGCCGCGCGCGTACTCATTGTGGGTGCGGGTGGGCTTGGCTCACCCACCGCGCTGTATCTGGCCGCGGCCGGCGTGGGCACGCTCGGGCTGATTGACCACGATCTGGTCGACGAATCGAACCTCCAGCGTCAACTGCTGCACGGCACGCGGGATGTCGGTCGATCGAAACTCGACTCGGCGCGTGACCGGCTACACGATGTGAATCCGCACGTGCAGCTGGAAACACACGATGCCTGGCTCACCGCGAACAACGCGATGAAGTTGATCGGCGCGTATGACATTGTCGTTGACGGCACCGACAACTTTGCGACACGCTATCTGGTGAACGACGCCTGTGTGCTGCTGGGCAAGCCCAATGTGCACGGATCAATCTTTCAGTTTGATGGCCAAGCGTCAGTGTTCGCCACCGCAGACGGGCCATGTTATCGCTGCCTCTATCCTGAGCCGCCGCCGGCTGGCTCTGTACCCAACTGTGCCGAGGGCGGCGTGCTGGGCGTGCTGCCGGGATTGATCGGCACGATTCAGGCCGTCGAAACCATCAAGCTGATCCTTGAACTCGGTGATTCGCTCGCCGGTCGCCTGCTCATGATCGATACGCTCGGTATGCACTTCAGGCACGTGCGAATCTCACGAGATCCGGCTTGTCCCGCCTGTGGTACACGCACCATCACGAAGCTCATTGATTACGACGCATTCTGTGGCACACCATCGCTCGACGCGCAGTCGTCGCGCGCCGCTGCAGAGGACGCCGTGCGTGAAATTTCAGCGGAACAGTTGGCCACCAGGCTGGCGCGCGCTCACGATTTCGAACTCATCGACGTACGCGAACCGCACGAGGCGGCGGTAGCGCGCATTGAGTCGGCGCGGCTGATACCGCTCGGATCGCTCGAAGGCCGCATGTCCGAGCTCGACGCCACGCGAGAAGTCATTGTGTTGTGTCAGAGTGGCAAGCGCAGTGCCACGGCGGCCCGTCAGCTGCAGGCTGCTGGATTCGCGCGCGTTTCGTCGCTCGCCGGTGGGATGAACAGCTGGAATCACCTCTGGAATGCACTCTTGCCCTGAGCCGCAACACTCGCGCACCTTTGTGGCGTGACCACTCCCTCCGACAAGCGCGCGCCTGGCCTCGTCGAGTCGATGCTTCCCATTCTGGTACTGATCGGACTGCTCGCCAGCTCCGTGTACCTGTTTGGTGATGGCTCCTCGTCGGGCCCCAATCAACTCGCTCTCATTTTCGCCGCCATGATCGGCGCGCTGCTCGGCTGGCGCAACGGCTATTCGTGGAAAGAAATGCAGCAAGGCATCGTGCACGGCATCTCGCTGTCCACTGGCGCCATACTCATTCTGCTCATGGTTGGTGCGCTTATCGGCAGCTGGATTCTGTCTGGCACCGTGCCCACCATGATTCACATGGGACTCTCGATTCTGAGCCCCGCGTGGTTCTACGCTGCCGCCGTGGTGATTTGTGCGGTCGTGTCGCTCGCCACGGGCAGTTCGTGGACAACCGCCGGTACTATTGGTGTGGCGCTGATTGGAATCGCAACCGTGCAGGGATTGCATCTCGGCCTCGCAGCCGGTGCGATTATTTCCGGTGCGTACTTTGGCGACAAAATGTCGCCGCTTTCCGACACCACGAATCTTGCGCCGGCCATGGCGGGGACGGATCTGTTCACACACATCAAACACATGGCGTGGACGACCACACCCAGCATTCTCATTGCCATCGCGCTCTTTGCCGGGGCGGGTTTGTGGCTCGGCGGGGCAACAGACGCGCCTGAAATCGCGGCGATGCAGTCACAGCTCGCCACGCAGTTCAATGTGAGTTGGGTGATGCTGCTTCCCGCCGTGGTGGTCATCACGCTTGTTGTGCGCAAGGTGCCCGCGTTTCCCGCACTGCTCATTGGTGCGCTTACCGGAAGCGTGTTTGCAATCCTGTTTCAGCGTGACGCGGTGTTGCGTTTTGTGGGGGAGACGGATCTCACCAGTGTGCTGGCACTCATCAAGGGCGCGTGGACCGCACTGTTCGATGGCTACACGTCAACGTCCGGCAACGCCGCGCTCGACGAACTGCTCACGCGCGGCGGCATGTCGGGCATGCTCAACACCGTGTGGCTCATTCTCACCGCGATGACGTTTGGTGCGGTGATGGAAACCACCGGCATGCTGCAGCGTATCGCCGCCGCAATTCTGAGTTCGGTGCGCGGAACGGGCAGCCTCATCGCCGCCACGATCGGCACGGCGATCGGCATGAACATCGTGGCGTCGGATCAGTACATCGCGATCGTACTGCCGGGACGCATGTTCCGTGCGGAGTACAAACGTCGCGGGCTGCGCGCTAAAAACCTGTCGCGCGCGTTGGAAGACGGCGGTACGCTCACGTCCGCACTCGTCCCATGGAATACGTGCGGTGCCTTCATGGCGGGTACGCTCGGCGTCGCCACGTTTACGTATCTGCCATTCGCGTTTTTCAATCTGATCAACCCGCTGATTTCCGTGATCTACGGGTTCACGGGATTCACGATTGAAAAGCTGGAACCGGGTGAACTGGAAGAAGACGACGTGGCTACCGCGGCGGCGGCGTAAATCTCCGAACACCGGTGATCACCACCGGTGGCGTGAGATTCTGCTCCAGGTGCGGTGCGTACTGAATGGCCCGCACCACATTCATACCGCTGGTCACGCGACCAAAGGCAGCGAATCCCTGCCGGTCCGGATTTCGCGTCCCGCCTTCATCGAGTGAAGGCTGATCGCCAATAGTGATAAAAAATGCCGACGTGGCGGTGTTTGCTCCCGCCCGCGCCATGGAGAGCGTACCGTCTGTGTGCCGAAGCCCGGTGGTGTTGGTGCGCTCCAGCGGAATCGGCGCGTAACCTGAATCCCGCTGTGAGCTGCGCGCGCGGGCCTGAATGACCTCAATGCGTACGCTATCGCGCGGCTGATTCTGAGGCGTGACGGTGCGATGAAACGCGCCGCCGCTAAAGCGACCTTCGTCCACGTACCGAAGGAAGTTTGTCACCGTGATTGGAGCGCGCGCACTGTCAAGCTCCGCCGTGATGTCACCACGGTCGGTGCTGATGACAACGGCCACAACACCACGTGTGGATGCTCCGGGCTGCGCCAATGTTTCGCTCGCGGTGATCACCAGAAGCAAAGCCACATTCAGCCAACGCATAACCCGATCCTTATCGAAATTGTGAGACGCCACTGGACCACGCCGGCGCTTCAACCACGGTTTGCCACGGTACCATGGGCCACCAGCGCGACTGAGTGCCGAGCGATCCTGGTTCCACGGATTCTCCCGGTCTTGGCGTGGCAACCGAAATCCCCGCCGCGTCGGCCGCAACGAGCACGCGTTCAATTGGCTCCGTCCAGCCGTGCAGCGCCAGATCAAATAACCCCCAGTGCACCGGCAACAACACCTTGCCCCGTACCAATTGATGCGCGCGTACCGCCTGCTCCGGCCCGAGATGCACATCGGCCCAGAGCGCGTCGTACGCACCGGCTTCGATCAATGTGAGGTCGAACGGGCCAAGCCGCGTTCCAATCTCCGACATGAACTCATCGAGTGATGTATCACCGCTGTAGTACACGCGGTGTTTCTCCGAAGTGATAGCCCATCCACTCCACAACGTGGCGCCCGCGTCATTCACACCACGACCCGAAAAGTGACGAGCGGGCGTGGATGTGAGGGTAATCCCGCCCACAACGGTTGTGTCCCACCAGTCAAGCTCGCGGATACGCGCTGATGGCACGCCCCAGTGTTCCAGGTGTGCACCAACGCCAAGTGGCACCACGAAGAGCACGTCACGCGGTAACAACTGCTTGATCGTGGGCATGTCGAGATGATCATAGTGATCATGAGAAATCACGACCGCGTCGATCGGCGGCATCGCATCAAGCGCGAGCGGCGGCTGGTAGAACCGTTTGGGTCCAAGAAATGTGAACGGCGACACACGTTCGCCCCACACCGGATCGATCAACACGCGTTGTCCGTCGATTTCGAGCAGGAGTGTGGAATGACCGAGCCACGTCACGCGCAACCCGCTCGACGGAGGCGAGGAAAAATCCGCGGCTGTTCGCTCGACCACGGGAATGGGTTCGGCCGGAAATCGGTAGTCCGACCCGCCGAAGAAAAACTCGCGCAGTATCTCGCCGTACGGCCCGTCCACGCGCGGCAGTCGATTGCGAAAGGCACCGTCGTTCCATTGCGGCGACTGTTCGATGCGTGCGAGTCGCTGCCCAAAGGGGCGAACGCCAATGGCGTTCCGGGCGAGCGCCCACAGAACACCGGCGGATGATAGCAGTAGCAAGAGGAGCGCCGCAGATGCGCGCAGCAACAATCGCACCGTTCGCGACCGACCGCGAGACCGAAAGGCGCCAGTGCCAGCGCGTGAGTTGCTCATTCGGTGAATCTAGCGAGATTTGCGGATGCCCACGATTCCAATCACGCCGGTCCGAGCGGCCGTTGTGCAATGCGCGCCGGTGAGCTTTGACCGCGACGCAACCATCGCCCGCGTGCGCGAACACACGGCCGCCACCGCGGCCGGAGGTGCGACACTCGTGCTTTTTCCTGAAGCCTTTGTCAGCGCGTACCCACGCGGCCTCACATTCGGCACCGTCATCGGCAGCCGCTCCGCCGAGGGTCGCGAATGGTATCGCCGATACTGGGAATCCAGCGTTGATGTTCCGGGTCCGCACACGGCACAGCTCGGCGAGATCGCACGCGAACACCGTGTGCATCTGGTGATTGGTGTGATCGAACGCGACGGTGGCACCCTCTACTGCTCGGTTTTGTTTTTTGCGCCAGACGGCGAATTGCTCGGCAAGCATCGCAAACTGATGCCCACTGCAGCGGAACGACTGGTGTGGGGGCAAGGCGACGGCAGCACCATGCAGGTGCACCACACTGCCGCCGGCATACTCGGCGCCGCGATTTGCTGGGAGAGTTACATGCCTATGTATCGCATGTCACTCTACGGACAGGGCGTACAAATCTATCTCGCGCCGACCGCAGACAGCCGTGAGTCGTGGATCGCAACCGTGCGACACGTCGCCATGGAAGGACGGTGTTTTGTGCTTTCAGCGAATCAGTTCGCCCGACGCACCGATTATCCGCCTGACTATCCACTGGATGCGAAGATTGCACTTGGGCTCGCGCACGACGCCATTCTGACAGCCGGTGGAAGTTGTATCATCAATCCGCTTGGCGACGTGCTCGCCGGTCCTGTGTATAACGAAGAAGCTGTATTGTTTGCCGACCTCGACCTTGGCGACACCGTTCGCGGCAAGTTCGATTTTGATGTCAGCGGACATTACGCACGCCCTGATGTCTTTGAGCTCCGCGTAAACACCGCGAGCACAAAGGCAGTTGAGCACTACCCCTGACTGGAGAAACGTATGGCGTGGTTCGTGCTCGTATTGGCCGGACTCTTTGAAATCGGCTGGGCCGTTGGCCTCAAGTACACGGAAGGCTTTACGCGACTCTGGCCGAGTGTGCTGACGGCGATCGCCCTGGTGACCAGCATGGGACTGCTCGGGATTTCCCTGCGCACGCTACCGCTGGGCACCGCCTACGCCGTGTGGACGGGAATCGGCACGCTTGGCACGGGCATTCTCGGCATCGTACTGTTCAAGGAACCCGCCACGGCCGCGCGATTGGTGTGTATGTCACTAATCATCGCGGGTATTGTCGGACTCAAGGTGGTAACTCCAAAGTAGTGTCAAGTACCATTCAGCCTATGAACGATACGAACGTCTTCGCGCGCTATAATGTGCGCTCGCAGGGTGCGGGCCCCGTCACGCTGCTGTTTGTCCATGGTTTTGGCTGCGATCAGGCCATGTGGCGCTTTGTTGCACCAGAATTTGCGGCGCAGCAGCGCGTCGTCACGTTTGATCTTGTGGGGCACGGCGGCACCGGTATCGCGCATTATGACGAAACGCGTCATGGGTCGCTTCACGGCTACGCAGATGATCTGCTCGAGGTAGTACACGCGCTGGACGCTGAACGTTTGATTGTGGTCGCACATTCGGTGAGCGCTACGATTGCGCTGTTGGCGTCGGCGCGTGAACCCGAGCGTTTTGAGCGATTGGTACTGGTGGGCCCTTCGCCCTGTTACGTGAACCATCCGCCAGACTACATCGGGGGATTCGAACGCGAGGACCTTGAAGACATGCTCGAGACAATGGCAAAAAACTACACGGCGTGGGCGGGTGCACTCGCTCCCGTCATCGTGGGCAACGCCGATCGACCGGAATACGCACAAGAGCTCGAAACAAGCTTCTGCGCCATTGATCCCGACGTCGCGCACCAGTTTGCAACGGTCACTTTCCTGTCTGATCATCGTGATGACCTACGCGCCGTTCGCACGCCGTCATTGATTTTGCAGTGCCAGGATGACGTGATCGCGCCAGACACCGTTGGCACGTTTCTGTCTGAACAGCTTCCTCACGCAACGTTATATCGAATGGCAGCCACCGGACACTGTCCTCACCTCACGCATCCAACGGAGACGGTCAGCGCGATCCGCACATATCTTGCGTCCGCTCCCGGCGTACCCCTGCCGCTTGGTGGTCGGTAGATGATCGCCGCCCAACGTCGTTCAGAGTCATCTTTTGATTCGGCCGCCTGCGGCCTGGCTGTATGCGCCAGCGACGGTTCGTTGATGCACGTGAACAAAACGCTTGCCATGTGGTTGGGTGGAGATCCCTGCGCCACTTCGCAGACCACGTTTGTTCGACTGCTCACCCCGGCCAGCGCGCTGCTGTACGAAATGCACCTCAAGCCGAGACTGGCGCTCGGCCAGCGTATCGACGGCGCCTTTGTCACGCTAAAGAGCAGGCATGAACGCACCATCCCCGTCGTACTCAACGCGGTGCAGGACGCCGATGGGCGCGTCGACATTGCCGTGGTCAACGTGCGCGAACGTGAGGAGTACGAGGAGTCCATTCGCCGCGCGCACGCGGAGACCGAGTCCGCACGAGCGCAGTTGGCGGATACCTTGCGTGCACTGCGAAGCAGCGAAGCGCTGGTGCGCGCCCAGTTTGATGCCTCACCCATGCCAACCTTCGTGTGGCAGCGGCTGGCCGATGGCCGGTTCGTGCTCAGCAATCATAACGAATCGGCGCTGCATCTCGCGAGCGATGCGCGGAAGCTTGCCTCGATCACGGTAGCGGGTGCGTTTGCGGAGCACCCCGAAGTCGCCGACGCCATGCAGGGCGCACTCGACGATCTCGCGGTGACGGAACTTGAGTTGCCACCAAACGCACGAGTACTCGGAGCAGGACGCACCTTGTTGATGACGGTTGGACCACTGCCGTCCGATCGTGTGATCATGCACGTCCGTGATGTGACCCAGGAACGATTGGCGCAGCAACAGCAGCTACATGGCCACAAGATGCTCGCGCTGGGACAGCTCGTCGCGGGCGTGGCGCATGAGTTCAACAACGTGCTGGCCGTGATTCAGGGGAACCTTGAGCTGGTGCGTGAGGATGTGGCACACGTCCTTCCCGAATCCCCTGCGCTGCAGCAGGATCTGGAGATCGTTCAGGACGCGACGCGACGCGCCGTGTCGCTCGTTCGCCAGCTACTCAGCTTTGGTGGGCGGCATGAACCTCGTGATACCATCGTCGAGTTGAACAGTGTGGTGCGTGCTACCGAGCGATTGTTACGTCCGATTCTCACCACGTCGATCGAGCTGCACGTTGAGCTCTCCGAGTCGGCACAGGATGTGTACGCCGACGCGGACACGCTGTCGCAGGTGGTCACAAACCTCGTGATCAATGCCCGTGACGCCGTCGTAGAACGCGGACCAACGGCGCGCATCGGTATCCACACCTCGCAGGTGCTGCTCGACACGCCGCAGCACGGATTGGAGCCTGGGTGTTATGCGTGCGTGGCCGTGAAAGACAACGGATGTGGCATGTCGCCCGAAGTACAGGAGCGCGCGTTTGAACCGTTCTTTACCACCAAGCGTGTTGGAAGCGGCACCGGGCTTGGGCTCTCCATGATTTATGGTGTCGCTCGCGACCACGGTGGGGCCGTCACTATTGAGAGCGATCCGGGACACGGTACCTGTGTGTCGGTGCTGTTACCACGAGTCGTACCACACGGCACATAGCGGACTGGCGCGTGTCCCATTCGCATGCACGCGAGCGCCTGCTCGCGTTTCGTCGCACGCTCCCGCCTGCACCGTCGCTCGCGCGTCGTGATGTGTCGGCGCGCGGGCTTTCGTTCGCAACGTGGAGCACGCCACCCGTAGCCAACGCCACACCACTGGTGTGTGTGAACGGTGGGTTGATCTACGATCATTCGCTGCTCTGGCCGGCGCTCGCTCCGCTCGCGCAGCATCGACAGCTGATTTTGTACGACCAACGTGGTCGCGGCGCATCCCAAGTCCCGCCCGGTATGGCCGCATCGCGCATTGATTTCGACGCGGGCGATCTGGTCGCGTTGCGCCAGGCAATGGGCATCGCGCAGTGGCACATGCTGGGACATTCTTGGGGTGGCGGCATCGCCATGCAAGCGGCCGCACTCGACGCAGAAGCCGTGCACGCGCTCGTGCTGGTGAACGCCGTGGGGGTCAACGGTTCGTGGTTACCGCCGTTGCACGCCGCCGGTGTGGCCCGGCTTGAGCAAACGGGTCAGCACGAGGCCGCAGAACGCTTGCGCGCACTGGAAACGGCGGCGCTTCGCGAAGCTGACATCGACGTACACGCCAGTTACACACAGGCGTTTTTCCCAGCCTGGTTTGCGGACCCCGAGTTCGCACGGCGCGCCGTTCCGCCACGAGGCCAAAGTGTTACAGGAGCGCACGTCGTAGCGCGCTTGCGCCGCGAGGGATACGACTGGAGCGCGCGCCTCAGTGCCCTTCGCGCCTCCACGCTCGTCCTTCATGGCACGGCTGATGTGCTTCCGCTGAGTGTCGCCGAGCAGACCACGCAGTTGTTCAAATCCTTTGGCGTGTCGGTGCAGTTGCAGGCACTGGACAACGCCGGGCATAACCCGTTCTGGGAAGCACCGGCCGAGTTCTTCTCGGCAATCACGGCGTTTCTTGCGAGCGTGGATTCACCAACACGCGCGCCACCAGACCCCTGATGCCATGAAGGTTGCCGAACTCCTGCTTGCCGCTCTTGTAGTCACGCTGGCCGGGTTCGTTGCAACACAGGCGCGGGTTGTGCGCAGCCCCGATTCCAGCGCATCGGCGGGCGTGCTCGCCACCGCAGACTCGGCACACCTGAGCATCACGCGCGATGGCAACAGCGCAGCCGTATCTGCGGGGACGAATGCCGTGTCCGACAACACCGCGCTATCCAGCGGACGCACATCGGAACGTGTGACATCCACGCCGGAGTACGTGCGTGACGTGCCGCGTGAACCCGCGCTGCCCATCGCCGACATGCAGCGCCGTCTGGCGCAGGGCGCCGAGGGCACCTACATCGACGAGTTGCTGCGCACGCGCGACTCGCTGCTCTCACGCTGGCCGGATCGCCTGGGCACTCCACTGCGTGTCTGGATCGGTGACGGGGGCACACTCGACGGGTGGCAGCCGCAGTTCTCTGTAGCGGTTCGCGATGCCTTCGAGGAATGGAGCAGCGTGGGAATTCCGGTGCGCTTTACGTTCGTGCGGGATTCCGGCGGGGCGGATGTGCACGTGCGTTTTGTCGACCGCTTTGAAGGCGGCATCAGTGGCCGCACGATCTGGAGCCGAGACAGTGCGTTCTGGCTCGTGTCAGGCAACATTGACCTCGCGGTCTCGCACCCCATGGGCGGCGCCGTCACGCTGGCGCAGCTCTACGCCATCTCACTGCACGAGATTGGCCATTTGCTCGGTCTTGATCACATTGACGATCAGTCCAACATCATGGCGCCGCGTGTGCGAGCGCGTTCGCTCAGTGATGCCGATCGTGCGACGGCGCGGCTGATTTACTCGGTACCCGCGGGCGCGGTGCGCGCGCAGTAGTGTATCGCGCAGGTGCTCCGAATGCTGGGGGAACAGCGGGCGGGAAGGGCACGAAGGCACGAAGGACACGAAAGCAACTGTTTTGAGGAGAACTACCACCTCAGTCAGTTGCTGTTACTCAAAAAATCCTTTGCAGTTGCTCTTCTTCGTGTCCTTCGTGCCTTCGTGCCCTTCCCGCCCGTAGTTCTCCTGCACACCGGATAACGCCGGTGGAAACGCCGGTGGAAACGCCGGTGGAAACGCCGGTGGAAACGCCGGTGGAAACGCCGGTGGAAACGCCGTGGGAACGCCAGCGGAAACGCCGCCTGCTACCACCGCATCACCACCGTCCGCTCCGCCGCATCTCGCCGAGACACACGCAACGTGAGCGTGCGCGAATCGCTGGCCAGCTCAAAGGCCGTGCGCACATCGCCAACACGCCGCACGACCATATCGTTGGCGCGGCGGATAATGTCGCCGTCACGCAACCCCAACTCGGCGGCGGGGGTGCCACGCGGCACCTGCAGCACCAGCACGCCCTCAGGCAACGTGAGCGCCGAACGCAGCTCGGCGCTCAGTGTTTTCAGCTGCGCACCAAAGAGCATCGCATCGTCGGTGTTGGCGAAAAAACTCATCATCACCGGCGGCGTGGGCGTAACCCGCGCTCCCGACACAACACTCGACAATCCCGAAGGCGCAGTGCGAGCAAACGTCGGCTCGCCCTTGAACACCGTGATCACATTGATCGAGTCACTCGTGAACGCGATCGTACCGCTCGGCATGACCGGCTGCATGAGTGGCGTACGCTCAAACACAAAACCGGAGCGCACCGGCATGGCGTCGGGCGCTGGCGGCGTGCCCTGAATCATGGTCGTGCTCGCATACACACGAACCGGATTGGCATCAGTGCGCGGTGCGACGCGCACGCCGAAATCCAGCACGCGCCCGCTACGACGAACACGCACCTTGAGATTGCTGTTCGGCGCCAGCAGTGCCGTGTAGTCCACCATACCAACACGCACATCCTGCCCGTTGAATGCCACGACGGTATCACCCGCCTGCAGCCCCGCCTTTTCCGCCGGCGATCCAGGATCAACGGATTCGATGAGCGGATAATCGCAGTAACTGACGATGTAACCGGACTGCATCGCCTGTCGCAGCGGCACGCTGGTCAGCGTGACTCCGAAGTATCCGAGCGACACCGAACTGTGCGGACGCGATACCTGCAGGATCGCACCCTCGACCATGCGCGACACCTGCGGCTCAAGCTCCCGCACTCGCGATCCGACGGCACGCCGCGCCTCCAGCTCTGACGCGACAAACTCACCGCGTCGCGGCACCGCAATGACGGCATCCACCACACGCACGAGTGAATCCACTTCGCGACGCAACGAACCGAGCGCCATGCCCGACACACGCGCCGTCCCGTTGGCCGATCGCAAGGATGCAAGGCGCGTGGCCACATCGAGATCACTGCGCAAACGAATGAGCGCAATGCCTTCCGGCAAACGCGCGAGACGCACGAACTCGGCATCAACCTGTCCGCACTGACTCACCATCATGGCACTCGGCGATTCCGCACCGCGCGCCGTGACACGAACTGTCGTGTTCTGCGCCGACGCCACGGGCAGTGCCGCCAGCAGCAGCGCCGCTCCGGCGCCAACGGGCGCAGCACGACGCAGTCGGCTCGGCGCCAGTCGAAAGCTCACAATCGCTGACACGGTCAGAAACGCTCCATGACACGATCCACCGGCAACGCCGCGCCGAGCTGCCGCAGCGTAGCTTCGCGCGCCGTGTACGCGGCGAGGTAATACTGATTCAATACCGGGTCCTGCGGCGCTTCGTACAGCCCCGCACGCGAGGCCATCATCATTTGCTCGAGCGCTGACAAACGCGCGCGAAACACATCCTGTGCGTTGACCGTGCTGTCGTGCGACGCCAACCACATGGACGCCCGCTGATAATCGCGCTGCGCACGTTCAAGCACGCTCGACGCATCGGCGATGGATGCGAACTCGTCGTCAGTGCTAACCAGTGCGGCTACCGGAGACAACAAGACACGATCGGGCACCACGTTTGCACCCGCACTCACGCGACCGAGCGCGACACCACCGACCACAAGCACCATGGCAGCCGCCGCTCGCAGCCACGCCGGCATGCGTCGCGCCGGACCAATCCCCTGACTGGCGGACACCTTGGCGCGTGGCCCAATCGGCGTGCTCACACGCATCGAACGTTCATCAATAGCGGTCACGTGCGACGACGCGCTATGCAACACGGGCACTTCATGCTCGCCGCTCACACGCGTGACCAGACCTTCCGCACGCAAGGCCGCCGACAATGCCGTCCATTCCGTGAGCCGTGGCGTTTGCTCAGCATCACGCGACGCCTCGGCGAACGACAACGTCGCCAGTCGTTCAAACGCCGCGCGTTCCGCACGACACGCGACGCACTGCGCGAGATGCGCGAGTTCTTCTGTCGTGGCCGCGTCGCTATCAAACGCCGCCAACCGCTCTGAATCAAGGTGTGGCATAGTTTCTTTCCGTTCCGACATCTGAAACCTCAAGCAGTGGAGCGAGCAAACGGCGAAGTTTTGCTCGCGCCTTGAACAACTGCGACTTCGAGCCACCGGCCGTAATGCCGAGTTCCGTCGCGATTTCTTCGTGCGTGTAGCCTTCTACATCGTGCAGGTAAAACACGGTGCGCGCACCGGGCGCGAGTTGTTTGGCCGCGTCTTCGATTGAGGAGGCCAGCATCGACCGCTCTCCCTCGTCATGCTCCACCAGCGCCGAATGCTCTTCGATGGGCGTCTCAATGGTGGCCAATCGTCGCGTGCGACGCAGCGCATTGAGCGAACGATTCACCGCCACCCGGTGCAACCACGTGCTGAATTTTGAATCGCCCCGCCACGACGGCAGTGCCCGGAAGATCTGAATCCAGACCTCCTGTGCCACGTCCTGGGCAAGATCGGGGTCGCCAGCGAGCCGGCGGACAATCGCATCCACGTGCGGGCTGTGCTGGTTCCACAGCATGCGCATGGCGCGTTCGTCCCCCTCAATCGCCCGGCGTACGATAGCAGCGTCGGTTTCCATGGGTTCCGGACAATCAGTCACCGTCGGGTCGAATATGGTTGCCCGCGGCGACAGCGGCGACGGGCTCAAAAACCCGCTCCTGATCCTTCGAGTGAGAGAATCGTGATACAAAGTGCAACGAAAGGGTAAGGCTGGTGTTGCACCAAGTGACGCTTGTGGGTTGACGGATCACTCGCTTTGCCCCAGTGTGCGGCAGACGGTTTCCCTTCCCCGCCCCACTCGTCTGCATTACAGGCTCCTGCGGTTCTCTCTTTTCGTGTGACGCGCCTCGTGATTCTCCTCTCGGCGATCCTGACATTTGCTGCCGCTGACGTAACGGCCACGCCGGCGCGACGCGCGGGCGATGTGTTGCCGACGTCGTGGAATGCAGCGTCGGCACGACGCATCGGAGACGGCCTGCCAACGGCGTCTCCGGCCGCGGTGGGCATGTCGGTTGAGCGCATGCGCGCCATTGACCGTGTGGTGCAGCGTGGCGTCACGGCCGGTGGGTACCCAGGCGCCGCGGTCGTGGTGGGTCGCAAAGGCTATGCCGTCTGGTCACGTGGCTTCGGCACGCTGGACTGGCGCCCCGGCAGCGCGGCCGTTGAGCCTGATCAGTCGGTATACGATCTCGCGTCACTTACCAAAGTCGTGGCCACAACAACGGCCATCATGGTGTTGTTCGACGAAGGCAAGATCGATATCAACGCGCCGGTCTCGCGTTACCTGCCCAGCTTCTCGGGCGAACGACGCGAACTGGTCACCATCGCACATTTGCTTACGCACCGTGGCGGGTTGCCCGCCGGTCTCGAACTCTGGCGTCGCTATCGCACGCCGGCCGAGGCACGCGCGGCCGTGCTGGCCGCACCGGTCAAGAACGCTCCGGGCGCCGTGTACGAGTATTCAGATCTCGGCCCCATGCTGCTCGCGTTCGTCGTGGAAGCCGCCTCGGGTCAGTCGTTCGACGCGTTCACCAACGAGCGCATCTTCGCGCCGCTCGGTATGGACAAAACCGGATTTCGTCCGTCGGCGAGGAGCGCCAGCGTCATTGCGCCAACCGAAGTGAGCCCGCCGCGCGGTTACCCGCTGCGTGGTGAAGTGCACGACGAAAACGCCTATCGTCTGGGTGGCGTGGCTGGTCACGCGGGGCTCTTCAGCACGGCAGCCGACCTGTCGGTGTTCGCGCAGATGCTGTTGCAGGGCGGCCGCTATGGCACGACTCGCATTGTGTCCGACTCGACGGTGGCGCTCTTCACCAAGCGTACCGCGGGTCGACGCGCCCTTGGGTGGGACACCTGCGAAGGCGCGGGCGGTTGCGGCCAACATCTCACCACCCGCGCATTCGGGCACACTGGCTATACGGGCACATCGCTCTGGATCGATCCGGACCACGATATGTTCGTAATTTTGCTCAGCAATCGTGTACACGCGCCCAAGGCGCGTCGCCCGGCCACCGTCATCATGGACGTCCGCCACGATCTGGCTGACGCCGCCGTGCTGGCCGTAATGGACGATCCCAGCGGCGTTCGCACCATGCCAGCGGCGTTTCGCGCCGACAAGCAGCTCAACTGGAACACGCCCGTTCGATCGGCGCGTCGCCCCGTGGCCAAGAAAGCGCCCGTCAAGAAAACCACGGTCAAAAAAGCAACCGCCAAGAAGGCCCCAGTGAAAAAAGCCCCGGTCAAGAAGGCACCGGCCAAGAAGACAACGACCAAGAGCACGGCGAAAAAGTAAGACGCTGCGGCATCCCGAGCGCGCTACTCGGCAATTTCGGCTCTCCTCGCTATCTTTGGGCGATGGAGCATTCAATGACCGATCCAAACATCACGCCGGACGCACCCGCGTCGTCACTCGTTGCACCCAGTGTTGACGACACAACGACCGCGCCGGAAGCCGCGGCCGACGAAGCGGCGGCCGAAGAAGCAGCGATCCCCGGCGCGTTTACAGCCGACCAAGCGCGCCTTGTGCTGCGCCGCGTGAAAGACCCCGAGCTGAACCTCAACATCGTTGACCTGGGTTTGATCTACGACGTCAAAGTCGTGGGCAACGATGTACGCGTCGACATGTCACTCACGTCGCCCGGGTGCCCGTCTGGACCGGAAATCATGGGTGAGGCCGAGAAAGAGTTGCGCACGTTGCCCGGCATCGGCGAAGCGGTCGTGAACCTGGTGTGGAGCCCGGCGTGGACCCCTGAGCGTATTGAGCCGCGGGTTCGCGCGTATATGGGGTTCTGAACGAGCGCTCGACAACTGGCTCGGTACGGATTGGCGACCGGGCCGCACCCACCCCCGGAATCCGCTCGCGGCTCAACGGCTTCGCCGACAGCCGCTCGCGGACCGGGGGTGAGTGCGGCCCTTTTTTACGGATTTGAAGCGGCCGCCGTGGCACGACGTCGCGGGGGATTTTAGCGCAAGAGCCAGCGAGAGCGCGCTGTCGTGCAGCGCCGGCGTCGCCCGCACAACGCCGTTCACCATCTTGCCAGGTCGCGGCGTCCCGGGTCCGTGAGCGGCTGTCGGCGAAGCCGTTGAGCCGCGAACGGATTCCCGGGACGTTGCGACCCTCGCACCATGCCCAGTCGCTGCGCGCCAGAACCCGGCACAAACGAAAGCCGCCCCGCGGGAGTGAACTCCCGGGAGCGGCTTCAACGTTGTGCCACCAGTTGTTAGGCGGTGGCGGCCTGCTTACTGAGACGCTTGGCGCGGCGCTCTTCGCGTACGGCGCGCACGAGTCCGAGGGTGACCGGCATCAGCACGGCCGCACCGATCCAGAGCGCGACGTCGGCAATGTTGAAGACGATCACGGCGTTCGGGATCGCCATGGCGAGAAAGTCAGGCACGCCGCGCGACTCAACCGCGAGGCTGGTAAGGTTGCCCGCCGCTCCGCCGGCGATCAGCCCCATCGCCAGCGCAGCACGCGAGTCAACGCGGGCCAGCGGGACAACCACACTCGTCACCAGGGCCACCGTGAACAGCGTGGCCAGGATGTTGATCAGCCACGTGTACGGGCCGAGCGAGACGCCGCCCGCCGCGCCGGTATTGAACACCAGCAGGAAGGAGAACCAGTCGGACATCACGAACGTCTGGTTCGCCAGCACACGAACCGCCATTTCTTTGGTCGCCAGGTCGGCGATCAACGCGAGGGCCGCCCAGTATGCGAACTTGCGGCCGATGCGGCCGGTGGATTCACTCTGCGTGGCGGTGCGACGTGGCATCGTAGACATGGACTGATCCCGGGAACCGAGTGGAAGGTGCAGCGCCAAATGAAGCGAGCGCTGCCATTGCCTCCCCCTTCACGCAGTCTCCGTGCCGCAGACCGTATGGATGAGCACGTCTGCAGACTTTCCGTAAGCGCATGCGAGACAGCGACTTCGTCTTTCTGGTTATCGGAAAACAATCGAAAACCAAGACGCCTTTTTTCCTTTCACCTCGTCTTGGTGCGTCTCCGCATCGCCAACTGTCGAGCAACCTCTACACACGCCAATTCGTGGCGTGCAGTCAACAGTTGGTCAGCCTTCGGTGCGATACGGGGAGTCATCGCTCGCGCCAGTCTCGCGAGCGGAGGCGGCGGCCGGAGCCGCGGATGGAGCTGCGGCCGGAGCCGCGGATGGAGCCGCGGAAGGAGCCGCGGATGGAGCCCCGGCCGGCGCGCTCTTGGCCGACCCGTTGCTGCTCGCACCCGTGCGAAGCGCCTTCACAAATCCGGGCGCCAGCACTTCCACCTGCCAGCGACGAAGCTCCGGAATGTCGTCGAACGCATCCACGCTCGTCGGCCTTTTGCGCGCCACGGCCTCCATGCGATCTCGCGAACACAACACGCCCGGATCGAGGCTCAGATCGTCCGCTACCGCATCGCGCACGGTCTTCAGGCGGCCCACTCGGTCGTCAAAATCAGGATCGCGATCCCAGCGCACTGCTTTCGGAAAACGCGGCAGGTCCGCTTCGGCAACGGCATCGCCGCGACGCAACGCCTCAAGCAATGCCACCGTGCGCGACTCCGACATGGCGCGCGGAAATCCTTTCACGCGCGACAGCTCCTGCGCATTCGCTGGCGACTGTTTGGCCAGCTCGAGCAACACTTCATTGCCCGTAACACGGAACGTGGCGCGGTCGAGTTCGCGCGCAATGTCATCACGCCACGCGACCAACTCCTTCAGTCGCGCGAGTTCGCGACGCGTGAGATCACGCGCGCCCTTCATCTTCAGGAACGCCTGCGACTCTTCATTCGACCACTGCGTCCCTTCGGCGCGCGCGAACTCCTCCTGCGCCCAGTGCCAGCGACCAAGCTTTTCCAACTCACCGCGCAAACGCGTCCGCAACTCGAGCAACCATCGTGTGTCGAGCGCCGCGTACTCCAACATATCGGCCGACAATGGACGCATGGACCAGTCGGCGCGCTGATGCTTTTTGTCGAGCTTGATGCTGAAGTACTTCTCAAGCAACGCCGCCAGACCAAACGCGCGTAAGCCAAGCAACTGCGACGCCACACGCGTATCGAACAGCGCGTTCACCTGCCACCCGTAGTCCTGTCGCAGCAACCGCAGATCATAATCGGCGTCGTGCAGTACAACCTCCACGTTGCGATCCTGGAGCAAACGACCCAGTCGCTCCGGGGTGCCGATCGGCAGCGGATCGATCACGGCGTGGTGATGTTCGGTGGACAACTGCAACAGATAAATGCGATCGACAAACCGGTGAAAGCTGGCGCCTTCTGTATCAATCGCAATCGCGCGCGGCGAGCCGATTTCTGAGAGAAATCGGTCGACGGCTTCGGCAGAATCAAGGTAGAGCGGCGCTGCGTCGGGCACAGGAATCTCGGGAAACGGCGCACGTCGTGCGCGCCTCAGTGCAAGCTATTCGTTCGACGCCGCGCTTTGCACGGGGCCATCACAATCCCGAGGCTTCTTCTCACCACACGCCTTTTCACACGCAAGTGTGAGGTTTGCCCTTGCCCTTGGCTTTGTGGCACTGAGGATTACGCCCCATGCCATCCGAACTCCCGCCGCCGTCGGCGACCCCCAACTCAGCGTCCCTACCCAACACAACCCTCCGTCCGGACCCAGAAAGGGACGAAGCCTCCGACGAGCGCCGAGGCGTCTGGAAATCGCGCGATGTGGCGCGCGGTGCGCTGGTCGTGCTGGGCGTCTGGCTCGCGCTGCAGCTGCTGTGGAGCGCGAATGCCCTTGTGTTTGTGGTCTTTCTGGGCGTGCTCTTCGGCGTGGCCACGGCGACCGGCGTCGACGTGCTGGAGCGACGCGGTATCAGGCGAGGCATCGGCTCGGCCATCATCGTGTTTGGCTCGGTCGGACTGCTCGGCCTGACCTTTTCAATGCTCGCGCCAACACTCGTTGTCCAGGCACGCGAGCTGCAAACCGCGCTCCCGGAAGCCATGGGCAAGGCGCAGGAGCTGATCAATAAGCGGGAGTTCGGCTTTCTCGACCCGTTTCTCCGTACGCCGGAAAGCGACAGCGCCGCCGCCACCGATTCAGCCGCCGCCAAGGATAGCGCTGATTCAGCGAGAACGGCCAAGGCGGCTCCGCGACCGCGTCCTGTTGCACCACCAACGCCAAAGCTCGACAGCCAGACTCTCGAGGCCGTCCAACAGATCTCGCGCGCCATTGACGACTCGCTGCAGGCTCGAAATCCGCGCGCGCGCTCGGTCGACTCAGGGCTCTTTCTGCCGGGGCGCCCGGTGCTGCCGAGCGCGCAAACAGGAGACTCGACTGCCTCCGCGCCCACCGCGAGTGTCCTGAGCGAAGTCTCGCCCGAACAGGCGGCCGCCGAAGCGCTTGAAGCACGCACGCGATTTCTTCGGGACAGTCTGCGGCGTGTCATGCAGGAAAACGTCGCTGCCGCCGAACGACGCGCACGCCAGGAAATATTGGAAAGCGACGCGATCTCGGGCCCACGTGGACCAACGCGCGGCGAACTGCTCACGCGTCGCATGACGTCAGGGTTGGCTGGTTCATCAGGACAGCTCTTCTCCCTGGTAACCGGTACCATTGTCGCACTCGGCAGTTTGGTAATGGTGATGTTTCTGGCCATCTACATCGGCGCCGAACCGAAGTTGTACGTGCGCTGGATCCTATCGGTCGTGCCGGCAGAACATCGCGGACATGTTGGTGCGGTGTTTGAAGGCATTGCCATGGTGCTGCGCAAATGGTTGGTCACGCAGCTTGTGGCGATGATTGTAATTGGTGTGGGATCAACCGTGGCGTTGCTGGTCCTTGATGTGCGCGCGCCCTTTGCCCTCGGCTTCATTGCCGGACTGCTTGAGTTCGTGCCGACGGTTGGACCCATTCTCGCTGCGATTCCCGCTGTGGCGATGGGCTTTATCGACTCGCCGCAAAAAGCACTCGCGGTACTGATCACCTACTGGGGAATTCAGTTCGTCGAAAACAACTTGCTGATTCCGGCACTCATGCGCGGCGAGATGGATTTGCCGCCTGCCATCACACTCATTGCGCAAGCGTTGATGGCCGTGCTGTTCGGCTTTCTCGGCCTGATGGTTGCGGTGCCGCTCACGGCGGCTGTGCTTGTGCCACTGCGCATGTACGCGACAACACAAGACGTGCGACAGCGCGCACTCCTGCGTGCGCAAATCGAAGAGAGAGACACCATGGCCCAGGATGCCGCGATGAAATCCACGTGAAGATCACACTGCCTTCCGGTACGTTCGCGCTCGACGACATTGGCAATGGACTGCCGGTGCTGTTTCTGCACGGATTCCCGCACACGCGCGCCCTGTGGCGACAACAGGTCGCCGCACTTTCACAACATGTGCGCTGCGTTGCCGTGGACCTCCGCGGCTTCGGCGAAAGCACCACCGATGAACCGTACAGCATTGAGCAATACGCGCTCGACGTGTGTGCGGTGCTCGATCATCTGGAGATTGAACAGGCGGTGATCGCCGGTCTCTCCATGGGCGGTTACATCGCGATGGGTTGCTGGCGCCATTGTCCCGAACGCGTGCTCGCACTCTGCCTGCTCGACACGCAGATGGGCGCCGATGATGACGCCGGCCGCGCCAAGCGCAATGCGCTCATGGACCGGGTCCGCGCCGAGGGCGTGGACGCCCTGGTTGAAGCCCAGCTCCCCGGCATGCTCGGCCGGACCACCCGTGCCCAGCGCCCATATATCGTGGCCGAAATGAAGGAAATGATGAGCTCGGCAGGGACAAGCGGTATATTGGGGGCACTAACGGCACTCAGAGATCGCCCAGACGCGACAGACGTCATGTCGACCGTCCGGGTGCCTACGCAGGTGATCGTTGGTGACGAAGACGCACTTACACCGGTGGCGAAGGCGGAGCAGTTGATTGCGCAGTTACCCGCGGGTACGGCGCGTCGCTTTGACGTGATTGCTGGCGCTGGACATGCGAGTTGTCTTGAACGGCCATCGGCCGTGAATCATGTGATGCTCGAGTTTTTCGAACTCGTGCAACGAACCTGAGTCTTGAATCCCACTGTGATGACGTCTGCCACTACGCCTGCACCTGCCGTAGTTGAACCATGCGCCGCGGAATGCACACGCGCGGCAAAATTTGGCGAAGTGCTATTTCGCAATCGCGGATGGATTCCGGTGCCGTTCATTGTGGTGCCGCTGCTGGTGCCAGGCGTGCAGGCGCTCAACACATGGATTATTGCACTCGTGTTGGTGCTCATCGGCGAAGCGATTCGCCTCGCCGGTGTTGCGGCGGCAGGCACCGTTACACGTCGTCGTTCACGCACGGTGCAACGGCTTGTTGACTACGGCGCGTTTGCGTGGTGTCGCAATCCGCTTTATGTGGGCAACTGGTTTATCTGGATGGGATTTATCGTCGCATCCGGCGTGCTGTGGTTCCTGCCCGTTGCCGCACTGCTCTTTGCGGTCGAGTACTACTTCATTGTGCGATATGAAGAAGGCGTACTCGAAAGCATTTTCGGTCAGGAATATCTCACGTACAAAAGCCAAACCCCACGCTGGTTTCCGCGGCCGCCAAAGAATGCGAGCAGCGGACCACATGCGTGGGGAGAAGCAATTTGGAGCGAGCGCAGCACGGTGCTGCAGTACATCGCGCTCGGCGGGGCGTTCTACCTCAAAGCCCGCTTCATGTAATCAGTCGAACGCAACTATCGCGTGGGGCGGCCCGGCGGCGTACCGCCCAGAAACACTTCGCGATTTTTTGCGACGAACGACTTGAGCTGAACCGGAACATCTTCTTCCGGAAAGATGGCGGTGACCGGACACTCTGGTTCACACGCACCGCAGTCGATGCACTCGTCCGGGTGAATGAACAACTGATCCGGACCTTCGTAAATGCAGTCGACGGGGCACACGTCCACACAGGACTTGTCCTTGACGTTGATGCAGGCTTCGGTAATGACGTAGGGCATTGGGAGTTCGGCTCAAGGCTTTCGCTTCAGACCAGCGTCGGACCACGTCACGTTAGTGGGCCACGACGTGCGAAACAAGACGATGCGGAGAGTGCGACGTCAGCGACGCCACGGCGGCAGCTCACCGCGCTTCAGTTCAGGATTCTCGCGGTAGAGCGTGAAGGTGCGGCCAATCACCTGAATGATCTCAGCGCTCATGGCCGGGGCAATTGTTTCCGCTGCTTCGCGCGCGGAGAGTTCACCACCCTTGGCGACCTGGCCCTTCACGAGTTCGCGAGTGCGCAGCACATCGTCGCAACTGGCGAGCAGTGTCGGTGTGATGCCGCCTTGCCCGACATGAACAGTGACAGACAGGTGGTGCGCTTCAGCGCGAAGCGCAGCGCGATCCTTACCGCGCATGGTCATGTGAAGAGGGCTACAGGGTGACGAACACGTCGCAGAGACCGGCGGGACCGCGTACGGCACCGCACCAAACAGCGCAATCTACCGATTCGCCGTGCCGGAATGTACGAAGAACGGCCACGGATTGATGGCGGGGCCATCCCACCATGCGCGCCCGGCGCCACGCAACATGACCTGAAAGTGTAAATGGGGTGCGTTTGCGGGGGCGTTTCCGGTAGTGCCTACGTAGCCGATTACATCGCCTTTGCGCACCTTGTCGCCCACGGACAGGCCGCGGGCGTGCCGATCCAGATGCGCGTAATAGTAGACGAATCGCTGCTGCGGATCGGTGGCGTACACAATATTGCCACCAACCGGCGTCGTGCCGAGTCGGCCCACGGTGCCGTCATCGGCAGCCAGCACGGGCGTGCCTCGTGGCGCCAGCATATCGAGCGCCAGATGCGCGCGCGTGCCACGCCTGGCCTCGTAATCATTGCGCAGCGCGGACGGACTGAGTCCCTGCACTGGCACCATCAGCTCGCGCTCCCAGAGGGCGTCCAGGTCAATGTCGCGTACACCTTCGCCCAGTGGTCCCGATGCCGCAGGCCGATCTCGTCCGGCCCTCGGCGCGTCTCGCGTGGGCGTGGGAGCTGTGGACGGCGGCAGCGGAGTCAAACCTCCACCGCATGCGCTCAGCCCCAGCAGCGCCACGGCCAGAACACATATGGTGGACCGCGAAATCACCCGTCGGCGGGCTCGGACACGAAGTACGGCTCCAGGAACTGCACCAGATCCTGTACCGTGCGCACCTTGCCTTTGAGGTCATCCAGGTCGTGCGCACGCGGCAACCGCGCGCTGGCCCGATCGGCGATCACCAGCACCGCGTCTTCAATATCGAGACCGTCCAGATGGTAGACCGTGCGCAAATCGTGTCCCGGGGCGACAAAAAAATGCTCATCCGCGTCATCGCCAACGGCCTCACGACGTTCAATCAGGTGTGCGTAGGTCTGCTCGAGCAGCGCATCGGGAATGCGGCGGCCGGGGAATGACGCCTTGAACTGCGTCAGCCCGTCCTTCACGTGCACGCGTCGGTACGCTTTCGAACGCAGCCGCAGGACATAGAACAGTCCGGCCGCCAGCACGATCAGCGCGAAGACAATGGTAGTGCGCACTCCGCCCTCTCGAAGTTGTGGCCGCTCCCGCTGCACCGTGTCACGAGAATCGGCCAGAAACGCCAGCCCAAGCAACAGTATGCGTTACGTGCAACGCTTTCGCACGGGTATTCGCTGCATCTGCTGGGAACCTGACCGATTCGTCAACAGTTTCGTTGTCGATTACCTATTCCCGACATATATTATCTGGTATGCAAGACGTCATTGGTGCGCTGGGCGGGTTCCGAGGGGTGCGGGCGGAGTTGCTGGTGGTGCTCAAAAAGGAGCAGCCGCTCACGGCGACGGAGCTGGCCTCGCGGTTTGGACTGACCCCCAACGCGCTGCGGCGGCACCTCAAGGTGCTCGAAGAAGACGGTGTGGTACGGTATCAGCGTGAAGTCCGAGGGGTTGGGGCGCCGGTGTTTGCCTATCGGCTCACCGAAACGGGCGAGTCGGTTTTTCCGCGTCGTTACGCCTCGGTGCTGTTTTCGGCGCTCGAAGCGCTGCAGAGCGAGCGCGGCGCGAGTTCGGTGGAACGCGTGCTGGCAAGCGAGTGGGACACACTCGCCGCCGATGCACTACCTGTGCTCGATGGGTTGCCGCTCAACGAACGGGTGCAGCTGGTGGCCGAGTTGCTGTCGGCGCGCGGGTACATGGCCGAGGGCGAAGCGCTGGACGAACACTGTGCGACGTTGCGCATTCATAACTGTGCGATGTGCGAAGTCGCCTCGCGTTTTCCCGAAGCGTGTGATGTGGAGGCGCGGCAGTTGTCGCGACTTCTGAAGGCCAAAGTAGAACGACAGGTACATCGCCAGCAGGGTGGTGAGTTGTGCGCCTACAGCGTGTGTACCGCAACAAATAGCAACGAGAACAACAACGACGTTCCGGCTGCGATGAGCGCGACTGCGCCCGCCGCACACGGGCTTTCCACGTGGGACGAGGAGCAGGCATGAGCGCGACCATCGACCAATTGGTCAACCGCGAATATCAGTACGGTTTCAGCACCGACATCGAGGCAGAAACACTGCCGCCTGGTCTCAGTGAAGAAACGGTTCGCTTCATTTCCGCCAAGAAGCAGGAACCCGAGTGGTTGCTGGAGTGGCGCCTCAAGGCGTATCGCCGCTGGCTCACCATGAAAGAACCGCATTGGCCCAACGTCACGTACGAGCCGATCGACTACCAGGCGTCGTCGTACTACTCAGCGCCCAAGTCCATCAAGGGTGTGGGTTCACTCGACGAAGTGGATCCGAAGCTGCTCGAGACGTATGCCAAACTCGGCATTTCACTCAACGAACAGAAGCGCATGAATGGCGTGGCTGTTGACGCCGTGTTTGACTCGGTGTCGGTGGGTACGTCGTTCCGTGAAGAGCTGGCGAAAGAAGGCATCATCTTCTGTTCGTTCGGCGAAGCGGTACGCGAACACGGTGATCTGGTGCGTCAGTATCTCGGCACGGTCATTCCGTACAGCGACAACTTTTTTGCCGCGCTCAACTCGGCGGTGTTCTCTGATGGTTCGTTCTGCTACATCCCCAAGGGTGTGAAATGCCCCATGGAGCTGAGCACGTATTTCCGCATCAATCAGGCCACCACCGGACAGTTTGAGCGCACGCTCATTGTGGCCGACGAGGGGTCGTACGTGAGCTATCTGGAAGGCTGCACGGCGCCCAAGCGCGATACCAATCAGTTGCACGCGGCCGTGGTGGAAATCATCGCGCTCGACAGTGCCACGGTGAAGTATTCCACCGTGCAGAACTGGTACGCCGGCGACGAAAACGGGCTCGGTGGCATTTACAACTTTGTCACCAAGCGCGGCAAAGCCATGAAGAACGCCAAGATTTCATGGACGCAGGTGGAGACTGGTTCTGCGATCACGTGGAAGTATCCGAGCGTGATTCTGCAGGGCGACAACTCGGTGGGTGAGTTCTACTCGGTGGCCGTGGCGTCCAAGATGCAGCAGGCGGACACCGGCACCAAGATGATTCACATTGGGCGCAATACAAAATCCAACATCGTGAGCAAAGGCATTTCCGCGATGAAGGGACAGAACTCGTACCGCGGCAAGGTGCACATTCTCCCCAAGGCGGAAGGCGCGCGTAACTACACGCA
The DNA here is from genome assembly GCA_022843265.1 of Gemmatimonadaceae bacterium. GTDB lineage: Bacteria > Gemmatimonadota > Gemmatimonadetes > Gemmatimonadales > Gemmatimonadaceae > JAABRT01. Next base: position 39,042 of record JALHNZ010000030.1, read on the forward strand.
GTGCGACTCCATGCTGGTGGGCAATGAGTGCGGCGCGCACACGTTTCCGTACATCGAAGTGCAGAACAACTCGGCCATTCTCGAGCACGAAGCGTCCACGAGCAAGATTGGTGAAGATCAGATCTTCTACCTCAAGCAGCGTGGTCTCGATGCTGAGCAGGCGGTGTCCATGATTGTGAGCGGCTTCTGCAAGGAAGTGTTCAAGGAACTGCCCATGGAGTTTGCGCTTGAAGCGCAGCAGTTGCTGGGCATTACGCTCGAAGGCAGCGTCGGCTGATTCCGCAGGTTTTCTCCTTTTGATTTGAACCGGGGCTTCGGCCCCCCGCACATACATCGAACATGCTCGAGATTCGTGACCTGCACGCCGCCGTTGATGGCACGCCGATTTTGAAAGGCATTTCTCTCACCGTAAACGCCGGCGAAGTGCACGCTGTCATGGGGCCCAACGGCTCCGGCAAGAGCACGCTGGCGCAGGTGCTTGCGGGTCACCCCGCGTATGAAATCACCGGCGGAGAGATTCTGTATCACGGTGAAAATCTTGCGGAAATGGACGCCGAAGTACGCGCGCAGCAGGGCGTGTTCCTGGCGTTTCAGTATCCGGTAGAGATTCCGGGCGTTTCCAATGCCTACTTCTTGCGCGCCGCGTACAACGCCAAGCGCAAGGCGAAGGGACTGGACGAAGTGGATCCCATGGAGTTCCTGGATCTGGTTGAAGAGCAACTCAAGCTGGTGGATATGGATCCGGCCATGCTGCATCGCTCGGTGAACGCAGGCTTTTCCGGTGGTGAAAAGAAGCGCAACGAAATTCTGCAGATGGCAGTGCTCACGCCTACGCTTGCGATTCTCGACGAGACGGATTCCGGCCTCGACATCGACGCGCTGCGCATTGTCGCCAACGGTGTGAACGCACTCAAGCGTCCTGACAACGCGGCGATTGTGGTGACGCACTATCAGCGTTTGCTCAACTACATCGTGCCCGACTACGTGCACGTGCTGGCGGGCGGTCGCATTGTGAAGTCGGGTGGCAAGGAACTCGCGCTCGAACTTGAGGCGCGCGGATACGATTGGTTGCTGGAGGCCGTCGCGTGAACACGATGATTGCAGCGCCCGCGCTGCTCTCACAGGCCACCGCCGCGTCCGCGTCGGAAGCACCGGAAGCGCTACGCGCTGAACGTGCGGCTGGTCATCGTGAGTTCGAAGCGAACGGGCTCCCCACCACCAAGGTGGAAGATTGGCACTACACAAGCGTGTCGGCGATTGCCGAATCCACGTTCGCGCCCATGCAGGGCGACGCGAGTGGTGTCACGGCGGAACAGCTGGCGCCGTACATCTTCTCCACGTCGTGGCCCACGCTGGTGTTCGTGAACGGCGTGTACGCGCCGTCGCTGTCGCAGACCGACAACTTGCCGGCTGGCATTCGTGTGTTGCCGCTGGCGCAGGCTGTGGGTGAGCTCGGCGATGTGGTCACACGTCAGCTTGGCACGTTGGCACCGGCGGCTCGTGATGGGTTCACGGCGCTCAATGCTTCGTTCCTTGGCGAAGGCGTGGTGGTGCACGTGTCCAAGGAAATGGTCATCGATGTGCCGGTGCACTTGCTGTTCGTGGTGAATGACGCCGGTGTTGGTGGCATGCAGCACCCGCGCATTCTCATGCTGGCGGAACGGCACGCACGCGCCACGGTCATTGAGAGCTGGGTCGGGCTCACGGACGGCACGTATTTCTCCAATGCCGTTACGGAAGTCACGGTGGAAAGCGGCGCCACGCTGCACCATCTCAAGGTGCAGCGCGAAGGACGCAACGCGTATCACGTGGGCACGATCGAAGCCCGTCAGGGACGCGATTCGCACTACGTGAACTTCGCGTTTACCACCGGCGCTCAGCTCTCGCGCACGAACGTGTACACCGTGCTGGATGGTGAGGGCTGTGGCACCACGCTCAACGGACTCACCATGTTGGATGGTGAGCAACACGGCGATGTGCAAACCCGTATTGAACACGCCCAGCCCAAGTGCTTCAGCCGTCAGATGTACAAGAGCATTCTCGACGACACGTCACACGGCGTGTTTAACGGCAAGGTGTTTGTGCAGTCCATCGCGCAGCAGACCGACGGCAAGCAGACCAACAACACCATGCTGCTGTCGAAAACCGCGCAGGTGGATGCCAAGCCGCAGCTTGAGATTTTTGCGGACGACGTGAAGTGCACACACGGCGCGACCGTGGGTCGTATTGATGAAACGGCACTGTTTTACATGAAGAGCCGCGGCATTGACAACGACACCTCACGCCAGCTGCTCACGTACGCGTTTGCCGCAGACGTACTCGAAACGATTGAAAATGAAACGATTCGTGATGAGCTCGAGCGCATCACGATGCGTCGGTTTACGTCAGTTACCGACTGAGTCGCGAATGTCGGACCTGCAGGAGCTGTATCAGTCGGTCATTCTTGACCACAACCGCAAGCCACGAAACTTTGGCCCGCTCAGCGGCGCCACGGGTTCGGCTGAGGGGAAAAATCCGTTGTGCGGCGATCAGGTGGAGGTCGCCGTGCGACTGGATGGTGATGTGCTGCAGGATGTGAAGTTTACGGGCCACGGGTGCGCGATTTCCAAGGCGTCTGCCTCGTTGATGACGGCGGCGGTGCAAGGCAAGTCACTGGCAGATGTGGATGTGTTGTTCGAAAAATTCCACGCGCTGGTGACAGGCCGTATGCCGGAAGCGGAAATCACGAAGGATTCACTCGGGCAGCTGATTGTTTTTTCGAGTGTGTCGCGCTTTCCGATTCGGGTGAAGTGTGCATCGCTGGCGTGGCATACCCTGAAGGCCGCGATTGCAAGTGATGCACCCGTGGCACCGGTGTCCACGGAGTAGTGGGTGACTGTGTTGCCATCGTCGGAGCATTCGAACGATCCGTCGGCGGAGCCATTATCGGAGCCGTTGCCCAGCGAGTTTGAGCGTGCCGGTTTGCTCGCCGATCTCGAAGATGGGTTGCCGCAGGGTGTCGTGTTGTCGAACGGCGAGCGCGTGTGCGTGGTGCGGCGCGGCCACGAGGTGTGGGCGGTGCATGATGTGTGTCCGCATCGCGCCTTTGCGCTCTCGGGTGGCGACGCATTAACCGTAGACGGCGAATCAGCGCCGGTGATCGAATGTCCGTGGCACGGCGCGCAGTTCTCGTGCGCCACGGGTGCCGTGTTGCAGGGTCCAGCCACCGACGCATTGCCCACGTTTCCCGTGCGCATTGTTGAGGGCGAAGTATTTATTGGAGCGCGACGCGAACCGATCGCGCCCTCGGAGGTTGTATGACAGCAATTTTTACCGCCGTTAACGCGGCGATTACAGCGGCGACGAGCGCAGCGGTGCAGGCCGCCGCAGGTCATTCGTCGACGCGAGCTTCCCTCGCACCGCGCGCCGATTTTCCGCTGCTCGCGGCGCAGCCCGGTTTGCACTATCTCGATTCCGCCGCCACGTCGCAGAAACCACAGTCGGTGCTCGACGCCATCACGGGCTTCTACAGCACGGCCAACGCGAATCCGCATCGGGGTGCCTACGCCCTCTCGGCGGCCGCCACGGACGCCTATCACGACGCACGTCATACCATCGCCC
>JALHNZ010000031.1:0-3657 GCA_022843265.1 Gemmatimonadaceae bacterium
CGTCACGGCCCGTTCCATTGATGGCCGCGACGCAGCTTGTGATCGCCGCGTCGCTCGGCTCTTGAGCGAGTAGCGGCCGCAGTCCCTCGAGTGACACCTTGGCTCGGCGATCCCAGCAAGAATCGCGCTGGCCCGCCCGACTGCCCGAGGTGAGATAGATGAACCGTCCGGCCCGCGGCCCTTGCACAGCCGGGCCACGGAAGTCGAGTTCACCGTTCGTTCCCGCAACCACTCGTACGGTCGTCTGGAACTCGAGATGCGGCAGACGTTGACTCGGTGGCGAGAGTTCGCTGCGCCCGAGCTGAAGCGCCCACGCCACGTCGAGCGGCGGCGCTTCGATACGGATGCTGACTACAAGCTCGCGAGAAATCATGCGACCTTCATGAGCACATCACGTGGGCATTGGGATGACGTGGGCTTCTGCAGCGGGCGATCAAATCAAACGCGAGCGCCGCGAGCTACCGAGCCGCCCGACTGCAGCAAGCATCGTTATGCAGCAACCTCGACAACGGTCGCGTACGCATGCGGCTCCGGCGCGGCTATCCCTTCTTCGCGAAGCCCTTCCAGATGAAACTCGATGGCCTCGCGCATCGTGCGTTCGACCGCTTCGCGCGTGGGCCCCGTCGCCACACACCCCGGGACGTCCGGTGCGTACGCCGAGAATCCTGAGGCCGTCGGCTCGACCACGATAAGTAGCTTCATGACTTCAACCCCGCCTGCTTGAGGATGCTGTTCAGCGTACCGGGTGCCAGCTCGTCGCCCGGATGGCCTGCGACGGTGACTAACCCTGGTTTGGTAGAATGCTTGTACTGCTGATGACTTCCCCGTGTTCGAACGAGGAACCAGCCATCGTCGGTCAGCAAACGAAGTGCATCGCGAACCTTCATGCAATCAAGATCGGACCTGGGGTTCAGACGGGCAAGCCGGAGTGAGAGCCGTCGACATTTCCCTACAAGAATCGGTGCATGATGTGCAGGTCCACCAATCCGAGCTCCAGATGCCTGAAGGCTTTTGGAATGGTGCCGACAATGCTAAAGCCCAACCGCTGCCATAGGGCGATGGCGCGGTGGTTGGTGCTCACGACGGCGTTGAACTGCATGGCTTGAAACCCGGCGGCTCGCGCTTGCGCCAGGCTGTGCTCGGCAAGCCGGAAGCCGATGCCGCGACCGTCGAATCCGGGCCGCACCATATAGCCGGCATTGGCAACGTGCGAGCCCAAACCGCGCTGGTTCGCCCTCAGCGTGTAGGTGCCTACGATCTCCCCGGCGTCCTCAGCGACGAAGGCGGAAAGTCCAGGCCCCATCCAGTACTCCTTCGCCGCGGACTCTGATACATCAGGTTCTAACGAGTATGTGTTACCGGCCGCGGCCACCTGTCTGATAATCGACCATACCGATGGCCAGTCTGCCTCGGTCGCGCTTCGCAATGACATCTTCCGTCAGCGCCCAATGAGGTAGGATCAACCGGTTTCGGTTAATCAGGAGTCGTGCCGCATAACGTTCGCTTCTGCAGCGGGCGATCTAGTGAAATGCGCGCGTAGCGCGCTACCGTGTACGCCCGACTGCAGCAAGCATCGTTATGCCTACGGCGAGTAGATACTCCTCGAGCGGGCTCCAACCAACTGAATGCCTTACGGAAGTTGATCCCATCCGTTTTGCTCGGTCCAGCGGATGGCTTTGGCGGTACTCCAGAGCGCGAACACCGAGAAACCTGCTACGAACAACGAGAGCGACGTCTCTATTTGAGGCGGCGGAGACCAGCCTAGCCGAGTGGCAACGGCTGCGGCGCCGGAACCGAATAGAAGAAGTAGGAAGAAGGCATAGAAGCCCCACGCGACAACGCGGTTCGGGACGCCAATCATCGTGATTCGCACAATCCAAGGGGGCCTGACAGTAGCGGCGGCGGCCACTCAACAAATCGCGGCGGCGCAGCCGCCGCTTCCGCAGCGTGGCCGTCAGCACCAACCTTCGTTATGGTCCGGCGCGGCGCAACCAGGTCGCGGGGTGACGGTGCCCGTGGATGACGCCGACGACGCTGACGCCGTTCGGATAGCACTTGTAGTAGACCGCGTACGGAAACCGCCGGATAAGGACGCGACGAAGGAGCCCCTGGACGACGGGAAACTGCTCAGGTGCTTCGCTGATCTGATTGATGGCCACGTCGAGTTCGGCGAGAAAGTCAGCCGCCGCAACCTCGGATCGATCGTGGTACCACTCGAAAGCTTCCGCAATCTCGGCGCGCGCCCGCGCTCGGATGCGGACGTGTGCCACCTAGCGAATCCGCGTGCGCAGTTCGTCGCGGAGCGCCGCCCACGGGATGCCGGCGTCCGGATCTGCATCCGCCTCGGCCTCGCGGGCATCGAGCTCCGCAGCTAGCGCAGGGGAGAGCGGTGCCGCGGCCGCCGGATCAAGGCTATCCCAAAGCCGCCCCATGAGCACAATCCGCTCATCGACGGTGAGCGATTCGAGGGCCTGTGAGCGTTCTACCATGGCAAAAGAATGGCGAGAAATCCGGCTGCCCGCAACACCCCTAGGTGTGAGCATAACGAGTATTAGGCTGCAGGCGATCATTGCACAGCGCGATTTATGTCGCGCGATGACGCAGCATAACGGACGGCGACCGTGATGCAGTTGAACAGCGTAAACACATTCGCTCCAACAGTGTATTCGGTCAAGAGTGGGGCATGTGCAGAGCGGTTATGCTGCAAATATCGCAGCATAACGCGAGCCACCGCCGAGCAACGACCAGACTAACCGCCGCGTGATTTCGCCAGTCGCTGCAGCGACGCCAACGAGCCGTGCCTTTTGAATCGCGATGTGGTGGTCAAGCATCGTTGCTTCGACGGTGGGCGAGTGACAGTCCGGCGACTGACAGGGTAAGGCAAGCGAACGGTCGCGCTTGACCAACAAAAGCTTACGGTGTACGTTCAAACATACGCTGTAAGTTTCGTCCCATCCCTCGTCCCAATGTTTTTGTGAATCGCTCGTTATTCCTCCTGACGCTCCTCATCACGGTGCCGCCGTTGTCCGCGCAGGCGCCACCCGGCGCCGGGTCCGCGCCGCAGTCTGTTTCTACGCCGTCGCCGGACATCTCGATTAACGCGCGCCGCGAGCGCGTTGCCGGCTACGTACGCAGCGTCGCATCGGGCGAGGTGGTGCGCGGCGCCATCATTCGCGTGGATGCCGACGCGCAGGTGCGCCAAACCAACGAAGAAGGCTTCTACGCCCTCGTGCTCCCGGTGGGGCCGCATCGTTTGCGCGTGCGCGCCATCGGGTACGCGCCGCTCGACACCACCATCGTGGTGAATGGACGGCTGGATCTCACCCTTCGCCTGCGCGCGTCGGAGAAGGTGTTGCAAACCGTACAGGTGCAGGCCAAGCGCGAGGAACGCGCCGACCTGGATCCCGCTGCGCCGCAGATGAGCGTCGTGCGCCTGAGCATGGCCGCCGCCAAGGCGGTGCCACCGGTGCTCGGCGAGGTCGACCCGTTGCGCACACTCACGCTCCTGCCGGGTGTGGCCACCACGTCCGATGCCACCACCGCCTTCTCGGTGCGCGGCGGCAGCGTCGACCAGAATCTCATCCTGCTCGATGAGTCCACCATCTACAACCCATCACACATCCTCGGCTTCCTCTCCACCTTCAATGCCGACGCGAT
>JALHNZ010000031.1:3667-10574 GCA_022843265.1 Gemmatimonadaceae bacterium
AGACATCCGGCAGCGAGAGGGCAACCGCGAGGAGTTCGCAGGCACGGCGTCCATCGGCCTGCTCTCCAGCAAGCTGCTGCTGGAAGGGCCGGTGCCGGGCAAGCGTGGGTCCTACATTCTGGCCGCCCGACGCTCCTACGCGGACGCCTTCCTGCCGCTGGCCAGTGACACGACCATCCGCGACAACCGCGCCTACTTCTACGACCTCAATGCCAGGGCGCAGGTCAACATCGGGACCACCGGCGCCGTGATCGCTTCCGGCTTCATGGGCCGCGACCTGTTCGCGGTGCAGAACGCCGGCTTCGGCGCCACGTGGGGCAACCGCGCCACCGCGCTCCGTTGGAATCAGGCGTTCGGCGGGCGCCTCTTCTCCAAGATCTCCGGTGCGTGGAGCGACTACGACTACAAACTGGGCCTTCGCGCCGAGCCGGACGATTCGGCGACCTGGGTCGCACGGATCGTGAGCGCGGACCTGCGAATCGATGAAACGTGGCAGATGACGGCCAGCCAGCGGCTCAGTGTCGGCGGCGAGTTCTCGCGCAGCATCTTTCGCCCCGGTCGATTGAGCCCGGTCGGTGATACGGCAGGCTCCAGTTTGCGCACGCGCGAAGTGGAAAGACGCCTGGGCGTCTCCCGTGCTGCATTCTTGAATTGGGAGATGGATGTGGGCACGCGCCTGGGTCTGCAGGCTGGCCTGCGCTACGCCGACTTCGCCCGCGTGGGCGAGGGCACGCGGTATGAGTACGCGAACAATGCGCCACTGGTCTGGAACCCGTCGCTGGGTCGTTACGAGCCTGGCGTGCTGGTAGACAGCAGTCGCGTGTCGCGCGGCACCCGCATGGCGTTCTACGATGGCCTGGAGCCGCGCGCCACGGTGCGCTTCTCCCTCACGCCGCAACACAGCCTGAAGGCGAGCTACGCGCGAACGCAGCAGTTCCTGCAGCTGGTGTCGAACACGAACTCGCCCACACCGCTGGATGTGTGGGAGCCGGCCGGGCCGTACATCCGCCCGCAGGTGGCCGACCAGTACGCGTTCGGATGGACGGGACAGTACCGCGGCGTGGAGCTCACGGCCGAGACGTACTGGAAGCGCGCGCAGAACGTGGTGGACTACATCGACGGGGTGGACGTGTTTCTGAATCCGCGCCTGGAGACGATGCTCGTGCAGGGCGAGGGACGCGCGTACGGACTGGAGCTCTTTGCCAGGCGCGCCGAGGGCCGCTTTAGCGGCTGGGCGAGCTACACGCTGGCACGGGCCGAGCAGCGCTTCCCCGCGCCGGGCACCACCGATGGCGGAATCAGCGGCGGACGCTGGTACGCGTCGCCTTTCGACAAGACGCACAACCTGTCGCTTGTGGGGAGCTGGTTGTGGAAGCCGAAGTGGCGCGTGGGCTCAACCTTTGTGCTCGCGTCGGGCCTCCCGGCCACGCTGCCGCGCGCGCGCTACTGGGTAGATGGCTTCCTCGTGGCCGAATACGGCGATCGCAACTCATCGCGTCTGCCACTCTATCACCGCCTGGACCTGAGCCTCACGCGGCAGCTCCGGCGTGGCGAGCTGCAGTTTGGCGTGGTCAACGCCTACAACCGCTTCAACGCGCAATCGCTGCGGGTGCAGCAGCGCAACGACAATCCGCTGGTCGCTGATGCGGTCCAGACCTCCATTTTTGGCATCATTCCGAGCTTGAGTTATGTCTTCCGTTTTTAAGATGCGTACGCGTGTGACAGCACTGGGGGCCGCGCTGCTGTTGACGATGGGCTGCGAGCGTGTGGTGGACATCACGGTGCCTACAATGGCCACGCGTCTGGTGGTGGTCGGACGGCTTGAACTGGTGCGCGGGGCGCCGTCCGGTCGGCAGGTGATCACCCTGAGCACTACCGCTCCGTACTTCGCACCTGAGGGGCCACCCCCGGCGCGCGGTGCGGAGGTGCGGGTCACGGACAGTCGCGGCGTCACCACGCTCTTCCGCGAGCAGGCGACCACGCCAGGCGTGTACGTCACCGACAGTCTCGTGCCGGTGCTCAACCGGCGGTACACGCTGCGCGTGCGGTGGAACAATGAGACGTACCAAGGCAGCGACTCGCTGCTGTCAGTGGCCCCGATCGATTCGTTCTACTTCCGGGAGCGCACGGGGCTCTTCGCGCCACCGGATGTCGCGCAAGAAGCGGGTCCGCGGGCGACGATCGACTTCAGGGATCCGCCCGGCGTCGACAACTACTACGTGTGGGACCAGTTCGTGGACGGTCAGCAACTGGTGGCGGCCGATACGGCATTTCGGTTTCGCCCCATGGAGCGCGACGCCTTCTTCAACGGCGCACTCGTGCGTGGCTACCAGCCGTACTCGGGCGTTGTGCTGCGCACGGGCCAGACGGTGCGCCTGCGACACATGTCGCTCAGCGAGCAGGGGTATCGTTTCTACCTCACCCTCAACAACGTGACGCTCGGCGACGGCTCGCCCTTCTCGACACCGCCAGCCAGCTTGCGCGGCAACGTGGCCAACCTCACTCGGCCGGGGGAGCCCGCGTTGGGCTACTTCCTGACGGCGGAAGTGGATGAGCGCACCGCGAGGGTGCCGTAGAACACCGTGTCACCCTACGCGCTCTCCGGCAACACGTGCGGTTTGATGAACGGTTGAAGTCCCCTGTGTTAGTTGCGCTCCATGCAGCAAGTCGAGCGTTCAACGACAGGAGCCACCGTGCAGGATACGATCGAGCTGAAAGGCATCAGCCATCATTTTGATACCGCCAGCGAACGGATCGAACTCTTCCGCGACCTTTCGTGCACCACGCGTGCGGGCGAAGCCCTGGCCATCGTCGGGCCGTCGGGAGCGGGAAAGTCCAGCCTGCTTTCGATTGCCGCTGGCCTGGAAATACCGGCGGGCGGCACGGTGCGCTTCACCATCGACGGGGCCCTCGTCGACGCGCTGACGATGCGCGCGAACTCCGGCTTCATTTTCCAGCAGTTTCATCTGATGCCGGAACTCGATGCCATCGGCAACCTCGCGTTGCCGCTTCGCCTGAAGGGCAATCGAAACGCTTTCGACATTGCCGCCCTTTGGTTGGAGAAGGTCGGCCTCAAAGACCGCGCGCGGCATCGACCCCACCAACTGAGCGGAGGTGAGCAGCAGCGCATTGCGGTAGCGCGAGCGTTCGTGAGTGCGCCGCGTTTCGTCTTCGCCGATGAGCCCACGGGCAATCTGGATATGCACACGTCCGAAAGTGTGGCCGAACTGATGTTCGATTGCGCGCGGGAGACGGGATGCGGCCTCGTGATCGTAACGCATAGCAGAGAGCTGGCCCTGCGTGCGGATGCACGTCTGCTTCTGGCGGCCGGACGGCTGGAAGCGATCGCATGAATGCACTCAGGCTGACGCTCGAAAATGCGTGGCGCGACCTGATCGCGGGGGACGGACGCATCAGCATGGCCACACAAACGGTCCTGCTCTTTTTCCTCATCACGCTCACGCTCACCAGCGCCTCGATCCAACGCTATCTGGCGGACAATCTCGATCAGCTGCTGGGCTCCGACCTTGTGGTCGAACTCCATGCGCCGCTGAATCGGAATGACGACGTCGCATTACGATCGTTGGCCCCACGCGTGTCGGTCACGCAGGCAAGCGACATCACGCTCACGCACGGTGGGGCATGGGCCCGCGTGCGCTTGAAGCGGGTGGATGACGCGTACCCGTTACAGGGAAATCTTCAGGTTGGTGACACGCCGGCATCCACGCAGCGCGCCGTCAACCGGGGCCCGAACGTCGGTGAGATCTGGCTCGAATCGAGGCTGGCGATCAAGCTGAATACGCAGGTAGGGGACACGCTCATCATCGGTGGCGCCGCCTTGCGGTTCAGCGCCATCCTGTTTCATGAACCCGACCGCATCATGGAGGGCCATAGCACGGTGCTTCGTGCCATGGTGCACACCAGAAGCCTTGCAGGGACGTCGATCGACAGTAGTCGGGGCCTTACACGCTATCTCGTCACGGCGAGTGAACGCGAGCAACTGGCAGTTGCAGACTGGGCACGCGGGACGCTGCCCGGAGCACGCGTGATCAAAAAGACGGGAGGCCAGCACCCGCTTGCGGGCTTCTGGCAGCGGACCGAGAACTTTCTGGGTCTGGCCGCCGTGATTCTGTTTTTTATGGGCGCCGTGGCCCTCGACATGACCAACCGCCGCTGGCTTGCTACAAAGCGTTACCAGCTCGCGCTTTATGCGAGCTTCGGCATTCGCACGCGCACCGGCATGTTCATGGCGCTTGGCGAATGGCTGACCGGCTTCACGGTGTCCGTGTTGTTCGCGACGCTGCTGGCGAAACTCGCCTACGGCGTGATCGTCGCCCAGCTGAACGGCCAGTTCCCCGGGCTGACGGCGACATGGCACTGGGTGCCTGCCGTGAAGACGATCGGCCTTGTCTTTCTGCTGCTGCTCGCCCTTCAGGTTCCCAGTTTTATTCAGCTCTCCCGCGCCTCGCTGCTCTCTCTTATTCGTAATCCCACAGAGCACCGCGATGTGTGGCAACGGCTGTTTTGGAGCCTCACATCAGTCACGCTGCTGGCCGCCGTCTATTCCGACAATTGGCTGCTCACGGGCATGACGCTCTCGGCGATCTGTGTGGCGCTCACGTTGATGGTGGCACTGACTTGGACCGTCATCCGCGTGGGTGATGTTTGGGGGCGCCGACGCACCGGACTGCTTCCGTTTGCGTTTTTCATGATGCGCCAGCGTCTGTTTGCCAAGTCGGCGCAGGTTGCGGGGCTGGGCTTGTGCGGGTTGCTGCTGCTGTTCACGCTGATGTTGATGCGCGATCTGGGCGCGACGATGGAAAACCATGGCCGCAGACATGATGGCAATCTGCTGATCACCGAAGCGCAGGCAGACCAGCTGGACGGTATTCATCGTTGGGCTGCGGAAACGAGCAGCAGCGTACGTGTGCTGCGACCATTTGTGTTCGCACAGCTCGTGGCCGTGAATGGCAAATTGCTCGCCGACCATGCGCAAAAACCCAGCGACTCATTCGCCACACTCACAGAACCGATCCGGCTGAGCTGGACCGACACCGTGCCGGAGAACAATCGTGTCGTGGGCGGCAACTGGTGGCCGGCCGGCACGAACAACTGGCAGCAGATTTCCGCCGAACCCGAAGTCATGACAGACATGGGGTTTGTGTATGGCGACACGCTTACCTACCAGATCGGCGGCAGAAGTTTCGACTTTACCCTGGTGGCGAGCCACGCATTCAAGCCGGGTGGAGGATCGATAACCTTTTGGTTCCAGGTGCCGCTATCTGCGCGGGCGCACATCGATGCGCCAACGCTTTACATGGGGAGCATGGAGCTGCCGGAACCGGCATGGGATGCGCTTGCGGACCTGTGGCAGCAACACCCAACGCTCTCGCTGGTACCGCTGCAGGAGCTGACCGAACGGTTTGACCAGACGCTCGGTATCGTCACGAAGGTCACGAGCGGCTACGCGGCGATGGTGTTGTTGTTGGCGCTCTGTGTGCTTGCCGCGTCTGTTCGCGGTTTCGCCGCCGATGATCGCCAGAAGCATGGCTTGCTGATGAGCATGGGACTGCGGAACGGCGATTGTCTGTCGCTGAACTTCTACGACTGGGGCGTGACGGCCTTGATTGCCGCCGCTGGTGCCGTCGTGGGTACCTGGGTCGCGGGCCTGCTGATCTACCAGGCCCAGTTCAATCTCCCCTACAATCCAGACACGCTATGGGTGGCCGGGATCGTCGTTACCATGGTGGCGTCCGTGTGCCTGGTGGGTTACCTGGCCTGCCGCGAGAGCTTGAAGGTCTCGGTGCGGGAACTGCTGGCGACGTAGAAAAAAGTTTGCTCGGCGCCGTCAGCGAATGATCACCACGTTCTTCCCGCGCGAACGCCCGCTTTCCTGATACGCAATGGCCTCGCGTAGTTCCGGCGCCGCAAACTGACGGTCAATCACGGAGCGAAGCTTACCCTGCTTGACCAGCGCAGATAAATACTCGAGATCGGCCTGCGACGTTTCGGAAAACATTCCCTTGAACGTTGGCTCGACAAACCAGCCGTACACGAGGGCGCTGACCATATGCGAAATCGGACCAAGCCAGCGATCGCGTTCCGGTCCGCCCACCACAACAACGCGACCGGTGGTCGCGAGCACTCGGCGCAGTGCAGACGGGCCATGATTACCGACGTTGTCGATGATGACATCGTAGCGCGCTGTTCCGGTTGTGAAGTCTTCACTCGTGTAGTCGATCGTGACGTCGGCACCAAGAGAGCGCACCAGCTCCACATTGCGAGCGCTCGATACGCCGGTCACGTGTGCGCCAAGTGACTTCGCGATTTGCACCGCATACGTGCCAACACCGCCCGATGCACCGTTAACCAACACACGCTGACCGGTTGTCACTTGTCCGACATCGCGCACGGCCTGCAGCGCCGTGGTCGCGGCCACAGGTATCGCCGCCGCTTCGACCAGGCTCATTGAATCCGGCACGTGTGCAATGTCTGCGTTTTCGCGGACAGCGATGTACTCGCCGAACGCGCCCGTGCTTGCGCCAAACACGGAGTCGCCTGGCGCAAAGCGTGTCACCCTCGCGCCCACTGCCTCAACAACGCCGGCAAAATCCTGTCCCAGTCGCACCTCCGACGGTCGTCCCATGCCACTCGACAATCGCATGATGTACGGTTTGCCGCGCATGTAGTGCCAATCGAGCGGATTGGTCGCGGCTGCATGCACGCGCACCAGCACGCTGCTGTCGGACAGTGCAGGGCGAGCGACCGTTTCCCAGTGAATGACGTCTGTATCACCGTAGCAGTGATAGCGTGCGGCCTGCATGGTCGGCGCGCCAGCGGGTGCCGATGTGTTCGCCGTCGCATCGATGGTGGGGCAGGCGGCATCTCGGCTCAGCACGAATGCGAA
>JALHNZ010000031.1:10584-40551 GCA_022843265.1 Gemmatimonadaceae bacterium
GGTCAGACGTTTGCGTTGTTTGGTCATGCAACGGCGTACGACGCGCGCACAACACAGTTTCGAAACAGGGACGAGTTGACGAGAAACTGCAGCGCGCATGATTTGCGTTGCATCGGCAGCACGCGTCGTTATACGGCCAATAGCGAGAGCTGGAGCGGCTCAGTCTCACTCAGCGCATGAATTCGCGCAGCCAGATTATCAGCAGCACGATGGCGAGTCCGATGACTGAAAACTTCAGCTTGAAAATCGCCAACCCTCGTTGGCCCTCGGGACTCGATCTCCGCTCCCACTCCGCTTCGCGCTCGGTTTTCGTTGGTGGGTTGAAGCCGTAACGTGGGACGAGCACAGCGAGGGTGGCGAGTGCAGTGGCAGAGAAAGCCGCCACAAAGACTGCGGGAAGGAAGATCAGTATCATCCCGAGGCCACCCCAACCCGTGAACGTTCCCGCGCGTGCCTCTGAGAGCAGCAAAAAGGTGAGCGGCAGCGAGACAAGTGCTCCGAGACCGGACAGCCACGCGTACCAAGGTCGGAGACGATGCCGAGCGTGCACCAAACCCCAGACGACGGCGCCGAGTAACATGACAATCGGCGCGAACTCACGAATCAGTTCCCAGTTGGCAGTCACGACGAGCGTCAGTTCAGAGAAGGCGTGTGTTTGTTTGGTGCACATTCACTGCTACAATCAGACGTCGTGTCACGCGCTTTCGTCACCATTCCTGCACGAAGCGCAGATTGTCGCGAGCCTCGAACATCCCAACGGCGTGTTGCTGCCAGATCTGATCGGTGCGCTACCGCACTACAATGACCAGTTCTGGGCTCTCATTTCCGAGTCCATCCATGCGGCGTAAACCAGCGCGGGCAGTATACCTGCCTCGGAGTTGCGGAGCCCGCCACGCAATCTGGATCGTTCGACTCTCTTCGGGATCGGCGAAGAAATTGGCGGGAAGCGGACAGCTGAACACGACATCCGTGCGGTTCCCGGTAATCGCCGACTGTTCGCGACCCGTTGGCGCTACCACCACTACGTCCATCATGGGTCCACACGCCTGCCCGAGCTGGACACGCGCATTGGATCGATTGACTGCTGTGGCGCTAAACGTCAGCGAATCACCCCGCTTAACCACAATGTGGTCTGCGGTGACGGACAGCTCCACGCCGGGGAGCGTCTGGGCCGACCTCGGAAGCGAGTCGCCGAAGAACGGCGGCCCAACAACGTCGGTGCAGGCGAGCACCACCAACACGATAGCTGTTATGGGTCCGAGTCGCATGATTGAGTTGCAAGTTAACTCGACAGCGTTCTGGGATGGGCGTCTACTCGGCGCTCTCGTGCTTCGGCACGATGAACGCATCGACGCACAGGTCCGTCGCTGGACACCGCCCCGCCGCGCGCGCAAAATCACCCGATGCCAAGAAGCCGACTCCTGAATACGCCGTGGCTTTGTCTGCAGGGTATTGTGTATTGGTGATCACATTCTCTCCCGCGCCAGCCTTCGCCGAATACCCCACCCGCTTCCCGTCGCCATTCGACCGCGGTGCACTGCACCCACTCGCGCGGTGCGCGGCCATGGAACTCGTAGACATGCTGCAGTCGCCGCACGCGAACTCGTGGCGGCTGAACGAACCGGGTAACGGCAAGATGTTCGGCGTGCTTGTCGTCGCCGCACCCGACGGAACCATCGGCTACCTGCGCGGCTTCTCCGGCATGGTGAACGGACAGTGGGAGATCGAGGGCTGGGTACCTCCCGCCTTCGATCGCGCGATGCGGGACCTCGCGTGGATTCCAGGTGAAGCAGAAATGCTGGACTTCTCGGCGCGACGCGCAACGCTGCTCGCGAGTTTGCCCGGCGACGCGAGTACGTGGGAGGCGCATCGGGTCACCGCTGCCGTGCGCGCACTCGATGAAGCGCGCACCGCGCGTTCTCGCACGCTGATGGGACAGATACAGGACAGTTACCACTTCCCGAATGCGAGCGGTGAGGTGCGTTCGCTGCGTGCGATCTTCGCACCCGCCGAACCACCCGCAGGCGCGGGTGATTGCGCAGCGCCGAAGTTGATGGCGCACGCCTATCGGCTTGCGCTCCGTCCGCTCGCACTCGCCGAATTCTGGTGGGGCGCTCCGTCGCCGACGGGTGATCGCCGCGCGGGCGTATTCTACGCCGCATGTCGCGGTAAGTGTCTGCCCATTCTCACGCACATGCTCGATGGGCTTCCAGCAGATTCCGCCCCGCTCTACGGTTCCGCCGCGGTCGATCCTGCCGAGCCGGTCGCAGTTTACGAAGACGAACACCTGCTGGTGGTGAACAAGCCCAGTGGGCTGCTTACGGTGCCGGGCCGCAGCGCCTCGTTGCAGGATTGCGTAGTGACGCGACTCCGCGCGCGTTATCCTGACGCGACTGGTCCGATGGTGGTGCATCGTCTTGATCTCGACACGTCGGGATTGCTCCTCGTCGCGAAAACCCTCACGATCGCATCGGCACTGCAACGTCTTTTCTCACTGCGCCTGATCGACAAACAATACGTGGCGCGGCTGGATGGCGACGTAACGGGTGATCATGGCCACATCACGTTGCCGCTGCGTGTCGATGTGGACGACCGGCCGCGAAATATCCACGATCCGATTTTCGGCAAGCCGGCAGATACCGAATGGCGTGTGCTCGCGCGCGAACATGGACGTACGCGAGTGCAGTTCACACCGCACACCGGTCGCACGCACCAGTTGCGTGTGCACGCGGCACATCCCCAGGGGCTCAACGCGCCCATTGTCGGCGATCGGCTCTACGGGCGAACGGCACCACATGACGACGAACGCCTGTTGCTGCACGCCGAACGGCTGGCATTCGAACATCCGGTGTCCGGCGCGTCAGTGGTTGTAGAGCAGCCGGCACCGTTTTGAATGCGATAGATTCCGACATGCTCGACTCCCCGCTTTCCGATGCACGACGTGCGGCCGAATCTGTGTTGGGCACTTCCCAGTGGGAGGCGCGCGCCGCAGCACATCTCGAGCGCGTGCAGCGGTGGACGCAACCGAATAGAGAGCGGCGATCACGTCGGGAAGTTCATCCCGTCTACGACTTTCTGTTTCAGTATTACAGCTATTCCGGTGGAAAGCTGGAGTCGTGGCATCCGGCACAGCACGAGCTTCTTGTCGATAGCGCGGAAGCACGCGAGCGGTTCAAGGGACCGGAGTATCAGGTGACCGACGGCGTGATCCGTCGGAACACAAGCGCCCTTTCGTCCGCGGAGCGTGCGACGCTCGACGACGTGCTGCGCGTGCTGCGTGCGACGCGAGATCGACCCGCCAACTTTGGGTGCTTCGGCATGCACGAGTGGGCAATGGTGTATGGCAGTCACGACGCGCGGCACGCTGCGATCGCATCGCTCCGTCTACCGCAGGAACAGGTGGACGCGTTTGTGGAGAGTCGTCCTGTCGCGTGCAGTCACTTCGACGCCTTCCGGTTTTTCGCGCCCGCCGCGAAGCCGATGAATCGTGTTGCACTATCGTGGTCGACGCGACATGACGTCGAGCAGCCAGGCTGCATCCATGCCAACATGGACCTGTATCGATGGGCGTACACGTCGATGCCGTGGATCGGGAGCGATCTGCTGTGGGATTGCTTTGCGCTCGCGGCGGAACTGCGGGTGCTCGACATGCAGGCCGGTCCGTATGACCTTCGCTCCATGGGCTTCGCCCCAGTGTGTGTGGAGACGCCCGCAGGGAGAGACGAATACCAGCGACGTCAGCGGAGCCTGAGTGAACGCGCGAGCGTGTTGCGGGCGCGGTTGATCGATGCGGTGGGGGGCATTCTCGCTGGTTGACCGAACAAGGCCACCGCGAACGTCGCAGTATTTAATACTGCCTTTATTCGCGATCAAGGGCGAGTGCCCGGTAGTGCACTGAGCACTTCCTTTCCGTCAGGGCCAATCAGTGTGTACTGTTTTCCGGTCATGGCCCAAAGATGAGACGGTGCTCGTTAGATGTCTAACGCCCGGCCTACCTGTTACGCCAAGACTCGCGGATCTGCGCTGGCGTCCAGCCCTCCCACGTCCATGGCACGTCATCCGTGCCGAGCAGGGCGTTCACCAGTGGGCGAAAGGCAAACTCGCCGTTGTCGCTGTTGGCAAGCAGCACAATACAGCTGCGCTGGCGAAGGAAGCAGAGGAGATATGTCTGCGCACCGTCGCCATGGCCTTCCTTGAAAAACGCGGGGCCGTGTTGCGTTTGCGTCAGAAGACCCCACCCCATGCCATACGCCAGACCGAGTCGCGCTGCTTCGTCGCCGTCCGTCGCCTCGCTTCCGGGGCCGAACTGGGTGCGTGCGGTGATGCGCACCTGCGGCCGCAGCATCTCGCGGCGTGTTCCTTCGCGTAGCAGACGATCGTCAAGCAGCGCCACGGCGAATGCCGCCAGATCCTCGGCCGACGACGTCATCGACCCGGCCGCGCGCGCCGGCGCGCGCCGAGTTTTCGCGAGAAATCGGCCGTCGGGGTCGAAGCGATCCGCAATGTCGTCGGAAAAATCAGCGCGAAATGTCAGACTGGTCCGGCGCATCTGCAGCGGAGCGAAAATCGCCGACTGCATCAGCGAATCGAGAGGATGACCGAGTCGCTGCTCGATCACAAACTGCAGCAGGTTGATTCCCTCGCCGGAGTATCGATAGCGGGTGCCCGGCACGTCATGGAGGCGCATTCGACCATCGGGCTCCATCGTCGCGAAGTTCACCAGACCACCGGTGTGCGACAGCAGCATGCGCGGCGTGACGCGTGACCACAGCGTGTCATGCACAATGAGCGCAGCCTTCTCGCGGTACGGTGCATAGCTGTCGAGCGGCTGTGGCAACTGGCGCACGATCGGAAGATCAAGGTCGAAGCGACCCTGCTCCACAAGCTGCATCACATAAATACCAAAGACGGCCTTCGTGATGGACGCCGCCCAGGTGGTCGTCGAGCGCTGCATCGGGAGGTCGGGGCCCGCCGGAGCTGAGCCTGCACCATCGCCGCGCGCGCGAACCCCATATGCCTCGCTCCAGACCAAGCGTCCATCGTTGACCACGGCCACCTGTAACCCGGCGATTCGGTGCTGTAGCACCTGCTGCCGCACGATCGAGTCGGCGGTCTGCGACGAGATGGTGCTGCCATCGAGGCGGCTAAGCATACCGTCTGCTCGAAGGTGTGATTTGAGTGGCTGTGCCTGCACGGTCACGGCGGTCAGGCAGGCGATCAATACCAACAGCGCATCTACAGGCCGAAGACGATAAGGACGCATGGCGATCCTACTCATGTGTCATTGCCATGCTACTTCGGTGCGGCCTGCGGCGGGTCCGTGTTCCAGATGTTCGCTTGGATCCGCCAGTTTCCGTTCACCTGCTTCCACACGTTGATATACTTGCCGCGCTCCGTGACGCCTTCACCATAGGCAAGCACGTAGATGCCTTCGTCCACGATCTGCTCGGCGTTCCCATAGAAGGCGGTGGTCTCTTCGCGAAACTCGGTGATGCCGGCCTTGAGGAAGTCCACGGTCAACGCATGGATCGCTTCGATGCCGATGGCCGCGGGAGCGCCGGGCGGGTACGACCGGGCATCGGGAAGGAACAGCGCATCAATGGTGGCGACGTCACCCGCAACGTGCGCGTCGGTGAACTGCTTATTGTGTTGCGCGATGAGCGTGCGCGCTGCTTCAAGGTCGAAGGCCGGGACGTCAGTCCGACTTCCGGCGTCGGGCTCGCGACCACAGCCAAGCGCGAGGAAGGCGAACAACGCCAACGAATGGAAGCGTGGGAATCGAGCCATGGAGCGATGGCTGAAGGTGGAACGAAGGTTGCCCGGTTGAGATAACGCTCGCGTTCTGCAGCAGGGCCCTTCAATTAGGATGCGACAGTGAGCGCAGCGAACCGTCGCAATCCGTGAAGGCCCTGTCAGCAGCAACGCAAGGTTATACCGCAGTCACGGCGCTCGCACCGCAGGAAGAGCGACGGGGTACTCGCTCCACGTGCGACCATCCAGACTTCGCCCACCAGACTTTGACCTGCGGCCGCCCCACTGCTTCCAGAAAAAGGCGACCGCGTGTCGCTCGCACAGCAATCTGAGTCCTTGAGCCCACGCAAGCTCGACCGGACGGAACCCGATACCGCTCTCTCCGCCTCCAATTACCCAATCAATTCCAGTAAGGTCGAGGTCATCAAGTGGGCCGAGTAACGGCTCCGCCGAAATGAAGCGAACATGAGCAGGAACCTTCCTCAGGGAATCTGCCCGTCGTGCGACGCTCATGTTCTCGATCGAGGTGCCGAACCAAATATTCTCCGTCCAGGCGAATTCTTCTGCAAGGCGTACCGCACGTTCTGGGCGTTTCGTGAGTAGCTGAAATTGGTGCTGCGGGCAAGCATTCATCACGTCAAACACCATGCGTATCTGTTCGGTGGTGAAGTGCGCGTGAAACACGTCACTCATCGAATTGACAAAGATCCGTCGAGGAGTGGCCCACTTTAGCGGCGTCTCGAGTCGATCGACCCAAAAGCGGGGAGCGAATGGATCGACGCGTCCCGACTCCGAATTCTGGACTGGCGGCTGTTTCAAGTAGATGTCACGAGTGCGAGTATGTGCGACTGCGTGTGCATAGCAGTTATCGCATCCACTCGTAATCTTGGTGCATCCGGTCATCGGATTCCACACCTCATCCGTCCACTCGATGTGCGTCGACATCCGGTCACTCCGGCGGGAAGGCGTAGATGATTGATCTGCCGGGAAGTTTCATTGGCTGCAGACGAGCCTTGAGCTCATCGAGTTCGAACGGGTAGGCCTCGGTTGTCTCCAAAACGAAGCGTCGGACGCATGGTGCTAGCCGATCCTGCGTGTTTTCTGCCCATCGAATCGTTGTGCCCGCAAACTGACGGCGGACCGCGCGCTCTACAGAATCTAGATCGCTCCGCACGAGCTCGCGCATGTGTTCCACGACATTCTGCGGCAGTGGGCTATGCTCAAGCGCATACGAGACTGCTTCCTTCATGGTCACGTACGCTTTGGGGGACTTCGAAGCATGGATCAGCGTATAGGCGTGGACGCTGGAGGAATCCACGATGGGAACGCGAAGAGTGAACGTTGCGCCCCAAGTGCGCAGTCGTGCGGAATAGAGATCGATAAGCGCCCGGCGGCGAAGAGTCTGCGGGGCCTGTTCTACGACGGCGAGCCACGTGTCGTCGCCGAATGCTGCATTCATTATGCGGAGCGCGCTTTCGCGGGTGATGTCAAGCGCCTCACGGCTCTCAACGGCGGCAGAGGCGAGATCGTCGATTCCATCGGCCGCCAAACCTGGAAAGAGCGGAAGTGGGTTCGCGGCCTCTCGATGGCGACGCTCTGCACGTGTCTCTTCCGCAGCTATCGCACCAAAGTGTCGGAGTGCGGCTTGGTCCGCGAATAGGAGCAGCGCCTCGTTTTTGTCGCCACTCATAGAGCGACGGACAACCTCGGATCGAAGCGGGTCGAGCCCGAAAGGGTCAATGAACGTGAGGGTCGGCGTGTCGGGGAATCGTCCCTCAAGCTCACCTGTCCGCTCTTGGAGCGTCCCATGCAGAACAGTAACCTTACTTCCGAAAGGTGACAGTAGACGCGCGAGCGACTCATAGTGCGCACGATTCGCCTCAATGGCGACTACATGAATCTGGAATGGCGTCTCACGACGGGATCCAACGCTCTCCTGTGCCACAGCAGCAGCTACCGCCGCAATAAGCGGCGATCCGTGATTTCCGAGGTCATCTTGACCGCGGCCGGCACATGCATCGACGTACAGGATCAAGGTCCCGGCGCCCGGACGCAGCCCGAGCTTATGCCCCCACGCCAGAAAATACTGCTGCAAAATCAGGTGCTTGTGCTTTGAATGCGGTTGGAATTCTTCGAAGTGTCGCTTTGACTGGCTCATTTGATTTGGAGAAGGCAGGGGCGCATCGCTCGGAAATGCAATAGAGTCAGTTACTGCGGTATAACGCCGGCTTCTGCAGCGGGCGCCCCAATGGAATGCGCGCGCAGCGCGCTTCCGAAGCTACGCCCGACTGCAGCAAGCACCGTTAGGTGTCCTTGTCAGAGCATAGATGCCAGAGCTGGAAGGAACGGCTGGATCACCTGCAGATGATCGGCGGCTACAGACATGAAGTTCTTGTAGGCGGTAATCCAAGATCCAGTTCTGTAGTTCGACTCCATTTCCCGCGCTGCGGACAAAACTGCGTCCTTGTTTTCGATGGGCGCATCCTCAATCGCCTTAATCAGATCGCGAAATATCGTCTGCTCGCGATGAAGCGTCTGACTGCTGTTGGCAGAATGGATCGCCACTGCGCTGTCTGAGATATCGCCCACCGTGATGTTTACCGAACTGTTCTTCTCTGGAATCGACATCCCGTTCTCCAGTCTATAGAGATCGCTTTGCTTAAGCAGAGCTAACGTGGCACGGACCACCTGCAGCAAGCCAAGTTGCTCGTCGAAAAGCGCGAGCATCTGGCCGGTCGCCCAATTGTTGAACTGTATGCGGAGAACATCCTCTCTCGCTCTTCGCGGAATGTATTCGAGATCTTGGTATACCCAAGTTCCGTCAAAGCTCGTGATTATGCTGGTCAGCGTAGGATACTTAGAGAAGTCACTGTTGACGATGAGCAGCGCCTCGGACATGAAGAGGCACATATCTCTTCCGACCGCGTAGACGTCCTCGAGGTGCCCTCGTACGGTCGTATCCGTCACTGAGTGGATTTTTGACCAGTCCTCTTTGTTTTTCAGGTGGGACCAAGTGCGATCCTTCGCGTAGAACTCTCCTCCAATCGAGATCAAGCGACTGATCAGCGGCTCGACCTCTCTAAGGTCGCCTCGAATTGTCACGCTCTCCGTCTCCATTGTTCCTCGGTCCACCTAACGAGTATTAGACTGCAGGCGATTACTGCAAAGCGCAATTTATGTCGCGCGTTGGCGCAGCATAATCAGCGGCGACAATGAAGCCGTTGAACAGCGTAAACACACTCGCCCCAATAGTTTATTCGGTCAAGAGTGGGCCATGTGCGAAGCGGTTATGCTGCAGATATCGCAGCATAACGCGAGCCTCCGCCGAGCAACGACCAAACGAACTGTCTCATGGTCCTCTACGGTGGATCCATGTCGAGCGGACTGCGAACGCCTAGGCCACCGCGATTGAGCACGTGCGTATAGATCATCGTGGTCGACACATCGCGGTGGCCGAGCAACTCTTGCACCGTGCGAATGTCATAACGGGCCTCAAGCAAATGCGTCGCGAACGAGTGGCGGAAGGTGTGGCAACCCACTCGCTGGTCGAGGCCGATTCGTCGCCCCGCGTCACTCACTGCACGTTGAAGCACGCTGGGGTGAATGTGATGCGTCACGCGAACCCGGTAGTCAGGTGATTCGAATTCGCGACTCGCAGGGAACAGCCACCACCAAGCCGCGTGCCGGCTCGCCGATGAATGCTTGCGTTCGAATGCATGCGGCAGCAGCACGGCACCACCCCCTCTGCCTAGTCGCACTTGCCGCATCCGCCGGCTGGTCTCGACCTGCTGCTGCAAGGCGGCGTGCAATCGCTCCGGCAACATGGTCACCCGGTCGCGATCGCCCTTACCGCGCCGCACAATCAATTCGGCGCGCGCAAAGTTCAGATCCTTCAAACGAAGCGCACAGCACTCCTGCAAGCGCAGGCCGGTACCATACAAGAGTCGCGCCATCAGCTGCGGTACACCGGTCATCGCGTGGAGCACACGATGTGCATCGACGCGTGAGAGCACGTTCGGAAGCACATGCGGTATTCGCGCCGCTGGGATCCCATTCACTACAGGCAGCGGTTGCTCGAGCACCTCAGCATACAGAAAGCGCAGCGCTGCGAGCGCCTGATTCTGGGTCGACGACGCCACGCGTCGTTCGGTGGCCAGATAGCCGAGATAAGTCCGCACATCGGTAACACCCAAAGACGCCGGATGCCGCAACTGATGGTATCGGATGTAACTACGCACCCAGCGGATGTACGCTTCGGTGGTGCGAGGGCTGAACCGTCGGACAGCAGCTCGCTCTCTGAATCTGGTGAGCAGGCGTGGCGGTGACATCCCGTATGTTGGCGCGCGTTCTCACGACTCGCATCATCATTGCAGCGCCGGTGTAATCATGCCGTCGCTCATCGACGGACCGCTCATCACCGCGCTGCCAACCACTGCTTGAACGACCGATCGCTTTCGCCAGATCGCGCGCCGGCCAGCAAGTTGTCTACACTGATGTCTTCGTCGAGATCGGGCCAGCGTACGCCCTCGCCGCGGCCGATCAGTCGCCAGTTGTTGCGCTCGATAACACTGCCATTCGCCAACCGCGGGTACCACGCGAGCGGCGCCGAAATGCTGCGACCATCCGCCAAAGCGACCGTCAGCGTATCATCGCTGACGGAGACTCCCTGCGCGTACGCAGGACCGTATTCAATCCGAGAAGTAGTCATCCCAGCTCCTCCGCAAGTCACCAGCGTGCTCCTGCACCATCATCACGATACGCGCCAACTCTCCCCGCGGGAAGCCGCCACTCTCCTGAAGTCGGACTGGATCGAGCCAGACCTTTGCACGATTGTCATCGCGCTCGACATGTACGTGCGGCGGTTCGGCTCGATCACCGGCGTAAAAGAAGAAGCGATACGGCCCCACGCGAAGAATGGTGGGCATCGCTCAAGCACCGGCGAACCTGTGGCCACAAATCAATGTCATTCAGGAATGCTGACACCCTGCCGCAGCATCTCATCATCGATCAAACGCACGCGTCATCACAACACCGCCGCTCGCATCAATCAAACCACCCATGCACAAACCATCGTCCCATCTCCTGATACAACAACAAATCCCCCTCGCCATCCGCCATACACCGCCAGTAATCGCGCGCGAATGCATCCGCACGCCACCAGTCGCCGGTGAGTCGCTCGGGACCACTCGCGTGTGACACCATCACGCGACGCTGCTGCCACGCCACCGCACTCGGCGCACCATGCACGCCACATTCCACCGTGACGGGATCCGGCGTCTCCAGTAAACGCAACGCGGCGTGATCGAGCGACGACGGGGCAGGTGCTGTCATTTCATCACGCGGTTTCGCAGCACGCAATGTCACATCCTCACGCGTCGCACGCTCCGCTAACGTCCACGCATCTGCGCGCACCCATACACCGGCGCGATCATACCGGTGTGCATCCTGTTTTTCCGGATGCACCACCACATCACCGCGTCCGTCCGGATCAAGCGCCGCCGCCAATCGCGCAATCGCCGCTTCTACACTCGCCGCCGCATCACGCCACGACGGCTCAAGTAAATCACCTTGATCTGCAGCCAGTGGTGCAGTGGCCGGAATGTGCACCGTCACACCAGTCACCGCAGCCGGCAGTATCCATCGCTCCAGCAACGAGCGACACTGCTCCACCAAAGGCTCAACACGCGCGAGTGGACGAGCCGGACGCACTTCGCGCGTAATGCTGCGCGTGGCACGATCCCATCCGTCGAGACGCTGCGCATCGGCGCCCACAATCGCTTCGAGATGCGCGTCGGTATTCTGACGCGCCACATCAAGCTCCAGCGTAATCGCCACCGACGCGGCTGATCGGCCGTCACGCACGAGATCGTGCACAAGACGTTCAAGCGCCGCGCGCACAAGAAATCCAACTGGTGTGACAGTTTGCGCCGGCGTGGCCAACTCGGCGTGCACCGCGCGTGGTGCGTCAACACGCACGAGTCCCGGACGACGCGGATCAATACCACGCGCGAGTTTCCAACTCGCGAGACCGGTTGCACCCCAACGCGCTTCTACATCACCAGACGCCAGCGCCGCAAACGCACCGAGTGTGCGGATGCCGAGTGCGCTGAGTGCGGTGCGTACGTCGGCGTCCATGGGAATCAAACCCAGCGGAGCGGGAGCCAGATACGCCGCACATCCACCACTCGGCACAATCGTACTCGCACTGCCACGCGGCGGATTCCACGTGGCTGCGCGCGCTGACACACACGAATCAGCAATCGCGACACGCGCATCGGGATGCCACCGGCGCGCAATCGTGAGCAACAACTCAAGCAACGCGTCTTCACCACCGGGTCGATTGGCAAAACCATTCGCCCCAATCCACCACGTCCCCGCGCTACCCGCCGCCGGTGTGACCTGCGGACTAGCCGCGAGAAACGACGCCGTGGTTTCCGTAATCGCACGCGTGATCGTGTCATGATCCCACTCGCGCACATCAAGCGTGGCACACCGCGCCCGCGCTTCGGTTACGCGCATGCCCGCCGTGACCCCAGCGCGCGCCGCCGCGACCGACACGGCCTTGAGACGCTGCCCCTCCATGAGCGCCCGCGGAGCCGTATCCCAATGGGCAGTCGGCGCCGCCAGCACCGTTTCTGCCGGCCCCATCGCCAGCGCCAACGTGAGCTGCACCGGCGCCGCACCCGCCGGGACCGGCGCATTCCGCCACACCGCCCCCAGAGGGAAGCGCGGAATGCGAACACAGGCAATTCGCCAAGGGGAAGGGGCAGGGGAAGTCATTATCAGGTTCGTTGTATACCGAATAAATACCGAAAACAAACCCAGCCGTCCAGCACACAGTTCCTCCGTGCCTCCGTGTCCCCGTGGTAAAAGCAGTTGCAGTTCGGATCTCTGCCTTGACATCTGATGCGTGATGCGTGATGTTTCCTTCGTGCGCACCACGCTAACCCTGGACGACGACATTCTCGACGCGGCCAAAGCAATCGCCGCCGCCCGAGGCGTCCCGATCGGCGAGGTGATCTCTGAACTGGTCCGTACGGCGCTGTCGACTCCCACCCAGCGGAGCACGCGCAACGGTATCACGCTTTTCCCGGCGCGAGCGGGCGCCGGACGCGTGACGCCCGACATCGTACGCACCTTGCTCGATGAGTCCGCGTAAGGGGCGGCATATTCGCCGCGCTCTGCTCGATGTAAACACGGTGCTAGCGCTGCTCGACCCGCAGCACGTGTTTCACGACGCCGCGCACAGCTGGGCCGCCTCCAATCCGGAGGCGCGCTGGCTCACCTGTCCACTCGTGCAGAACGGTGTGCTGCGCGTCGTCGGCAACCCCGCCTATCCCAACCACCTCGGCAGCGTTACCGCCGCGCGCGAAGTGCTCGCCGCGTTCTGTGCATCACCACGTCACGAGTTTGTGCCCGACAACATTTCGTTGCTCGACGCCGATCAGGTGCGTGATGCGACCATGCTCACGCCGTCGCGCGTGAATGATTTGTATCTGCTCGCGCTGGCGATCGCGCATGACGCGCAGCTCGCCACGTTTGATCGCAAGCTGCCAGCCGATGCGATTCA
This sequence comes from Gemmatimonadaceae bacterium, assembly GCA_022843265.1. Classification (GTDB taxonomy): domain Bacteria; phylum Gemmatimonadota; class Gemmatimonadetes; order Gemmatimonadales; family Gemmatimonadaceae; genus JAABRT01. Next base: position 23,906 of record JALHNZ010000031.1, read on the forward strand.
CGGTGGACGTGAGGCGGTGCAGTTGATTGACGCGTGAGTACCGATCTACTGACTTCGCTCAGCAAACCTGACAGGGCGTCATGCCGGGTTTGCTGAACGCGTCAGAAATCCAAGTACTACGCCATGCTCGTACAATAAGCATACAACGTTGCACATCAATGCAAAAACATGATCCCAGAGATACGTGCTTCGAAAAAGCGTAGCAGCCCGCGCTCGCGGTGAAACACCATAGTCTCCGAACGCGCGACGTCATTAAATCGACTTGCGCCGCGTACAACCACAGAATCGGCGAAGATCTCGACGCGATGCACCTTGGCGTAGAACACTCCTGTTGGACGAGGAGTGCAGTCCGCCTTCACGCGTGGCAACGATGCAGGGGCCAACATTCCGTCGTCAATGATCCTGCCGTCAGGCGACCAGAACATGGGAACGTCGCAGAAATCCACCGGTTGTCGATCTTGAAGCGCGGACACTCTTGATGACTTGATAGCCTGAGAGAGTGCGGCGGGTGAAACCTCCTGTGCAGCGACGCTGCCGCAGAGACTTAAGGTGAGTACACACGCTGTGCTGCATAACCATCGATATCGCGCTACTTTAAACATGTTCCCGCCTCGAGAGTATTTGGGAAAAGGCGCTTGAAGTACTCATCGCTGTAGCGACCCTGCGAGTCGAACTGATTGGGATGTTCTTTGTATCCCCATCCATGCGCAGCCTCGTGAAGCAGGGTGCTTAGGAGCCGACGCCAGGCGACAACGCTCGTCGGATTGTTACGCACATTTTGATATGTACGTGGGTCTACATGACCGACACCTGACATGGCTTGGCCCCAATGTGGAGTGATTCCGGAGTTGTCGACGCCGGTACTAAAAGTCTGCTTTCCGGTCTGCGGGTTTGTCTCAGCGAGCGCTGTAGTGAGCCATGTATTCATTTCCTGACATATCTGCTGAGCCTGACTGTCTCCAGCAAAATTCGTGCGGAGATGATTCGTGCGCGCTAGCGCAATTAGACTATCCTCGGAAGCGCTTCGGTCGCGATCGCAAATCATCAGCGTGTCCACGTTGTTATTCCAGTTTGTCGGCATATCACACAACGAAACGGCTGGGGGCGGAGCGCCGCCAGCGCCGCCACCTTCATCACCCCCCTCGTCCTCGGGGCAGTGGAAGCCAACGCCTCCCATACCATCGGCCCACAACGTACACCCATTGTCGCAGGTATACTGGCCGCTCGGATCGTACAGGGCATTAAAATGCGCTCCAGTTGTGGTACTCGCTGAATCATCTGCGGCCGCGTCAACCAACATTGACTGACCACCGTAGGTACACTGTACCCCCTCGCAGTCGAATTGATTGAAGCCGTGGTCGTACCAGCACGTCATACCATCGTAAAACTCATCAGACATCGCCGCGATCAAGGGAGAACCGGTATCACGTGCACGACGACCGATTGCGTTTCCCTCGCCTCGCAGGAAGAAATCCTTAACTATCGAAACGATCTCCATATCTCGCGGGATCACGCAGTCGATGATTGCCGATGGCTGCTTTGAGATGCCGTCCCATCGAAGGAACTGGATTCGAGACAGTTCGATGCCAGGCGCGCTACGACGGACGCGTTCCGGAAGCGGAAGCCGACTTGACGTCCGATTGGTCCGAGTAGGATTGAGGTGCACAGAGCACGTGTTCGCGTTGCTCGCCTGAATAGCCATCAAGGCTGGCGGTGACGGTGCTGGGCTCGCGGGACTAGCTATTGGGTCTGGCATCGCCGTCGGCGCTACGTGTGTGCTGGAATCACACGCGGCGGCTGAGATCAGCAGTAGTGCGAAACCGAATGCGGTTCGTCGTGGTTTCGTGTGCTGTCGTGTGCTGTCGTGTGCTGTCGTGAGGAGGGTGCATTGGCTGCGGCATTGGCTCTCCAAGAAGTTGGGACGCGAACGACGTTTGCATCCAGCGATGCCCGCAATGCAAGCGAAGCCTGAGCGCCGTCGCGCAGGAGTGGAATCGCAAGCTGCTATTCGCGCTCAAACGCGGCTATTGGGCATATGCCCTATAGCCTCGAGGTAGGCGTGTCACTATTGCGAGCAGATTGATCGAACTAAAACTGCTCGCGCTTCTGCCTCGCCAATCGTGATCGAACACCGCCGCGCGCGAAGTGCTCGCCGCGTTCTGCGCATCACCACGTCACGAGTTTGTGCCCGACAACATTTCGTTGCTCGACGCCAATCGTGTGCGCGATGCAACCATGCGCACGCCATCACGCGTGAATGATTTGTACCTGCTCGCGCTGGCCATCGCGCATGACGCGCAGCTCGCCACGTTTGATCGCAAGTTGCCAGCCGATGCGATTCACGGTGGACGTGAGGCGTTGCAGTTAATCGACGCGTGAAGTCACAAGCGTCTCTGCATCACACCAACTAGTCCTCGATCAGGGCCGCACCGCATCGTCTGAGATCGGCGAGTGAATCCAGCATTCCTTGCAGCACTTCCGGCGCATGTGCCGTCCAATCGTGTACCACGCCGACAACGCGAAGCGGTGCGCTGCTGCGATACGACTGCGTTGGATTGCCGGGAAACTTCTTGTTCGTCAGGTTCGGATCATCTTCGAACGGCCCGGTCGGCTCAACGATGTAGATGAAGCCTCGACCATCTAATCCTGACAAGGACATCGCAAGTTCAGCTCCCCAAATCGCCGGCTCCATCAGCGCCGCGAAGTACACGTGATTGAGCGCGCGGCCAGATTCGAAGTGAGATTCGTATCCAGTGGTGATCAAGTCACCAACCTGGAGTTCCGCTTTGGTGCCATGATAGAACGGTCCAGTGAGCTGATGACAGTTCTCGTGCGAAACAGGGGTCCAACTATTCGACACACGCGCCTCACTTGCGTACGGTGATTACGACCACGTGGACAAAGATGCGCCGGGCACGAGAAAGATCAACGCCAACGGAAGCGCTCGTTGTAGACGAAAATCGTCCGAATAGTTGATAGCGAACGCGCACCGCCTAAGCGAAGCTCAGAAGATGGTATACGACTCGACTGAGTCAATCATTCCTCACCGCATGTGTGCTTTCGCCAAGGTGTCGCCATGGAAAGTCGCGTCAAAGTGCTCGGTCATCCCGCGCATCAGGTGTTCGTACCGATTCCGATCGGCTTGCTCGTTGGCTCAGTCGGCATGGACGTCTGGGGATGGACGAGTGACGACCCCTCATGGACCGTGGCCGCCCATCGCATGATGGGCATCGGCGTACTCGCCGGACTGACGGCCGCGCCGTTCGGCTCAATCGACTGGTTGAGTTTGCCCGCGAACACGCGCGCGAAGCGCGTGGGTGCGGTGCACGGCACGTCTGCGCTGACAGCACTCGCTCTCTTCGCTGGCAGTTGGTGGTTGCGACGCAATGAACCTGAAGACCCGCCGCTCGCCGCACGTCTCCTGTCACTGGCAGGGTTGGCTGTGCTGAGCCTCACAACCTGGTTCGGCGGTGAGCTGGTCGCGCGACTCGGTGTTGGCGTGTCAGATCGCGCACATCTCAACGCGCCCAACTCGCTTCGTGACGACGGCGTTGTCTCGTTGACGAAGCCAGAAGCCGTGTCCGTCTGAACGGACCGCAATTCTTCAAGGGGTGCCATCAGTAAAGCGCCGTGATCAACTTCAGTCGTCACTACTCATCAGTGCGAGGGAGTTGAATTGCAGATTTTCACAGGGATAGCGATTGCATTCGCGGTAGTCGGCGTGCTTTTTCTGGCGTTCGCGGTGAGCGCCTGGAGAAAAAGGCGCCGCTTCGGCGCCATCGGAAGCACCGGCACAGGTGCGCTTTTTCTCTCGTTAGCCGCACTCTTCGCAACACTCGGCGCAGCAACACAAGGCTATCGCGGTCTTACGCAGGAAGAAGTCGCGCTCACCGTCACCACCGTGCCAACAGGACCCGCCGCATTTCAGGCGTTCCTCGAGTTTCCTGACGGACGCGATACCACTTTGCAGGTCTCAGGTGATCAGCTGCTTGTTGATGCGCACATTCTGAAGTGGCACTACATCGGCAACGTGATCGGCTACCACACCCAGTATGAACTGGATCGGCTGAGTGGCCGCTACGTGGACATCGACGCGGAGCGGACCAGGCCACGAACCGTGCATTCGCTCAAGTCCGACAAACCACTCGACCTGTTCGAACTGGCGCGCCGACACGTCTGGTTGCGATTCCTCGTGGACACCGAATACGGCTCGGCTACGTACATCGATGTCAGGAAGCCCGCGCGTTTCGAAATCCTCGTGTCGACGACCGGACTCCTGGTCCGCGAGTCGGACTTCAGGTAGCGAACCAGCAGCGTGCGCACCAGAACCAGTACCTCGACCGCCCCGGAAAGTAGCAACGCGTTGGCGGTCGGAGTAGGCGTTGCACACACTTTGCGCCTTCTCGCACCCCGGCACAGATTCCCTGTGATGTACACACCCGTTCAAGACGGCATCGCTAAAACCGCGCATGCCATTCGCTATGCGGAAGTCGCGCCGCCTGATAATCTGTCTGGGCTGGTACACTGCTTCTGGGAGCTGCGCACGCTCGCGGTGCTTCAGGATGATTTTCACTACCACGCGTTGCCTGATGCGTGCGTGAATGTGCTGTTGAATCAAGTCGACACCAACGTGGCCGGCATCACCGCGCTGCACACCACGTCCACCACACTGAACCTCGGCACATCATTTCACTACGTCGGAATTCAGCTTTTTCCGGGCGTGTGGCAGGGCAACCAGCAAGAAGTGGTCGATTCCTACGTCGGCACGCCGTACCGAGGTACGCTCCCGCTGATCCGCACGAGCGAGCGATTGATCGGTCTCGCGTTCGAGGAGAAAGTGCCAGTGCTTTCCGAACTGGTGGAGTGGTGCATCGCGCATGGACAAATCGTACCCAACGACGTTACCGCGCGCATCCTCGTGCATCTTGACCAGATCGGATCGGTTGCCGACATGGCGGCGCTTGTGGGCATGTCAGCTCGACACCTGCAGCGCACGCTGAAGCGAACCACAGGGTTTTCGCCGCACGACCTGCTGAAGGTGCTTCGGGTACAGCAGTCGTTTCGCAGGCACTATCTCGACTTGTATGCCGATCAGTCGCACTTCATTCACGAGTTTCGCAAAGCCACGGGCTACACGCCGGTTCGCTATCGCGATCAGTTTCGTGTCTGATATCTACAATACGTAGCCGCGCATGGCCGCTAGCCTATCTGCTCCACCCACAACCTTGGAGCGTGATATGGACAAACCGAATGCAGTTGGCTGGTTCGACGTGTACGTCGACGATCTGGAGCGGGCCGCCACTTTCTACGAGACCGTGTTTCAGCAGCGGCTCGAGGTCATCGGTGACCCAACGGGCGAGACCTCAATGCGAGGCTTTCCCGCCAACATGAGTGCGTATGGTGCATCGGGTGCGTTGGTAAAGTCGCCGCACGCCCGTCCAGGGGTGGGCGGTACCCTGGTGTACTTCAGCGTCGAAGACTGCGCGGTTGAAGAGGCCCGCGTGGCCGACGCGCGCGGCACGGTGGTGCGCGCGAAGTTCTCAATCGGCTCGTTCGGTTGGGTCTCACTGTGCCTCGACACTGAAGGCAACATGTTCGGACTCAACTCGATGCAGTGACGCGACGCAGTGATCGCAGCACCGCCTGGGCGAAGCATGCGACGGTGCAAACCCGACGCATGCTTCGCCGTTAAATCATAAACCTTACGGCACCAACGCTACCTGTCCGCGCAGTTCACCGCCCGTGTTCGCATCGGTGTGCAGGTTGACGTAAATATTGCCAGCGCGCATCTGGTCAATCAGCGCCGATAGCGGTTGGTTCGCGAGCGCGCCACTCAGGTTGGCGGCAGTAATGAACTGCTTGCCAATGCGACCGTTCTGCACGCCGGTCAGCGTTGGTGGATCGACAAGAAACGCCACAACGCCGCCGTTCACGCCGCGGGCCGCTGCGTGGAAGTGGCCGAAGCGCACGTTGCTCAACCCGCTCACGGTGATGCTGACGAACAGCGTGTCGTTCGTGCGGCTCAGCGTGAACTCGCTCGTACCGGACGCTGCCGTGGTTACCGGCGGCACTTCTTCCGCACCCGTCAACGCGGCGCGAAAGCGCACGAGCGGGGTCGGGGCCACCACGTCGGGTGTGTCTTCGCTGCAGCTTGTCAGCGAAAAACCTGCCGCGATGACGATGCAGCAGGACACGATGTGGCGTGCGAGCTCTGAAGTACGGCGATGTGTGGTCATGGTTTTTCCGAAGGTGAAGGATGCCCGGGTGTTCACGGGGCGAACAGTCGTTGGCTGCATCACGTTCCGGGGTTCATTCCAACGATGGATTGTCTCGCTCGGCGCTCCACCCTTAGTTCTTGCGTATGCTGCGCACGAGGGCGACCGATCGAGGGCTTCTTCCTGCCTCGTCGGCGAGTCGTTCCCCGGTTGCGCCAGCGTCAAAGGTCCCCACGTGAAGAAGTCTGCCTCGCCCGCCTCGCCCGCCCCGGTCCCCCGGCCGTCCATGCCGCTCATCCCCCTGCCCAAGATCCCGACAGGCATTGCGGGATTCGATGAAATCACAAACGGGGGATTGCCGCGCGGCCGTACCACGTTGGTGCGGGGAGGCCCCGGGTGCGGCAAGACGGTCTTCGCGGTGCAGACGTTGGTGAACGCCGCGCGCGACCGAGAGGAGCCGGGGATTCTCGTAGCGTTTGAAGAGAGCGCCAACCAGATCGTGGCCAACGCGGCCACGATGGGGTGGGACATCCCGGCGCTCACGGCGAAGCGACTCTTCTTTCTGGACGCGAGCCTGTCGCCCGAAATGATTCAGTCGGGCGACTTCCAGCTGACGCGGTTGCTCAACGTGCTGGAAGCGGTCATCAAGCAGTCGGGAGCCCGGCACATCGTCTTTGACGGCATCGACGTGCTGCTGCGACTGCTCGACAATCCCATCGCCGAGCGCCGCGAAGTGTATCGTCTTCGCGACTGGCTTGAACGCAACGGACTCAGCGCGATCATCACGCAGAAGGTCGGCATTGATGATGACCTGACCTGGCAGCATTACAGCTACATGCTGTTCATGGCAGACTGCGTGGTCACCCTCTGTCATGAAGTCGTAGCCGGCTCCAGCTTCCGCAACATCCGGGTCATGAAGTACCGGGGGTCGGGTTTTCAGGGCGACGAGTTTCCCCTCACGATCACGAAGAGTGGTATCCGGGTCATCAGTCGCGGCCCAGTCGAACTCGTCTACTCCGTGACCAACGAACGCGTGTCCACGGGCCTCCCACGGCTGGACGCGATGCTCGGTGGCGGCTACTACCGCGGGAGTAGCGTGCTGACGTCCGGGGCGCCCGGCACCGCCAAGTCCACACTGGCCGGACTCTTCGTTGCCGCTACCTGCGCGCGCGGCGAGCGGGCGCTGTATGTGAGCTTCGACGAGGGGGCGACCCAGATCGTCCGCAATCTTACGTCGGTTGGGATTGATCTGGCGCAGTACCAGTCGTCGGGCTTGCTGAAGATTTATTCTACCCGCACCCGTGGGCCAAACATCGAAGACCAGTTTGGAGAGTTGCGCCGCATCATCGACGAACACAAGCCGCGATGTCTGGTGGTGGATCCGCTCTCGGCGCTGACGAGCAAAATCGAACACTCCTCTTCGACCGACAGCGCTCAGATGTTCCTGGACTACCTTAAGGCGGAGGGGATTACGGTGCTGAACACCTCGCTGCTGGATGGCCCCGACGTGGGTGAGGCCACCGCAACGGGAATCTCCACCATCGCCGACACCTGGATCCACCTGTCATATATGGTGCGTGAGGGTGAGCGCAATCGCGCGCTGACGATTGTAAAGTCGCGCGGCACGGGTCACTCCAATCAGGTGCGCGAGTTAACCCTGTCGGATTCGGGGGTCACGCTGACCGACGTCTTCACCGCCCAGGGTGAGGTGCTGATGGGCGTGGCGCGCTGGGAGCGGGAGCAGGAGGAGTTGGCGGAGCAGCGGTTGGCGATGCGGAGCTCGGAGATCGCGCGGGCAAAGCTGACCGCTGCGCAGGCCGAGGCCGCTGCACGCCTGACCGCCATCAAAGCGGAGATGGAGCTGCGGCAGGCGGAGATGGCGCTGCTGGAACTTGAGACGGCCCTGACCACCCACGTTGCCGTGAACGATCGGCTGGAGCTTCGCCGGTTGCGCCATGCCGACGAGGAGCAACTCCCGCCCGCGCGAAACGGGACCGACAAGCCCACGCCGAAGTCGGGCAGGCGGACGGCGAAGCGGTAGGCAGGAGCGCGCGATATTCCGACTCGGCGCTCCGCCTCGCAGCGCGTTAAGGCGCGCCCGTTGCCGGAATGGTGGCTTCGGCCATGCCCACGTTAAATGGATCGCACCAGATAATGATGCGTGTGTATCGAACGCCCGCCGGTACCTGAAAGACGTACGACTGCGCACCCTGACGAGATCGGAGCGCACCAATGCGCAGCGGTTGGCCCGCGTTCGGATTGCTCGTCGTATTCAGGTACAGCACCGGCCCGGGCGTTTGCGCGATCACGAAGTCACTGGAGAGTTCGAGACGCGCGATGTTGCCGTCAATGACGAGCGTGGCGCTGCCCGACACGGCATAGCCCGTGCGCATCCAGTTGCCGGACACACCCGGACCAACTGGCTGACTTCCGCCAGGAGCGACGGGAACGGCATCAGGCGCCGTTGGAGGCGTGGCGTTATTGCATCCTGCCACCAGCAGCAGTAGAAGCACCGCACTACGGAGAGAAGGACGCATCACGTTGCAGGCAAAGGGACATGAGATCAGCGCGCGAAAACGAGCGGGTCTGATCGGTATCCTGCAAAAACCCGATCGCGACAATCGCCGGTGGCGCGCGCTTCCAGATGCGTTGGTAGTCCACCAACGGTGAGACAGAGACCGGCGACCATGCGGCGGCATCGCCCGACGCAGGTAGTCCAATCACGTACAGATCGTTCCCGCTAAAACTCCGCCGCTCATACGCAGCCGCTCCGGTCGGCTGCGCGGTGTAAAAAATGGTGCGGGGCGTGCGTGTAAAGCGTGACGTGTGATCAAACACCACAAACACACGCAGCGCCGAATCATCGGTCTTCGCGGAGGTCAGATCTGCACCGGTCGGCGCAACGCTCACGCGCCACACCCACGATAGGCGAGCGGACGGCTCTCGCCACGGTGTGGCGAACTCTCGCACATGCCACGCCGCGCGCGCTGTTCCGCTCACGCGCAAAAATCGCGCGTTCGCGGAATCAACGAGGGCCAGCATCGGCGCCTGCTCACCGCGAACGGCGCGCACTTGCCACGCCGGCGACAGCGGAGCTTTCGCTGTCGCACCAACGAGATCCAGCAAGTCACACGCCGGCGACGACTGCGACGCCGTGGGTGTTGTTGCAATCGCGCTGAGCAGCGAGCTGCTCAGCAAGAGTCGTCGCATCATGGAGTCACTGTTACGACGCAAAGCCGCGCCGTCGATTCATGCCGAGGCCATGCCGGCGCGTCGGCGCGCCACCACCGTCAGAAGAACGAGCCCGCCAAGCAACATGGTCCACGTGCTCGGCTCCGGTACAACGGAGATATCAAACCGCACTACCTGATATCCCGCCTGTGTAAAATCGGCGTCCTGGAACCGGTTCGATCCCAGAATCCGACCGCCAGGAATAAACCCGGGGTGCAGCGCGACCACGCCGTTTTCGGTGACGCCGGTATTCGGCGCACTCTGTCCGAAGAATGCAGTGGTGGCCTCAAGCTCATCATTCACTTCAGTGCCTGCATCCCACACTTGCGAGCCCATCACGGTAAACGAGAAGTTGCGAAAGTTGCCCATGCCGTCCGTCAGGTCGCGTGCCATCGGATTCATCGTGGCGATGAACGCATCATTGCTCGGCACGACCATCGACGCATAGCTCAGATAGCGCTGCATCGGATTGGACGCATCAAGCATGAAGGTGTGCGTGGCCGACTCGCCGCCCAGGAATACGCCGGACGGACCGGGCAGTGTGTGTTGTGTGGTAAAGCCGGCGCTCCCGAACGTATTGGCGAGAATTGCGGTGTTGCCGTCTTCTGCGATGGCTTCCAGTCCAGCGCTGGCCGCTTCGCCTGCGGTGAACACACGGAAGGTACCGTCATGCACACCCAGCCACATCGGTGTGAGCGCGGTGCCCAAGGCTGGTGACAATGCCGTGACTCGAATCTGCACCGCGGTCTGCGCGCTGGCGACAGACGTGACGGAGGCAAGTGCGAGGGCGGCGGCGAATCGGTGGATCGATCGGGACATACGACAGACTCCGGGGCGAGGGATGAACCTTGGTTGCACGCATAGGAGCGCACCAGCAAGGAGAACCCGGGATTGCCAGAAACCAGCTCAAAAGCGTATCGGCGTACTGTGCGGGGCTTGCGCGGTCTGCGACTGATGCGCGACTCTTCCCGCGTTCATTCTCACGGAGCGCTGGTGTACCAGACGGACGAAACGATCACCGGGCTGCTGCGTGATTGGGCGCGCGGTGACGCACCAGCGGGCGACCGATTGTTCACGATTGTGTACGATGAGCTGCGTGCGATTGCGCGTCGGCAGCGTCGTCGCTGGCGCGGTGATGATACGTTGGACACCACAGCGCTCGCGCATGAGGTCTATCTTCGTCTGCGCGGATCGGAAGCGTTCACGCCGCGTGACCGCGCACACTTCTTTGCCGTCGCCGCGCGCGCCACTCGCCAGATTCTGAGCAACTACGCGCGTCGGCAGCATGCCACAAAACGTGGTGCCGGTGAAACCCCGCTGTCGCTACAGGAGTTCGACATGCTCGCGCCAGCGTGGTCGAGCATGGAGTGGTCATCCATCGACCGATTGTGGGATTTGGAAGTGGCGCTGCGACAGCTTGAGGCGATCAACCCGCGCGCCTGTCAGGTCGTGGAATGCCGCTACTTCGGCGGACTCTCGATTCCCGCAACTGCCGCGGCGCTGGATATCTCCGAGGCCACCGTCAAGCGCGATTGGGCGCTGGCGCAAGCGTGGCTCTTTCGCGTTCTGCGTGAGCATGGCCCCGATGCCCTCTGAGTCCGCACGCCGCAACGCGAATGTAGACTGGGAGCGACTCTCGTTCCTGTTCGAAGCCACGATGTCTTTGCCGCCAACGCATCGACGCGCGCATCTCGACGCGTTGCGTACCGATGAGCCGATGTTATGGCGCGAGCTGGTCGAGTTGGTTGATGTGGCAGATGATGCGGGGGCGTTCTTCGCTGACATGTCGCACGAGATCATCACACCAGTTTTTGACGCGGCACTCGCATCGGTCAGTGGAGACCCGGATGGTGCGACGCCGGCAGCCGTCCAACCGCTGACTCGCGTGCGCCACTATGAGGTCCACGAGTGCCTTGGTGCCGGCGGTATGGGTGTCGTCTATCGCGGCTGGGACACAAGACTCGCCCGTGATGTCGCGCTCAAGTTCGTCAGTCCGGATCGTCTGATCGATCCATCGTCGAAGCAGCGACTATTGCACGAAGCACAGGCCGCGTCGTCGCTCTCTGATGCGCATGTGTGCGCGATCTACTCGATTGAAGATCTCGCCGACGGTGGCGTGTGTGTCATCATGCACTACTGCGCCGGCGGAACACTCCGTGACCGTTTGCGGAATGGACCACTCGAAGTTGCCGAGGCGATTCGTGTGGCTGCCCAAGTGGCCGCTGGATTGGCGAGCGCGCACAGTGGTGGCATTGTGCACCGCGATATCAAACCGGCCAACATCGGGTTCGATGCCAATGGCAACGCGCGCATTCTTGACTTCGGAATTGCGGCCCGCATGGGCACTCACGACGCACCGCGTGGTAGCTCGTTGGCGGGTTCACTTCCGTACATCGCGCCGGAACAACTGCTCGGTGCCGACCCCGATGAACGCGCGGATGTCTGGGCGCTCGGCGTCACACTGCACGAAATGCTCGTTGGTCGGCGTCCGTTCGAGGAGCAGCTGAACGTTTCACTCGCGCATCAGATCCGGTCTGCACCGCCAGCCCCACTTGTTCGTGAGGACGGGGTGCGCGTTCCGCACGCGCTCGCAGAGCTCGTTCAGCGGCTGCTGCAAAAGCAACCCTCCGATCGACCAAACAATGGCGACGCCGTGCTCGCGTTGCTCAACGCCTTGGAGGCGACACCCGCAGCGGTGCCTTCCACATCAACCGAGGCGCCAACGAGCAATACGCCACCGCGTAGTGCGCTTACGCGCAAAGCGCCACGCTTTTTTGCTCGGCGAGGCACAGGCGTGGCGCTGTTGTTTGCCGGCGCGTTCACGATGGTGGCCGCGTTCGCGTGGAGCGAGCGTCAGCGTGCCGCGCAGACCGATCAGCCGGCCGACTCCCCACTCGAAGTGGCGCGTACCGGCGCGCCGCTCCCAACGCTCGCCGTGTTGCCATTCAGTGTGGAAGGCAGCGGTGAGCTTGAGTTTCTTCGCAACGGTTTGGTCGATCTGCTCACCTCGGCCTTTGATGCCACCGGGCTGGTGCGAGGAATTGACCCGAACGCCGTGATTGGATCGGCTTCTGTTCCGGTCGGCGTTCGGCCCGACTCCGCCGCGGCAAGTCTTGTCGCGGCGCAACTTGGTGCCAGTCGATTTGTGGTTGGCAATGTCGTGGGCGCGGGCACGTCCGTGACGATCCGCGCCACGCTGTTTCGCGCGAGTGGTGAGGAGTCCGGTCGGGCAAGCCTGGTGCTGAACAATCTTGATGAGCTCACCGCCGCGGTTGATCGACTCGTGTACGGACTCATCGCGTCTGAACTGCGTGCGCCAGGTGACACGGTGGCCGGACTCGCCGCGCGCACCACAAGCTCCGCGCCCGCATTGCGCGCGTATCTCGATGGCGAGCGTGAACTGCGTGATGCACGTCCGGCCGCTGCGCTCGTGCACTTTCAACGTGCCGTTGCGCTCGATTCAATGTTCGGTATTGCGTGGTATCGCCTGGCGCGTGCAGCGAAATGGAGCGATGTGGATTCCCTCAATGTCATGGCCACCCAACGCGCGTTTGCACTCGTGGCGTCCCTGCCGTTTCGCATGCAAGACATCGTCCGCGGATACCATGCGTTGCAGTTTGGCAGCCAACGGGATGCCGAACGGATTCTCGAGCGCGTCACGCGCGACTATCCCACAGATGTTGACGCCTGGATGTTGCTGGGTGAAACGCGTTTTCATCAGAATCCTTACTTCGGTCGTCCGACCGACGACGCGACCGCAGCGTTTCGTCGCGTGATGGCGCTTGATCCGCGGAATCGCGAAGTCAATGTGTACCTGATGGACCTTGCGGCACGGGCGAATCGGCTTGGTGAACTCGACACATTGTTTCGCATGTACTTCAGCCCCAACAGCGCGGGTGAGCAGCCGGGAATTCGTCAAACGTACATCGCGCTCCATGCCAGGCGGTTTGATGTACCAGACCAATCCGTGGCACCGGCGGAGCGCATTCAGGATGCAGCGGCCGCGCGCATTGCGCTGCAGCGTGTGCATGGCGCATTGCCGGATCTGCGTGCCGCCAGAGCGTACGCGCAGATTCTGGCCTCGCCGCTCAATGAATCGGCCATCCGCGTTGAAGGACTGCTCGCATTGGCCACGCTTGATCTGGTCAATGGCCAACGTGAAGCGGCGTGGAGCAGCTGGGGCGAGGCCGCATCACTGGATGCGCAGTCCACATTGCGTCATCGAGCGTTGCTGGCGTTGGCTCCCACCGATCTTCCCCCCCTGCCGCAGCTTGACTCACTGGTGCGTCAGTTGAAGGCCGCGTCGTTCGTTGCAACTACTGGATCGCACGATCTTTCGGCCGTTGAACGCGACAATCTTCGCCAGTATTTGATCGGCGTGTTGAGTGCGCGGCTGCGTGATGATGCTGGCGTGGAGAACGCTCGGCGCGCGATTGCGCGTGCGGTCGGCAATTCACGATTGGCGGCGCCGCTCGACGCGGCACTCCGCGGACATCAGGGGCTCGTTGCCGGCCGATACGAAGACGCGGTCCAGGCGTTTGCGTCAAGTGTTGTGGATGTACCAGTCGGCGTGCGACGGCGATATCCAGCGTTGGAGCAACACGCAGATCGTCTTGCCCACGCCGACGCACTGCGCGCGCTGCAGCGATCGTCCGATGCCGCGCGCTGGTATGCATCCTTGCTCGAGGGCCCCGCGCTCACTGCACTCCCATACCGCGCCGCCGCACGTGCGAGGCTGGACGCGGTATCCGCCGGCGTGTTGCGCTGAGGTAGCACGCCGACTGTTGTCAGCCCCGCGACTGCTCCACGTCCGGTTTCTTTTCATGCCGACTGCCCAACCACGCACCCACACCGGCCCACGTGAGCGCGGCGCCCGCACCAATCAGCGCCACCGTTGCACCCGTCATGCCACTCGCACGCACGGCGTTCTGCAACTGCGCCACCAGCGCGTCGGCACCACGATACACCGGCACGTCAATCAGATTCTTGGCCTTGTACTTGGATTCCGTATCGAGCTTGCTGAACAACATCTCTCGGCCCGGACGGATGAACGCGTATTCGCCCCAGCGACGCACCACCAGCACCACGGCCAGCACGGCAAAGCTGCCTGTCATTGAGAGGGTGACAAAACCAACCATCACAATCAGCGGCACCGCCACGAGCAATGCGGTCACACCCAGTCGTGCGGCAATGCGACCCGTGAGAAAGAACTGCGACAAAATCGTGAGCGTCTGCACGATGTAGTCAATGCGCGCAAACACCTGCGTGCGCTGATCATTGTCGGTGAACGTGGCCTTGACGATTTCGAGCTGCTCAAAGTACAGCAGGGTATTGGCGGTGGAGAGCAACACTACAAACAGCGCGATCATGAGCAGGTACGGCGACTTGAGCACCAGACTCACGCCCGCAAACGGGTTGCCACCAATGGCGCGGTTCGCATGTTCGCCGGCACCACCAGGCGCCGTCCACACATTGATCAAAATGCGCTGACAGATAATTGCGCCGGTGAACATCGCCGCCCCAATGAACAACACTCCGCTGGTGCCCACGCGTTGTACCGTGAGGTCGGTAATCAGTGGGCCGATCAGCGCGCCAAGCGTACCTCCGGTTGCGATCACCCCAAAGAGTCGCTTGGCCTGCGGACTGCTGAAGAGCTCCAGCAAGAAGCTCCAGAACACCGACACCAGCATGAGATTGAGCACGCTGATGCCAACATAAAACGTGGAACCGAGGGCCTGGTTTTCCGCGTCACGGGCAAAGAGCACACCGAACACGACAAACGCGACCACCACCGCCATGTAAATCGCCGGCAGCAACACCGAACGTCTGATCTTTCCTACGAGCCACCCGTAGAGCGGCACAATCACGATGGCGCCAATGGATGTAAGAATCCACAGATCACTGACCCGATCGCTGCCCAGAATCGTGCCGATTGTTTCACGCACCGGGCGCACTGCGAAGTAGCCGCCGAGCACGCAGAAGAACAGACAGAACGCCGCAATCACGGCGGGTGCTTCGTCGGGCTCAACTTTCGCGTATCGCGCGAGCAGGCGGGCGAACAGCGACGGAGGGGCAGCGGTCACGGGACTCGGGCAGGAGGGAGCATCAGTGCGCTTGGCAGCGCGTAGCATGCCAGCGGTGCACGTCCGGGGCAAGCACGTTCGTGCTAATACCGCTCAGTTCGCCTGATCGTTGAGTACGCGCGATCGACGATGCCCGCTACGACTTCACCACACGTTTGCGCGCCGCTCCTCGGCGATCTGCGGCCGTTACACGACCAAGCCGCACCACCACGGCCATCACGCGCGGCACCTCCACCTGCGCGGGCGTGGCGCCCTTGTCGACCATCACCATACACGGCGTGTTTTTCGCACGCGCTGGGCCACGGGCGCGTTTGTTGAACGACGGCGGTGCATGGCGTGCCACGAGCGACAGGGCGGGCGCCGCCGGCGCCGGTGGGACAACTCGCAGCCGCACCCCCGCGCCCCCGGCCGTGGCCGCATTGCCCATGCCCACGACCAGCAACGCGGCATCGCGGTCGCGCGCCAACTGACTGAGCCGCACCGTGATCTGCCGCGATAACAGGGGCGCACCGTCCAGCACCACGAGCCCGAACATGCCGCTGCGCAGCAGTCGATCGGCACACCAGGCGGCGCGCCCGGGATCCTTGGGGCGCACCACAATCAGGCGCGACCCCAGACCGGCCCAGCACTGCGCGGCCAGCGTGCGGGTGGCGTCCACAATGGCGACCCAGCGCCCCGCGCCCAGCACCTGGGCCACCACACGACGCGCCAGTGTGGTGCGACCCATGGCCCGCGGGCCAACCAGCTCCGTGAGCCGACCCCGCGGAATACCACCGCCCAGCACGGCGTCGAGAGCGGCGATGCCGGTGGGCCAGGCTGGACCGGCCGGTGGCAGCGAGGGGACGAGCGCTTCGAGGCTGGCCCGAATGGAGGCAATGGCAGGGCGCATAACCGAATATATACCGAAGATCACCGGTGCACGAAAGCACTGGCGAGAGCTCCGGGTCGCGGCTACCCTATCCCCATGCGGCCACTGTCAGATATTGAGATTCAGCGCGCGCTCGGCACGGTGTCGGGATGGTCGCGCAAAGGCGACACCCTTACGCGCACATATCAGTTCGCGACCTTTCCCGACGGCATTGAGTTTCTGCGACGCGTGGCTGAAGAAGCCGAAGCG
>JALHNZ010000032.1 GCA_022843265.1 Gemmatimonadaceae bacterium
TGAGCTGGGTTCAGAACGTCGTGAGACAGTTCGGTCTGTATCCGTCGTGGGCGTTGGAGGGTTGAGGGGAGCGGACCTTAGTACGAGAGGACCGGGTCGGACGGCCCACTCGTGTCCCGGTTGTGGCGCCAGCTGCAACGCCGGGTAGCGATGGCCGGTGGCGATAACCGCTGAAAGCATCTAAGTGGGAAGCGCCCCCCAAGATGAACCCTCCCTGGAGCCTTGAGCTCCCTAAAGGGCCGGAGGAGACTACTCCGTCGATAGGTGGCACGTGGAAGCGCTGCGAGGCGTTCCGAGCGAAGCCATCCTAATCGCCCGTGAGGCTTGACTCCCCCCATGGTTTTCCATGGGTTGAGATCAAACACATGCAAAGCACATAGCTATACTTGGTGCGCGGCTTGGAGCTGCAGCACCACCACTATCACTTCCCAAGTCTGTTGTTAAAACAACAACCCACTTTTTGAAAATCGCTGGCAACTAGAGCGTCAGGGCCACACCCGTTCCCATACCGAACACGGTCGTTAAGCCTGACAGCGCCAATGGTACTCCGGTCGAGAGATCGCGGGAGAGTAGGCCGTTGCCGGCACCCTTTCGAGGCCCCCGTCACACTTCGTGTGGCGGGGGTTTCGTGTTTCCCGCCACTCCCACGTCACTACACGCGCTACGCGGAGTACTATCCCATGTTACGCCGCACTCCCCGTCAAATACACCCAAAACTCACCGTTGCATTCCACGCCATCACCTCCCATTCTCCCTGCCATGTCTCGCGCCGGCATCGTCACCGTCGCCGGTAAGCCAAACGCCGGTAAATCCACGCTCCTGAATCGACTCGTCGGCGAAAAACTCGCCATCACGAGCCCGAAGGCGCAGTCCACACGACATCGTGTCGTGGGCATCCGTTCCGAAAACGACACGCAGATGATCGTGCTCGATACGCCCGGGCTGCTTGATCCCAAAGATCTGTTGCACCAGGCCATGCGCGGAGCCGCGCTCGCCGCCGTTCGTGACGCCGACGTCATCGTATATCTGGTCGATGCCGCTGCGCTCAAGCCGCACGCGATTCGCGACTGGGCCGTCGGCATTGCCACCGATTCAACGCTCAGGCCCCCGTGGCCCACGTTTCAGGAGGCCGCGTCAATTGAGCACGCGCCGCGTGCGCCGGTCATCACCGTGCTCAACAAGAGTGATCAGATGCCGCCAGAAATCGTCGCGGCACTCGACACGCAGGCACCGTATGTCCTCACGCTCTCCGCGCTCACCGGCAACGGTGTTGATCCGCTGGTGAGCGCCATCACGGCAGCGTTGCCGGAAAGTCCGTATCTATATCCAGCTGATGAGATCAGTACGCTCCCCATGCGCTTCTTCTGCGCCGAATTCGTGCGCGAAACAGCCATGGAACAGCTCGGTGACGAGCTGCCACACGCGCTGGCCTGCGCAATTGACGAGTACCGCGAGGGCTCGACACCGCTGTATATTCGGGCGGTTCTTTACGTTGAACGTGACAGCCAAAAGGCCATTGTGATCGGTGCCGGCGGACAGCAAATCAAAAAACTCGGACGTGCTGCTCGACTCAAAATCGAGCAGTTTGTGGGCGAGCCCGTGTACCTCGATCTGTGGGTGAAAGTGCTACCAAACTGGCGCAAAAAGCGCGGTGCCGTTGCCCGACTTGGATACGGTGATCCTGCACCCCAGCGTCCCGCGTGAGTAGCGCGCGTTTTCGTTCGCTCGTTCAACTGCTGCTGTTTGCGCTGTCTGTCGCGCCGCTGTTGCCCAGCGGCGCGCTGACAGCGCAGGGCGCGGGTTTTCTCTTGTTGCCAATTGGTGCGCGCAGCGTAGGAACCGGCGAAGCAGCGGTTGCGGATACGCTGGGCGCTGATGGCGTTTGGTGGAATCCGGCGTCACTCGCCGCAATGAAAAAGTCAGAACTTTCATTGAGCGGTTCCCAGTCGTTCGAGGGAACCAGTGCTGCGGTTGGCTACGCGCGTCCGTCACGCGTGCTCGGCGCAATCGCGCTGACGGCCAATATCCTTGACTACGGTGATCAGGGGCTGACCGATCCCAACACCGGCGCAGAACTTGGCACGATCAGCGTTCGCAGCAGCATCTTCATGGCGTCGTATGCTACCGCGATTGGTGATCGCCTCCGCGTCGGACTCAATTACAAGTTTGCACGCCTCGCATTTACCTGCACCGGTTTGTGCGGCGAGACGCCGCAGTTCGTCGGATCGAGCAGCGCGCTTGATGTGGGCGCGCAATATGTGTTGTCCACGACCACACCGATCACGATCGGCGCGGCACTTCGTCAGCTTGGCCCGTCGTTCCAGGTAAAGGACGCCGAACAGGCCGATCCGTTGCCGCGCACCTGGCAAGTGGGTGCGAGCGCGCGTGTTCCGAGTGCATCGCTCGACTCGGCGGGATTCGTGGTTGATGTGATGGCCGACGCGCTCGGTAGTCTGGCGTACGAATCGTTGAGTTTGCGACTGGGAACCGTCGTCACGTATCAATCGAAGTATTCCCTGCGTGGTGGCTACACCCTGGTTGAAGGAGAGCGCGGCGGACCGGCACTTGGATTGGGTGTGTTCTTGTCGGAGGGCATGGTGCTTGATATCGCACGCCGCTTTGATGGGCTGTCAGCTCAGGCGGGGCAGGCGCCAACGTACGTCACACTTCGCTTTCTGTTCTGATGCGAGCGCTCCTTCCCGCGGCGCGGCGTGCACTCTCGATTGGAACGGCGCTCGCATTCACGTCGGCGTCGCTCTGCGCACAACCGCTTGATCGCAGAATAATTGTGGTCGCGCCCAGCGCTGAGGCGCTGCACGCCGCGGCGCGGTCGGTGCGCACCGATTCACTGCTCCCGCTTTCTGTGTTGATGCAGCAGCCGCGCGTTGCACCAACGGGCGCTTCTCCCTGGTTTGCACCGCTGTTGTCGGTGGTTGTACCGGGCGCTGGACAGGCGTGGTTGAGACAGCAACGTGCGGTCGCATACGTTGCGGCTGAAGGATATCTGATTTTGCAGGCGGTGCGCTCGAGTCGCGACGCCTCACGGGAACGCGATGCGTACCGCGAGATTGCACGGAGCGTGGCGCGTGCCGGCGTGACCGGGGAACGTCCGGTCGGACCGTGGTCGTACTACGAACGCATGCAAACCGTGTTGGAGAGTGGTGCGTACAATCGCACCCCACAAAATGGTTTTTCGCCGGAAACAGATCCGGCCACGTTCAACGGGTTCATCTGGCAGTTGGCACGTGAAACGTACTGGCGTGATCCGGATAACGCGCCTGCCGTGTCGTCGCCCGAGTACCAGCGCGCGCTGGCGTTCTACAAAAGTCGCGCCGCAGGTGACGCCTTCCTCTGGAGTTGGCGCGACGCACAGCTCGAGCAGGACTTGTATCGACAAACGATCGCTCGTAGCAATGACGCGTCGCGGCGCACATCGCAGTTCATCGGCTTGTTGCTGGCCAATCACGCGCTCAGTCTTGTTGATGCATACGTCAGTGTTCGACTGCGTGTGTACGGCGGGCAGGGTGTCGCCGGCGAACAACGGGTCGGGATCAGCGGTTCGTTTCCTCTACCCGCGCGACGCGACTGATTCGCCGCGCATCGCGTGTGGCGCGCGACGCGCCTGATTCACCGCGCATGGCGCATGGCGCATGGCGCATGGCGCATGGCGCATGGCGCATGGCGCATGGCGCATGGCGCATCGTGCGTGGTGCACCGCGAGACGATTCACTGCTGGCACGGCTATCACAGATCTGGTGATGTGCGTTACATCGTGCCGAACGTCGCCCACCAATCGTCTAGCGAATGGATATCGTGAGGGCACGCGCGCGGTGAGCATCGCCGCACGCGCCCTTCCGAAGGCCGGTTTGTGCGGGCTATTCGCGGCCCCTGCCTTCGACTCCGACACGCGCGCACCGCACGGATGACCGAGCCACGTATTACCGAGGATACGATCATTGTGGTCACCGCCGGGGCACCGCTGCCGGCATGGCTTTCGGCGTGGTGCTCGGATGTTGGCGACACCGTGCTGCATTCCGATGACGCGGAATCAGTCGTCAGGTGGGCGTTGCGTGCGCGGCCCCGGGCGATCGTTCTCGATGCACGCCCCGCGACACCGGCGCTCGCACTCTGTCGCCGACTCAAGCGGGATGCGTGGACAGCGATCGTGCCGGTTGTGGTGGTTGGCGACGCGGTCGACTTTGCGCTGGCGTTCGAAGCGGGTGCTGACGAAGTCCTGCAAACAGACCTGAATCCTCGCGAGGCGACCGCACGCCTGCTCACACTGCTGCGTCGATCGGATCGGGACACCGATGTGCATCCCTCAACGCGACTGCCCGGCACACGTGAGATTGAAGCGGAACTCGGCCGACGTCTGGCGACGAATGAAGTCTTCGCCGCCTGTTACGCGGATCTTGATCATTTTAAGGAATTCAACGATCGCTATGGCTTCTACCACGGCGACCAGGTCATTCGGCTGTTGGCGCGGTTGCTGCATGATGTCGTCAAAGGATTATGTGGCACGGACGGCTTTGTGGGGCATATCGGTGGTGATGATTTCCTGTACATTGTTCCCATCGCCGCCATGCCACGAGTGTGCGACGAGGTGATACGCGTGTTTGATGAGTTAGCGCCTCTGCAGTATTCAGAGGCAGACCGTCGGGCCGGCTATTTCCTCGGAAAGGATCGTCGCAATCATCTCCACCGGGTGCCGCTTATGTCACTGTCGGTGGGTGTCGTCACCAACCAACACCGCCGCTTCTCGCGCGCGGTCGAGGTCAGCGAACTTGCTACGGAAATGAAGAGCTACGCCAAGACTCTGCCGGGATCGGTTTGGACGCTGGACCGCCGTCGCGATGACGAGGGCGAGCCGTCGGACGCCGTGCGCGATGCTGCCACGCCGATCGCCTCGCCGAGCCTCACGCCGAATCACGAGGCCAAAGTGATTCCGCTGCGCACGGGGACATCGCGATGACGGTGAGTTGTCCAGACTGCCGGTCCGTGTTTCGGGTTGATCCCGCCAAAGTGCCCGCGACCGGCGTTCGGGCGCGCTGTTCGGTGTGCGGCGGGATCATCGTGGTGTCTGGGGGCACCGGTGCGCTTCGGACGCCGGCCCGTACGCCGGTTTCGGCGATGGCGACCTCTGGCTACGGTGCCGCCGCGCCGTCCTCGGTGACGGCCTCGGCGACGCCGGCGTTCTCCGCGGGCGCGATCGCACCTGACAGCCCCCCGCGAGCGCTGGGCACAAGTGGGCCGGGGCCGATGATTAGTCCTGCCTTCACGCCGGTTCGGCCCGTACGGGCCACGCCAGGGGCCATTCCGGGCGCTATTTCGCCGCGCAACGCCACGCCGTCTGCGGCGCCGGGGTTGGTGCCCCGTCCGGCTCCGCGTCTGACGCCACGCCCAACGCCCGCCGCGGCGCCAACGGTCGCGCCCGCTGCAGCGCTCGCGCCGACCCCAGTGGGCACCACCCCGCACTCGGGGGCAGCCGCACCAGCGCCCGCTTTCACAGCGCCCGCTTTCACAGCGCCCGCTTCACCGGCGCCCACTCCCATGGCCCCCGCGGCAACCCCGCGTCGCGCCATCAACCCATTTCTCAACGCGGACCCAGGACAACGCGCCAAACGTCTGGCCAGGGCGCTCGTGTCAGATCTGGTTGCGTACCACCCCAAAAAGCGGGATGAAGGATTGGCGCAGGGCACGCTTCGACAGCTTTTTCGTGAGGAAATCAAGAAGAGCTACGAAGAGTACGTGGATCAGGTCGGGAAAGAATTGGCCGAGTCTACGCCGCACTTTCAGGAAGCGCTCAACGACATTCTGGCCAGCGGGCAGCGCATCTTCTGAGGGGGTGTGCGTCGTGTGACGCCGTGGTGCGATTGACTGGAGCGCGGGGCGCGCGCCGAGTATCTTTTCCAACGGCAACGTGAAGTTTTCTTGCGAGCCGCGCTCCGTCCCGGGGCGTCGGCTCGTGTCGTTCGTGGAGGCAGAATGCTGGACGGAAATCGCGGGGCGATCCTGGAACAGGCCGCCACGAAGTTGGATGACATGCGGAGGTTCCTTTGACCTGGAGACCAAACGCCTTACGCTGATGGCCCTCGAAAACGAGATGGCTGACGGCACGTTCTGGAATTCACAGGAACGCGCGCAGGAAGTGGTCAAGGAGGTCAAGACGCTGAAGGCGTGGGTCGATCCGTTTGACGCGCTGGTCTCGCGCGTGAATGCGGCACGCGAACTCGACGAGTTGCTTGCGATTGAGCCCGACGCCGCCATGAACGCCGACCTCGATGCAGATGTGATGGGCATGCAGACCGAGCTTGAAGCGTTTGGTCTGCGATCGCTGCTGCGCCATCCCGACGACGTGCGCGACGCGCAGGTGGAAATTTCAGCTGGCGCGGGTGGTACCGAGGCGCAGGACTGGGCGCAGATGCTCATGCGCATGTACACGCGATGGGCCGAGAAGCGTGGCTTCAGCGTGGACCTGATGGACGTGTCCGAGGGCGAAGAGGCCGGCATCAAGGGCGCCGTGCTCGAGATCAAGGGCCAGTATGCGTACGGTTTTCTCAAAGCCGAATCTGGTGTGCATCGCCTCGTGCGCATTTCACCGTTCGACTCGCAGGCGCGTCGGCATACGTCGTTTGCGTCGGTGTTCGTCTACGCAATGGTAGACGACGAGATCAACATCGAGATTCGCGACGAAGACATCAAAATGGATGTGTTTCGCGCATCGGGTGCCGGCGGACAGCACGTCAACAAAACGTCGAGTGCCGTTCGGCTCACGCACATTCCGTCCGGAATCGTGACGTCGTCGCAGGCGGAACGCTCGCAGCTCAAGAATCGTGGCCACGCCATGAAACAGCTGAAGAACAAACTGTATCAGCTGGAGCTTGATAAGCAGATGGCCGCCAAGGCGGCGATCGATGCCAACAAGATGGATGTGTCGTTTGGCAGCCAGATTCGATCGTACGTATTTCAGCCATACACCATGGTGAATGATCATCGTACGGAACTCAAGATTGCCGACGTGGAGAAAGTCATGCTGGGTGGTATCGATCCCTTCATCGAAGCGTACCTCAAGGCCTCGGGTGACGTGTCAACCGGAAGCGCCGCGTGAGTGACATCACGAATCCCACGCCGAGTGACGCGAGCAGCGACGCCGAAGACATTGGCTTTGTCATGCGCGATCGCATCGCGGCGCTTACGCGTTTGCGCGAGCGCGGCGTTGAGCCATTCGCCTACAGTTTTGATCGCACCCATTCAACCGCGGAAGCGCGCGAGCTGCTCGGCGAAAATGACGAAGGTCCGATCGTTCGGCTCGCGGGTCGAATTGCGTCGTGGCGCTCACAAGGGAAAACCGCGTTCGCGAATCTGGTCGATCAGGACGGGCGGCTGCAGTTGTACATGCGCCGAGATGAGTTGGGTGAAGACGTGTGGGCCACCGCAGGTGAGCTGCACGTGTCCGACGTGATCGGTGTGAGTGGTCCGCTCATGCGCACACGCACCGGTGAGGTGACCGTGCGCGTGACGGAGCTGACGCTGCTGGCCAAGGCGCTGCGCCCGTTACCGTTTGGCAAAGAAGCCGTGGTTGATGGGCAAGTGGTGCGCTACTCCGCGTTCAGCGATACGGAGATGCGGGCGCGTCAGCGGTACGCCGATCTCGCCGTGCACCCCGAAGTGCGTGCGTTGTTTACGGCGCGTTCACTGCTCACGCGTACCATTCGTCGGCATCTCGACGATCTCGGATATCTGGAAGTGGAAACGCCCGTCTTGCAGCCGCTCTACGGCGGTGCGGCAGCGCGTCCGTTTATCACGCATCACAACGCGCTCGACATGCCGCTGTATCTGCGCATTGCCGACGAGCTGTATCTCAAGCGTTTGATCGTGGGTGGTTTTGAGCGGGTGTACGAAATTGGACATGATTTTCGCAATGAAGGCATCGACCGGACGCACAATCCGGAATTTACGATGCTCGAGTTCTACGAGGCGTACGCGGACTATCAGGGCATGATGACGCGCGTGGAGTCGCTGCTGGTAGCGGCGGCCGATGTATTGCGCACCGTGCCGGTGATCGGTGAGCGGGTGCCCGTACTGACCACGCCGTTCCCGCGCATCGAGTGGGTGGGTTCGCTGGTGCAAGCCGCGGGTGTTGATGTGACCGCGCTTGATGATGCCGGGT
Organism: Gemmatimonadaceae bacterium; assembly: GCA_022843265.1. Taxonomy (GTDB): domain Bacteria; phylum Gemmatimonadota; class Gemmatimonadetes; order Gemmatimonadales; family Gemmatimonadaceae; genus JAABRT01. The sequence goes on from JALHNZ010000032.1 coordinate 8,171, forward strand.
TGAAAGAGGTCGCCACGCGCGTGGGCGTGGAACGTCCGGGCACGCTCAGCCGTCCGAAGCTGCTCGACGAACTCTTTCAGGCACTCGTGGAATCAAAGATCGATACGCCCACGTTTGTCGTGGATTATCCCAAGGCACTTTCGCCGCTGGCGAAGCCCAAGCGCGGCAATCCGGAGCTCACGGAGCGCTTCGAACTGTTCGCGCGCGGCAAAGAGCTCGCCAACGCATTTTCGGAACTGAACGATCCGATCGACCAGCGTGAACGCTTTGAGGCGCAAGCCAAACTTCGCGCGGCCGGCGATGACGAAGCCACCATGGTCGATGAAGATTATTTGCGCGCCATGGAATACGGCATGCCACCAACAGGCGGCGTGGGTATCGGTATCGATCGTTTGCTCATGTATCTCACAGACACCGCCAACATTCGTGACGTGATCCTGTTTCCTACGATGCGCCCCGAATGAATCCGATGCGTTCGATTCCGTTGCACGCCTTCGGTGACGTCGCGTGAGTTCAGCCGCGCCGTCGCTCGGTCGGCTCGAACTCGCGATTGCGTGGCGTTATTTGCGCAGTCGCCGCGGATCGCGATTGCTGTCACTCATCAGCGTGATCGCCATTGGCGGCGTGCTGGTTGGCGTGGCCGCACTGATCGTGATCATGGGTGTGATGAACGGGCTGCAACGTGATCTCCGCGAAAAGATTCTGATTGGCTCGCCCGATGTGCGCATCCTGCCATTTGGCGATGAATTGCGGTTAAGCGACTGGGATGCACTGCTGGCGAAAGCGCGCGGAGTATCAGGTGTGGTTGCGGCCGCACCGTTCGTGCAGAGCGAGGGACTGATTGCGAGCGGCAGCAGCTTCCAAACCGGCGCCCAGTTAGTTGGCCTGGAAGAAACGCCACAGGACAGCCTTGCGGTGACCTCCATTCGTGAGAAAGCCATTCTCGGCGCGTTCACGTTTACGCAGAACGGTCAGGCCAACGGCGCGGTGGTTGGCAAAACGCTGGCCGCGAAGCTGAATGCGTGGCCTGGCGACACGATTACCATGCTCGGCTTCAACAGCGTGCAATACAGCGCGTCCACGGGCATGCCGGTCAGTGCGCGCGTGGACACGTTTGTGGTGACGGGAATTTTTGAGACCGGCATGTACGAGTATGACAATGTGTACGTCTACGTTGGTCTCGAGGCGGCGCAGCGTTTCGCTGCGCTGGGTAGTGATGTCACGGGACTCGAAGTACGCGCCGCCGACCGTTGGATCGCCCCGCAAGTGGGTGATTCGCTGGTAGCCACGCTCAGTGCGAACGTGCATTCCGTCGACTGGCAGAAGCAGAATGAGGCGCTCTTTCAGGCCCTCAATCTCGAGAAGCTCGGCATGGGCGTGATTCTCTTGCTGATTATCATGATCGCCGCGTTCAATATCGTGTCGACGCTCACGATGGTGGTCTCGGACAAAACGCGTGAGATCGGGATTCTGCGTGCGATGGGACTGCCGGCGCGCTCCATTCGACGGATTTTTTTGCTGCAGGGCATGGTGATTGGAATTGTGGGGACGGGCGCAGGCGTTGTGTTGGGGCTGGTGATCGTGTTTGTGCTTGAGCACGTGTTTCCGATACCACTGAATCCGGCCGTGTATTTCATTGATCATCTCCCACTCTTCACCGAGCCGGTGGATGTGCTGCTCACGGTATTGGCGAGTGTGGCGGTCGCCTCGTTGGCCACGATCTATCCAGCTGGTCAGGCGGCGCGCTTGTACCCGGTTGACGCGATCCGGCACGACTGATGCATCAGCCGCCCGTCGATCATGCCGACACGAACACCGGCCCCTCGGACTCGCGTGACGTCGTCATTGAAGCCCGCGCTGTCACCAAGTCGTTTCCGGGGGGCGACGGAGGCATGGTGCACGTGCTCAGCGGTGCAGATCTCGCCGTACATCGCGGTGAAATGGTGGCCATCGTGGGCGCCAGCGGCGCCGGAAAGAGCACGTTTCTTCACGTGCTTGGCGCGCTTGAACGACCCACATCCGGAGAAGTGCTGCTGGCCGGCACTTCAGTGGCGCAGCTGAGTGATGATGCACTGGCAGCCCTCAGGAACCGAACGGTAGGATTTGTGTTTCAATTCCATCACCTCCTGCGTGAGTTTTCAGCGTTGGAGAACGTGATGTTTCCGCTGCGCATTGCAGGAAAGTCGGTGTCAGTGGCCAAAGAGCGTGCCGAAGCGTTGCTTGAACGCGTGGGCATGTCATCGCGCCGCCATCATCGGCCCTCGGAGCTTTCCGGTGGCGAACAGCAGCGCGCCGCCGTCGCACGAGCGCTGGCAGCGAGTCCTGCGGTATTGCTCGCGGACGAGCCAAGTGGCAATCTGGATCAGGGCAATGCCGAGCGATTGCACGAGCTGTTTGGATCGCTGGCTCGGGAAATGGGGCTGGGACTGGTTGTGGTCACACATAACTTGTCGTTGGCTGCCAAAGCGGATCGGACAATGACGTTCGAGGCAGGTCGTTTGGTCAACAGTTCAGTGATGGAGCGAGTCGTCTGATGTTGTGCGATCACTGCAAGGAACGAGACGCCGTTGTGCATCTCACGCGCATCGTCGACAACGCGGTGACGCAGTTGCATCTCTGTGAAAAGTGTGCCGCGGAAAAGGGCGTCGAGACCACCATTGCGTTGCCGCAACACCCGTTGGGTGAGATTCTGCAGGCCGTGCAGCAGCAGGCGTCTCCCACCGCGGCCGCCGATGCCGCGGTCTGCGCGTTTTGTGGGGCGACCGCGCGCGATTTCCGCGCCACGGGCCGCCTCGGCTGCGCGCACTGTTACGACTCCATGGAATCGAGCTTGCGGGAGCTGCTGCGTCGTTTGCATGGCAGCAGCAAGCACGTCGGTCGCCGCTACGATGCGCCGCGTCCGGAAACACTGGCTGAGGTCGATGTGCGAACGGAGTTGCGCGACAAGCTGCAGCGGGCCGTTGACGCGGAACAGTTTGAACTGGCCGCCGAGTTGCGGGATAAGCTGCGGGTGATGGAATAATGCGCCGTCCACCGCTCGATTTGTCGCTGCTGCCAGATGGTGGCGTGCGTTGGCTGGATGCGTCCGGTCCCAATGCCGACATCGTGATCTCTACGCGTCTTCGGTTGGCGCGCAACGTGGTGGGTTATGCCTTTACCGCGCGCGCCAGGGATGGGGAACGGCTGCGCATGTTGGCCCAGGTCCGGGAGGCGCTGGCGCATGTGCCGATACTTGATGGCAGCGTTTTGCTGAGGCTTGATGAGTCGGGCCCGTTGGATCGTCAGTTGCTCCACGAGCGCCACCTCGTCTCCAAAGAGTTGGCCGGTCTTGATGCACAGCACCCGTTACGTACGGGGGCGGCGGTGTTTCTGGGCGAGCAGGTGGGCGTCCTTGTGAACGAGGAGGACCATCTGCGCCTGCAGGCCATGCGCAGTGGGTTCGATGTGCCGGCCGCGTTCGCCATGGCATCCCGGATGGATCAGGAGCTCGGCGCGCGCGTACCGTTTGCGTTTCACAAGGAGTTCGGCTATCTGACGGCGTGTCCGACCAATGTGGGCACCGGTCTGCGGGCGTCGGTGTTGATTCACTTGCCCGGGTTGGTGCTGACCAAGGAAATTGGCAAAGTACTGGCTGGGTTGCAGCAGATGGGATTGACGTATCGTGGGCTGTATGGTGAAGGCAGTGAAGTGGTGGGAAACTTCTTTCAGCTCTCCAATCAGACCACCCTCGGCCGTTCGGAAGAGGAACTGCAGGACTTGCTCGTGCGCGTGGTTCGCCACGTGATCGAGCGAGAAGAAGAAGCTCGGCGTGTATTGGTGCGTGATGCCGGGTATATTATTGAGGACAAGTTATGGCGCGCGTTTGGCACGTTGCGGTTTGCACGCAGCTTGTCATTCGACGAGGCTATGAATTTCCTCAGTGGTGTTCGCCTGGGTGTCGGACTGAAACTGATCCCTGGGCTCAGTGTATATACGCTCAACAAGCTCCTGATCTTTGCGCAGTCAGCGCATCTTGCTCATCTCGAAGGGCGCGCGCTGACAGATAGCGAGAGCAACCTGGCCCGTGCACGATATGTGCGGCAGGTGCTCGCGACGGAGGGGAGTGGCGTCGAGTGACCGCTCCGGCCCTGGGCTGAGGAAACGATGAACGGTTATAACTTCACTGAGCGCGTACGAAAAGTGCTCGCGATGGCTCGCGAAGAAGCAGCACGGCTGCATCACGAGTACGTCGGAACGGAGCACATCCTGCTCGGCCTCATTCGCGAAGGCGAGGGCGTCGCGGCTGCCGTGCTGCAGAATCTCAACGTCGATCTCGACGAGGTTCAGCAGCGCATTGAGGACACGGTGAAGAAGGGCAAGGCGGCCACGGCCACCGGTCCGGATTTGCCGTACACCTCGCGCGCCAAGAAAGTCCTTGAGCTCGCCATGGCGGAGGCCCGCGATCTTAATCACTCCTATGTCGGCACCGAGCATTTGCTGCTCGGCCTGCTGCGCGAAGAGAAGGGAATCGCGGCACAGGTGCTGACCGATGCGGGCGTCAATCTCGATGCCGCGCGTACGGAAACGTTGCGTCTGCTTGGCACGGAAATGCCGCAGGGCGGAGCGTCCGGTGCGTCGGCGGCCGAGAAGTCGGGCGTCATTCCGCCCTCGTCTGCACCGGCCAAGGGTGAGAAAAAATCCAAGACGCCGGCGCTCGATCACTTCTGCCGTGACCTCACGGCGCTCGCCATGGAAGGTCAGCTCGATCCCACGATCGGCCGCGCCAAGGAAATCGAGCGCGTGGTTGAAGTGTTGTCGCGCCGCAAGAAGAACAACCCCGTGCTGATCGGTGAGCCTGGTGTGGGCAAGACGGCCATTGTGGAAGGGCTCGCGCAGATCATCGCGACCGGCGATTGCCCGGAGCCGCTGCGTGATCACCGCGTGTTGTCGCTCGATATGGCGGCCGTGATTGCGGGTACGAAGTATCGTGGACAGTTCGAAGAGCGCCTGAAGGCGGTGATGAACGAGATCGCGCAGAACAAGCAGATCATTCTGTTCATCGACGAGTTGCACACGCTGGTTGGCGCGGGTGCGGCCGAAGGGGCGATTGACGCCAGCAACATGCTCAAGCCGGCGCTGGCGCGTGGCGAGTTGCAGTGCGTTGGTGCGAGTACGCTCAATGAGTATCGCAAGTACATCGAGAAGGACGGTGCCCTGGAGCGTCGTTTCCAGACGGTCGTCGTTGAGCCGCCTTCAATCGACGAAACCGTGCAGATTCTGCAGGGGCTGCGCAAGAAGTACGAAGATCATCACCGCGTGAACATCCCCGATGCTACGCTTGTTGCAGCGGCCAAGCTGTCGGAGCGTTACATCACCGATCGTTTTCTGCCGGACAAGGCGATCGATGTGATCGACGAGGCAGGCGCTCGCGCACGCTTGGCGGCGCAGGCTCCGCCACCAGAAGTGTCAGCGCTCAAGGAGCAGCTCGAAGGGATCAACACGGAGAAGGATGCGGCCGTGCGTGATCAGAACTTCGAGCGTGCAGCGGCGCTGCGCGACACGGAGCGCGAGCTGCAGGGAGAGATTCGGAAAAAGCAGGAAGAGTGGGAGCTGCGTCGTCAGTCGCATCGCCCGGAGCTTGGCGAAGAAGAGATCGCGTTTATTGTGAGCCGCTGGACGGGCATTCCCGTCACGCGTTTGCAGGAAGCGGAGACCTCGCGACTGCTGCGCATGGAAGAAGAGCTGCACGGCACCGTGGTAGGGCAGGACGAGGCCATCAAGGCGCTGGCTCGCTCAATCCGTCGCAGTCGTGCTGGGCTCAAGGATCCGCGTCGTCCGATTGGTTCGTTCATCTTTTCGGGGCCAACGGGCGTCGGTAAGACCGAACTTGCCCGGGCATTGGCGCGATTCCTCTTTGCCGATCCCACGGCGCTCATCCGCGTGGACATGAGCGAGTATATGGAGAAGTTCTCCGTGTCCCGTCTGATCGGTGCACCGCCGGGTTACGTGGGCTACGAAGATTCAGGCACGCTGACCAAGGCGATTCGTCGCAAGCCGTACAGCGTGGTGCTGCTCGACGAAATCGAGAAAGCGCATCCTGACGTGTTCAACATCCTGCTGCAGGTGCTCGACGAAGGTCACCTCACGGACAACTACGGTCGTGTGATCGACTTCAAGAACACCGTGGTGATCATGACGTCGAATGTGGGCGCCAAGGACATTACGCGGAACCGCTCGCTGGGCTTCGGTGCGGCCGACGCGCAGGCTGATTTTGAGCGCATCTCGGAGAAGGTGAAGGAGGAGATGGCCCGGGTGTTCAACCCCGAGTTCCTCAACCGCCTTGATGATGTGATCGTGTTCCACCCGCTGGTGAAGGAGCACATTTCGAAGATCGTGAGCATTCTGTTCCGCGAGGTGCAGAAGCGTCTGGATGAGGAAGAGATCAAGATCTCGCTCACCGAGGCGGCCACGGAGTTCCTGGTAAACCACGGTACGGACGAGCACTTTGGCGCCCGTCCGCTCAAGCGGGCGATCCAGCGGTACATCGAGGATCCGCTTTCTGAGAAGATCCTCATGCGTGAGTTCTCCAAGGGGGACGAGATTCTGGTGGACGTAGGCACGGAGAAGGACAAGCTGGAGTTCCGAGTCTCGTCGCCGACGCCGACACCGCAGGCGTAGTCGGGGTCTCCCCAAAAACGCCGGCCGGATCCAATTGAGGGTCCGGCCGGCGTTGTGCTTCGCTATATTGTGAGGCTGAACGTGTGAGGGACCGATTCGGCGGGCACCATCCCGTGGCTCCCGGTGTCAAACCGTCGGACCCTTTTTCCCATTAACTGTGCCTCCTGTGCTGCTTTGGTCGTGGCGCCCGGCTCGCCGGTGCGTATTGCATGCGTTGACAGTGCTCGCCTGTGGAGCGGTATTGCCCAAAGGGCTTGCCGCGCAGGACCCGGAGCAACAGCTCGCCGGACGTTGCGCGACACCCGATTCCATCGCGGTGCGCGGGGTGAACCGCGTCGGTGAAGCCGTCGTTCGCGGTGAGGGCGGACTGCGTGTCGGTGAGCGCCTGAATTTTCAGGTGCTCCAGACGGCCATTAAGAACATTTTCGCGCTCGGTCAGTTTCACGATGTCGCGATCGAGTGCGACCTCGAATCGGTGCCCGACAAAGCGCTCATCGTGTATAAAGTGAGCGAGCGCGCACTACTCGGTGACGTTGAGGTCGTCGGCGTGAAGGCGCTGTCCGCGCGCAGCGTGCGCGACAAGGTGTCGCTGCTCATTGGTCGGCCAGTGGATCCCGCCGAAATCGCCACGTCGCGTGCTCGCATCGATTCGATGTACAAGTCGGCCGGGTACTATCTGGCGACGATCACGCCTGACACCTCGGAAATGTCAGAAGGGCGGCTCGGCATCACGTTCCGCATCGACGAAGGGCGCCGACTGGCAATCTCGGGTCTTGAGTTCAGCGGCACCGAGGGCGTGAAGCCGAAAGAAGTGGCGTCGGTCATGCAAACAAAGCCTGAGGGGTTCCTTTTCTTTCGAAAGGGTGAGTTCGACGAAGAAAAGTTTGCGGGTGACCTCGGCGAGCGTATTCCGTCGTTGTACTCTCGACTTGGCTACATCGACGCGCGTGTTCTCGACGATACGTTGCTGGTCGATCCGGAGCTCGGCAAAGGCAAAGTGCGTATCACGATTGACGAAGGCCCGCAGTATCGCATCGGAGATTTTGGCATCACGGGTAATCGCGTGGTCCCGACCGATGTGCTCGACGGCATGTACCGTGCAAGTGGTGCGGGCCTCTCGCTGCGTCAGCGACTTTTCTCACTCGTGCGTCGCGAGAAGCGCGCTGAAGAGGGTGTGTTTGACGCGGAAAAGTTTGAGAAGGCCACGCAGGAAGCACGCAGCATGTACGCGGATCGTGGCTACATCTATGCGAACGTCTATCCGGTGATCGAGCGATCGGTTTCACCGGATTCGGTGCCGATCGTGAACTTGCGCTGGGAAGTGGATGAACGCACCCCAGCGATTGTGAACCGCATTGAAATCGTGGGCAATGATTACACGTCGGAAGATTGCATTCGACGGGCCATCGCGCTGGTGCCGGGCGGTGTGTTCAATCAGACCGCGCTGATCAATAGCTATCAGCAGATTCAGAATCTCGGATTCTTCGAGTCGCCAATGGCCACGCCGTCTACGAAAACGGTGAACGATGCCGGTGATGTGGATCTGGTGTTCACCGTCAAGGAAAAGCGCACAGGCAGCGTGGGCTTTGGCGCCTCCATGGGTCAGGGCGGCGTGGGCTTCGGTGGTTTCATCAACCTTGAGCAGCCGAATCTTTTTGGTCAGTGCAAGCGCGGTTCATTGAACTGGCAGTATGGTCGTTTCTTCAACGACTTTACGCTCACGTATCAGGACCCGGCGCTGCGTCGCACTCGTACCTCAGGAACGGTGAGCGCGTACCGCACGCAGTCGCGTTTTGTGGTTGGAAATCTTGGACAGAACATCCGCACGGGCGCGCAGTTCCGACTGGGCTTCCCGGTGCCGTGGTCGTACAACTCGGCGCTCTCGGTTACCTACGGCGCAGAGTCGGCCACGTTCACGCAAGGACAGATCGCCGGCCAGTGCTCGCGCAACTGTTTCCGATCGAGCCTTGGTTTCGACTACACGTTCGATAACCGACTTGGCATGCCGTTCCCGTTCACCGGATCGCTCCGGTCGCTTACGGCCGACTTTAGCGGTGGGCCGCTCGGCGGCACGGTGAATTTCCAGCGATACACCGGCGAGATGAAGTCGTATACGCAGCTCGCGCAAATCGGCGGCAAGTCACCAGGGTCCCAGCCGTTGCCGATCCTGTTGGGTCTGACGGCAAAAGCGGGTACGTTGTTCGGTAACTCCGGACCGTTTTTCTTCCAGCAGCAGTTTGCGGTTGGTGGTGTGCAGTTCGGACAGGTGCTGCGTGGTTACCCGGAGTTCTCGATTACACCACGTGGATTTAATCCCAACACCGGTCAGTTCTCGTCGGAGCCTGAGTCGTTTGGTAATGCGTTCTTTACGATGTCGGGTGAGCTTGGTTTGCGCGTCAGTCAGATGTTGTACATGAACACGTTTTTCGATGCCGGTAACAACTGGGCGTCTGCTCGACAGTTCAACCCAGCGCGTCTGTTCCGTTCTGCGGGCGTTGGTGTATCAACCGTGACACCCCTCGGGCCGCTCGGGCTCGATTTGGCGTACGGATTCGATCGCGTCGCGGTCGATCCGACTACCCTCCGCGTGCGGCCGGACCCGCGGTGGCAGTTTCATTTCCGGCTCGGACAGCTTTTCTAGGCAGGCAACCAGATGCGTTCCATGATGTTCCGTAGCGCCCTTGCGCTCGCGATTCTCGTGCCGGCCTCGGCGCACGCCCAAGCGGGTGCGCAGAAGTTCGCCTTCGTTAATACTCAGCTCATTCTGCAGTCGGCACCCGGCGCTACCGAAGCGCAGGCGCAGTTTCAGAAGGAAGTTGAATCACTGCGCGGTCAGGTGCAGCAGCTCGGTGATTCACTCGGCGTGCTTGAAGCGGCGTACACCAAAGAGGCGGCCGCACTCAGCCCCACCGCGCGTGAAGCGCGTCTCAAAACGCTGACCGAACAGAAGACCAGCTTCGAAGAGCGCGCACAGAAGCTCAACGAGCAGGCTGAAGCGCGTCAGTTCGAGTTGATGCAGCCCATCATGGACAACGTGCGCAAAGCGCTCGACGATCTGCGTATCGAGGGCGGCTACTCCTTCATCTTTGATGTGGCCAACTCGTCGTTTATCGTGGCCGCGGATAAAAATCTCGACATCACTGAGCGCGTCGTGGCGAAGTTGCGCACGATGCCGAAGGCCACGCCGGCGCCGGCTGGCCCGACTACGCGTCCGGCCGGAGTTCAGGCACGGCCGCCGGTACGGACGCCGCCTACGCGGTGAGTTTGAGCGCGTCTTCAGTTGGACGTGACGGCGGTGACGGGCAGCAGCCCGTCACCGCCTCGGCTATTGCGGCCCTCGTGGGCGGTGAGCTGATTGGAGATGGTTCAACGGTCGTTCGCGGTGTGGCCGCGCTCGATCGAGCCGACGGGGATCAGCTGAGCATGCTCTCGCACGCGCGCTACGGCGCGTGGTACCGTGATACGCGAGCCGGGGCCGTGCTCTTGTCGGCCGACTTTGCTTCGCTGCCCGGCAATCCATCCGCGCGCATCGTGGTGGACAAACCGATGGAAGCGATGCTGCTGGTGTTACCGCTCTTTCATCGCACATCCGCCCGTCCGCTCGGCGTTCACGCCACGGCGATGGTTGCACCTGACGCGGTGCTCGGCGCGGATGTCGCGATCGAAGCGTACGCGGTTATCGGATCCGGTGTGGTGCTCGGCGATCGCGTCTGGATTGGCGCGCACGCCGTGGTGGAGCAGGGGTCGGTCATCGGCGCCGATTCGCGATTGCACGCGCATTCCGTGTGCTATCCGTATTGCGAAATCGGTGAGCGCGTGGTGTTGCACTCGGGTGCGCGCGTGGGTCGCGAGGGTTTTGGTTGGGTGCCGCGCAACGGCGCCGCGCATCGCATTCCGCACGTTGGTCGCTGCGTCATTGGTCATGACGTGGAGATCGGTGCCAACAGTTGCGTTGATCGAGGCAGCATTGACGATACGATCATCGGCGCGGGCACCAAGATTGATAGTCTGGTGCAAGTCGCGCACAATGTGCGGATCGGACGTGGCTGCATGATTGCCAGCCAGGTTGGGATTGCAGGCTCGACGCGTATTGAAGACGGCGTGCAGTTAGGCGGTCAGGTCGGCGTTGGTGGACATCTCACGATCGGTGCTGGCAGCACGCTTGCTGCACAGGCGGGCGTGGTGGGGAACGTGCCCACTGGTGAAACGTGGTCTGGATATCCGGCCCGTCCGCATCGCGAACAGATGCGTGCGTCGGCTGCGCTGCATCGACTGGCGGCTGTCTTGCGCCCGATCGAGCAGCTGGTCGCGCGTGCGGCGGAGGCGCCCGAGACAAGCCGCTCCGATGCGGGCAGACCGCGCAATTCCGCGACCAGTCAGTCAGATTCCAGCGACAGCCCTGATCCTGCGCGTCCTCACGAATCACCAGCCACATGACCGTCACGCTCTCGCCGATTGGCAGCCCCTCGCCAGCGCTCCTCGCTGACGAACCCGCTGATCTGTGGACAGTACCGCTGCCTCCGCTTCCCGTCACAGGTCAGCGCCGCACGATTGCGCGCGCGATCGAAGTGTCGGGCATCGGATTGCATCTCGGACAGCAGTGTCGGCTTGAGTTTCGTCCGGCGGCCACCGGTACTGGCGTGGTGTTTCGGCGACGCGATCAGCCCGATGTGGCTCCCATTCCGGCGCTGGTGCGTGTTGCCGTTGACGCGGAGCGTCGAACGCAACTTGGCTCCGGCAGCTCAGCCTTGCACACGGTGGAGCATGTGCTGGCTGCGGTGGGCGCGCTGTGCCTCGATGACCTTGAGATTGTGATGGACGCATCCGAGCCGCCGATTATGGATGGCAGTGCGGCGCCGTTTCTGGCGGCGCTGGCCGAGGCCGGGGTGGTGGCGAACGGTGGGCGACCGGACTGGCTGGTGCTGCGGCGACCGCTGCGCGTCGTAGACGGGGACTCGGTCTATGAGGCCGAGCCGAGTATGGATCTCTCGCTCGATGTGCGGATTGCATTTCCGCACCCGTTGATTGGCGAACAGGAAGGAGTCTATCATGTCACGCCCGCGCTGTTCGCGCGCGAGCTGGCGCATGCGCGCACGTTCGGTTTCATGCACGAAGTCGAGGCGTTACGTGCTTCCGGACTCATTCAGGGTGCGTCGCTGGACAACGCCGTGGTATTGGACGCGGATGGACTGCGCAGCGGTCCGCTGCGGTGGGCCGACGAGTTCGTGCGCCACAAGGCGCTTGACTGTGTTGGAGATCTGGTTCTGGCCGGCGCGCGAGTGCGCGCAAAAATTATTGCTCATCGCCCGAGTCATCGCGGTACGGTCGCGTTTGTTCGGGAGCTCGTTCGCACCGCTGTGCGGGAGTCCGCCGTGTATACCGTCGAAGACATCATGCAGGTGCTGCCGCACCGCTATCCGTTTCTGCTCGTCGATCGCATTCTTGAGATCGAAGAAGGCAAACGTATTGTCGGGCTCAAGAACGTCACAATCAACGAGCCGTTCTTTCAGGGGCATTTTCCCGGGCATCCGATCATGCCGGGCGTGCTGATTGTCGAGGCCATGGCGCAAGTTGGCGGCATGCTGCTGATGCGCACGATTGAAGACCCCGGCAGCAAGGTGGTGTACTTCATGTCGCTCGACAACATCAAGTTTCGTCGGCCGGTAAAGCCTGGCGATCAGATTCGCTTTGAGCTCGAAGTACTGCAGTTGCGTGGGAGCATCTGCAAGATGCGTGGTGTCGGGTATGTGGACGGAGAGGTCGTCGCGCAGGCCGATATGGCTGCGATGATTCGCGATCGATGACGGCTCGCATTCACGCAACCGCTTTGGTTGACGCTTCGGCGCAGCTTGGCGCCGACGTGGAGATTGGAGCGTGGGCGATCGTTGGTCCGCGATGCGTGGTTGGCGACGGATCGGTGATTGCGCCGCGCGCCACGTTGGAGCGCGATGTTACACTGGGCCAGCGCGTGAAAGTCGGGATCGGCGCGGTGCTGGGCGGTGATCCGCAGGATCTCAAGTATCGGGGCGAAGACACGCGCGTTGAGATTGGTGATGATTCGGCAATTCGCGAGTACGTCACCATCAATCGTGCCACGTCGCATTCGTGGGTGACCAAAGTGGGGCGCGGCTGTTTTGTCATGAGCTACGTGCACTTGGCGCATGATTGTCAGCTCGGCGACGGCGTGATGATCTCCAACGGCACGCAGCTCGCGGGTCACGTGGTTGTGGAAGATCGTGCCACGATTTCCGGACTGTGCGCCGCGCATCAGTTTGTTCGCATCGGCGCGCACGCGTTTGTTGGCGGGTGCTCGCGCGTGGCGCAGGACGTACCGCCGTACGTGAAGGCCGTGGGCAATCCCGTCAAGCTGTTCGGATTGAACAGCGTGGGCTTGCAGCGCAGTGGCTTTTCCGAACCGGCGGTCAAGGAGCTCAAGCGCGCGTATCGATTGCTGTTTCGTTCGGAACACAATGTGTCGCAGGGTCTGGTGCGTGCGCGCGCTGAATGTGAATCCCTTCCCGAAGTCACGCGTTTTCTCGACTTCATTGAGCATAGCGAACGGGGCGTGGGGTTCTGATGACGACGCGAATCGGGGTGATTGGTGCCGGTGCGCTCGGTCAGCATCACGTGCGTATTCTGCGGGATCTTGCGGGCGAGCGGTTCGTGGGGCTGTACGATGCGCATGCCGGTCGAGCGGCGGCGATCGCCGAACAACTGGGTGTGGTCGCGCACCCAACGCTCGATTCGTTGCTTGTGGCGTCCGACGCCGTATCAATTGTGGTGCCGACCACGGCGCACTTTGCGGTGGCCTCGGCCGCGATTGCCAGCGGCTGTCATGTGTTCGTGGAAAAGCCGTTTACCGTCACGCTCGACGAAGCCGATGAGTTGTTGTCCATGGCGCAGACGGCGGGCCGGCTGGTGCAGGTTGGGCACGTCGAGCGCTTTAACCGTGCCGTTCGCGCGGCGCTGCCATATGTGGACTCGCCGCGGTTCATTGAAAGTGATCGACTGGCACCATTCAATCCGCGTGGCTCCGATGTGGCGGTCGTGCTTGACCTGATGATTCACGACATTGATCTGGTGCGCACGCTCGTTGGTGAGCGCGTGACCGATGTACAGGCGACGGGCATTCCGGTGCTCACGCCGCAGCTCGATATTGCCAACGCGCGATTGGTCTTTGCCAATGGTGCGGTGGCCAACGTGACCGCCAGTCGCGTGTCGCGCGAACGTGTGCGCAAGTTGCGACTCTTTCAGCGTAGTGGTTACCTGTCGCTCGATCTCGCGGCGGGCAGTGGCGAGTTCTTCCGCATGCGTCGCGATCTCGATCCGGCGACACTGGCGGCGCAGCCGCGTGCGCTCGAAGAGTTCGTGGAGCGCATTGCGCTGACGGCACCCGAAGCGGAACCGCTGTGGATAGAACTTTCGCAGTTCATTGAAGCGATTGAAGGACGTGCGCCGGTCGCTGTGTCTGGCGAAGAAGGGCGCGAGGCGTTGTCGGTCGCGCTGCGCATCATGCGAGAGATTGAGCGCACGTTGCCTAGCATGCAAGCGCCGTCCGGATTGACCGCCGATCGGGAACGCGCTGGTGCGTGAAATTCTGTTTGTCGTCGGGGAACCCTCTGGCGATTTACACGCGGGGAAAGTGGCGACCGCGCTGCGTGTCGCGCAGCCGGAGCGACCGCTCGTGGGTGTCGGTGGTGAGCGGATGCGCGCGGCTGGCGTACAACTGCTGGAGCACAGTGAAAATCTCGCAGCCATCGGCTTCACCGAAGTCGTGCGTCATATCCCGCGACACTTTGCGTTGTTGCGCACGCTCAAAAAACGACTAACCTCGGGGAACGTGGGCCTGGTCGTGCTCATGGACTATCCCGGTTTCAACATGCGCGTTGCGGAAGCCGCGTATCTGGCCGGTGTGCCCGTGCTCTATTACATCACACCGCAAGTGTGGGCGTGGGGAGCCGATCGTTTGCCAAAGCTTGCCCGGTGGGTGAGCAAGGCGGCGGTGATTCTCCCCTTTGAGGAGGCGTTGCTGCGCCAACACGGAGTGGACGCCACGTTTGTGGGTCACCCGTTGCTCGACCGCGCATCCGAACTCCCAGAGCCTGCGGCGGCGCGAGCGCAACTGGGGCTCGATCCGCACGCACCCGTGTTGGCCGTGTTTCCTGGAAGTCGAGGCAGTGAACTGGCGCGACATCTCGATCCGTTCGTCGCGACGGCCAGGACGCTCCAACAACGGCATCCCGCATTGCAAGTGATCGTCAGTGGCGCGCCGGGCATTTCCATCGATGCGGCGCGCTGTCCGTTTCCGGTGGTGCGCGGGCAGTCCTTTGCCGTGCTGCGCGCGGCCACCGCCGGCCTGCTCAAGAGCGGGACGACAACGCTTGAAGCGGCAGTCGCGGGCTTGCCACACATCGTTGCCTATCGTACGAGCGCGATCAGCTACGCCATCGCACGACGCGTGGTGAAAATTCCCAACATCGGTCTCGTGAATGTGGTGGCGGGCCGCACCGTGTCCCGCGAGTTTGTGCAGGACGCGATCGTGCCCGACCGCATGGCGGATGCGCTCGAACCGCTGCTTGATCTGACGAGTACTGAACGACGGGCGGCCCTGCAAGGGCTGGCGGATGTGCGAGCGAAGCTTGGAACGCCCGGTGCATCCGAACGCGCGGCCGCTTTCGCGTTGAGTCTGGTCGAATGACTGCGACGCCGCTGAACTGGCGCTCGCGCGTGCTCGTTCGGCTTGGCACGTGGGTCATCCGCGTGTTGTCGGCCACGTGGCGCGTGCGGACACACGGGTACGTTCCACCCCGCGTGCGACGGGATCGCGGTGAACCGCCGGTGGTCTACAGCGTGTGGCACGGACAGTTGTTGCAAGCACTGCGCATGTTGCGCTATGAACCCGTCACGGCGCTCGTCTCTGAGCATCGTGACGGCGAGCTGATCGCGCGCGTGCTCGATACGTTCGGGATCACCACAACGCGCGGTTCGTCCACGCGCGGCGGAACGCGTGCGTTGCTCGAACTCGTGAAGGTGGTGCGAGACCAGCGAGCTGTAGTCCTCACGCCCGACGGGCCACGCGGCCCTCGTCGCAAAATGGCGCCGGGAATCTTGCTCATTGCCCAACGCACCGGCGCGCCGTTTGTGCCCCTTGTGTTTCATACCGACCGCCTGTGGCGCCTGAAGAGCTGGGATCAGTTTGAAATACCGAAACCATTTGCCCGGATTACGGTGGTGTGTGGTCCGGCGCAGCATGTCGAGGCCGAGTCGGGTCGTGATGCTGCGGCCTTGGCCTCGGTGTTTGAAGCGTACATGGAAGACGCGCTGTCGCAATGCATTGCGATTCACGAGGGACGCATGCACGTCTACGACGCCGCATCATGACGCTCGCCGGCGCCGCCGATTGGGTCTGGCACGATCGAGGTGCCACGGCCGCGATTGCGCGCGCGGCGCTTTCGCCGCTCTCGTCGCTGTTTGGTGTGGTCGTGGCATCTCGGAATCGCGGTTTTGACAGGGGCGATGATGTGCTTCCCGTTGCCCTGCCTGCACTCAGTGTTGGCAATCTGACCGTTGGCGGCACTGGAAAAACGCCAGTCGCCGCGTGGTGCGTGGCCCAACTCCGTGAGCGGGGAGCGCGACCTGCGCTGGTCATGCGCGGGTACGGCGACGACGAGTGGCGCGTACACGGCCTGTTGAATCCCGGCGCGAACGTGATTGCGGATGTTGATCGGGTGCGGGGCATCGCCACGGCGGCCAGCGACGGTGCCGATTGTGCGGTGCTCGACGACGCATTCCAGCATCGCCGCGCGAGCCGCGTGGCGGACCTCGTACTGCTGTCTGCGGACGCCTGGAGCGGTGCGGTGCACGTGCTGCCCAGCGGGCCCTGGCGTGAGCCGATGACGTCGCTTCGCCGCGCAACGGCCGCCGTGATCACCATCAAGGGCGCACGCGGCGAGTCACAGCTCTCGGCGGTGCGCCAAGCCGTCGCGGCGGCGGCGCCCGATGTGCCTGTGGCCGTTGTGGCGATCGTAGCGGCAGGACTGCGCGAGGTGGCGTCTGGAGCGGCGGTGGAGGGGCTGGGAGGCCCTGAGCAGCCCCTCGCGAGCCTGGACGGTCAGGCCGTCACCTTGGTCAGTGCGATTGCCGCGCCCGCAGCATTTGAAGACATGATCGCGGCGCAGGGGGCGTACGTGGTCGCACGTCGCTACCCGGACCATCACACGTTCACGCGGCGGGACATTGAGGACATGCTGCGCGCTGTCAAGCCGTCAGAGCGGTTTGTCTGCACGCTGAAAGATGCTGTCAAGCTTGCACCCGTATGGCCTCGCGCCGCTCCGCCCCTGTGGTATGTTTCGCAGACCATCGAGGTACGCGTCGGCCTGGACGTATTGCACAATGCCTTCGAACGGGTATTGGCAGCGCGTCCGCATCCGAATGCACCCTCACGCCCCAATGCCGGCTGAGCCGGCCCCTCCTCTGCCGTATGGCCATCGACCTCCGACTCCCCACCGATTCGATCGTCCACCCGGACAAAGATCGGTTTCTGAACGAAGACAATCCGTTCGAAGCCATGATGTCGCGCTTCGATCGTGCCGCCGAACTGCTCGATCTTGAGCCCGGCATTTATCGCATCCTCCGGCATCCGGAAAAGCAGCTCATCGTGTCCGTTCCGGTGCAGCTTGACAGCGGTGATGTGGAAGTGTTCACGGGTTATCGCGTGGTGTACAACTCGTCGCGCGGACCGTCCAAGGGCGGTATCCGCTTTGACATGAACGTCACGCTGGAAGAAGTCAAAGCCCTCGCGGCGTGGATGACGTGGAAGTGCGCCGTGGTGAACCTGCCTTTTGGTGGCGCCAAGGGCGGCGTGATCTGCGATCCGCACAAAATGAGCATCGGGGAACTCGAGCGGCTCACGCGCCGCTACACGAGCGGCATCATGCAGTTGCTCGGCCCCGACACCGACGTGCCGGCACCCGATGTGAACACCAACGAACGTGTCATGGCCTGGGTCATGGACACATACTCCATGCGTGTGGGTCGCACCGAGAACGCGGTGGTCACCGGCAAGCCGATCGAAATGGGCGGCTCATATGGCCGTCGTGAAGCAACGGGGCGCGGCTGTATGCTCGTGATCCGTGAGGCCATGGAGCACCTCGGGTTGCCCATGCAGGGTGCGACGGTGGCGGTGCAGGGCTTCGGCAATGTGGGTTCGGTCGCGGCGCGGTTGCTCACGCGCGAAGGTTGCAAAGTGGTCGCGATTGGAGATCGTTTTACCGGCATGCACAACGCCAAGGGCATCGATGTGGATGCGGCGATTGCGTGGGTCAGTGAACACCGCACGCTCGAAGGCTTTCCGGGCGGCGATCCGATCGACAACGAAACGTTGCTCACGCTCGACGTGGACATTCTCGTGCCCGCGGCCATGGAGAATGTCATCACCACGAAAGTTGCGCCAAAGATTCGCGCCAAGGTGATGTGCGAGGGGGCCAATGGTCCGACGACCGCCGCCGCCGATCCGATTCTCGACGCAAAGGGCGTGTTTGTGATTCCTGACATTCTGGCCAACGCGGGCGGCGTGACGGTGTCGTACTTCGAGTGGGTGCAGGATCGGATGGGCTACTTCTGGTCGGAAGACATTGTGAACGAGCGGCTCGCCGACATTATGACGCGAAGCTTCCGTGACGTGCTGCAGTTGGCCACGCAGCACAACGTGAACATGCGCACGGCGGCGTACATGCTCTCGATCAGTCGAGTCGCAACCGTGCACCGTCTGCGCGGTATCTACGCCTGAGCACCGGACCGGCTCGCCGTGCGTGTCGCCGTCCTTGTGGTGGGCCGTGCCAAGGCGGGCGGCCTGGCCGACGCGATTGCGGAGTACGAAACACGTGCGGCGCGGTACTGGCCGCTGGATGTGCATGAAGTGAAGGAAGAATCATCGCGCTCCCGCACCGCGGAGCACGTGAAGGCTGCCGAGGGCGAACGTTTGCTTGCCCGCGTGTCACCGGGAGCGCGTGTGATTGCGTGTGATCCAGGCGGTGAGGAGCTCGATTCTGCGCAGTTCGCCGCGCTGCTCGGTTCCGCACGGGACACTGCCACGGACACGACGTTCGTGATTGGTGGCGCACACGGTCTCGGCGATTTCGTGCTCTCCCGTGCATCGCGCCGGTTGAGCCTTGCGCCGTGGACACTGCCGCATGAACTGGCCAGACTGGTATTGGCCGAACAGCTCTACCGCGCTGGCACGATTGCGCGGGGTGAACCGTACCACAAGTGATATGTCGGCCAACGTGACAGCAACAGATTCTCTTCGCATTGACAATGCCACTCTCGGTGGCTCTGCGCTCTCGCGTGCCATCCAGCAAGCGGTGGTGCCCGGCGCGTGGCACACGCGCGCACCGTCGTCACCTGCAGAATGGCGCGCGCACGCAGACAGCGTGCGTGAGTCGTTTGCTACGCAGCCCGACTGGTTGGAGGCGCTGCACGGCGCGTTTGGACCCATCACACACACGCGAGCGCGACAGCGCCTGGCGGACGCCGCGCGCGACGGTGTGGTGGTGACGACAGGACAGCAACCGGGCTTGTTCGGCGGCCCCGCGTACACGATGACCAAAGCGTTATCAGCGTTGGCACTCGCCGATGAGTTGTCCGCGCAGCTTCGCATCCCGGTGGCTGCAGTGTTCTGGGCCGCCACTGACGATGCCGACTGGAAGGAAGCCGCAGTCACACACGTGGTGGGTCACAGCGGTCTCGACCAACTCATGCTCGCCGGACCGGCCACGGAAGGCGTTGCGATGTCGGATGTGCCACTGGGCGATCTGACGAACCAGCGCGCGGCCTTGCGTGCGGCGTGTGGCTCCGTGTCAGATCCGCTGGTGCTCGACTTGATCGATGCGGCGTACACAGATGGTGCCACCGTTGGGAGTGCGTACGTCACCTGGCTGCGATCGGTGCTTGAACCACTCGGCATTGTCGTACTTGATGCATCGCATGCGGCCCTACGAGCAGCGGCACACCCCGTATTGCAGCGTGCCCTGTCGCACGCGGCATCAATAGACCGCGCGTTGGCTGAGCGTGGTTCCGAGATTCAGGCGGCCGGTTTTCTGCCGCAGGTTGAGGCAGTCGCGGATTTGTCGCTGGTGTTTGAAACGACAGAGGGCGTGCGAAGCCGCATTCCGCTCGCCACGGCCAGCGAACGCGTGTCGCACGCGCCGATCGGCTCACTCGGCGCGAATGTGCTGTTGCGACCCGTGCTCGAACGCGCGCTGATGCCAACCGTTGCGTACGTCGCGGGGCCGGGTGAGCTCGCCTACTTCGCACAAGTCAGTGCGGTGGCCGATGGTGCGCAGCTGGCGCGGCCGGTCGCGGTGCCGCGTTGGAGCGCGACGTGGCGCGAGCCACACGTGGACCGTGTACTTGAGCGATTGGGCGCCACTGATGACGAGCTGCGCGCACCATACGAACTCGAAGCGCGGCTCGCGCGCGCGGCCATGGATCGTGATGTCACCGATGCGATGGAGCGCTTGCGCGTCACGATTGATGCGCAAATTGCCGCGTTGGCGAGTGCCGTGGCCGCCGATGATTCACTCGTGCACGAAACGGTTGTGGAAGGGCTGGCGCGCGATATGTCGCATCGGTTGACCCGTGTTGAACGTCGCTTGCTGGCGGCGGTCAAACGTCGCACCAACGAGACCACACGTGATATCGCGGTGGCGCGCGCGGCGATTGTGCCGAACGGTTCGTCGCCTGAGCGTGTGTTGTCGCTTGTGCCCGTGCTGGCGCGACACGGTTTGCAAGTGCTTGGGCTCATGCGAGAGAAAGCGGCCGAGCATGCCAATGCGCTGGTGAACGGGGGCGCCTCGACCGCGCTGTGACCGCTCCTTCGCGCGACGTTGAGGCGGGCAGGGCGGCCGGCCTGGTCGGGGCCGGCATTCTGGTGAGCCGGTTGAGTGGATTCGTGCGCACGTGGTTTCTGGCGCGCTATCTCGGCGCCGGTGACGAACAGGATGCGTTCCAGACCGCGCTGCGCGTGCCGAATGCACTCAGAAATCTGCTTGGCGAGGGCACGCTTTCGGCGGCATTTCTTCCCGTGTACAGCGGACTGCTTGCCCGCGCCGATGAACGCGGCGCTCGCACACTGGCCAACGCGTTGCTGGGCGTGCTGCTCGTGGCGGTGTCTGTGCTTACACTCGTTGGCATCGCGATTGCACCGTGGCTGACCGCGGTGTTGGCGGCAGGGTTCACCGGTGAAAAGGCGGAACTCACGACTCGGTTGATTCGGGTGCTGTTTCCGATGGCCGCGTTGATGGTGATTTCCGGCTGGTGTCTGGGAATACAAAACTCGCATCGGCGCTTCTTCATGTCGTACGCCAGTGCGGCGATGTGGAATGTTGCGCAGATTGTGCTGCTCGCCGGATGGGGTTCGCGAGCAGAATCGATGACACAACTCGCCTGGTGGCTCGCCTGGGCAACGCTCGTCGGTGCGTTGCTCCAGGTCGCCGTACAGCTCCCGGAGGTGTGGCGTCTGGCCGGCCCTATCAAGCCAACGTTGCCGCTGCAGAACGAATCGGTGCGCGCCGTGTTGCGCAATCTGACACCCGTCGTGGGTGCACTCGGTGTGGTGCAGCTGTCCGGATTTGCCGACGGATTTCTGGCGTCGTTTCTTGTCACCGGTTCCGTGTCCGCGCTGAGCTTTGCGAACATGATCATGTCGCTGCCGGTCGCATTGTTCGGGATCGCGGTCTCGGCGTCGTCGCTCCCGGAGCTGTCGCGCGAGGCCGATTTATCCACGACCACAGAAGGTGGCGGTGCCATGCGGCGTCTGAGCACAGCGCAGCGTGCGGCGGTACAGACACGCGTGCAGAACGGGCTGGCTCGCATTCTGTTTTACGTCGTGCCAAGCGCTGTTGTGTTTATTGCGTTTGGTGATTTGGTGATTGGTGTCCTGCTGGTATCCGGAGAATTCGGAGCGGCGCAGCAGACGCTGGTCCACGCCACACTCGCCGCGTACGCGGTGGGACTGATTGGATTCTCTTCGAATCGGCTCATGGCGACCGTCTTTCATGCGATGCAGGACTATCGCACGCCGCTTCGCTATTCGATGGTGAGTGTGGCGGTCTCGATCGTCACGGCGGCAGCGTTGGCGTACTACTTTCGCAGCAACAGGTTTGCCGTGGCGGGAATTGCGTTCGGTGCGGCGCTCGGATCCTGGGTAAACTTTGCCTTGCTCACCGCTCGAGTCCGTTCGGTATTTGGTTCGTTGCTCAGTCCTGAAACGCGTTCGGCTGTTCTACGCGTTGTTGCGTTGACGAGCGCCGCAACTGCACTGGCGTGGTTGCTGCGCGAGAGTTTGCCACCGCTGCATCGTTGGCTTCTGGCGGCAGTGGTGCTTGGCGTGTTCTCTCTCCTGTATCTGGTTTCCTCGTGGTGGCTTGGCTCAGCGGAAGCCGCCCGATGGCTGCGGCTGTCGCCACGGCGACGTGTCGAGTCGTAAGCGCGTGCCACGATGAGCACCACCGAACGCATGCCGGAGGCCGTGGCCGCCAAGGTCCCACACCTGCCGGAATCACCGGGTGTGTACCTCTGGAAAGATGCCATTGGTACGATCCTGTATGTCGGCAAGGCGAAGCGTTTGCGGTCGCGTGTGCGCAGCTATTTCGCGCAAGATCTGGTCAGTCCGCGGATCGTCGCCATGGTGCGTCGCGTGGCCGATGTCGAAACGCTTGTAGTGCCGACAGAAGCGCACGCGCTGATTCTTGAAGCCAACCTGATCAAGGAATACCGTCCGCGCTTTAATGTGGCGCTGCGCGATGACAAGTCGTATCCGTACATCAAGGTCACGGTAGCCGAGCCGTTTCCACGCGTGATGGTCACGCGGCGTTTGCTTGACGACGGCGCACGATACTTTGGTCCGTACACGGATGTGAGCGCCATGCGGCGTGCGCTGAACGTGGTCAAACGTTTGTTCACGGTCCGATCGTGTCACTACGATTTGCCACGTGAGACGCCGGAGCGACCGTGTCTGGACTACTTCATCAAGCGCTGCCACGCGCCGTGCATGGGCTGGCAGGAGGTCGCCTCGTATCGTGCGATGATTGATGACGTCGTGGCCTTTCTCGACGGACGCACGAACGATGTTGTCGCGCGCGTGCGCGAGCGCATGCTTGAGGCGTCGGAGAAGCTCGACTTCGAGACGGCGGCGGAACTTCGCGATGCATTGCTCAAGCTGGAGCGCATGGAGGAACCGACGGTCGTGGTGGATGTGGAAGGCGGTGACCGCGATGTGGTGGGCTTCGCGCGTGACGGTGAAGATGCCTGCGCGGTCGTGCTGCGGATTCGTGATGGCAAACTGCTGGCCAGAGAGCAGCGGTTGCTCGAGCACGCGGAAGACATCGAAGACGGATTGGTGTTGTCGGCGTTCCTTCTGCAGTGGTATCGAACGGCGCCCGGGCGCTCACGCGACCTGCTGCTGCCGTTTTCGCTGCCGGAACAGGACATGGTGGAGAGCGCGCTTGATGGAACGGCGGTGCGCGTGCCGCAGCGCGGCCCTCGTCGTGCACTCGTGGATCTGGCGGATCAGAACGCGCGGCACCTGCTCGAAGAGTTCAAGCTCGCCGCGCTTGAAGCGGACGAACGGGCCTCCGATCCTGTGTACGAGTTGCAGCGCGAACTCGGCTTGCCCAAGCTGCCGCGCTCCCTCGCGTGCTTTGACATTTCGCACGCGCAGGGCACCGATACCGTGGCCTCGTGCGTGTGGTTCGAGAACGGCCGGCCCAAGCGCAGCGAGTACCGCAAGTTCATGATCAAGGACACCATTGGCATTGACGACTTCAAGTCCATGCACGAAGTGGTGCAGCGCTTCCTGCGTCGCCGTGTGGATGAAGGCAAGCCGCTCCCGGATCTGGTTGTGATTGATGGCGGAAAAGGGCAGTTGAGTTCTGCGGTTGCGGCGCTGGATGAGCTCGGATTGTCACAACAGCCGATCGTCAGTCTCGCCAAGCGCGACGAGGAGATTTTTCAGCCCGGTCGGAGCGATGGTATTCGATTGCCCCGCCGTTCACCGGCGTTACGTATGCTGCAACAGGCGCGCGACGAGGCGCACCGTTTTGCAATCACGTTTCAGCGCAGTAAGCGCGCCGCGCGTACGATTACGTCAGAGCTACTGCAAATTCCCGGTGTTGGTCCCAATCGCCGACGTGCGCTGCTGCATAAGTTCGGCAGCGTGCAAGGCGTGCGCGACGCATCACTGCGGGACATTGCGGAGGTGCCGGGATTTGGCGAGGCAATTGCTCGCAAAGTGCACCTCGCGCTCGGTGTTGCGGTGCAGGACCCGCTTCCCGCTCAGGAGTCCGTTACGCCTCCGGAACCTTCGGCGGCCCCGGAATCCTCTGTGTTTTCCGAACCAACCGACACTCCCCCAACAAACGACTCGTGACCTGGACTCTCTCATGTTCGGCATGCCACACTCCACGTGAGTCGCTCGATAATGCGACCACCTGTGCTGCGTGTGGTCAGCCACTGTTTGCGTCGTATGCGCCCGTGCCGCGTGACCACACGTTTCCCGCCCGCTGGGATATGTGGCGATACGCCGCGTGGCTTCCACTGCACGTTGGCGAAGCGCCGGTCACGCTCGGTGAAGGACTGACGCCGCTTATCGACGCGCCCGCTCTCGCGCAGAGCCTTGGGGTGCGACGGTTGCGCATCAAGGACGAATCACAGAATCCAACCGGCTCGTTCAAAGCGCGCGGCATGAGCGCCACGGTGACTCGCGCCAAAGGTGACAAGGTGCCGGGGCTGGTCGTGCCAACGGCTGGCAACGCCGGAGCCGCGCTCGCCGCCTACGCCGCCGCGGCCGGAATTCCCGTGCGTGTGTTCGCGCCCAAAACCACACCGCGCCCTATCCTCGATACGATTGACGCCATGGGTGCACAGCTGGTGCGCATTGACGGGCATATCGGCGATGCGGGCAAAATGGCCGCAGCGTACGCGGCGGAATCGGGGTGGCGTCCGGTCGCCACGCTGCGCGAACCGTATCGCGTGGAAGGCATGAAAACGATGGGCTTCGAGCTCGCCGAACAGTGCGACTGGTCGCTGCCGGACGTGGTGGTGTACCCCACCGGCGGCGGTGAAGGCACCGTGGGAATCTGGAAGGCGATCAATGAACTCAAGAACAGTGGTTGGCTGGCTGAGCACACAAAACAGCCGCAGTATGTTGTGGCCCAGTCAGCCGGCTGTGCGCCCATTGCTCGAGCGTTTAATGCGGGCGCCGATCATGCCGACCCGTGGATTGATCCGGAAACGTACGCCAGCGGGCTTCGTGTCCCGACGCCGTTGGGCGATCGCATACTGCTGCGCATTTTGCGCGAAACGCAGGGACACGCCGCCAGCGTGAGCGACGACACGATGCGCATCGCGACTCGGCAGCTGGCCGAGCACACCGGGATTGATGCGGCGCCGGAGGGTGGCTGCGCACTCGCCGTGCTTCGCGATCTGGTCAGCGCCGGCAAGGTTTCGCGTGATGCAGATGTTGTTGTGTTCAACACCGGCGTTGGTGCGTCGTACCGCTCGTGACTTTCCAAACCTTTCAGGAGCCAGCATGCAGCAGGTGATCGATAGTCTCGCGCAACAACAGCGTCCATGGTCGTTCAAAGTGCGTCACGCTGCTCGCAACGCGGCGCTGAGCACGGCGCTCGTAGGAGCGCTGAGCGCGTGCTCGAAGGACGGCGCGATTGGTTCGTCTTCGAGCGGCGGTGTGGCTGGCAGCCCGACGGTGGCTGTTGAGTTCGAACGGTACGAACTCTCCAATGGACTTGATGTCATTCTGCACGTGGATCGGTCTGATCCGATCGCGGCCGTGGCCATGACATTTCATGTGGGCTCGGCGCGTGAGGTCGCGGGCAAAACCGGGTTCGCGCATCTGTTCGAACACCTGTTCTTTCTTGATTCGGAAAATCTTGGACCGGGCGGCCTCGACAAGCTGATGACGCGCGTCGGTAGCTCAACCAACGGTTCCACCAGCAACGACCGCACCAACTATTTCGAAACCGTACCGATTGACGGTTTGCAGAAGGCGTTGTGGGCCGAAGCCGACAAACTCGGCTTCTTTATCAATACCGTCACTGAACCCGTTGTTGCGAAGGAAAAGCAGGTGGTCAAAAACGAAAAACGTCAGAGCGTCGACAATCAGCCGTACGGGCACAACGATTACGTCATCGACAACGCGCTGTATCCGGAGGGGCATCCCTACAAGTGGCAGGTGATCGGATCCCTCGCCGATCTGGAGAGCGCCACGTTAGCCGACGTCAAGGAGTTCCACAGCCGCTGGTACGGACCAAACAATGCCACGCTCGTTGTGTCAGGCGACATCAATGTGGCTGAAACCAAGGCGTGGATCGAGAAGTACTTCGGCGAAATTCCTTCGGCCACGATGCCGGCTGCGCCAACGCCCCCGACCGTTTCTCTGGCTGCGACACCGCGCCTCATGCACGAGGACAACCTCGCGCGCGTGCCGATGCTCACGCTCGCGTGGCCCACGGTGCCAGTGTACCACCCAGACCAATATGCGCTTGATGTGCTCGCGCAGCTGCTGACTGATGGCAAGTCCGCGCCGTTTTACAAAGTGCTGGTCGAAGAAGCAAAAGTCGCGCCCTCGGTGAATGCTGGTCAGTTCAACGGTGAACTTGCTGGACGCTGGGATCTGAGCGTGCGCGCGTTTGCGGAGACGGATCTCGATAGCGTCGCGACAGCGATTGCCACGGCGTTCGCGCGATTCGAGCAGGAGGGCGTGATTGCCACTGAGCTGCAACGCGTCAAAGCGGGCTACGAACGCGCGTTCTACGCCTCCCTCTCGTCGGTGATTGGCAAAGCGTTTCAGTTGGCGCAGTACAACATCTTCGCCAAGGATCCGGGATTCGCTCAGGAAGATCTGCGTCGCACACTGGCCGTGTCCGAAGCCGATGTGAAACGCGTGTATGAGCAGTACCTCAAGGGCAAGCATCATGTGATCACCAGCTTCGTGCCCAAGGGACAGCCGCAGTTGGCACTTGATGGATCCACGCGTGCGGCCGTTGTTGAAGAGCCGATCGTGATTGGTGCCGAAGCGGAGATCGGCGAAATCGAACGCGGTGCTGCGCGTACGGCGTCCAGCTTCGATCGATCCGTCGAGCCACCGTTCGGCACCTCGCCGTCGCTCAAGGCGCCCAACGTCTGGCGTACTGCACTCTCGAACGGATTGCCAGTCTTTGGCATCGAAGACCGTGAAGTCCCGCTCGTGCAGTTCGCGCTGTCAATGCGTGGCGGGCAACTGTACGAGTCGATGGATCGTGTGGGCGTCGCCAACCTGTTGGCGGAAAGCATGACGGCCGGCACCGCCAGGCGCACGCCGGCCGAGCTTGAAAAAGCGATCGACATGCTCGGCGCTACGATCAACGTCTCGTCTGACGGACAGAACTTCACCGTACGCGGAAGCACGCTGGCGCGAAACTACGATTCCACGATGGCGATTGTGCAGGAAATCCTGCTCGAACCGCGTTTTGATTCGGCCGAGTTCGTGCTGTCGCAACAGCGCGTGGGCAATCAGCTGCGCCAGCTGGCGGCTAATCCGGTCGCCATCGCGGGCAACGTGTTTCGCCGGCAGCTGTACGACGGCCACATACTCGCGAAGAATTCCCTGGGCGACTTGAGCACGGTGGAGTCGATCACGCCTGCCGACTTGCGCGCCTACCACCAGACGGCGCTCAAGCCCACCGGCGCGGCGTTTCATGTCACGGGTGCGGTGTCGCAGGCGCAGGTGGAGTCGTCGCTTGCCGGTATCGCAAGCGGCTGGAGCGGCACCGCGCCGGCCATGCCCGCCGCACCCACGTGGAGCCCAGACAGGGCAGGGCTCTATTTCGTCGACGTGCCCAACGCCAGTCAGTCGGTGCTGCGCATAGGCTATCCAGCCCTCGCTGTGACCAACGACGAGTTCTATCCGGCCGTGGTGATGAACTTCCGCCTGGGCGGCGGCGGCTTCGCGTCGGAGCTCACGCAAGTGCTGCGGGAACAGCGCGGCTACACCTACGGCATCAACTCGTCGTTTAGCGGCTCGGATATTCCCGGCCCATTCCAGATTGGATCGTCGGTGCGCGCCAACGTGACGCTCGAGGCACTGCAGGCGATCAAACAAATCGTGGAGCGTCACGGCCCCGACTTCGACGCCGCTGATCTGGAGGAAACGAAGAGTTTCCTGCTCCGTTCCAATGCCGGCGCGTTTGAAACAGCGGGTGCCAAACTCGGATTGCTCAGCGATATGAGCGCGTTTGGATTCCCCGCCGACTACGTGCTGCGGCGCGAGCAGATTGTGCGCGATATGGACGTGCCGCGCATTCAGGCCCTGTCGCCGCGCTATCTCGATCCGTCGCGCATGATTTGGCTGGTCGTCGGTGACGCGCGAACACAGCTGCCGAGATTGCGAGCGCTCGGGCTGGGCGAGCCGATCCTTCTGGATCGGGATGGACAGCGGGTGCAGTAGGAGCAGGGACGACGGGCAGTGTCACGCACATTCGAATCCACGTGCGGAGAGCTGCCCGAAGTCCATGTTATTGCTTGACTTCGGGGCTATGACCTCGTAAACTTTCTCAGATAGGGCGCGGTGTGTTCGCGCCTATCTCGACCGGGGGCGGACCGCGATGCGGTCTCGGCCCCCGTTCTGTTCTGTCATCGTCTGCGCGGCGTCCTGTTCGTATGGTTCGTGTCACCGCTGTCCAACCCGAAAGCATCGCCGACGCCATTGGCATCGAGCCCGGGACCGAACTGCTGGCCGTCAATGGTCGACCGTTGGAAGACTTCCTCGACTGGGAGTTTCTCACGGCCGACGATGCGTTTGTCATTGCGGCCCGTTTGCCCGACGGCACCGAAATCGAATACGACATTGAGCGCGATGCAGACGACGTGATGGGCGTGGTGCTCGCGCCTCCCACCGTGCGTCGATGCGCCAATCGCTGCGAGTTTTGCTTCATCGAAGGGCTGCCCAAAGGGCTACGCAAGCCGCTTTACATTCGCGACGATGACTACCGACTTTCGTTCGCGTATGGCAACTTCGCCACGCTGAGCAACGTCAAAGAAAAAGACATTCAGCGCATTCTCGAGTATCGGCTATCGCCATTGTATGTGTCAGTGCACGCCACGCCGTGGGAAGCGCGCAAGGTGCTGCTGAACAATCCGCGCGTGCCGAACATTGTGGAGCAGCTCACGCGTCTGGCCGATGGCGGCATCAGTTTCCATGGGCAGATGGTGATCGTGCCGGGCCTCAACGATGGCGCCGTGCTCGAAGAGTCCCTCCACGATCTCTACGAGCTCGGAGACGCCATGATGTCCGTGGCGATTGTGCCGGTGGGCGTGACGCAGTTCTCGCATTTGTATACAGGCAAGTCCATGGATCCCGACGCGTCGGGCGCGCTGCTCGACCATGTGGATCGCTGGGCGGCAAAAGCGTTGGCCGAACGGGGCGAACGGTGGGTGTACGGGTCAGACGAGTTGTACTTGCTGGCCGGACGCGAACTACCGGCGCCCGAGTTTTACGGCGAATTCCAGCAGATCGAAAACGGTGTTGGTGCTGTCGCCTCGCTCAGGCAGCGCGTGGACCGTGGATTGTCGCAATTGCCGCGACTCGACGGTCGGCGCATTGGTGTGGTGACCGGCGTGTCCATGGCGCCGCTGATGCCTGAGTTGCTCGACAAGCTCACACTGCAGACCGGTGCATCGTTTGTGCTCATTCCGGTGGAGAACTCCCTGTTTGGCGCGACCACCACGACCGCAGGGTTGCTGGTCGGCGCCGACATTCGCCGAGCGCTCGAGGGTCGACATGACCTCGATCTCGCTCTGATTCCGGCCGAGTGCATCAACGACGACGGCCTCTTTCTTGACGACGAGCCGTTTGTGACCGTGCGTGAAAGTTTGCCTATGCCTGTTTTTCCTTCTTACGATTTTATAGATGCGCTGGTGCCGGAAGGCAGCTGTGCCTGGAGTCCCGCAGCATGAGTCTTCCTGTCGTAGCGCTCGTCGGGCGCCCGAATGTTGGTAAATCTGCGCTCTTCAACCGCATTGTCGGTGGAACGAGCGCCATTGTCAGTGATGAAGCCGGCACCACACGCGACCGTCATTTCGCGCAGACCGATTGGGCCGGCAAACACTTCTGGATCGTGGATACCGGCGGACTCGCTGATGACCCACACATGCCCATGGATCTGGAGATCCGCAAGCAGGTGCTGATGGCGATTGATGAAGCCGATCTGCTCATGCTCGTCGTCGACGCCAAGGCGGGCCTGCATCCGAGCGACCGGCGAGTGCTCGACTTGTTGCGCGACGCGAGCAAGCCCTGGGTGCTGGTCGTCAACAAGGTAGACGACGCGAAGAATGCGAACTGGTACGAATTCTATGAGCTCGGCGCCGGCGATCCCATTCCCGTGTCCGCCAAGAACGGCATCAGTACGGGCGACTTGCTCGACGAAGTGATCAAGCGCATTCCCGAAGCGCCGGAAGAAGTGCCGGACGCGACGCGTGTGGCCGTGATCGGTCGTCCGAACGTGGGCAAATCGTCGTTCATCAATCGCATTCTTAAGGAAGATCGGCTGGTGGTCGCCGACGAAGCGGGCACGACTCGCGATTCGATCGACACACCGCTGCGCTATCATGAGCGCGATCTCATTTTTGTTGACACGGCCGGTTTGCGTCGGCAGAGCAAGGTGGATGAAGGCATTGAGTTTTACGCCACCTTGCGTACGCGAAAGGCGATCGACCGCGCCGACATTTGCGTGCTGCTGGTCGATGCCGTCGACGGAATTCACAATCAGGATCTCAAAGTTGCGACCATCGCGTGGGAGGCCGGTCGCGGCCTGATTCTCGTGGTGAACAAGTGGGACTTGTATCCTGAAAAGGGCGACAAGAGCGCCGACAAGTTTCGTAAAGATATCGTGGAGAAGGCGCCGTTTCTCGCGCACGTGCCGTTCCTGTTTACGTCCGCCCTCACGGGCCAGCGC
>JALHNZ010000033.1:0-24260 GCA_022843265.1 Gemmatimonadaceae bacterium
GACGCGTTGCCAACCGATGCGCTGGGTAGCGGCGGCCCAGACGCGCGCACGCTGACGCTTAGTGTGCTTGTGGTTGAAGCGGTGCTTGGCGTGCTGGCGTGGCTGCTGTTTGATGCCAATGCAAGCGGCTGGCAGATGCGTACGGACTGGACCTGGCTGCCCGATGTTGGAGCAAAGTTGAGCCTCGGTCTCGACGGCGTGTCGCTCCCGATGCTGGTGCTCACCACGTTGCTCATGCCGTTGGCGCTGATCGCCACCTGGGATCAGGTGACTACGCGCTTGCCAAGCTACGGCGCCTTGCTGCTGGCACTGACCAGCGGACTCGTGGGTGTGTTTGCGTCGCTCGATTTGCTGCTCTTCTATCTGGCGTGGGAGTTGATGCTCATTCCGATGTACTTCATCATCGGCATTTGGGGCTCCTCCGGTCGCACGCGGGCGGCCATCAAGTACGTCATGCTTACCATGTTCGGCTCGCTGCTGATGCTGGCCGCGATTGTTGCGCTCTACGTCATGGGCGGCAGCGGCTCGCTGCATCTGGACGATCTGATGCAGCTGTCGATGGGGCTCAATGTGCAGCTTTGGTTATTCACCGCATTTTTTCTCGCTTTCGCGATCAAGTCGGCGTTGGTCCCGTTTCACACGTGGCTGCCCGACGCGCAGTTCGAAGCGCCCGTGGTCGGCGCCGTCGTGTTGGGACTCAAGGTGGGCACCTATGCGCTCCTGCGGTTCGCCATGCCGCTGTTTCCGGCAGCGGTGATGCATGAGACCGTGCAGAGCGTCGTACTGATCCTGTCGGTCATTGCGATCGTGTGGGGCGCACTGGTTGCGATCGTGCAGCCGGATTTGCGAAAAGTGTTGTCGTATTCAAGCATCAGTCACCTTGGCTTCATCATGCTTGGCGCGTTTGCGCTGACGCAGCAGAGTGTGGAAGGCGCGGTGATGATCATGGTGAACCACGGCATTACCACCAGCGCGCTGTTCCTGCTGGCTGGCTTCCTCAAGGAACGCGCCGGCACCGACCGGCTTGATGCGTTTGGCGGCCTCGCGCGCGTCGTCCCCTTGTTCGCCGTGATGCTGACCCTGTCCATGCTGAGTACGATCGGACTGCCAGGCACGAACGGATTTGTCGGTGAGTTCCTGGTGCTGCTTGGTGCATATCGCACGCAACCACTGTTGGCGATCATTGCGACGAGCGGTGTGGTGTTCGCCTCGGTCTATGCGCTGCGTGCGGTCCAGAAACTGCTGTTTTCTTCGCTCGACGTATCCGCCAACAGCACGATTCGCGATTTGCGCGGACGTCAGCTTGCCGTCATGGGCGTGTTCGCGATTGCGATGATCTGGCTTGGCGTGGCTCCACAACCTGTCTTGAAGCGAATGGAAAAGGCCTCTAGCGAACTCGTCCTGCGTGTTCGGGGTCCGGTATGATGACAGACTTTGCACTTCCGGGCGCGCTGTTGTACGCGCTGCTGCCAGAGATCACGCTGGCACTCGGCGCGATGATCCTGCTGCTGGTCAGCGCGTGGGGCGGGGAAGCTTCCAATCCCACACGTCGCACGACACGATTTGCGATCGGGATCGTGGGTGTCACCGCCGTATCTGTCATCTTTGCATGGATTCGCGGCGACGGCGGCACGCTCGACGGTCGCCTGGCGGGTGACGGCTTTCGCTACGCCATGGATTTGATCCTGTTGCTGGGCACCGCTGGATCGCTGGCGCTGCTCGACACGGAACAGGCCCGCACGCGCGCGTATCAAGCCGAAGTCCCGGTGCTCATGCTGCTGGCGCTCATTGGCATGATGTTTCTCACCGCGGCACGTGACCTGATGTTTCTGTTCATTGGTCTTGAGCTGATGTCGATTGCCGTGTACGTGCTCGCTGGTGTGAACCGCAGCAGTGCGCGCAGCGCCGAGGCGTCGCTCAAGTACTTCCTGCTCGGCGCGTTTTCCTCCGGATTTCTGCTCTACGGCATCGCGCTGCTCTACGGTGCCGCCGGAGACACTCGTCTCGCATCGATTGCGGCCGCGCAGGTCGGCCCGATCTATCTGCTCGGTGTGGCGCTGCTGCTGGTCGGCATGGCGTTCAAAGTCGCAGCGGTGCCGTTTCACTTGTGGACGCCTGACGTGTATGACGGTGCGCCTTCGCCGATCACGGCGTTCATGGCCGCGTGTGTAAAGTCCGCGGCGTTTGCCATGCTGCTCCGTGTGATGGTGGAAGGACTCACGCCCGCTGTCGAGCACTGGCATCCGGTGATCTGGTGGCTCGCGGCGGCGACGATGGTGGTTGGCAATGTGGTCGCACTCGCGCAACCCAACATCAAGCGAATGCTCGCGTATTCAGGCATCGCGCATAGCGGCTATCTGCTCGTGGCGGTGCTTACCAACTCGCCGGCGGCAACGGCGGCCGTGGTGTTTTATTTACTCGCGTACACGCTTGCCACGCTGGGGGCGTTCGCGGTACTTGGCATTGTGTCGGAAGGCGCGGAACGCCCCACCACGATCGATGATCTCGCAGGCCTGTGGCACGTGCGTCCGCATCTGGCAGCCGCGATGGCGGTGTGTCTGCTTGCGTTCCTCGGTTTCCCACTGGCCGGCGGTGCGGGCTTTTTTGCCAAGTGGTACGTGTTGCAAGCGGCGCTCGCAGCACCCGCACCGCTCACGGTGCTCGTAGTAATTCTTGTGCTCGCCAGCGTGGTGTCGGCCGGTTACTACCTCACCGCCATTGCGTCCATGTTCAACAGGCCGCGCGGCGATCGCGCACCGATGCCTGTGCAAACGCCGGCGCTGTCGGCGGCCGTGCTGCTCGTCAGCGTGGTCACGTTGCTGGCGCTCGGTGTGATGCCTACGCCCGCGGCACGGTGGGCGCAGAATGGCCACATGGGTGTCGCACCAGCAACGTTCGTCACCTCTGCTTCGGCGCAACCTGCGATGTAACTTCGGGCCGACATGCTCGGCCCCATCATGTTTCCTACCTCGGAGTTGTTCGGCATGGCCATCAGTGCTTCGATTTTTCGGCAGTATGACGTACGCGGTGTAGTGGGCCGAGATCTCACTACCGAAGTTGCCGAAGGAATCGGTCGCGGCTTTGCAGCACTGCTCACGGAGCGGGGTATCGAGGGCGCCGTGGTGGTTGGTCGCGACAATCGTCCGAGTGGCGATGCGCTGCGCGACGCACTGATCAAGGGCCTGACACTGGCGGGCCGCAGTGTGGTGGATATCGGTGTTGTACCCACGCCGCTCATGTACTGGACGCTGCATCACGAACCAGTGGTGGGTGGTATTCAAATCACGGGATCACATAACCCGCCTGAATACAACGGATTCAAGATTTGCGTTGGGCCCGCATCGCTGCACGGAGAGGGCATCCAGCGGCTCTACACGCTCGCCACGTCGCCAGCCGTTGATGCGACGAACGCTGGCACCGTGCGCAGCACCGACGTGATTGCGCGGTACATCGAAGACATCGCCACAAAGATCGGTCCGCTCAAGCGTCGCATTCGCATGGTGTACGACTGCGGCAACGGTGCGGCGGCCGTGGTCGCGCCAGCCTTGTTCGATCGACTCGGCGTCGACGCAACCGGCCTCTTCACCGAAAGCGACGGCACGTTCCCCAATCACCACCCGGATCCGACCGTTCCGGAGAATCTCGCGGATTGCATTGCCGAAGTGAAACGCACTGGCTCGGAGCTCGGTGTCGCGTTCGACGGTGACGGCGATCGTATTGGTATTGTGGACGGTTCCGGCAAGATCATTTGGGGCGATCATCTCCTGATCCTGTACGCGCGGGACGTCCTCGCACGTACAGGTGGTGGCCAGTCCATCATTTTTGACGTGAAGTGTTCGCAAGCGCTAAGCGATGCGATCACTGCCGCTGGTGGTGTGCCCGTGATGTGGAAGACCGGCCACTCCCTCATCAAAGACAAGATGAAGGAAACGCACGCGCCAATTGCCGGTGAAATGTCAGGGCACATGTTTTTTGAGGAAAGCTTCTACGGTCACGACGATGCACTGTACGCCGCGGCGCGGCTGCTGCGCATTCTGGATGATGCCGGGCAGCGAGTCGATGCACTGCTTGCCGATGTCCCTGAGTTTGTCTCCACGCCGGAGATTCGTGTGGACACTGACGACGCGCTCAAGTTTGGCATCGTGTCCGATGCCATCGCACACTTCAGCGCGCATTACGACGTCATCGATGTGGACGGGATTCGCGTACTTTTTGGTGACGGCTGGGGGCTGATTCGTGCATCGAATACACAACCGGTGCTCGTGATGCGCTTTGAAGCACGCACGGAAGCGCGACTGGCGGAGATCCGCGCCGTGTTCGAAGACTGGCTCCGCGCGCGCGGTGTCGATCCATCGCCAAGCACGCACTGACGACCGCATGCTTCGCGGACGCCTCGGTCTGATTGCTGTTGTTGCCACACTTGCGATTGCGCTGCTGCTTGGACGCGCGCTGAGCGCCGTGATGGTCGATCAGGCGTGGTACGCCGCTCTAGGTGCCAGCGCGATCTGGCGCGACAAGTTGCTTTCTGTGCTGATGCTCAAAGGCGGCGCGTGGTTGCTTGGAAGCGCATTCGTGTTTGCGAATTTGTGGGCCGTGCGACGAACGATTCGTGAGATCGCCGTCCCAACGCGCGTTGGCGACCTTGAAGTGACGGAGGTCGTACCCGCGCAACGCTTGTTGATTGTCACACTCGCGGCGTCGGCACTGATCGGCATGGTGCTCACGTTGCCGCTCAGCGATTGGACGCTCTTGAGCAACGCGTGGCGTGGTCAATCATTCGCCGAGTACGAACCATTTTTTCAGCGTGACCTCGGCTTCTATGTGCATTGGCTGCCGTTCGAAACGGCACTGTACACATGGACACTCGTCGCGATCGTGGCCATCACGGCGCTGATCACGGTGCTGTACGCCCTTACACGAGACCTGCGCCTTGTTGGACGGCAAGTCGTGTCCACGACGCACGTACGGCGGCATCTCACGTCGCTGGGGGCGCTGGTGCTCATGCTGCTCGCGTGGAGCTACCGTCTCGATGCGTACGAGTTGTTGCTCTGGGGCAGTGGATTCGACGGACTCTTCACGCGCGTTGATCATCGTTATACCTCGCGCATTGATCTGGTGCTGGCGATCGGCACGTTTGCCGCGGCGCTGATCGTGCTGCGCGCGGGCTGGATCGGGCAGGTGCGCGCCGCGTTTGTTACGGTCACCGTCGTGATTGTCGCCGCGCTGGTCCTGCGACAGGCGGGTCCGAGCGTTGTAGCCAACAATGATTGGGTTGGCAGCGCGGACACGCGCGACCGCGACTACATCGGCACGCGATCGATTTACACGCGACGGGCGTACAACGTGGAAGGCGTCGCGGTCATCGCAGCAGATGCTCCCGTCGATGCCACCGCCGATTCACTGCCGCTCGCCACAGCAATCGATCCGGCGCGGTCGACGGTGCTCTGGGACGCCGAGGTGCTCAACAGTGTCCGGGGCGGCGCGGAATCGCCACTCACCGTGCTGATTCCACCGGCGTGGCAATCTGGCCCTGCTGGTCCTGAGGCCGTGCTCGTCACGCGCACCACGTCGCTCACACCCGTGTGGGACGTGCGTGTGATTCCCGGAACGATCGCCGACAACCGGGGCGCACCAATCCTTGCGCGTCATCGCGCGGTTGGGAGCGGGGCCGTGGCGGAACCACTGATCGCACCAGGCTTCACGGATCACCGCGTCGTCTCCGGCGATGGACTGCTCGAGCTGCCGGGCGATGACGCCCTTGCGGCGGTGGGCGCGGATCCGTTTGCCGATCGGCGAGTGCCGGCCGCGTCTCTCGGCAGCTGGGGCGCGCGCCTTGCGCACGCGTGGGCAACCCGCGATGTGGCGTTGCTCACGCGTGATGAACTCGACGAAGAAACGGCCGTGGTGCTGCATCGTGACGTGCGCGCACGGCTGCAGCGACTGGCACCAACATTTGCACAGAGCGAAGCGATTACGCCGATCGTGTACAGCGGCGTGTTGCTGTGGGCGATCGAGTTGTACAGCGCGTCCGACTACTACCCACTCAGCGTACGTTTTCAGTTGGCGGGCGCGCCGCGCAGTTACTTCCGACACGCCGCGACGGCACTGGTCGATGCACACTCGGGTCGCGTTCGTTTTGTGCCATCTGACGCGCCGGATGCGGTGGCGAAAACCTGGTTTGCGCGCGTGCCCACGCTGCTTGTGAAGCCGGAGT
Source organism: Gemmatimonadaceae bacterium (assembly GCA_022843265.1). GTDB lineage: Bacteria > Gemmatimonadota > Gemmatimonadetes > Gemmatimonadales > Gemmatimonadaceae > JAABRT01. The sequence goes on from JALHNZ010000033.1 coordinate 6,215, forward strand.
TGCTGCCCATGACACTGCGTCAACAGCTGCCGATTCCGACCGATGGGGCGATGGCGCAAATGCGGGCGTTCGCACGCGTGGGCTCGCGGCGAACGGGCCACATTGCGCGGTTCTTGCCTGACAGCATGCCCGGTGTGGCGCCGTTCCCGGTCGCGACCGCGGGACCGTCGCGTGACGCGATCAGTTGGGCGCTCCCGCTCGTCAACGATGCGGACCAGCTGGTGGGGGTGTTTGAAGCAGCCGGCGGCTTCATTCGCGCCAGTCGTTGGCATCCGCTCGCGGAGCCGTTCCCACGCTGGAGTGCGTTGCGCGCCCAAGTGTCGTCGAGCCTCGACAGCGTGGCCTCGCTCACGCGCAGCGAATCAGATGGACCGACCCAGCTCGGCGTGGCCCGAGTGCGCGTCCGCGACGGTCGCGTCTCGCTCGTGCGGCCGGCGTACGCGTCTGACGCCGCCGGACAACACCTGATTGCCGTGGCGGTGAGCACCGATTCTGGCGTCGTGGCCAGCCCATCGCTCGACGCGTTGTTTTCGCCGCAGAAGCTGCCGCCGACGGCCGGATCGTGGCGAACGCAGTCCGAAGCGGCTCGGCAAGCGGAATCCGCCCGATTGTACGACGCGATGCGCGACGCGCTTCGCCAGAGTGACTGGACGCGCTTCGGCGCAACCTTTGATAGTCTCGGCCTGGTGTTGGGCCGAGTGCCGTAGACACGAGTGCCACAGGCAGGACAGCGCGGCTTGCCCCTGAACCGCGCCTATACGTAGCATTGAAAGCTGGTTGACACCCCCGAAAATCGGAGAACGCGTGGATTTACATGAATATCAGGCGAAAGAGCTGATGCGGACGGCCGGCGTGCCGATCCCGCCAGGTCGCATCGCTCGTACCGCAGAAGAAGCCGAAGCGATCGCCACGGAATATGGCGTACCGGTCATGGTGAAGGCGCAGGTTCATGCCGGCGGCCGCGGTAAGGCCGGCGGCGTGAAGTACTGCAAAACGGCCGCCGACGCGCGCGAAAAGGCGCAGGCCATCCTTGGCATGGACATCAAGGGACTCACGGTGGAAAAGGTGCTCGTCACCGAAGCCGCCGACATCGCGTCCGAAGCCTACGTGGGCATCATCGTGGATCGCGCCACCAAAAAGGCGGTGTTCATGGTGAGCGCCGCGGGCGGCATCGACATTGAAGAAGTCGCAGCCAGCACGCCGGAAAAGATCCTCTATCTGCCCGTTGATCCTCGCTACGGCCTGCAGTCCTTCGAAGCACTGCGCATGGGCTTCTTTCTGTACAGCGATGCGAAGCTTGCACGCGCCGCAGGCAAGATCATGCAGCAGCTCTACACGGCGTTCGTCAACGCCGGTTGCTCACTGGCGGAAATCAATCCGCTCGTCGTGACGCCGAACAACGAGCTGATCGCGGTTGACGGCAAGATGGTCATCGACGACAACGAACTTGATCGTCGTCCTGACATCGCCGCGCTGCGCGACGAGTCGAGCGAAGAGTCGAGCGAAGTTGATGCACGCAATGCGAACCTCACGTTCATCAAGCTCGATGGTGACGTTGGCTGCATCGTCAACGGCGCCGGTCTCGCGATGGCCACGATGGATCTGGTCAAGCACTACGGCGGTGACCCGGCCAACTTCCTCGACATCGGTGGATCGTCGAATCCGGAAAAGGTCGTCAATGCGCTGCGCATCATCACCTCGGATCCGAATGTGAAGTGCATTCTGTTCAACATCTTCGGCGGCATCACGCGCACCGATGACGTGGCCAACGGAATTGTCACCGCCACGAAGCAGAATCCGCTCAAGGTACCGATCGTCATTCGCCTCACGGGCACCAACGAAGAAATCGCAATGAAGATTCTCCAGGACAACGGCTTCTCGGCGTCCTCCGACATGGACGAAGCAGTGCAGCGCGCGGTCGCGCTGGCCAAGGGAGGCGCAGCCTGATGAGTATCTTCATCGACAAGAACACCACGCTCATCGTGCAGGGCATTACGGGCCGCGATGGTTCGTTCCACGCCAAGCAGATGATGGAATACGGCACGCGCGTTGTTGGCGGCGTGACACCGGGCAAGGGTGGACAGAAGTTTGAAGACAGCGTCCCGATCTTTGACACGATGCACGCCGCGGTCGCTGCGACAGGCGCGAACACGTCCGTCATTTATGTGCCGCCGCCATTTGCCGCCGACGCGATCATGGAAGCCGCGGCCGCTGGCATCAAACTGATCGTGTGCATTACCGAAGGCGTGCCGGTGCTCGACATGACGCGCGTCTATCCGTTCGTGAAGGAACACGGCGCGCGGCTACTGGGACCGAATTGCCCGGGTTTGATCACACCGGGTGAAAGCAAAGTGGGCATCATTCCGGGACGTATCTGCACACCGGGCAACGTTGGTATTGTGAGCCGCTCCGGCACGCTCACGTATGAGATCGTGCATCAGCTCACGCGCGCAGGCATTGGTCAGAGCTCGTGCGTTGGTATTGGTGGCGATCCGATCAACGGCACCAACTTCATCGATTGTCTCGCGGCGTTCGAAGCGGATCCGAATACCCGTGCCATTGCGATGATGGGTGAAATCGGTGGTACGGATGAACAGGAAGCCGCGCAGTTCATCAAGGACAACATGAAGAAGCCGGTGGTTGGCTTCATTGCAGGTCAGACGGCGCCGCCAGGACGTCGTATGGGCCACGCGGGCGCGATCATCTCGGGTTCGTCGGGAACGGCGGCTGAAAAGATCGACGCATTCAAGGCCGCCGGCATGGGCGTTGCGCAGCGTCCGGTGGATTTCGTGGAGTTGATCAGCGCGCGCCTGAAGTAACCGTGCGTTGTCGCTGCGGGAACTGACTCGTGTTGCTCACGGAACTGTTGTCGCCTGCGCGCTGCCTCGTGCCGCTCGCAGCGACAACACTCGCCGACGCCGGTTTTGCACTGGTATCGGCGCTGGAATCGGACGGCGCGGTGGCCGATCCGGATCGTTTACGCGAGCGCATCGAAGAAGCCCGCACTGAAGATGTGGTGGGATATCGCGGTCGCGGTTTTGTGCTGCACTATCGCACAGATGCCGTGGCCGCGTTGTCATTGGCGGTTGGTGTGGCAGCAAAACCCGTGTGCCGCGAACTGGGCGACGGCGAAGACACCCAGTGCGCGCGTGTTGTGGCCGTGGTCGTCGCTCCGCGCAAGGAAGCGGCGCGACACCTGCAAGTCGTGAGTGCGCTCGGGCAGTTACTCGCGCGTCCTGGAGCGGTGCATTCGTTCGAAGCCGCCAGTTCGGCGGAAGCGCTGCTGAATGCCTCTGGCTGGCAGGAGGTGGCCATTGAGCCGCAGCTCACGGTGCGCGACGTGATGTCGCTGCGTCCGCGCTCCATCGGGGCGGATACCCCGATGCGGGAGGCGGTGCTGGATATGCGGCGCGCTGGCGTCAGCACCCTGCCCGTGGTGGACGAGCAAAACCGGGTGATCGGGCTGCTGAGCGAACGGGAGCTGCTGCGTCACCTCCTGAGCCATTACCTTCCTCGTGCCGGTGGACAGCCCAGTGGGCCGCCCTCGGCCGCAAGCCGGCGAACGGTGCGTGATGTGATGACGCGACAGGTGCTGTGCGTTTCCCCACATCAGCCGCTCGCCGAAGTTGCTTCCTTGATGCTCAACAAAGACGTCGAACGCGTTCCGGTTGTCCGGGACGGCACGCTCGTGGGATTCCTCACGCGAGGTGACATCGTTCGCAAGCTCATCGGATCCTGATCATGGCTGGACGACATACTCTGACGATCATCAAGCCGGACGCCTTTGGCGCCGGCAAGGCTGGCCTCATCCTCGCGCTGCTCGAGCAGCACGGCTTCACCGTGAAAGCGGCGCGCGTGCTGCACCTGAGCACGGCTCAGGCAGGCGCGTTCTACGCGGTGCACAAGGGCCGTCCGTTTTACGACGAACTGGTCTCGTTCATGGCGAGCGGTCCGTGCATGCCGATGTTGCTCGAGCGCGACGACGCGGTCGCGACGCTGCGCACGTCGATCGGCGCGACCGACCCGGCCGAGGCCGCCGAGGGCACCGTGCGGAAGCTTTACGCCGAATCCAAGGGTCGGAACGCGATTCACGCGTCCGATTCTGACGAAAACGCGCAGATTGAAGCCAGCTTCTTTTTCGCCGGGCTGGAAACCGTTTAAGGCGCAAGGGGGAGAGCGGTCGGCCCTTGTCTCGAGCGTATGAAGCCCCTAACTTTATGGGCTATGCTGTACTTTGACATTCGTTCGATTGAGTCGGGTGCTCAGGCCGTCGCAGGCGACCTGCCGGCAGCCGACTCGATTTGGGAAGAGGGCGACGTGCTCCCGTCTGACGGGGTGCACGTCACCGGTCGCCTTTCGGCGGCCGGTCCGGGCCGATTTTATTTTGCAGGACAGCTCACGGGCTCCACGATCGTGGGCTGCCGACGTTGCCTGACCGACACGCCAGCGGAAGTGACGGACGACGTCACGGCACTGTTTGCGGAGCGGGACCTGGACGACGCCGAGGAAGATGACGTGTTCCCACTCGATCCGGGCGCGCGCACCATCGACCTTCGACCGGCAGTGCGGGAAGCGTGGGTGTTGGCGGTACCGGCATTTGTGACCTGCCGGCCGGACTGTGCGGGGCTGTGTCCGATGTGTGGTGTCGACCGTAATGTGGTAACCTGTGCCTGTCGCACGAGTTCCACGGATGCGCGGTGGGATGCGTTACGCGCGTTGCGCGATTCGTCGTCTTGATCCGCTGTTCTTCGATCTTTTTTCCAGGGTTTTCCCATGGCCGTACCAAAGCGCCGCACCTCCAAGCGCAAAAAGCGCGCGCGCAACACGCACAAGATCGCACCGGCGATCGTGATCCAGACCTGCCCGCAGTGTGGCACGATGAAGCGCCCCCACCGCGTGTGCCTGGAGTGCGGGTACTATGCCGGTGAGCAGCGAGTGGCCGCGCAGGAAGCGTAAGTCTTGGCGCGCATCTGCGTGGATGCCATGGGGGGAGATTTCGCCCCCCAGGCCCCCGTGGCGGGCGCGCTTCTGGCGCTCGCTGAGCTGCCGGCCCCTCTCGAGATTCAGCTCGTCGGACCAACGGCTGTCATAGAATCGCAACTCGCGGCCCTTGTGGCTGGCGAGTTTGCGTTGCTTGCACACGTGCGCGATCGCATCATCATCGTGGAAGCACCGGATGTCGTGAGCATGACCGACAAACCGGCGGCCGTACTGCGCAGCAAGCCCAACAGCTCCATGTCGGTCGGACTGCGCCGCGTGGCCGAAGGCCACGCCGATGCGTTCGTGTCTGCCGGCAACACCGGGGCGCAGATGGCGGCGTCCACGGTGCTGCTCAAGCTGCACGCCGGCCTCACACGTCCCGCCATCGGCACGATTTTTCCCACCGCCCATCAGCCGGTCCTGGTGCTTGACTCCGGCGCCAACGTGGATTGCTCCGCGCTGGAGCTGGTGCAGTTCGCGCGCATTGGCGCGACGTATGCGCAGGACCTGCTCGGTCGCTCGGCGCCCGCGATTGGCCTGCTCTCCATTGGCGAAGAGCCAGAGAAGGGCAACGCCGTGGTGAAAGAAGCCCATCAGTTGCTACTGCAATCCGGGCTCAACTTCATCGGCAACGTCGAAGGGCGCGACATGGCCACGGGCACGTGTGATCGCGGCCCCATCGATGTCGTCGTGTGCGACGGATTCGTTGGCAACGTGCTCCTCAAGTTTTACGAAGCACTCGCACCAACACTCATCGGCATGGTCGCGTCACACGCGGGCCTCGATCGCCGGGAGTTGCGCCGCGGCTTGCATCAGCTCGACGCGGACGAGTACGGCGGCGCACCGCTGCTGGGCGTCAACGGCGTCAGCATTATCTCACACGGCAAGAGCTCGCCCAAAGCGATCAAGAACGCGATTCGTGTGGCGCAACGCGCGCACGATTCCGATATGACGGCGCACATTCGCCGTCGCCTTGCCGAATCCGTGCCAGAGAGCAACATCGCCCCGCCGGGAACTGCCGCGTGAAGCGTCCAATTGCCTACATCGCCGGTACGGGTTACGCCGTGCCGCGCCGCGCCGTAACCAACGACGACCTCGCCAAAAACGGACTCGACACCAATGACGCCTGGATTCGGGATCGCACCGGCATTGGGCAGCGCTATGTGTCCGATCCCGATGAGACACTGACGCATCTGTCCGCGGCCGCCTCACGAATCGCGATGGCCGATGCCGGCGTGTCCGCTGGTGAGATCGATGTGATCGTGCTCGGCACGGCGACGCCTGATCACTTACTGCCCGCCACGGCAGTCGAAGTGCAGGCGGCGCTCGGTGCCGGACGTGCCATGGCGTTCGATCTTGGGGCCGCATGCAGTGGTTGGTTGTACAGCGCGCAGGTCGCCGAAGGACTCATCGCGACAGGCATGGCGAAAACCGTCCTGGTCATCGGTGCAGAGGTGCTGAGCACCATCGTTGACTGGACCGATCGCAACACCTGCGTGCTCTTCGGAGACGGCGCCGGCGCCACGATTATTCGCAGCGTCAAAACACTCCCCAAGGGTGACACGCGCGAGCGTGGAATCCTCTCAAGCTACGGGCGGAGTGACGGCAACTTGTACGACCTGTTGTGGCGTCCGGCCGGCGGCGTGGCCGAACCCTTCAGCGACAAGGTGTACGAAGAACGACGGCAGTACGTGCGCATGGAAGGGCGTGAAGTGTTCAAGCACGCGGTACGGTCCATGGCCGACGCCACGGATCGGGCGCTCGACATGGCGAAGCTTACACCGGCGGACATCGATCTTGTCATTCCGCATCAGGCGAACATGCGCATTATCGAAGCTACGGCGAAACACGCCGGCATTGATATGTCGCGCTTTTTCGTGAACGTTGAGCGGTTCGGCAATACGTCCGCCGCATCGATTCCCATTGCGTTGGCCGACGCGCGCTCGCAAGGGCTTGTCCCGGAAGGCACGTTGGTGCTGTTTGCAGCGTTCGGCGCTGGATTTACGTGGGGCTCACTGATTGTGCGCTTCTGAGCGCACACCACGTCGCTTCCCTAACGATCTGAGGTAGGCACTGCATGGATATTGTACTGCTGCTTCCGGGGCAGGGCTCGCAGAAGGTTGGCATGGGACGTGATCTGTTCGACGCGTCATCCGCTGCGCGCGAAGCATTTGAAACCGTTGATCACGCAACCGGCGCGCCGATTTCTGCACTCGCGTTCGAAGGGCCCGCTGACGAACTCACACGCACGCTCAACGCGCAGCCCGCGTTGCTCGCACACAGCGCCGCGGTCTGGGCCATGCTTGGCGACGCCATCTCGCCATTCGTGCGTGCTGCCGCGGGTCACTCGCTTGGCGAGTTCTCGGCGTATCACGTGGCGGGTGCCTTTGATCTGGCGAATGCCGCACGTGTTGTGCGTCGTCGGGGTGAGTTGATGTTCGAGGCCGGACAGGCGCGACGAGGTGCGATGTCGGCCATCGTTGGTCCCCTCTCGCAATCCATCACCGAGATCTGCGCACAGGCCACGAGTGAATCGTCGCTCGTCGTGCCGGCGAACTTCAACAGCCCCGAACAGGTCGTCATTTCTGGTGAGCCGGCCGGTGTGGAGCGGGCCAGCGAACTTGCCAAAGCGGCGGGTGCCAAGCGTGCACTGCCGCTACCGGTCAGTGGCGCATTTCATTCGCCGCTCATGGACCCAGCCGTTGCGGGATTGCGCGCCGTTCTCGAAAGTGCGCACATGCATGATCCGAACGTGCCGGTAATCGCCAATGTCAACGGCTCAGCGGTGACCACGGCCGCCGCGGCGTTGCCGCTGTTGGTGCAACAACTAACGGCACCGGTGCAATGGACCACTGTGATGCGTAATCTCGCGGACACATATCCAGATGCCCTGTTTGTCGAACTTGGCACGGGCAGCGTGTTGTCTGGTCTCGCGCGGCGCATCGCACCCGAAGTCAAGACCATGAGTGCCGGCACGCTGGCTGAAGTCGAGAAACTGCTCGAACTGTGCGCGTCGATGGGAGCTACGCATGCGCATTGATCTCACGGGACGAGTTGCATTGGTCACCGGTTCCACGCGCGGTATTGGTCGAGCCATTGCCGAAACTCTGGCTGCTGCAGGAGCACACGTTGCGGTAACCGGGCGCGACGCACCGCGCGCCGAAGCGGCGGCCGCTGAAATCGCCGCTGCACACGGCGTAACGGCTCGCGGGTACGCGGCTGACGTTGGCGAGGTGGCGCAGTGCACCGCACTCGTCGAACAGGTAGAACGCGATTTTGGTCAGCTCGACATTCTGGTGAACAACGCAGGTCTTACGCGTGACAATCTCATCATGCGTCTCAAAGATGATGATTGGGATGCGGTGATCAACACCAATTTGCGCGGCGCATTCGCCACCTGCCGTGCGGCCAGTCGCGGCATGATGAAACGTCGCAGCGGCCGCATTGTGAATCTGGCCAGCGTCGTCGGGCTAATGGGCAACAAGGGCCAGACCAACTACGCGGCGAGCAAAGCCGGCTTGATCGGCCTGACGAAATCGCTCGCCAAGGAGCTCGGCTCGCGTGGCGTGCTCGCCAATGTTGTGGCGCCGGGGTACATCGCCACGGACATGACGGCGGGTCTGCCAGACGATGCGAAGGCGGCACTGTCTTCAAGTATCCCTTTAGAGCGACTCGGCACCCCGCAGGACATCGCCGGCATGGTGGCGTTCCTTGTGTCAGATCACGCCTCGTACATCACGGGACAGGTTTTCGTGGTGGACGGCGGGCTTGCAATGTAGGTGCCCCAAACGGGCAACAAAGCACCTTTACACCTCCCTCGGACGCGTATCTGAGGCTAACTTTCCGCGTTCACCTTCCTGTCACATACACGAGGAACCGTTCCCATGGCGGAGCACGAAGCGAAGATCAAGGACATCATCCAGAAGGAACTCGGCGTCGAACTCGAGAAGCTCACGCCTGAGGCCAGCTTCATTGAAGATCTGGGTGCTGATTCGCTCGACATCGTCGAACTCGTGATGGAGTTCGAGAAGGAATTCAACATCGACATTCCGGATGAAGATGCTGAGAAGTTGCGCACCGTCGGCGACGCCATCGCTTATCTCGAGGCGAAGGTCGCTGGTTGATGCGAAGACGGGTCGTCGTCACGGGACTGGGAGCCGTCACGCCCGTGGGTAACGACGTGGCGACGACCTGGCAGGGATTGCTTGATGGCGTGTCAGGCGCCGCACCAATCACACACTTCGACGCAACCGATTTTTCGGTCCGCTTCGCGTGCGAGGTGAAAGGTTTCGACCCGCTCCTTGCGATGGATCGCAAGGAAGCGCGTCGTGCCGACTTGTACACGCAGTATGCGATGGCCGCGTCAGTGCAGGCGATGGCCGACGCTGGCCTCGACGGCGGCGGCTACGATCCCAACCAGACCGGCGTCATTATCGGCTCCGGCATTGGTGGTATCCGCACGCTCGAAGAACAGCACGACATGCTGCGCGATCGCGGGCCGAGCAAGATCTCGGCGTTCTTCGTGCCCATGTTCATCTCCGACATCGCGGCGGGTGTGGTCTCCATGCGCTACAATGCGCGTGGACCAAACTTCGCCACCGTATCCGCCTGCGCGACTGGCGGACACGCCATAGGCACCGCGTTCCGCACCATTCAGTACGGCGACGCCGATGTGATGATCGCTGGCGGTTCCGAAGCGGCTGTCTCGCCCATGGCGATCGGTGGATTCGCGAATATGACCGCGCTGTCGACGCGCAACGACGATCCTTCGCGCGCCTCACGTCCGTTTGATGCCGGGCGCGATGGGTTTGTCCTGGGCGAAGGCGCGGGTGTCGTCATTCTTGAAGAACTCGGTCACGCGCAGCGCCGCGGCGCGCGCATCTACGGCGAGATCATCGGCTACGGCGCCACCGGCGACGCGTACCATCTCACCGGCCAGCGCGAAGACCACGAAGGGCTGCAGCGCGCCATGCGTCGCGCCATCGAAGACGGTGGCATCGCGCCGAGCGACGTGCAGTACGTGAACGCACACGGCACGTCTACGCCCTTGAACGACCCGAACGAAACACGCGCCATTCGCGCCGTCTTCGGCGAGCATGCCGACGTGCTCACGGTTAGTTCCACCAAGTCGTGCCATGGGCACATGCTCGGCGCAACAGCCGCGGTCGAGCTGGTGGCCTGCGCTCTGGCGCTGCGCGATCAGGTGGTGCCGCCCACGATCAATCAGGAGACTCGGGATCCAGAGTGCGATCTCGACTATTCTCCTAATGTGCCCACGCGCCGTGAGCTGGAGATTGCGATCAGCAACAGCTCGGGATTCGGCGGTCACAATACCACGCTCGCCCTCAGACGCTGGCACGACTGATCGCGCGCGATGTCCACGCGGCGTGCGCGTTGCGCCGCGGCTCTTGGGGAGTATCGCATGCCGCAGGTTGTCGACTTCGATCTAACAAAGCTACGTGATCCGGCGCTTCGACCCATTGGCGAGAAGCTGCGCCGTGGCGAACGCCTGACCGAAACAGACGGCGTGGTTCTGTTCCGCTCGCCAGATCTGCTCGGGGTGGGCAGCATGGCCGACGCGTCCAATCGCGCGCGACATGGTGATCAGGTCACGTTCGCGGCGAATCAGCACATCAACCCCACGAACATTTGCGTGCTGCGCAAGACGTGCGTGTTCTGCGGATATGCGCGCCTGCCCAAGGAAGAAGGCGCGTATCGCTACTCGCTCGAACAAGTGATGGCGGAAGCCGAGCAGGCGGCCAATGGCATCACGCGTGAGTTCCACATTGTGGGCGGTCTCGATATGCAGACCGGCCTTGCGTACTACACGACCATGTTTCGTGCGCTCAAGGCCAAGCTGCCGCACGTGCACATCAAGGCGCTCACCGCCGTTGAGATTGCGCACATCGCGCGTATCGAAAAAATGTCGTGGGCTGATGTGCTTGTGGCATTGCGTGAAGCCGGCCTGGATACCATGCCGGGTGGCGGCGCCGAAACGTTCAGCGAGGCGGTGCGCGACGAGATTGCCGACAAAAAGCTCGGCGGCGCGGACTACATCGGTGTACACCGCACGGCACACACGCTGGGCATTCGCACGAACTGCACCATGCTGTACGGTCATGTGGAAACCATCGAAGACCGCATGGCGCATCTGAAAATGCTGCGCGATCTGCAAGACGAAACCGGCGGGTTTCTCGCGTACATTCCGCTCGCCTATCACCCGGACGACAACGAATTGGGAGAGAAGCTCGGTCGCAAGGGCACGTCGTCTACCGGTTTTGATGATCTGCGCAATCTGGCGGTGGGACGGTTGTACCTCGACAACATCGAGCACATCAAGTCGCACTGGATCATGGTCACGCCGTTTGTCACGCAAACCGCGCTGCACTTTGGCGTGAACGACATTGAAGGCACGGTGGTGCGGGAAAAGATTTATCACGCAGTTGGCGCGACAACGCCGCAGGGCATGACGTTGCCCGCGCTGCTGTCGCTCATTCGCGGCGCGGGCAAGGTGCCGGCGGAACGCGACTCTTTCTACAAGGTGCTGCGTGTGTTTGGTCCGGACGACACGGGTGAGGCGGAAGGCGCCGATGCTGGCGCTGCGGCCGAACTCGCAACCGCGTAACCAGAGCCTGACGTGCTGCGCATTGGTCGCATTCCGTACATCAACTGTTATCCCGTCTACGGGGCCATTGATCGTGGTCTCGTTGCACTTGATGGCGAGTTGGTGAACGGTGTACCCACCGCACTCAACGATCGCATGGCGCGCGGTGATCTGGATCTGAGTGTGGTATCGGCGGTGGAGTATGCGCGTGACGCCCAGCGGTATCTGCTGCTCCCGGAGCTCGCGATTTCCTGCGACGGCCCGGTGCAGAGCGTCATGCTGTTCAGCCGCAAGCCCGCCCAGGAGTTAAGCGGTGCTCGCGTGCTGGTGAGCCGCAGCAGTCTCACGAGCGTGAACCTGCTTGAGTTGTTGTTCACGCATGTCTGGAAGACACGACCGGAGTTTGTGCCGGGCGACGCGGAAATGGGTGACATCGCGCGCTTCGCCGAGGAACCGCACGACGCACGTCTGGTAATTGGAGACGCGGCGCTACGCTTGCACGACGCGGCGGAGCAGGATGGTCCGTGGCCGGCGTTGTATCCGTATCGCTACGACCTGGGCGACGTGTGGAAGTCGTGGACCGGGTTGCCGTTTGTCTTTGCGGTGTGGGTGGCGCAGCGCAGCACGCCGGTGCATGCCAGCATGGCCGCGCACGCGTCGCTGCTCGCGTCGCGCGACTGGGGACTGAACAATCTGCCCACGCTGGCGGAGCAGGCGGCCGCCGCGAGTGGTGTGGGGCGTGATCGCTGTCTCGACTATCTTTCCGGATTGGACTACCGCCTGTCCTATCCGCACCTGGCTGGTCTCACTGAGTTTTTCAGACGGCTTGTGGTCGCGGGACGAGTTCCCGACGGTTCACTGGCTTTCCTCCCGGCGGCATGAACGCCGCCACCGGAGTTTCGCATGCGTGACTTGCTCGATTTTTATACCAACGCACCGTTGCTTGAACTCGGCCTCGAAGCCGATCGTCGGCGCGAAGCGCTGCATCCGCATGGTGTGGTCACGTACATCGTGGACCGCAACATTAACTACACCAACGTGTGTGTCGCGGACTGTGGCTTCTGCGCATTCTACCGTCGCCCCAAACACGGCGAAGGGTACACACTCTCGTTTGAACAGATCGGCGAAAAAATCGAAGAAACCAAGGCGCTTGGCGGGCAGCAGATTCTCATTCAGGGCGGACACAATCCATACATCCCGTTTGAGTGGTATCTCGATCTGCTGCGTTACATCAAGACGTATCACCCCATTCACATTCACGGGTTCTCGCCCAGCGAAGTCGACTTTTTTGCGACCCGCTTTCGCATGGACGCCACCGATGTGATTCGGGAGTTGCAGCAGGCGGGGCTCAACTCGATTCCGGGCGGCGGTGGTGAGATTCTGGTGCAGCGTGTGCGCGATCAGGTTGCGCCCAAGAAGGCAGGCGCTGATCGTTGGCTAGAGATCATGGAACTGGCGCACGCGGCCGGCATGAAGACGTCCGTTACGATGATGTATGGCATTGGTGAAACGCTCGCGGAGCGCATTGAGCATCTGCAGCGCGTACGCGAAGTGCAGGCGCGCACGGGTGGCTTTACCGCGTTTATCTGCTGGCCATTGCAGCCGGAGAATACTCCTACGCTGTCGCACATGCCGCGCACTGATTCGCAGGAGTATCTGCGTACGGTCGCGATATCGCGCATCGTGCTCGACAACGTCCCCAACTTGCAGTCGAGCTGGGTGACGATGGGCATGAAGGTGGGACAGATGGCGCTACGTTTTGGGTGCAACGATTTCGGTTCGCTCATGATCGAAGAGAACGTGGTATCGGCGGCGAACACCACGCATCGTACCACCACGGACGAAATCGAACACTTGATTGTTGATGCCGGATTCACGCCCGCGCGTCGTCGGCAGGACTACAGCATTCTGCCTGGACAGAGTGTGGCGGTACCGACCGCGAGCGCGGCGGCGTGATGCTGGTGCCCGGTGACGCGTTGGCGAGTGTGCGCAGGTGCACGGTGACGCGTTGGCGAGAGTGCGCGAATGAGTGATCGTGCGTTCGCCATGCGCGTTGGTATTGGGTACGACTCGCATCGCTTCGCCGAAGGCGGACCCATGCGGCTCGGGGGTATTGATGTGCCTGAGAGCCGCCACTGCTCCGGGCACAGCGACGGGGACGCCATCTGTCATGCGATCACGGATGCGATTCTGGGAGCGGCGGCGCTTGGAGATATTGGCGCCCTCTTTCCGGATACCGATCCGGCCAATAAGAACGCGGATTCGATCGGCATGTTGGCCGCGGCTGTTGCGAAGGTGCACGGGGCGGGGTGGCGCGTTGGTAATGTTGACGTCACGGTGGTCGCGGAACGCCCGAAGATCGGGCCGCACCGCAGTGCCATGCGCGAACGCCTCGCGGCAACGTTGCACGTGTCTGTTAATGATGTGTTCGTCAAGGGAAAGACAAACGAACGCATGGGCTGGATCGGACGCGACGAGGGACTCGGAGTGATGGCAGTGGCCACGCTCGTTCGTGCTCCGGCGTAGCGTGTTGTCTCCGCGTTCGCGCTGCGTCACCTACGCGCACACGTGACTCACCAGTGACTGATCTCCTGAACTGGCTCGGCGCACTGCCCGCGCCGCTGCTGTATCTCGTGATTGCCGTTGCCGCGTTTGCCGAGAATGTGTTTCCGCCGCTGCCTGCGGATACGGCGATTGCGTTGGGTGCGTTCGTCGCGGCGCGTGGTGACGGATCCGCGATTGGTGCGTGGGCGGCAACCATGATCGGCAACCTGGGCGGCGCGCTCATGATGTTCTTGCTCGGTCGCCGGCTCGGCGGCGAGTGGCTGCGACGCAAACTGCCCATCCTCGGCGGCCCGGAAGGCGCCGCGCGCGTGCAAGCCGCCTATATCAAGCACGGTTTGTGGTCGCTGGCCGTGAGTCGCTTCATTCCGGCCGTACGCGCCGTTGTCCCACCGCTCGCGGGGGCGCTGAAAGTGGGACTGGTCCGCGCGATGGTCGCGATGAGTATTGCGTCTGCGATCTGGTACGGACTCATCACCTGGTTCGCATTTACGCTCGGTGCGAACGCGGAGGCGCTGCTCGCCGTTGTGGGGCAGAGTCAGCGCGTAGCGGCGATTGTGGCGGTTGTGATCGTCGTACTGGCGGTGATCGTATGGCGGGTAAGGGCAAGCAAGCGCTCCTGACCTCGGCGCGGGCTCAACCTGTGCCTTGCCGCCTACGGGAGCGGGTGCAGCTGCTCGCGATTCGCTCACCTGCATACAAGAGCCCTCAGCGTCCGAGAGCGCAGTTGGCCCCATGCAAGAGCCCCAGTAGAATTCCGGTCTACCACTAACCTCCAACGTGATGACCGAACGCACCTGCAGCGAAACGTTGGGATTCTGCCCCCGAAGCGCCTGACGCCGATGCGACGTCTGCTTCTCGCCCTCGGCGCACTGGTCCTGCTCGCTGTCGTGCTCGCCTTTATGGCGCTCCCACGCTGGGTCGACTACGATCTCAATCGAGTAATCGCCGGCGCTCCCATTGAAATCTCGCCGCACGCGCAGTCGCTGCACGCACGGCTGCGCATCGCGGACATGCACGATGACTTGTTGCTCTGGTCTTTGCGTGATCCGGTCACGCGCCATTCGCGCGGGCACACCGATGTGCCGCGGCTGCTCGAAGGCAACGTCGCGCTGCAGATCTTCTCCACGGTGTCCAAGACGCCGAAGAATCAGAACTACGACAGCAATACGGGCGACACGGATAACATCACGTTGCTGGCGATCACGCAACGCTGGCCGATGGCGTCGTGGTCAAGCCTGTTCGAACGTGCGCGGCGCACTGCCACATCGCTTGACGCAGCGGCGGCACGAAGCAACGGCGCGCTTCGTGTGGTCCGGTCACAATCAGAACTTCAGCAGGGACTTGATGCGCGCGAACGTGAGGGACGCGTGTTGCTTGGCGTGTTGTCATTAGAAGGAATGCAGGTGGCGGGAGGTCGCGTGGACCTCGTGGATAGTCTCTTCGCCCTCGGCTTTCGCATGGGTGGGCTCACGCATTTCTTCGACAATGAAGTGGGCGGATCCGCTCACGGTGTAAGCAAGGCGGGCCTTACGCCATTCGGACGGGAGACCGTTGTGCGGATAGAACAACTCGGCATGCTGGTGGACGTTGCGCACGCGTCGCCCAGACTTATCGATGACGTACTCGCGATTGCCACCCGTCCGGTGGTGGTGTCGCACACAGGCGTGCAAGGCACGTGCGCTGGCGTCCGGAATCTGAGTGATGATCACCTGCGTCGCATCGCGGCAACCGGTGGCGTAGTTGCCATCGGCTACTGGGACGCGGCGGTGTGTGACATCACGCCGGCGAGCATTGCGCGCGCGATCCTGTACGCGGTCAACGTGGCGGGGCCGGATCATGTCGCACTCGGGTCCGATTGGGATGGCGCCGTCACCACCAGTTTTGATGCAACCGCACTGGTGCGCATTACCAACGCGCTGCTCGACGCCGGTATGTCCGAAGCCGTGATCGCGCAGGTGATGGGCGAAAACTTGCTGCGTTTGCTCAGCCAAACACTGCCGCCATCGTGAACACCGCGCAGCACCTTCTCACGTCATGACAACGCCTGAGGAAGATCGCGCGCGGCTCGATCACGGCTTTTTTCTGCGTCGTTTCGAAGACGTGCTCATTCTTGAACACGGCGCATCGCCGCGCACGGTAGAAGCGTACGGCCGCGATGTTATCCGCTGCGCCGCCTACGCGCGCGAGCACGGCGTGACGGCCGCGTCCAAGCTGACGCCGCGATTGTTGCGCGAGTATGTGTACACCCTCAAGGACCTGGGCCTCTCCGGTGCCACCATTCGTCGCAATGTGAGTGCGCTGCGCACATGGTTTCGCGTCATGCTCGCCGAAGGCGTCGTCACGCACGATCCCACCGAACGATTGGAAACACCCTCGCGCTGGCGCACGCTGCCCGAAGTGCTCACGGTTGATGAAGTGCTGAAACTGCTTGTTGCGCCCGGCCTTGACGAACCACTCGCCTTCCGCGATCGCGCCATGCTGGAACTGGCGTACGGCGCCGGATTGCGTGTGTCTGAGTGGATCACGCTGGCCATTCGTGATGTGCTACTCGAAGAAAGCCTGGTGCGCGTGATGGGGAAGGGAAGCAAAGAGCGTCTCGTGCCCATTGGACGATCTGCGATCGGTGCACTGGCCGTGTACATGCGCGAGCTTCGCCCCAGCCTTGAAAAGGGGGCGGGCGAGGGCATTCTCTTCCTGAACGCCCGAGGTGCGCCGCTCACGCGTATGGGTGCGTGGAAGATTCTGCGTAAATACGTGCAGAAGGCGGGCATTGAGCGTCCCGTATCGCCGCATACATTGCGCCACTCATTTGCCACGCACCTGCTCGAAGGTGGTGCCGACCTGCGCGCCGTGCAGGAAATGCTCGGACACGCCGACATTGCCACCACCCAGCTCTACACGCACATCGACCGTGAGTATCTTCGGAGTGTGCACCGTTCCTTTCATCCGCGCCCGTAGCTCCCATGATCCTCATCATCGACAACTACGATTCGTTCACGTACAACCTCGTGCAGTACTTCGGCGAGCTTGGCGCCACCATGGACGTGCGACGCAACGATGCGCTCGGCGTGGAAGATGTCGCGGCGCTGGCGCCGGAAGCGATTGTGATTTCGCCCGGGCCGTGCTCACCAAGTGAAGCGGGTGTCTCGGTGCCGATCATTCAGCGGTGGGGCGCGGAGATTCCGATACTCGGTGTATGCCTGGGACATCAGGCCATCGGTGAAGCCTACGGCGGCCACGTGGTGCGCGCGGGTCGGGTGATGCATGGCAAGGTGTCGCGCATCACGCACAGCGGTGCGGGGCTGTTCGCTGACCTGCCGTCACCGCTTGAGGTGATGCGCTATCACTCGCTGCTGGTGGAAGCGTCGTCGTTTCCGGCCGAGCTTGACGTGCTGGCGGTGGCCGAGGATGATGCGAAGGAGATTCATGCGCTCAAGCACCGCACGCATCCGGTGTACGGGGTGCAGTTCCATCCCGAGTCGATTCTCACGCAGGGCGGGAAACAGCTGCTCACCAACTTTCTGGCGTTGGCGGCGGAGTTTCGTTCGGCTTCGGTGCACGTTTGACTGCAATTACCACGGAGACACGGAGACACGGAGGCTGCCTGCGGCAGCAAGATTACCGCTCATCCACAACAAATCATTTTGATGAATGCATGCAATCACGATGTGTGTCGCAGCATGCAGTCTCCGTGTCTCCGTGTCTCCGTGGTAAATGCAGTTGCAGTTAGCTGAGCACTAATATCTACTCCGCGTCCTTCCCAACAAGCGGCGTCGTCTCGGGATCCACATGCGGCACCGGCGCGTCGGGCGGCGCCGGTATCACCAGCGACAACAACACACTCGTCAGCAACAACCCACCCACCACCCCGAGCGCAATCCCGATCGGAATCGGATA
>JALHNZ010000033.1:24270-36797 GCA_022843265.1 Gemmatimonadaceae bacterium
CTCCGACAGCAGCATTTTCGCGCCGACGAACGTCAGCACCGCCGCCAATCCGTACTTGAGCAAATGGAACTTGCCAATCACACCGGCAAGTACGAAGTACAGCGATCGTAGTCCCAGAATCGCAAACACGTTCGACGTGTACACCAGAAACGGATCGCGCGTGACGCCAAAGATCGCGGGAATCGAATCGAGCGCGAACACCAGGTCCGTGGTTTCCACCAGCGCGAGCACCACAAAGAGCGGCGTTGCCATGAGCCGCACGCGATCGCCCGGTCGGGCGGCCTCTCGCACAAAAAAGTGCTCGCCGCGGTACGTCGCGGTGACCGGAAGAATGCGCCGCACCAAACGAATCACCGGATTCGATTCGGGCTCAATCGCGCTGTCACGCGAAAACGCCATGCGGATGCCGGTGAACACCAGAAACGCGCCAAAAATGTAGATGACCCAGTGGTAGCGCGCGAGCAGCGTCGCGCCCACCGCGATCATGATGCCGCGCATCACAAGTGCGCCGAGGATGCCCCAGAAGAGCACGCGGTGCTGCAGCTCCGGCGGCACCCGGAAATATCCAAAGATCAAGATGAAGACAAAGAGGTTGTCAACGGACAGTGCCTCTTCTACCAGGTAGCCCGCGAAAAACTCAAGCGCAGGCTGCCGTCCCATCGTCATCCAGATACCGACACCGAACAAAACGGCCAGCGTCACCCAGACAGCGCTCCACGAGAGCGCTTCCTTCATCGTGACGGCGCGAGAATGTCGGTGGAAAACTCCAAGATCGAGCGCGAGCAGCGACAGTACCAGCGCGTTAAACGCGACCCACCACCACGGGTTGGACATGCAGTTCCAAGAGGGAGAAATGGCCAGCGGGAAAGTTTGCCAAACTACGCCGGCGACCGTATCTTAAAGGGCGTGAATCTTGCTGCAACAGCGCCGGAGCAAAAGCCGTTATGACCGTCCTCGCCGTGATCCCCGCGCGCCTGGGCGCGACTCGGCTCCCGCGCAAGCCGCTTCGACTGCTCGGCGGCGTCCCCATGATCGTACGGGTGGCCAGACGGGTGCACGAACTCGGAGTCGCCGAGCGGGTCGTGATTGCCACCGACAGCCCAGAAGTCCTCGATATCTGCGAGAGAGCAGGGCTGAGCGCCACGCTCACTCGCGTGGACCACCCCTCGGGCACCGATCGGGTGGCCGAAGTGCTGTCGCAACCGGCCTTCGCGGACGCCCAGGTCGTCCTGAACGTGCAGGGCGACGAGCCCTTTGTTTCGCGAGACGCGGTCTCCGGCGCGCTCGAGATGGTGACCAGTGGACGGTTTCCCCTTGGGACCGTAGCCGCGGCCGCCGCTGCAGAGGTTCTCGCGCGACCCGATGTCGTCAAAGTTGTCTGCGCGAACGACGGGCGCGCCTTGTACTTTTCACGAGCTGCCATTCCGTATCTTCGTGATGCCGCAGATACGGAATCGCGCGATCAACTCGTGCGCCAGCACATCGGCGTGTATGCCTACACGCGCGACGCGCTGCACGAATGGGTTGCGCTGCGCCCGCATCCGCTCGAACTCGTTGAACGGCTTGAACAACTGCGTCCGCTCGCGCACGGCATGGCGATCGGCGTGGCGTTCGTTGCGTCGAGTGGGCACGCGGGCATCGATACGGAAGAAGATTTGCTGCGTGCCGAACAGCTGTTGTTGCACATGAACGATCACACGTCCGCCGGCATTGTCTCGGCGGCGCATTCCCCTTTGTCGAGTACGCTCTGATGCCCGGTCCGAACGCGCAACCCACGAAATACATCTTCATCACCGGCGGCGTTGTTTCGTCGCTCGGCAAAGGCATCGCCGCCGCGTCGCTCGGCCGCTTGCTGGTGGAACGCGGCTTGCGCGTGACCATGATGAAGTTCGATCCGTATCTCAACGTGGATCCGGGCACGATGTCGCCGTTTCAGCACGGCGAAGTTTTTGTCACGGACGACGGGGCCGAAACGGATCTCGATCTCGGTCACTATGAGCGCTTCCTTGATCGCTCGTTGTCGCAGGCGAACAACATCACGACCGGTCGCATCTACCTGAACGTGATCACCAAGGAACGCCGTGGCGAATACCTTGGCTCCACGGTGCAGGTCATTCCGCACATCACCGACGAAATCAAGTCGGCGATCAAGCGCATCGCGCCCGGCAATGATGTGGTGATCGCCGAAATCGGTGGCACCGTTGGCGACATTGAGTCGCTGCCGTTTCTCGAAGCGATCCGTCAGTTCCGCCGTGAAGTGGGCAAGGAAAACGCCATGTTCATGCACCTCACGCTGGTGCCGTATATCGCGGCGGCCGGTGAGGTCAAGACCAAACCCACGCAGCACAGCGTTCGCGAACTCATGGAAATCGGTATTCAGCCCGACTTCCTGATTTGTCGCGCGGAGCGGCCGCTCACGGAAGATGTGAAGCGCAAAATCGCGCTCTTCTGCAACGTGGATTTTGGCAACGTGATTGAAAGCCCCGACGTGGGATCGATTTATCAGATCCCGCTGGTGTTCGAACAGCAGGGCTTTGCGGATCGTGTCATGGAGCGCCTCAAACTTTCCGGTCACGCACCCGACTTGTCATCGTGGCGTGCGATGGTACAGCGCGTCACACATCCGCGCGAGCGCGTGAAAGTGGCGGTCGTGGGCAAGTACACCGACTACGCCGACAGCTACAAGAGCGTGCAGGAGTCGCTGATCCACGGCGGCATTGCCAATGATGTTGGCGTGGACATCACGTGGGTGTCGAGCGATGCGTTCACGTCAGCCGAGAAGGCTCGTGAAATTCTGGCGGGTTACGATGGTTTGCTCGTGCCCGGCGGGTTTGGCGTGCGTGGTGTTGAAGGCATGGTCGAAGCCATTCGCGCCGCGCGCGAAACCGACAAGCCCTTCTTTGGCATCTGTCTCGGCATGCAGGTCGCGATCATTGAGTTCTCGCGGCATGTGGTAGGCCTTGATGACAGTCACTCCAGTGAGTTTGCACCGGAATGTGCGGATCCTGTCATCGCGCTGCTCGATTCGCAGCGCGAAGTCACAGACAAGGGCGGCACCATGCGTCTCGGCGCGTATCCGTGTCGGCTGCAGGCCGGTTCGAAGGCCGCGCTTGCGTATGGATCGGAAGAAGTGAGCGAACGTCATCGTCATCGCTACGAGGTTTCGAACCGGTACCGCGACACGTTCGTTGCGCATGGGCTCAAGTTGAGCGGACTCTCGCCTGATCAGTCGCTGGTAGAAATGATCGAGCTGCCGGATCATCCGTGGTTTGTTGGCTGTCAGTTCCATCCGGAGCTGCAGTCGCGTCCCACGCGCCCGCATCCGTTGTTCACCGGCTTCATCAAGGCGTGTGCGCAGCACGCGAACAACGTGCTCGCGCGTGCCCAGACGCCGGCGATGGGTAGCGCCACGATCAACGCCCCAGTTACCGCTGGTCGCTAACGTGACGGTGACGGCATTTCCATCGAACGCGCTGTTTCTCATCGCGGGCCCGTGTCAACTCGAAGATGATGCGCTCAACTTGCGAGTCGCTGAATCACTCGCACGACTGGCTGAGCGAGTGCCGGGCGGCGTGATCTACAAGGCCTCGTTTGACAAAGCGAACCGCAGCAATCCTGGCGCCGCGCGTGGTCCGGGACTCGAAGCCGGACTCGCCGCGCTTGATCGCGTACGCAGTGCGAGCGGACTGCGCATTCTCACGGATGTGCATGAGGCGTCGCAGTGTGCGCCGGCGGCTCAGGTCGTGGATGTGCTGCAGATCCCCGCGTTTCTCTGTCGGCAGACTGACTTGCTCGAAGCCGCTGGCGCAACGGGCAAGCCGGTGAACGTGAAGAAAGGGCAGTGGATGCACCCTGAAGGCATGCTCGGCGCCGTGCGGAAAGTAGAACACGCGCGGGCCACGCCATCGCGCGACGGCATCGCGGTTACCGAGCGCGGCACCTTCTTTGGCTACGGCGATCTGGTGGTGGATATGCGCTCGTTTGCGCGCATGCATGAGAGCTGCGGTGTTCCGGTCATCATGGATGGGACGCACAGCGTGCAGCGTCCTGGCATGGGAGCAGAAGGCGCCAGCGGCGGCGCTCGCGAGTTTGTCAGCACCCTCACGCTGGCTGCGATCGCGTCCGGCGCGCACGGGCTGTTCCTCGAGACGCACCCCGATCCCGATAACGCGCCGAGCGATGGGCCGAACATGCTGAAACTCGACGCGCTCTCGGAGCTTATGGATCGCGCGATCGACATCTGGGGTCGGATTCACGCATGACCACGTCTCCGGAGCAGGATTTGCCTCCGGTCCGGATCGTTGGCCCTGTGATTGACCAGGCACTGGCGCGACGGATCCGGGTGATCGGTTTGGACGTGGACGGCACTCTGACCGATGGTGGCGTGTATCTCGGAGCAGGCGTGGATGGCGAGCGCGTGATTCCCTTCGAGTTCAAGCGATATGACATTCAGGATGGCCTCGGCGTGTGGCTCCTGCGACAGGCCGGGATCAAGGTGGCAATTGTGACGGGGCGTGTCTCATCGAGTGTTGAGACGCGCGCGCGTGAGTTGCAGGTCGATGCGCTCGCGCAGGATCCGCACGCGCGTAAGCTGGCCGCGTGGGATCGTGTGCTGGCTGACCTCGGCTGCACCAACGAGGAAGCCGCCTTTGTGGGCGACGATCTTCCTGACCTTCCCATTCTGCAGCGCGTGGCGCTTCCTGTTGCCACAGGCAATGCGGTGCCCGAAGTGCTGCGCGCGTGTACCTGGCACCTTGCAAAGGGCGGCGGGCACGGCGCGGTGCGCGAGTTTGCAGAAGGATTGCTCACCGCGCGCGACGAGTGGAACAGCGCGGTGGCTGAGTATGTGCGCAGCCGGAGTGCGGTGTCCGCAAGTGAGGTCAGCGCATGACCACGACAGAAACGCGTGCGCCGAGCACGGTGAACGCGACCGATACGATTGTCGCACGCGGTCGTCGTGTCCTGATGCTTGAACGGGATGCGCTCGACGCGTCGTCGCTCGCACTCGGTGAAGAGTTTGCGCGCGCGGTTCGCTTGATTGCTGAATGCAAAGGACGCGTGATTGTGGCCGGTGTGGGTAAGTCGGGGTTGGTTGGTCGGAAGATCGCCGCCACGTTCACGTCCACCGGTACGCCCGCCATGTTTCTGCATCCCGTGGAGAGTGTGCACGGCGATCTGGGCATCGTTGGGCCCGATGACGTGGCGATTCTACTGAGCAAGAGCGGCGAAACCACCGAACTGCTTGGCTTGATCGAAGCGTTGGCTCGGCTCGGCGTGCGCATGATCGCGATGACGGCCGACGCGAACTCACGCCTGGCACGTCACGCCGATGTGGTGCTCGATCTCGGCGTGAAAGAAGAAGCCTGCCCGCACGATCTCGCGCCGACCACCAGCACAACAGTCACGCTCGCGTTGGGCGACGCGCTCGCCGTGGCGTTGCTTCAGGAACGTGGTTTTGGCGCCGAAGATTTTGCCCGGCTGCACCCAGGTGGAGCGCTGGGGCGCAAGCTGCTGACGCGTGTGCGAGATGTCATGGTCACTTCGCCGCTGCCAACCGTCGGTGCCAATGCCACCATGCGTGAGGCGACGGTTTGCCTTGCCGGTCGGCGCGGCATTGCGATCGTGGTCGAAGATTCACGAATGATCGGCGTGATTACTGCGGGTGATCTGGCGCGACTGTTGGAGAAGGAGCCCGACGCGCTCACGGTGCCCGTGGCCCACGTCATGACGCGCGAGCCACGCGCCGCAACAGATTCGGAGCTCGGCAGTGCGGTCGTACATCGCATGGAAACACACGGCATCATGGCGATGCCGGTACTAAACGACGACGGAGTTCTTGTGGGTGTTGTTCATTTGCACGATCTGATGCGCGCGGGGGCGGTGTGATGGCTCGTACCGCGCTTCTTTTTGTACTGGCAAGCGTGTTCGCGTTGGCGCTTGGCGCCTGCGGCGATTCAACCGGCACCACACCACAGGCCAGCGACACAGTGCTGCCGGACTCATCTGAGTCCATGGGTTACGGCGTGCGCGTCACCCTCACGAATAACTCCGTGGCCAAGGGCGAACTGCTCGCTGATACCACGTTGTTTTACGACAGCAGCAACCGTCTTGAACTGCGTCGCTTGAACGTAACGTTCTACAATGCGATCGGTGAGAAAGACGGCCTGCTCACGGCCAAGGAAGGCACGTACAACAAGCGACTCAACCGCCTCGAAGCGCGCGGCAACGTGGTGGTGGTTCGTGCTGACGGCAAACGTCTCGAAACACCGCAGCTTGTCTACGATGAACTGCGCAATCAGATGTTCAGCGACAGCAGCTTTGTGCTCAATGAACCGCCGAAACGTCAGATTTCGGGTATCGGATTTGAGACGGACCCGCAGCTCACGAAGTTCCGCGTCATGAAAAACTTCAAGGGAGTCGCGCCGGTCAAAGTGGAGACTCCGTGAGCACTCGTGTGCTAACCGCACGAGGCGTCGTGATGAGCGTCGTAGTGACAAGCGTCGTGCTCGCGGGCTGTTTCGGTGGTCGTCGCGCGCGACCCGTTGAGACGCCTGGTGCAACGCCGGATTCCGCAGCAGCGGTTGCACCTCCGGTGTCTCGAGACGATTCGGTGCGCGCGGACTCCGTGCGTGCCGACTCGGTAGCGCGCGCACGTGTGGCCGACAGCATTGCGCTGGCCGACAGCGCGCGAGTTGGACAGCCGCTCCGGGATACGGCCGCACCCGGACAGGACAGCGCGAAAAAGGTTACCGTGCCTGTAAAAAAGCCACCGCGTGACTGCGTGCTCGATTTTAACGAGAATCCGCCGGACTCTCGCATGGTCCGCAACACGCTCACCGACGGATCAAGTACCACGTACATTGGCGGCGGATTCTTTGCACGTTGCCAGGGCGAACCGCGGACCATCCGCGCCGACAGCGCCGAGCAATATGAAAACGCCGGCGTGCTCATTCTCGTCGGTAACGTAGTGTTTGAAGACCCGGGCAAGATGCGCGTCACCGCGCCAAGCGCCACCTACTTTCAGCAGGAAGAAAAGATTGTGGGTTACGGCGGCGTGGTGGCCACGGATCTTCCCACGGGCTCCACGTTCACCGGTCCAACGGTCGAATACTTTCGCGCGGCCTCTTTCCGCCCCGAAGCGCGACTCTTTGCGCCACAGCGGCCAACGATGCGGCTAAATGAAAAGGACTCCACCGGCGCGGAACGTCCGCCTGTCAGCATTACCGCGAACCAGCTTGAGCAGCGCGGCGATACGACGCTGGCTGGCTGGGGCGACGTGGTGATCACACGCCAGGACATTGAAGGCCGCAGCGATAGCGCGTCGTTCAACAAGTTTACGGAGACCGCGCGACTGATTCGAAACGCATCTATCGTATCGTCGGACACCACGCGTTCGTTTCGATTGGTTGGCGATTCCATTGATATGTTCAGCAAAGACCGTGTGCTGGAGCGCGTGCTGGCAATGCATCGTGCCCAAGCAACGAGCAACGATGTGTCGATGCGTGCGGAACGCGTCGAAATGCATCTTGACTCGGCGCGTGTTGATCGGGCCTGGGCGTACGGCGAGGGACGCTCGTACGCGGAAACGTCATCACAACAGCTTGAAGCCGACTCAATTGAAATCCTGATGCCGGGCCAGTTGGTGCGAACGTTGAATGCCAGCGGCAAGGCGCTTGCCTTTGGTACACCGGACAGCACGCGTATCCGCAACGCCGAGCGGGATGTGCTTGCGGGCGATACGATCATCGCGTCGTTCGATACGCTGACCACGCCGCCCGACACGTCACCCAAGAGCGTGATTCGAGAGGTGCTGGCCATCGCGAGCGCGAGCGCACGGTATCAGATTCCGTCCACGCGCGGAGCGAACTGTCCACCCGGGATCAACTATTCGCGCGGCAAACGCATTCTGGTGTCGTTCGATTCGAGCAGCGTGCGAAAAGTCACCGTCGATTCCGCAGCATCCGGCGTCTACCTCGAACCAGCGCCTGATTCGCTGGGCGATAGCACCAGCGTTCGATGTGCGCCACCCGCGGATAGTATCGCTGGAGACTCGCTTCGCGCCGTGCCGCCCGACTCTGCGCGTCCGCCAGTCACCATCCCGCCCGACTCCGTACGTCCGCCAACATCCGTGCCGCCCGTCAGGCCGCAATTGTCCGGCGCCACTTTGATCGTGCGCCCACTAAATTCCGAAGCAATCCAAGTACCGCGTCGAGTGTACGCGGTGCTCCCACTCACTCGCCAACATGACAGAACACACGCCCGCCGAGCACGATGATCAGCTGAGCGCGCCCGTGCGCGCCATGCTGGACCAGCTCGCCGCGGGCGACCTGTCGCAGGCGCTCACTGTTCGCGCACTGATCATCGCGGCGTTGAAAAATGCCTCGTTCAGCGCACCCACCGCTGAAGCAGGGGCGGGCAGCGCGCCGCTCTACGCGGTCGCCAACGAATACCGCACGCTCAAGCTCAGTGCGCTGGCCGCCGAAGGGCGGAACCTCGCCTCGGCAGCCGATCGCTTGAGCGAAGATGAAGTTCGACATTCGCTCTCCGCAGTGGTCCTGCCAGCCTTGGCGGCTGACGGCATCGTCGTGCTTCCGCCCGATGGGATCACTGCGCCCGACGCACAGGTGCAGCTCAATCCGGCGCTCTGGAGCGCGGCGCTCGCATCGCCTGATGCCGTGCTCGCGGCACTTCCCGATGCCGCGAGCCCGGCGGCCCTCTCCCGCGCCACGCCCGTTGCCACACCGATTGTGGGCGGCAGCGAGCTCGCCGCCCGCGGACTGGTGAAGGTGTACCGCGGTCGAACGGTCGTGAACGACGTGGCGCTACAACTACGCCAGGGAGAAATCGTCGGCCTGCTTGGCCCGAACGGCGCCGGCAAGACGACCACGTTTTACATGATCGTGGGGTTGATCGCGCCGCTCATGGGGCAGATCACCTTTGACGGTGAGGACATCACGCGCACGCCAATGTACAAGCGTGCCCAGCGAGGGATCGGCTATCTGGCGCAGGAGCCGTCCATCTTTCGCAAACTCACCGTAGAAGACAACATTCTGGCAATCCTTGAGACGCTCGACCTGAGCAAGAGCGAGCGCCTGGCGCGCCTCGAGACGTTGCTGGACGAGCTGAAGATCAAACACTTGCGCCGCAGCAAGGCGTTTCAGCTGTCCGGTGGTGAACGACGCCGCCTTGAGATTACCCGCGCGTTGGTTACCGAACCCAAGTTCATGATGCTCGACGAGCCGTTTGCCGGCGTGGATCCCATTGCGGTCGACGACATTCAGAAGATTGTGGCGCAGTTGCGGTACCGGGGGATCGGCGTCCTCATTTCAGATCACAACGTCGAGCAGACGCTGGACATCGTGGATCGTGCGTACATCATGTATGATGGTCAGGTAAAGGCTGCGGGCACGGTGCGCGAGCTGGTATTTGATGATGAAGTGTCCCGGATGTATCTGGGTCCCACCTTGACCGCGCGCCTCCGCTCGCGGTTTGCCGAGTCGACTGTGGAGGCAACAGCGACATGAAGACGGGGTTGCAGCAGAGCACTTCGCTCCGACAGGAGCTGAAGATCAATCCACGCCTGTATCAGGCGATGGATCTGCTGTACATGCCCCTGCTCGATCTGCAGCAGCACCTGAAGCAAGAGCTGCTCACCAACCCGTTTCTTGAACTCGTTGAGCCGGATGACGAGGAAGCTGAAGCGGAAGAAGACAACGACAACGAGCAGTCGGAGCCGGAGAATCTTGTAGAAGGCGAAACGACTGCCGAAACGGAACCCGAGAAGTCGGGTGACGACGATATCGATTGGGAAGGCGTTTTGCTCGACGGTTTCGAAACGGGTGGTCAGCGCGAAGAAGCGGACACGCGTGAGTACTACGAGCCCGTCACCGTGGCCGTGCATGATTTGTCGGATCATCTGAAAGAGCAGATCGCATTACTGGATCTCACG
Organism: Gemmatimonadaceae bacterium; assembly: GCA_022843265.1. GTDB lineage: Bacteria > Gemmatimonadota > Gemmatimonadetes > Gemmatimonadales > Gemmatimonadaceae > JAABRT01. Next base: position 34,220 of record JALHNZ010000033.1, read on the forward strand.
CCGCGACAGGAACTGCTGGCCGAAGAGTTTATTGGCAACATTGATGAATCCGGACATCTCGCGGCCACGCTGGATGAGATTCGCGACGGCGTGAACGACGTGCTCCTTCGCGCCGCCGAGGAACTTGAGGTGCCGGCGGCGACGCCGTTCACCGACGAGGAAGTACTCGCGATGCTGCGCGTGATTCAGGAGCTGGATCCGCCAGGCGTCGGCGCGCGCGACTTGCGTGAATGTTTGCTGCTGCAACTCGAAGCGGCAGGCGCCAAGGGTTCGCTCGCGTGGCGGCTGGTCGACGAAGCATTCGAAGAGCTGATTGCACACCGCTGGAGCGAAGTGTCGAAGCGGTTCGGCATCAACGCGCAGGATGTGCAGAATACGGCAGATGAAGTGGCGCGACTCGATCCCAAGCCCGGCCTGCGCTTTTCATCGAGCAGCGAAGATTACATCGTGCCAGATCTGGTCATCGACAAGATCGACGGGCAGTACCACGTGTTTCTCAACGATGGCAATCTGCCGCGTTTGAAGCTGAGCCGGTCGTATCAGGAGCTGGCGCGCGATCGCAAGCGCTTTGATACCGAAAGCAAGGATTTCATCGCGTCCAAACTGAACTCCGCGAACTGGATGATTCAGGCTATTGAGCAGCGTCGACAGACGATGCTCAAGGTCATGCATTTCATCGTCGACCGTCAGCGCGATTTTTTTGAACGTGGTGTGCAGTACCTGCGTCCACTCACGTTGCGCGAAGTCGCCGAAGCCGTGGGCATGCATGAAAGCACGGTGAGTCGCGTGACCAACGAAAAGTTTGTGCAGACGCCGCGCGGTGTGCTGCCCCTGAAATTTTTCTTCTCGTCGGGGCTGTCAACGTCCGACGGTGACGACGTGTCGGCGCGCGGTATTCGCGATCAGATCGAAAAGCTCGTGAGCGGCGAAGATGTGCTCAGTCCGCTCACCGATCAGGCGATCGTGGAGATCCTGCTTAAGACGGGCGTACAGATTGCACGGCGCACGGTGGCCAAGTATCGCGACCAGCTTGGCATTCTCCCGGCGCGCATGCGCAAGCGGGTCTGATCGCGTGACGGCTGTGACTCCACCACCCGCGTTTGCCGACACGCGCCCACGCGTTGCAGCGCCGGCGACACTTGATGTCAGTGTGTTGGTGCCGGCGAAAGACGAAGCCGGCAATCTTCCGCTGTTCATGGAGCAAGCCGCCGCGGTATTCGGGCCCCTTGAGACGCGATTTGAAGTGCTGGTCATCGACGACGGCTCGACGGATGGTACATGGGAGGTGTTGCAACAGCTGCAGCGCGAGTACCCGTTCCTGCGTGCCGTACGCCATCGCACACAGCGCGGCATTGCGGAAGCGCTACGTACCGGGTGGCTGCATGCACGCGGTGATGTGTTTGTGTTCTATCCGGCCGACCTGCAGTTCAAACCAGAAGATATTCCGCGACTCGTCGCGCCTATTCTCTCTGGTGAGTCGGATATGGTCACCGGCTACAAACAAGGCGTGTACGAAAAGGCGTTTGTCTCGCGCATCTACAATGGCTTGAGTCGCCGTCTGTTTCGCGTGTCCGTTCGTGACCTCAACAATGTGAAGGCGTATCGGCGCGAGATCATGGAAGCGTTGCCCATGCGGCCAGACTGGCACCGTTACATGATTGTGTTGGCCGCGAATCAGGGCTACACCGTCAGCGAGATTCCCATTCCGCTGTACCCGCGACACGCAGGCCGTTCCAAGTTCGGCCTCAGTCGCATTCCGATTGGCGTGCTCGACATGCTGGCCGTGTGGTTCGAGTTGCGCTTCGGACAAAAGCCGTTGCTCGCGTTTGGCATGATGGGGGCGGCGCTGTTTGCGCTGGGTGTGTTGATCGGTGTTGTTGCGATCGCGTTGCGTTTTGCCGGCGACGGTTACCGTCCACTACTTACACTGGTGGATACGTGCCTGGTGCTCGGCAGCGTGTTCTTCGCGACTGGTCTGCTCGGCGAACAGATCGCGCAGCAGCGCGCCGAGCTGCGTGACATTCGCCGAGCGCTCGATGAAGTGCTGGCCGATCGCGAGGCGTCCCGCACGCGCGGCGACGTCTGAGCCACACACGCGACGTGTCCGCGTCTCCACGCGTGCTGTTCGTGACGCACAATTTCCCTCGGCATGAAGGGGACGCCGCGGGTTCGTTTGTTCTTCGGCTGGCCCGCGCGTTGACCGACGCCGGCGCATCGATACACGTGCTCGCGCCAGCGGCGCCCGGACTCGCCACCCACGACGTGATCGAAGGCATCCACGTAGAACGCGTGCGTTACGCCAGCGACGAACGGCAAACGCTGGCGTACGAAGGAACCATGGCGGAAGCGGTCCGTGCGTCGTGGTCGGGTCGGTTTGCGTTGCTTGGCATGTTATGGAATCTCCGTCGCGCAACTTCGCACGCGCTCACCAATGCGCGCCGACGTGGCGAACCGTTTGACATCGTGCACGCACACTGGTGGTTTCCATCTGCGTTGGCTGTTTGGCAAAGTGGACTCGGGCGCGCTGGCGCTCCGCCGCTTGTGATCACCATGCACGGCAGTGACGTTCGGCTCGCCA
>JALHNZ010000034.1 GCA_022843265.1 Gemmatimonadaceae bacterium
GCGAAAGCCCATGGCTTCGGTGGTCGCGCGAAATTGCTCGGGAAACAGACAGACCACTTCCCAGCCGCGTTCGGACATGATCTCTCCAGCCGCCAGGAAAGGTTCAATGTCACCGCGCGTTCCCATGGAGATCAGGAGGGCTTTCATCTCTTGAACTTACAGACCTCGCCGCGGCCCGGCAGCCACCGCGAGGTGTCGTTTCACGAGGCTCGCGTCTGCTCTCGCGCTCTAGCGTTGCACCACTGAGCGCACGCCATCGGACAGCACGACCTCCACGCGTCGACCGTTGGTCGCCACTGCATCGCCGGACCGTCGGACAAAGCCCATGATCTGCCCATTCGACGCATCCCGTACCATGGCCATTGGATACGCGTCGGTGTTCCAGGAAATGCGTGCGCCGTTCGCACCAATCGACGTGACGCGAGCATCCGGATCCTCGCGTAACACGGAACGCGCGACTGCGGATTGCACGCGCGCTTCACGGGTTGATCGCGCATCGCTTACGCGAATAGTGGTCAGTCGTGATTCGAGCGACGCGCTCCACGGCACGACCACTGCAAAGTGTCGCTCGTCGCGGTCGGTGATGTGGTCCACACGCTCGCTGCTGAAAAACACGGTGTGCAGCGTAGCACCCGCGTCGTCGAGGAGCTCCGCGCGATGTGTGCCACTGAAGGCGTTCAACACGGCGGCGCGCACACGGAATGCTGGCTCGAGAATGATACGGCCGTTTACAGTGCGTCCCCAGATCAACAGTGCGTCCGTCGGAGCAGCCGACATTGGGCCCGCGCGCATAGAGGCAACGCTGGGCTGCGTGCCGCGGTACTGCAGCACGGCGCTCCAGGTGTAGTCGCTGATCCAGTTGTTGCTGCAGTAGCCCATGATATCATGGGCCGAACTCTGCACCAGCGAGTTCGTGCTGGCGTTCCAGCCGATCTGCCCGATCACACCGCCGGGATACGGGTACCCTGCGTCACCGCTCGTGCTGCAGGGCGCGTGATGACGCGAGAAGTTGTGGCCCCACTCATGCGCGGCAACTTCATGACCACTGGGCATTTTGTCCCAACCAATCGCGGTGAGACCGGGAACGTAGCCATAGCCTGCGATGCCACTATTGTAGTTCGTGCTTACCACGCCGTAGTAGTGCTGACCTGGAGCGCCTTCCGCAACACGCAGCGCGTTCAGTTCGCTGAGCACGGTAGTCCAGCCGTTGTTGGCGTCGTTCGATTGCAGTTCCGTGGCGCTTGACGTGAAGGGCGCGCGAACGTCAGCCACCACGCTATTGATCGGAAAGATCTTCCGTGCTGTGCTGAGGAACTGTTCGTAATTAACGACGGTGACGTTTCCGCTCACCAAGCCAGTCACGACTGGCACAAATCGCACGGTGAATGTGGGCACGTTGCGGGTGGCGATTGCCTGCGGCGCACCACCTGCTGGCCACACATTGTCAGCGGCATTGGCGTCAGGGAACGCGCCCGTCGGGTCCAACTCTGCCACCACACGCAAGCCGGGGCGCATGTTGGCGGCCGGAATCGCGAGGTTCCAACTCGACTGCAACGTACCCTGCGAAACTGATGTGCGAATGCTCGCCTCCGGTGCGGCAATCGTCACGTTCTGCAGCAGTGTGGCGCCATCGTACACGCGAACGCGTACATCCGGACGGGCCGTATTGGCAACGGTCGACTGCACAAACACGCGGAGCAGGGCATCACGTCCGGCAACAAGTTCGACCGAGCCATCGAGTCGCTGTGTTGCCTGCGTGACGTGGACGTGGCTGATGAAGTAGTTCGTACCCCCGGATGCGACATACGAAAACGTGACCGGCGTATTGCCATTGGCCGTAACGTTGACGTTCGCTGAAGGCGCAGACGGGGTGTACGTTGTGCCGGCATGGCTCAGTGTTGCGGCGCTGATCGTGTACGCGCCGGGGTTCAGACCGGAGATGGTCTGCGTGCCCGATATCTGCTGCGTACCAGAGGCGCCTGACAGCGTAAACGTGGGCGTGACCCCGCTTGGTAGCCCCGTTGCCGCAATGGTGATCGCGCCTGAGGCGCGTGCGTACACAACAGAGGCGTTGGCCGGCTGCAATGATGCAGAGACCACACGCTGCTGTGTGAGAGGAGAAGGTGTGTACGTGGTGCCCGAATGCGTGAGCGAACTCGCGGCGATCGTGTAGGTGCCGGGCGTAAGCAGTGACAGCGTGGTGGTCGACGACACGGCTTGCGAAAAGTTGTTGGGTCCTGTGACTGTTATTGCCGCCGCGACACCGCTCGGTACACCGCTCACGGAAACAGCAAGCGATCCGGTGCTGATGTTGTAGTGTACGGGCAGGCGAAGCGTGTCGCCGGCAGTCGCATTGCCCTGTGAGTTCGCCGGCGCGGGCACATACGTGGCGCCACCGTTTGTCACGGTCGCGGCGGACACGCGCCAGACGCCAACGCTGGCGGGCGAGATGCGCGTTGTGCTTGTGACTGACTGCGGCGACCCGCTGGGGGCGTGACTGTGATGCTCGCGTTCACTCCGCTCGGAAGTCCCGTTAACGAGATGTCAACAACGGTCGGCACGACGATAAAGGCGACATTCGCGCTGGTGGTCGTGCCTGTCGTTATCAGGACGCTTTGTGTTGCCTGCGCTGGCATGTACCGCACATCGCTCGCGGTAAATGTTACTGCCGAGAGCAGATACTGCCCGACCGGAAGTGAATCGAGCGTCGTGGTGCCATCCACTTGCCGCACACCGTTTACGCCACTGAGCGTAAATGTCGGTGTCGCGCCGCCCGACAGGCCACTGGCGGTCACGCTCAGGCGACCGACTTGCGCGGCATACGAAATGTTGACTGGCGCGGCCACGAGCGAGGCCGTTACGCTCACATCAATGCTATCAGGTTGCGGCTGGTACGTGATGCCGCTCTGCGAAACGGGAGCCGCTGTCACGCGGTAGCTTCCCGGTGCGAGATCTGTCAGCGTCGCACTCGCGGCGAGTGTTCGATCAAATGCGTTCGGTCCGCGCACGCGCACCTGCGGGCTGGTTCCCACCGGAAGTCCAGCCACGGCAACAGCCATCGCACCGCTTGAGAGCGAGAAGTTCACATTGAGCCGAGCGGTATCGCCGAACAACGCACTGGCTTCGGCTGCCTCCGGTGCCGGCGCGTAGCGATATCCACCAGAACGCAGTGTATCGGCAACGAAACGCCATCGGCCGCCCGCGCGGTGTGTGAACACGCGCGAGTTTTCCGCGCTCATCCCGGAGTCAGTTGGCGTGAAGACGGTCACGGGCGCGGCAACACCTGCGGGCGCGCCGGTTACGGTCAGCGCGAGCGCCGATGGCAAGGGCTCATAGCGCGCCGCGACGGTTGTGGGTGGTGCACCACTTACAACGGTCGCTGTAATCGTTGACGGATTTCCGACGTACGTACCAGTCGCGGCGCGCACGGGTGCCAACGTGATGGTGTACGTGCCGCCCGGCAGATCGCTCCAGCTGGTTGTGGCTGTCGCAGTTCGCGCAATGCCCGGGCCGACAAGCGAAATGTTCGCCGCAACGCCCGGGAGTCCTTCTACCGTGAGAATCAGAACGCCGGGTGGTAACGGCTGCGCGGCGGGCGGCGGCACCGTTGGTGGCGGACCCGCAACAGTCTGCGGGTCGCCGCCTGAGCAGGCGGCGAAATAGAGCAGGACAAACGGCAGTACGGATCGAGAAAAACGCAGTTGAATCACAGTGGGCTCGGGAGAGGGCTATCTCTCTGACGAACCTTCGCCGTTTGTGGCACGTATCCTTATGAGCGTGGCACGACTGTCACAGGCTGTGCAGTACTAGCGTGTTGGCAGGCCCGGACGATTACTCGCGCTGCTCCGCCACGTAGCGAGCAGGGCGAGTGTCAGCAGCACAGCGTTCGCGCTCCACATCGCGACCAGAGGCGACACGACCGCTCGATCAGCAAGTGTTTCTCCGCCCATGAGCATCGTGTAGTAGAGGGTGAACACGGCCATGCTCCCGACCACCACGAGCGCCGATCCGCCGCGGGGAAGGGCAAAAACGAATGCCATACCCGCGAGTGCGAACACCATGCATGAGGCGGGAAGCGCAAGCTTCTTTTGTACTTCGACCTGTAACACTGATAGACGCGCTGCTCCTGCATCACGTGTCTGTTCCTCGCGTACGGCCTCACGAAGCTGGCCGATTGTCATTTCACGGTCACCTTTGGCCGTTCGCTCGCCGGAGAGAACCTGGCTGAGCTGGTGATTCGTTCGCGGTACAATCTCCGCGGTAACTACATACGCAAGCGCAGTGATTCCTGCGGCGAAAAGCAGAACAGGTCGCACAAGGCGTCGCACCCCGTTGCGCGTGCGCAGGGCAGCGGTAATCGTACCGCGGGTGCCGAGTCGCGTAAACAACACCAGCACGGCCACCAGCACCGCCATGGGGATGGTCAGCGCTGCGTTGAAGGGAATCGCGAGCACCAGCACTTCCGCAATGATATCCGACGCGCCGCGGTCATGCAGGCGTGGAATCATGTGACGTGCGTAGAGACCGAGCGTGGCGGATGTGAGCAGCACAAACGAGACGGCAAATGCGAAGGCGAAACGGCGCAATAACTCACGCGCAGTTGGCAGTGGTGCGTTCGGATCGTGCCTGTTGCTCGGCCGAACCTGCTCGTACCCGGCCCGCATGACCACGTCCCACACACTCCGCACACTGGCGAATGCAACGTGCCACAAACCATGCGCACGCGCCTGTGCAACTTCCCGCTCGAATAACGCAGCCATCGCGCCCCCGTGCTTGCGTTGCAGATCGGCAGGCAGCAGTCGCAACGCTGCGCGATAGAGACGAAGCGTGATCATGCACCCCCCAGCGCCAAACGTGTACGTGCGACGCGGGCGAGTGATTGCAACCGCTCGGCCTCACGCTCCAGCGCCTTGCGCCCCTCTCGCGAAAGCCGGTAGAAACGCTCGCGCCCGGAAATGCCCTCGGGGCGCTCGTCTTCCGCCACTTCTTCCAGCCATTGCTGCTCGACGAGTTCTTCGAGCGATCCGTACAGTGTGGCGGGCCACAGGCGAACCGCGCCGTCGCTGAGCGCGCGCACGTCGTCCTGAATCGCCGAGCCGTAGCGCGGCGCGGCGGAGACCGAAAGGAGGATGAAAAAGTGGTGGGGTTTCATAGGGAGGCGGGTAGGAGCGCACCTTGATATGAAAGCATACTATTGATTGATACTTTGCGGCGCAAGTGTGCCGGCTGACGCTGGTATGGGTGCGACTACTGTCGACCGGGCAACGCCACCCGCACCGCCACCACGCCGCGCAGGTCGCCTTCCGCGTACCCAACCGCCTCATCATTCGGATAACGCTCGGCCAGCGCCGCGCGAATCGACGGTGTGATCTGCTCGACCGTGCCGTGACAGTTGAGACAGCCCGCCGCTATGGTCACCGGACGGAAGTAGCGCAGCTCGCGCGTTCCGTTTCCGCTCCGCCGCACTTCTACGAACTCTGAGGGCAGCGTGCCCGCAGTTTTGAGTGTTTCGAGATAGGCGAGCACGCGCGCTTCGGCGCTATCAGGCGCATTGGATGGGTTGCGTACGCGCAGACTCGTGCGATGCACGTCAACTCCGGCGACCTGATATCGCGAGGTGAGCGCCTGCGCTGAGTCGGCGCAAAATGCGAGCGCCGAGTCTGCTCCCGCCGTTTCGAGACGCGCAAGCAATTGCTTCATCAGCCCTTGGCCGAGCGCCGTCGCTGCCCCGCGGGCGGTGGCGAGTGATGCGCTGTCAACAGACTCAGCGCTCGTTGACTCGACGATCGTTGCGGCGTCTGGCGTATTGTTTGCGTTCGCGGGATCACTGGCGGGTGACCTGTCCGCCTGACCGCCACACGCGCTTAGTGTGCTCAAAACGACGGCCGCGGAAAAGACGGTACGCAGAGTCAACACGATCATCGAGCGAAAGCGACGCATTGATTGGGCTCCTGGTGCGCCGAGGCGCACTTTGAAGGACTCGCGCCGAGGTGTGGGGCGCGTCGAGGCCGGCTCGTCGTCGAGTCGTTGTGAAAGCTACCTGACGCAGCGCCTGCACCTGAAGCGCCCGAGTCGGACTCAGGCAAACTCAGCCGTGCCGATGCGTTGTGTAACAAAGTGTGCAGTTATGCGGTCACGATCTTCCTCGACGTTCCTCTGCGAGCGCAATTTCTCGCATGCAAACCGTCCCAGTCGTTCCTATCAGCTCGTTTACACTCATCGATTTTCTGGCCAATCTGGTCAAGTTTTGGCAGATCATCATTTTCATGTTCGGCGCGTACCAGTTCTGGGCGAATCGTCGCGAGCGATTGGCGGCGGACAAGGTTCGGGAAGGGACAGAGCGCACCGATACGAACTATCAGGCCTGGCAGGTGGTGAACAGCGCGCAGGGGAAGGGCGGAAGCGGCGGCCGAATCGACGCGCTCCGAAACCTGGTCAGGAACAATCAGTCGCTGGCTGGCGTGAACGTGGATGGTGCGTGGCTGGTCGGCGTGGATTTGCGCGGCGCGGATCTGGAGTTCGCCAGCTTGAAGGACGCCAATCTGCAGGGGGCATTGCTGTCGGGTGCCAACCTGAAGGGCGCCAACCTTGAAGGCGCCAATCTCACCGCCGCGCAGCTTGATGGCACCATTCTGCAAGGCGCCAATGTGAAGAGCGCTCGACTGTCGGCGGCGTCGCTGCTGGGCGCTGATCTGATGGATGTGCTTGGTTGGCGTGAGATCGCCAGTGTGAACTATGCACGCATTGAGAACGTACAGCGTGCGCCACTCGGCTTTCGTGAGTGGGCGCTCAGTGAGGGGGCGGAGGGAGGTGCGTTGACCGAGCAGGAACACGATGGGAGCAACTCCTTCTCCACGCAGTTTCGTGCGATGTAACGTCAGCGCACCGCGGCGTGTCCCTCAATGCATGCTGATATCACCGCCAGCAGTTCGCTGACCGCGTAGGGCTTTTGTACGAAGTGCTTCACACCGGCCTTTGCTGTCGCCGCGACGTAGTGGCTCGATGCCATTCCGCTTGATGCCACAATGCACACGTTCGGATCGAGCGCCTTGAGCGCCACAATCGTGGCGGCACCATCAAGAATCGGCATCATCATGTCCACTACCACGACAGCAATTTCGCGTCCGTGCTGCGCATACAGTGCGACCGCAGCGGCGCCATCTTCCGCCGTCAGCACACGATAGCCGAAACATTCGAGGGTGCGCTGCGCCACTTCCCGAATTGAAGCCTCGTCGTCGACCATCAGGACCAGCTGGCCGGCGCCGTGCGACGGTGAGGGTCGTGACAGTGCGTCCGCCTCGCCGGCGAGAGACTCTGCATCCGTTGGTAGATACACAGAGAACGTGGTCCCTTTGTCCAACGCACTCTCAACCTGGACGAACCCTCCGTGGTTGCGAACGATCGCAGACACGGTGGACAGACCAAGACCAGTTCCTTCACCCACGGGCTTGGTCGTAAAGAACGGCTCGAAGAGCTTTGCCTGCGTATCGCGACTCATGCCAGTACCAGTGTCTGACACGCGAAAGACGACGTAACGGCCGGGCACGGTGCTGGGAGACATCTCAGCGAACACGTCATCCACGACCAGGATGCTGCTGCGTAACGTCAATGTCCCGCCCGTCGGCATCGCATCGCGTGCATTGACGCAGAGATTCATCAGCACCTGATGTAGCTGCGTTGGATCGGCGCGCAACTCGTCATCCGCTACATCAGTGTGCACGTGTAGTGCAATGTTACGGGGGAACGTGCTGCGGGCAATGTCAGCAACCTCCTGCACACATTCGCGCACACTCAGCGGAGCACGATGACCGTCGAGTCCGCGCGCAAACTGCAGCAGCCGTCGCAGCAAAGATGCGCCGCGGCGCGCGCTCGCCTCCATTTGCAGCAGCGCTTCCATACGCTCGGGATCGGTCTCCGTGGCGCGCAGATAATCCACCGAGAGCAAAATGGGAGACAGCACATTATTCAGATCATGCGCGATTCCACCGGCCATCATGCCGATGCTTTCGACGCGCTGCGTGCGCAGGAGGTGTGCTTCATGCTGCCGTGACTCCGTCAGGTCGCGCGCCAGCACCACAAAGTGACCGATTTTTCCGCCTGGATCACGCACCGGTGCAATGGTGACATGCACCGGATATTCCTGAGCGTCTTTTCGTTCGTTCGTGAGCTCGCCGACCCACGTCTGGCCGCGCAACAGCGTGCGCCACAGCGCACTGTACGATGCAGGCCCGGCTGATGCTGACGGCGCCAACAACAACGTCGCCGCGTGCTCCCCCACCGCCTCGTCCCACGTATATCCGGTCATTTCAGTGAATGCCCGATTGACCCAGCGAATGCGAGCGTCGAGGCGCATGATCAGGACGGGACTGGCGACGGAATCGAGCGCAGCGCCGAGCAATGACAGCTGCTCCTCCACCGCTTTGCGATCGGTGATATCCGTCATCGCGCCGATCATGCGATACGCCACCCCGCTTTCGTCGCGCAGGATATAGCCGCGGGCGCTTACCCACAAAAAGTCGCCATTTTCATGGCGGAATCGATACTCCTCGTGCCAAGCGGGATCACCTCGTGTGAGCGCTTGCGCGAGCGCCGCAGTCACGCGTTCGCGATCGTCCGCATGAATACGCGAGGCCCATTGCTCGGCGAGAAAACACCCACCCGTTTCGCCCGCACCAAACATTTCGTCGAACCCATCGCCCCACCAAACCGTGTCCGCGGCAATGTCCCAATCTCCAACGGCGTCATTGGTGGCGCGCGAAATCAGGCGGAAACGCTGCTCGCTCAACCGCAATGCGTCCTCGGCGGCCCTTCGCTCTGAGAGACTTCGTTGCAGCGAGACGAAGTGCGTACAACGTCCCTCATCGTCGAACACCGGCAGGAGCTCAAGTTCGAGATGAATCAGTTCGCCCGACTTTGTATAGTGCACGAGCTCTTCGCGAATCGCACGCCGCGCTCGAAGCGCCGCGCCGATTCGTTCGAGAGTTTCCGGATTCGAAGCGGGGCCGATCAAAAAGTTCGCGGGGCGCCCGCGGACCTCCGCCAGGGTATATCCGAGTCGACGCTCAAAGGCGCTGTTGACATACTCGATACGCGGCCCCGGGGCATCCAACGATTCCGCGTCAAGCACAATGGCGATGTCGCTGAGCTCGGCCAATGCCGATTCCAGCAGGCGGAGTTGGGACCGTCGTGCAGGCGCGGCGCGTGTGCCTGCCGGACCAGACTGACCCGCAGGCGCTTGCGCCGCCTGGGTCGGTTGGTGAGTTGATGCGCCATCAACTTCGCCATCGTCGGTCGAAGTTACAAACGGCTTCATGGGGAGCTCATCTGAGAAACTGGAAAAATGTCTCCTAACCAGAGTATACGATTCAGTGACGCCGCACGCCACACATTCCCAGGTGTGAAACCCGTGGCTGGGGGCGCGTTGAAGAAACGCGATAGTGCCGCCGAGACTATGCACGCAAGAAAGCGCGACCAACCGAGCCACCGTTGATCATCCACCTGTCCGTACGATTCAGCCGGAATGTCTCAGTTTCCTGGCAGCACCGAACCCTTGGAGGGCACTGCGACTGCGCCATACGTCACGAATCGTGACGGCGCGTCAGCGCGTGTCCTGTTCGATGCCCGGTGGATTGTGACGGCGGCCGAGGGACGATTGCTGGAGGATCTGGGCTGGACCGAACGCGCAGTTGTGGGACAACGTGTGGCGCGGCTGCTGTCGCGTTCACTGCTGCAGGCGGCTCGCCCCGTGTTACGAGTTTTGCGCAGCGGCGCGTCAGTTCGTGCTGATGTGATGCATCAGAATCGATTGCTGCACATCGATGCGCATCGTGTCACGCCAACGGACGATGGCGCAGTCGCGCGACTCGATATTACCGACCTGACGTGGGATGCCGCATCGGAGCACGAGCGCGCGCACATTGAGCGTTTGGAAGCGATCGGGTACGTCGCCACCGGCATCAGTCACGAGATCAACACGCCGGTGCAGTTTGTCTCTGATAACCTGCGTTTTCTCCAAGGCTCATTACAGGAACTGCTGGGCTTGTCAGTGGAGATGCAACAATCTCTCGACGAGTCACTTTCTGAACAGGCGATGCGTGCGCGACTGAAGAGCGCGCTCTCGCGTGTTGATGCGGCGTTCATTGCGGAGGAACTCAGTCCGGCGATTGACGCGATCCACACCGGACTGAGTCGCATCACGCGTGTCGCTGGTGACCTGCGTTCGTTTGCCAAGCCCCCTCGCGGCAAGTCAGACATCAGTGTGAGCGACGAAATCGCCCTTGCCGTTGGACTGGTGCAACGCGAGCTGCGCAAGCTGTCGAACGTGGATATCAAGGTGGCGGAAGGGTTGCCGTTGTTGACAGGGCATGCTGGCGATCTTGCACAGGTGCTGGTGAGCGTGCTTCGCGAGGTGGCCACGCAGGTACGCGTGGATCTTGCGCAGCCGATCGCGACAGACTCACACGCTCCCGAAGTCAGCATTCAGGCGTTCTCGCGACGTGACTGGCAGTTCATCAACGTGCACCTGAAATCGTCTGGACGCGCCGCCTTGTCTTTTGCTGGCGGTCACACGCGCGCTGCCGATGCGCCCGTGCGGCCCATGCTCGCGGATGGGTTTAATGTCGCGCGTGCGTTGTTGCGCGAACATTACGGTGGGCATCTGGTCATCATCAGCGAGCCGGACGGCGAGCTTCTTCTGACGATCGGACTGCCCCTGCAGCGCGTGAGCGCTCCGGATCGGCGTTCATGATACACGTGTGTGTGGTAGACGATGATGCGTTGCTGCTCGCGGGTATGCAACGGGTCATGCGACGCGCGGCGCCCGACGTCCGATTGACGCTATGCACAAGCGGCGCCGAAGCGCTGACCATCTTGCAGACCCAACATGTCGACGTCCTGATCTCCGACCTTCGGATGCCGGGCATGGACGGCCACACACTGATGGCGGCGGTGCAGCGGCAGTTCCCGCTCGTTGCACGCGTGATCATGACGGGCGACCTTGATCCGCAACAGGCGTTCGCGCTCCAGCTCGTCGCGCACCGCATCGTGGCCAAGCCCATTGATGGCAGCACCATAAGCTCGATCGTGCAGGAGCTCGGTGCTGCGGAGGAAACCACTGCCGCGGCACGCACTGTGCCGTGGGTTGAAGCGGCAGCGACTCGGCTTGCTGAGCAACGAGCACGCAACATCACCGCGGAGGTGGCACGCAACAATCCGTGGTTGGCGATGCTCCTGCTGCAGGCCGCCAATGGGGGGTTCGTACCCGGCGCGAAGCCGACGCACGTGGACGCCGCCGTGCGCTGTCTGGGGTCGGCACACTTGAGCATCATCGCTGAACGTCTGCGCACGCTCGGTGCCGCTGCACCCGCTACGTGTGGCGCGATTACCGGTGACCGCACGCCGTCGCTCGGCGTATTGCTCACCGTGGCGCGGGAGAACGCGGAAACGCGCGCGCCGTTCTTCGTCGCCCGACTCGGAGCGTCCGATCTTTCCGTGGCCGATTTTGTGGCCATCGCCGAGTCAGCCGTACTGCTGCGCGCCGCCGCGCCTGCCACGATCACTGGCGCCTGGGCTGACCGCGACGTCGTATTGCGTACGGCGTCGGACGCTGCCCGGATGGGTGTCCCGCTCGCGGTGGTTCAGGCCGTACGTGACAGTGTCAACGAGCCGTTGTGCGAACGCCTCAGCGTGGGTGCGATCGTGCAGTCGGCGTTCGACCAGTGTTTGCACGGGAGCCTCAGGTGACGGAACGTCGCATTCGAGTCTTGCTTGTTGATGATGATCCACAGATTGGCGCGGGTTTACGCCGGGCGCTGAATCGTGATGTGCAGCTGGAACTCGCCGCCGATGCCGCCGAGGCGTTGCTCGCACTGCGTGACCGCGGGCCGTTTGAGATCGTGGTCTGCGATCTTTCAATGCCTGGCATGGATGGTCTCTCGCTGATGCAACATGTGCGTCGGCTCTGGCCAGATGTGCAGCGCATCATGCTGAGTGGTGAGGCGCAGATGCAGCACGCGATTCAGGCAATCAATGACAATCTGATTTTTCGCTTTCTGCTCAAGCCGTGCCCCATTGAGACCATGCGAGCGGCCATCACGGCGGCACACGAGCAGTTTACATTGCTGCAGGCGGAGCGTGTCTTGCTCGAACAAACATGGCGCGGGAGCGTAGCCGCGCTGTTCGATGTGCTCGCTCTTGCTCACCCCGCGGCCTTTGGACGCGCGGATCGACTCGCGCAGCAAGCCACAGAGTTTTGTCAGGCGCTCAATGTTCCTGATGCGTGGCGCGTGATCACGTCGGCCCGTCTCACGCAACTCGGCGCGCACAGCGTGTCTGCATCAACAGCGACGGCGCTGGATCAGGGACAGAAGCTCTCGGCGGAGAGCATGGCGGAACTGCTCGCGCTTCCACACGCCGCAGCGCGAATCCTTTCGCACATTCCCCGCTTGGAGCCGATCCTCGACATTCTCCGTGCCGCGGCACAGCCGTCGGCTGGTACAGTGCTCGCGGTCGAGCCCGCCATTGTGCGCATTGTTAATCACATTGACCTGTTGGCCAGCAGCGGACTTACATCGGGCGCCATTCTCGACGAGTTGACAGACAATTGCAGCGAGTATCCGGTGAGTGTGCTGTCTGTGCTCCATCGACGAGACTCAAGCGGTGGCGGCGCGACGCCCTCGGCGAGCATCCGGCTGTCCGATGTGTCGCTCGGCATGCGCTTCACCTCTGAGGTCCGCACACCGCACGGTTTGCTGCTGTCGACACGTGGACAGGTTGTGACCCAAAGTCTGCTGGACCGCGTGCGCAACAACTGGGCCAGTTTTGCTGGCGATCAGATTGTGCGGGTCGAACTGCCCAAAGCCATTGGGGAGTCAGCTGGCGCGACGGGGGCGGTGGGCGCTGCGGGCTCCTGAAACATCCCGGCACCAAACCGGCTCCTGCTATCTTAATCGGGGACGCGTGTCATTTCCCCGACTCTGCGCTCACCCGCTTCTGTGCGCCCGATCGCACGCCACTCCGTCACCTGAGGTCGTAGACACATGGGAACTCCCGTTCTGATCGCGCAGGTTGTCATCGCGCTATCTGTGATGTTCGTGTGGGTGGTTCGCCTCCCGAATGTGGAGCTCGAGTTTCGCGAGTACTCGCTCCCCGACGTGGTACGGAACCTGGTGGGCGCGGCGAAGATTTCGGCCGCTGCACTGTTGCTGGCCGGCCTCTGGTATCCGGGTTTGGTGTTTCCCGCCGCGGCCGTCATGACGTTCTTCATGATCTGCGCGCAATATTTTCACTTCAAGGTGCGGCATCCGGCGTCCAAGTACGTGGCGTCTTTCGTGCTTCTGCTGCTCTCGCTGTACGTGGCCGTCTCCTCTCGCGGCAGTCTTGCCTGAATGTCGCTGGTCCTGCTGTTGACAGTCGGCTCCGGTGTTTCGTTTCTGGTGTACGGAGCGAGTTGCGTATTCAGTAACGCGATGGTCAAAGAGTTCGAGCGCTTTGGTCTGGCGCGGTTTCGTGTGCTGACCGGCGTACTGGAACTGCTGGGCGGTGCCGGGCTCTTGTTGGGCTTGCTCTCTCTTCCGCTACTGTTTCTGTCTGCCACCGGACTGGCCGTACTCATGCTGATGGGTGTCGGGGTGCGTGTGCGCCTACGAGACGGTTTGCTGCTCACGCTACCGGCATTGATCCTGATGTGCGTCAACGGGTGGATCGCGATTGACGCATGGCGGCGCCTCACCTGATTGTTTTCATGCCGGAAACAGGCCCGTGCTGAGGTAGCGATCTCCGCGGTCACACACGATGAACACAATGGTCGCGTTGCTGACCTCGGCGGCGACACGCAGTGCGATAACGAGCGCGCCCGCGGCCGAGGGGCCGGAGAGAATCCCTTCCTCCGCTGCCAGGCGCCTCGCCATTTCTTCAGCCTCCGTTTGCGACACCTGTTCGATTCGATCGACGCTGGCAGGATTGTAGATACGCGGCTGGTAAGCAGGGGACCATTTGCGAATTCCGGCGATCTGCGATCCCTCCGAGGGCTGCGCACCGACGATTGTAATGTCTGGATTTTGCCCGCGCAGAAACCCACCGGCACCCATGATGGTGCCTGTGGTCCCCATGGCGCTCACAAAATGCGTGATCTGGCCGCCCGTGTCGCGCCAGATCTCAGGACCGGTCGTTTCAAAGTGCGCGCGCGGATTGTCAGGGTTGGCAAACTGATCAAGAACGCGTCCTTCACCACGCGCCTGCATCTGCGCCGCCAAGTCGCGCGCGTATTCCATGCCCCCTTTGGATGCGGGCGTGAGAATCAGTTCGGCACCGTACGCTGTCATTGAGGCTCGACGTTCGGCGCTGAGATTGTCAGGCATAATGAGCGTCATGCGGTAGCCTGTCATGGCGGCAATCATTGCCATGGCAATGCCGGTGTTTCCGCTGGTGGCTTCAATCAGGCGATCACCCGGCTTGATCTCACCGCGCGCTTCCGCGCCACGAATCATGGAGAGCACCGGGCGATCTTTGACGGACCCACCGGGATTATTGCCCTCCAGTTTACCCAGGATCACCGTGCCACTCGCGTGGACGGCGGGGCCGGGGATTCGCTGCAAACGCACGAGCGGCGTGTCGCCGATTGTGCAGTCGATGGTGCGGGAGAGAGTCTGCTCCCACGCTTCACTTGTGTGTGTGGATGACATGCTTCACTTCGGGAAGAGGCGTGGGCATCGATGCGTGAGGAGTCAACGCGCGCGATGCCGTCGAGGTTGCCAGGACAGGCGTGCCCCGGTCTAGTCCCAACGAGCAATAGCGGGTGTTGCACCGCGTGAGCCATCATCACGGTTCATGTAGTACTACTCCAGGAGTCCCATGCTCGAAGACGATGTTGCGACCGCCGACGCACGAGAAGCTGCGCGACTCGAAGCGATGAAATCTGAAGTGGGACGTGATGTGCGCGCCGAGATTGGCGTTCAGGCCGCGTCGTCGTCGGGTACGGATCGGGCGCGTGTATCCGAAGTTGCCTCTGATATGCGTCGCTCGGCGATCGATGAGACGGTGCATGCAGAGCGCAAAATTGGCCACGCGCGTACGGCCGCGCGCGGTTCGCAATTTCTTGACTACGCATTCTACGTACTCTACACGCTGCTCGGCGTTCGTCTCGTGCTGGCGTTGATTGCGGCGAACTCCAACAATGGTTTCGTACAGTTCATCTCGACGGTCACCAATCCGTTTTACGCGCCGTTTCGCGGCATCGTGGAAAGCCCGACGACGGAGAGCGGGAACACGCTCGTCTTTCCAATCGTGATTGCCATGGTGGTGTACGCGATTCTCCACGTTGCCATTAACGGTTTGCTCCGGATGGTCGCGAGTCGCAAGACGACAATTTAGGTCTCGATCGACGCGCTCGATCCAGTATCCGCGGAAGCAGCAATCGCGCGCTCAACACCCACAGTGAGACGGAGCCTGTCATGGAAGACGGACGTGAAATGGCGCGCAACGCGTCAGAAGCCACCGGTCATCTCGGCAACACCACACAGGGGCAGCTCACGCACCTGAGCGACTGGAGGGATTTCAAAATCGCGGATGGTGAGCCCGACATCCATGGCTGGGATGTTCGCGGTACGAACGGGGAAAAGGTCGGAGATGTTGAAGATGTTCTGGTGGACTCGGTGACCCGCCGGGTACGCTACATCGAGATCAAGTTGGAGAAGGATCTCGTTGCCAACGCAGAACGTCGGCACGCCTTGTTGCCCATCGGCGCTGTGCGACTCGATGAGCATGACAAGAACGTCCACGTGAATCTGCAAAGCGAACGACTCCGCTCGCTTCCCAAATACGTGAGGGGCGACCTGTCACTCGCTTATGAGCAGTCGGTCGTGGATATCTTCCAACCGTCGGACGAGGCGCCGATTACTCTCGGCGTGGATCCCGATGCTTATGAGCCCGTCACACAAACATTGCGGGACTGATTTCCAGCGACACTTCCGAAATACGGTGGGCCGGAATGCCGCTGCGTCGTGCGTGCTCGAGCACGGCTTCGGGATTCGGGGCGATGTACTCGCAGTAGATCTTGCCCTCTGCGTCAGAGACATAACTCTTGACCCAGACGACCTCCGGCATGTCGGAGAGCACCGCGTTCGAGCTGCGACCGGCAGCGGTGAGCTGTTCAGGCGTGAGTGATCCAACGTTGCGCTCAATGATATAACGCGGCATACCAGACTCCTTGAAGAGTGTTGGGAAAGGTCATCAGGAAAGAGACGCGGCGTGCAGCAGCGCCGGATCATTCAGCTCGTGTGCGATACGACGTGCGGCCGACGCGGCTTCGATCGCCGCCTCGGCCCGATTGACTAACGCGTTCGCTTGGGCGAGCCGCTGTTGCATCCATCCTTCGCCTCGTCGATCGGCGAGGTCTACGCGCAGACGCAACGATTGCGTATAGCGCTCCACCGCTTCCTCAAGGCGTCCGCTGGCGATGGCGACGTCGCCGAGCGTGGCATAGGCGTAGGCGCGCAGCTGCAGTTCACCGGTGTGCTCTGTGCTGCGCACTGCCTCCACCAGCGCAGTTCGGGCCTCATCCCATCGCTTGAGTTGATGGAGCGAGGCACCAAGGCTGTTGAGAATCAGCGCTTCATGCACGCGATCCGCGTTCTCGCGGCAAATCTTGAGTGCCACTTCGTAGTGGGAAACCGCTTCGCGATATTCGCCGCGCTGCCAGTGCACGATTCCCAGCGCGTTGCGCACCGTCAGCTCACGCGCGCGGTCACCAACCCGCACCGCAAGTGCCAATGAATCTTCGTAACGCGCGACTACCTGTTCCGGCGCAACATCGAGTTGCCGCTCCGCACGGGCCAGCCCATCGAGCGCCTCCGCTTCACCCGCCGCATTTCCGACAGACATATGCACGGCGCGGGCCCGGTCCCATTGATCGCGCGCTTGTTCAGGCTCACCCAGTCGTTCGTGCGCCAGCGCGAGCCGGCGCCACATCATGGCTGTCGTGACATGATCTTCAAGCTGCGCAAAGAGACCGGCCGCGCGATGCAGATGCGGCAGCGCATCGGTCACTCGGTCGAGCCCGATCAGGACTTCTCCCAGCGATCGACTGGCGTGCGCCGTCCCCTCGGCAAAGCGTGCTTTCACGTTGATGTCAAGCGCGTGCCGATAGGTGGCGAGTGACTCTTCCACCAACCCTTGCTGCAGCTGAATGTGTGCGATCGCGGGCAGGGTAAACGACGCGATAACCGGATGTCGATGTTCGAGACCCTCGCTCATAAGCCGGTGAAAGTATTCGAGCGCTCGATCGTAGTCGCCAAGATCGCGGTGCACCGTGCCAATCACGTTAAGCAGCGCACCATATCGCACCGGGTTGTCTGTTGTCGCGGTGCGCGTGAGCGCGGCTTCCAACACCGTCAGGGCACGCGGTGAATCGCCCATCGCGCGCAGGATGTTGGCCATGGTGGCCAGGTCTCCGGCTTCGGCACGCGTGTCGGAGGCGGCGCGACCGAGCTCGAGCACCCGCTCGATGATGCCAAGCGCGTCTGCATGGCGTCCCTCATGTGAACGCAGCAGCGCAATACTTCGTAATGCGTTGCGTTCACCCACGGTATCCGCGCGCTCGCTGGCAATGTGCAGCGACGTCTCCAGTGCCCGCTCGGCCGACTCGAATCGTCTCAGCAGCGTATATGCATCGCCCTGTCGCAGGTATGCTTTGGCGAGTCGCTCGGATGGTCCGAACGGTGCCAGCAGCGCAATCAGTCGTTCCACCAGACCGAGCTGACGGTTGCGCATCCCGAGTGTTTCGGAAAGACGTTCCTGTCGAAAGAGAACGTCTGACTCAAGATCCCGCCGCGAACTATCCTCGGGCAGGCGAGCCAGCCAGCGCTCGACGCGCTCCAGTGTGTTCAGCGCATCTGCGTTCTGGTTGAGATCCATCGTTCGATCAGCGGATTGCAGCCCGTAGTGCACCGCCTCCGCCCACGACTCCGCGCGACCAAAGTGATGCGCCAGTCGATCAACATGTGATTCCAGTCGTCCTGCGTAACGCGCTTCGATGGCCCGACCGACGGCGAGATGCATGGACGCACGCTGATGTTCAAGCAGACTGTCGTACGCGACTTCTTGCGTGAGCGCGTGCTTGAAGCGAAAGAGCGGCTCGGGGACCACGCCAATCTGTTGCACGAGCCCCGACGCCTTGAGGCGTTCCAGTGCCTGCGGGAGCGTGTCACGCGATTCATAGACTGCATCCAGCACGCCACGCGCAAAATCACGACCGATGACCGAAGCGATACGAAGCACTTCCAGTGCGTGTGCATCGAGGCGATCGATGCGTGTGCGAAGCACGGCCTGCACAGTCTCCGGCACCAACAACTCGGTGGCTTCACCCGTGGTGGCCGCCGTCCCATCGTGTACGGTCACGGCGCCAACTTCACGCAATGCCTCGCACACCTCCTCAAGAAAAAACGGGTTACCCCCGGTTCGTTCGTGCAACTGCTGCGCGAGCTCCGGAGAAATGCGAGACGCACCAAAGACACCACAGGCGATGGCCGAGGTGGCGTCGTCATCGAGCGGTGACAGCGGCACAACGCGCAAGTGATCGGCGTTGCCCCAGTCGATCGTTGCATCCGGGCGCGACGTCGCCACGAGCATGAGGGGCGCGTTGGTCAGAATCTCGGACAGATTGCGCAGCGCGGCGCGCGACGCTTCATCGGCCCAATGCCAGTCCTCCAGCAGGAGCAGCGTGGGTTGTGCGTTTGAGCCGAGTGTAAACAGCGCTGCAATTGCGTCAAACATGGCGCTTTGCAGCAGATCACCGCGTAGCTGCTCGGGCACGGGATACGCGGCACTGGGAATCGAGAGCAGCGCGAGCAGTAACGGCAGAAATTCGTCAAGCGAGCGGTCAATAGCGCGGGCGGACAGCAACATGGCTTCGTGCCGTTCAGACGCAGTGCCGCCTTCTGGCATGGCGAGTGCATCGGCGATGATTTCGATGAACGGTGCGAACGGTGTTCGGCTGGCAAAGGCGTCGCAATGTCCCACAAGAATCCGCACGTCGCGCGAGAAGGCTCCTTCGCGCAGCTCGCGCAACAGTCGACTCTTGCCAACGCCGGCTTCCCCAACGATGGCCGTGAAGCTGCCGCTGCCGAGGTGCGCGGCGTCGAGACGCGTCAGCAGCTCGCTGCGCTCGCGTTCGCGACCAACGAACGGTGTGAGCGCTTCGAGCGCCGCGCCGTCGAGACGTGAGCGCACCTCCGATTCCCCCAGCACGGTGAACGTGCTGATGGGTATTCCGTCCGACGCCGAAAGGGTGTCGCGTGCCGCCGTTGTTCGCACAAAGGGCGTCACGAGCCGACGTGCTTCTGCGCTGATTACAATCGAGTCAGGATCGGCCGCTGCATTCAGACGCGACGCAACATCGACGGGTGCGCCGCTCAGGCGGTATCGTTGGTCATGGTTCGCCGACTGCTGCACGACAACCGGACCAACGTGTACGGCGATGCGCAGTCGCAGCGAGATGGGGCGTTTTGCTGACAGTGTAGTGGCCAGCTCACGAACACGCGCCTGCAACGTCATGGCTGCGCGAACACCGGAGAGCGCGTCTTCATCGTGCGCGGCTGGTACTCCAAAGAGCATGACCAAACCGTCGCCCGTACTTTGATTCAGCACCCCGCCGTGCGCCTGTGCCGACTCGGCGGCGTTCTCACGAATCTGCGCCAGCACGCCGTCTGCCTCATCCGGAGCGAGGCGTTCGAACAGCGCGTCGTGCCCGTCAATCGTACAAACCACCAATGTCACGTGTCGGCGTTCACCACTCCGTGGAATGCGAGCGTCACGCGTAAGGTCTGGCGCGGGTCGATTCGCCGGTGGCGACGACAGATGATCAGTTGCTGACAGGCGCACGTTACAGGCCAGCAGTGCAGTGAGCAGTTGCGCCGCGTCGGCATACCGATCGCCCGGACGTTTCGCGAGCAAGGTGTGGACGATGGCCTCAACGTCTGGCGGTACATCAGCACGCACCTCAGAAAAAGGCGAGGGGTCAGCCGACAAAGTGGCTGCCAACAACACCTGATCAGCTCGTCCTCGGAATGGTCGAACGCCGGCAATCATCTCGTACATCACCACGCCGAGCGACCACAAATCCGTGCGGTGGTCGACGGACTCGCCGAAAGCCTGCTCCGGACTCATGTACGCCAGCGTGCCTATAGCGCCCGTGACTTGTGTGGCGGTGACGTCGGACAACTTGGCGATGCCAAAATCAAGAATTTTGACCAGCCCATCGGCGGTGATCATGACGTTGGCCGGCTTGATGTCGCGGTGCACGATGCCCCGCTGATGCGCCTTGAGCAGCCCACGCGTGATCTCCACGCTTACGCGAATTGCCTCGGCAACTGAAAGCGGGCCGCGCGCGATAGCACGATCAAGCGTTTCACCGTCGTAACACGCCATGACGATGTGCAGCGTGCCATCGGACATTTCACCGATTTCGTGCACGGTACAAATGTTGGGATGCTCAATCGCGGCGGCGACGCGCGCTTCGACAAGAAAGCGCTTTTTGGCGGCGGGATCGGAACTCAAATGCGTGGGCAGAAATTTCAGCGCGACTTCGCGACCCAGTCGATCATCGCTCGCGCGATACACCACGCCCATGCCGCCTCTGCCGAGCTGCTCCAACAGCCGATAGCGCGAGTGCGCCGGCAGCGAAACGGTGGAGTCTGGTAGTGTTGCGGGTGCCGGCAACAGCGGTGACATGACTTCTTCGACCAGTTGATCCAACACACCGCGTCGTTCGTGCGCGGCGAGCAGCGTCTCAACTTCCGCGCGCAGGCCTACATCTGGTGCGGCGCGCAGCAGATGTTCGGCACGCTGCGCATGCGGCTGCAACAATGCCTCCTGAAACAGCGCCTCCACGGTGGCCCAACGCTCCGCCGCGCTCACTCGGTGCTCAGCTCGCGATTCAACCACGCGCGCGCTGCTGTCCAATCACGTTTGACCGTCGCGGGTGACAGATCAAGCGCTTCGGCCGTTTCTTCGATGCTCAGCCCCACGAAAAACCGACATTCGACGATCTGACTTTGACGCGGACTGAGCACCGCCAGGCGCTCGAGTGCTTCGTCGAGCGACGCCAGATGATCCAGGTGTTGATCCACGGACGCGATCTGCACGTCTGCGTGGTCGAGTGGGACAAGCAACTCGCCTCCACCGCGCTTCTGTGCACGTCGGGTTTCCGCATAATCAACGAGAACGCGCCGCATGGTTCGCGCCGCCATCGCGAGCACGTGCGTGCGGTCGCGCCATTGCATGCGATCAAGGCCTTCCAGCCGCAGGAACGCCTCGTGCACCAGACCGTCGGTCTCAAGCGTGTGACCATCAGCCTCGCCCGCGAGCTGACGACGCGCGATGAGACGGAGTCGGTCGTGCAGCAGGCCGAGCACCTGTTTGAGTGCGCTGCCGTCACCGTGGCTAGCGACCTGGAGCAGACGCGTGACGTCGCCGTGTTCTGGAGTCTGTTGAACGGTCATGCCGAGGCAGAAGGGGAGATTAGGGTGGCACCATGGGAGGCGGGAATGGGGCGCCAAACAGCTCATCAGCCTTGTGGGCAGGTCAATCTACATCTTGTGGCGAATACCCCCGAGCCGTGGTGTGCCCGACTTTGAAAGAACGCTATCGCACGATCAACACCACCAGTGAATGGAGAGTGTCATGGAAGACCGACTCGAAACGGACCGCACCGCTGCAGAAACCACTGGTCGTATGGATAACACGACGACTGGCCAGCTCGCGCATCTGAGCGAGATGAACGATTACGAAATTGCCGACGGCGAACCGGATATCCGTGGTTGGGATGTGCGTGCAAGCAATGGCGACAAGATTGGCGATGTCGAAGACCTTCTGGTCGACTCGTCGACACTGCGCGTCCGATACATCGAAGTCAAGATCGAGAAGGATCTTGTGGCCAACGCCGATCGTCGACATGCGTTGCTGCCGATTGGCTCAGCGCGTCTTGATGACGATGACAACAATGTGCTCGTGAGCATGGACAGTGAACGGCTGCGCGCGCTTCCACCATACGTGCGTGGAACGCTGAACCGCGAGTACGAGCAGTCTGTTGTGGACGGCTTTCGCACCCCGGATGATCGTATCGTGTCGACGAACGCGGACCGCGATTTCTATGATGACGATCAGTTCAACGACCGTCGCACGTTTGAAACGCGCCGCACGCCCGGCCGCGAAGATAGCGGCTACATGCGCCGTACCGGCGAGTAAGCCGCTGGTTTATGTAGGCGTCAGTTGATACAGAAGCGCGTCGTCTACCTCGCGACGCGCTTCTGCCAACCGGCTCACGTCGTCGCCGACGGCACGCGCCGCTTCGATCAAGGTGGTGAGCGGCGCCACGTTGGATTCGCCCGCGTGAAGCCGCAGCAGATCAAGGCGGATGGCCTCAAGAGCAGCCACGCTGCGTGCAAGCCGCGCGGCCGCAGCCTGGCGCCGGTCTGAGAGCAGGGCCGCGTCATCCGTACCAGACACGGCAAGCGTCGACACCAGGTCCAGCTCGGCGCGGGCGTCCGCGGCCTGTGCTTCGAGCGCCGTGAGGGTTGCAGGCACCTCATGCAACTGCTCTCGGAAAGCCTGTGGCAGTGCGGCGAAGAGTTCGCCCGCGGCAACGCCGAGTGCGGCTTCCGTCGCGCGAAACACGCCGCCACCGACCGCTCGCGAGCGATCCGGTGCACCGAGTTGTTTGGCGAGCCACGTTCCCGCACGGCTCGTCCAGAGTCGTTCGCGGATGCCGGTTTGCCACCACTCCCGCACGCGTCCCGGAATAAACTGCACGTCGAGCGCATTGCTCACCGCACCCAGGACCATGGTGCTCAACAGTGGCGCGAGAAAAAGGAGTGTGCCGTTGTTGCTCTCCGACAAAACTTCGGCCAGCACCAGACCAAACGTCACGGCGAGCCAGCTCGCGGAAGCTATGGTCGCGACGCGCAGCAATCGCTGAGCCGCCCCTTCTGGCGAGCTTCGCAATAGCGCATCCGTCTCATTCCGCTCGCGACGAGCAATGCCGAGCGCGGTGCGCAGGTCGGAGAGCGTATGGCCCGTCTTGAACTGCAGTCGCGCCTGGTTGAGATGGTATCCAACAATCGGGAAGAGAGGCAACGACGCGATCGCGGCAAGCAACACAATGTCTGCCGGCCCGTCGGGGCGATTGCCGGTCACCCAGGCGATCAGATTCACCACCGTCATGGTGCCGAACACCGCAGACCAACCCATGTACGGCACGAGCAGTGGATTGCGCGCCGCCAACCACGCGCGGAGTGCTGTTGGAAGTGCTGGACGTGTATCACGTGCCGGGGCGAGCGCGGCGGCAACGGATTCACCATCCTGAAATCGCCGCGCCGGATCACGTTCGAGACAGCGATCGATCGTTTGCCCAAGCGCACTTGGCAGGCCAGGCGCGACGTGCATGACGCTTGGCGGCCTATCGGTTGCCTGCCGCACCAACAGTGCCGGGAGGTTGCTCGTCTCAAACGGGAGTCGACCACTGACTGCCAGGTAGCCCACGACACCGAGCGCGTAAATGTCGCTGCGACCGTCGATTGCCATGCTACCGGCCTGCTCGGGGCTCATGAAGTGTGCGGTGCCCATGAGCATGCCGGGGTCCGTAGACGGCCCGGCGTGGGTAGCGCCATGCGCAATCCCAAAGTCGGTGACCAGAGCCCGCCCAGAGCTGGCCTCAAGCAGAATGTTGTCGGGTTTGACGTCGCGATGCACGATGCCGCGTCCGTGTGCATACGCGAGCGCCCACGCGACTTCGCGCAATACGCGCGCCGCATCAGCGGGAGGAAGCGGCCCGCGGGTGCGTAGCCGCTCTCCAAGCGTTTCGCCCTCCACGTACCCCATGACGAAATACACAATGCCACCGGCTTCGCCCACGCGGTGGATAGGCACAATGTGCGGGTGCGAAAGACCGGCGGCAGTACGCGCTTCACGCAGAAACCGGGCGCGCGCAACCTCCGTTGCGAGCGCTGACGGTAGCGTCTTGATTGCCACGTCTCGGTCGAGCTGCACATCGCGCGCGAGGTAGACAATGCCCATGCCACCGCGACCCAGCTCGCGTTGCAGCGAGTATTCGCCCGCGAGGGCCGTTTGCAGGGTCAGGAACTCGTCGTCGTGGGGCAGGGGCATAGGGGCAGTACGCGACGGTGGCCCAGAGGTTTCCTGTCGGCTGGCGTGCCGAACGCCGGCGTTACGCTGGGTGCATTCCGTAGGGAATACCCCGAACGCGGCCTGCGCACAAGCCCGACTGATCAAGCGCCCCCGAGCCGTTACCCTGTGCGTTGCGGCGATTGGACTGACATTGGGTTCTGATCATTGACCACGGGGGCATGTGAAGTTGTCGTGGATTTTGCTGGGTCTCGTCACGACGCTCGCGTTAACGGCCGTCGTTGTGAGCCTTCGTGCC
This sequence comes from Gemmatimonadaceae bacterium, assembly GCA_022843265.1. GTDB lineage: Bacteria > Gemmatimonadota > Gemmatimonadetes > Gemmatimonadales > Gemmatimonadaceae > JAABRT01. Next base: position 24,434 of record JALHNZ010000034.1, read on the forward strand.
CGATCGCCCGCGAGCCTCAGGGCTGCGTATGAACGTGAGGTCATGTCGCAGCTGGCAGCCGCGCCCAGGAACGCGGGCACCGAAACAGCCGATGTCCTGACCGAACCCGATATCGCGCACCTGCCGACCGCTGTGCAGCAATACATTCGGGTATCAGGCGCCATTGGCCAGCCACGTGTTCGCAATCTGCGCGCACAGGTTCGCGGACGCATCCGAAGCGGTCCCGAGGCCGGCTGGATGTCATTCGAAGGAGAACAACACAACTTCTTTGCTCAGCCGGCGCGACTGTTTTACATCGATGCGAAGATGTTTGCGGTGCCAACGCAGGTGTTTCACAGGTATGTAGGCCCATCGGCTACGATGCGCGTGACGATTGCGTGGACCTATCCCATGGTAAACGCCGCCGGACCGGAAATGGATGTCAGCGAGACGGTCACGATGTTTAACGATATGTGCTGGATTGCCGCCGGCACACTCGTCAGCGATCAGATTCAATGGGAAGAACTGGACTCGCTGCGTGTGCGCGCCACGTTCACGAACGCCGGGCACTCGATCGGGGCCACACTCGTGTTTAACGCAAACAGCGAGCTTGTTGACTTCGTGTCAGACAACCGTTCGGCTGCGTCGCCCGACGGCACGTCGTTTACGCCCATGCGCTGGTCCACTCCGCTCGGCGAGTACCGGAGCTTTGGTGTGCGGCGTATCAGCGCGCTCGGTGAAGCACGGTGGCATGCGCCGGAGGGCGTGTATACCTACATCGAGCTCGAGTTGGTCGACATCGAGTACAACGTGCTCCCGCCCTCGTAAACCACAGAATGGTGATGGCGGGACTGGCCCATCAACACGTTCAAGAGAACCGTGCGCAGACAGCATCAGGCCGGAGGTTTTCGAAACAACACCGCCCGGCGCCGCACAACGTGCGAAGCCGGGCGGTGCCCCGAAAAATGTGAAGCCGTGCGTTCGTGCTCGGCGACGACTACGGGTTTGGCGGTGTGTTCGGATTGCTGGACCGCTCGTTGAGCGGATACGGCAACCAACTCACGCGCGCCTCCTGTGCTCGGCCGAAGCGACGCAAGTCGCCCCACGCGAGGCCGCTCGCGAACAACGAATAACGACGCTGGCGCGCAATTTCGGTGAGCAGCGCCGGCTGTGTGGACAGTTCGGCGGCGGTGCGCGGCATCAGGTTGGCACGTTGACGCACCGTGTTCACCTGCGCGAGCGCCTCCGGCAGTCGATTCAAACGCGCCAACGCTTCTGCACGGATGAGTGAGAGTTCGTCCTGTGTGAACATGGCGTACGCGTCCGTCTGCGTCGCAAAGATCAGCACGGGTACAACGCTTGAGCCACCAAATGACGCCTGAGGTGTGGGGCCGAACAATCGCGTGACACGCGAATCACCCGTCTCCGCGGAAGTACGAAGCGACGCCTGTGCTGAGAAGTAGCGAAGCCCCGTGAAGACAGACCAGAGCGGGCTCTGATCAGCCGTGGCGTACCGGTATTCGCTTTGCGCCGAGGCTGCGACGTCATTTGCGAATGCGAGCGCCTGATCATTGCGTCCTGCCGCCAGCGCGTAACGCGCCTGCCACGCACGCACGAGACTGGGCAGGTCGATCCCGGGCGTCAGCAGCTGCGAGGTGAACTCCGCACTCGGCGGCGTGGCATCGAGGACGCGTCGGGCTTCCGCCAGCAAGTCGAGTGTTGTGTTCAGCGCTGTGGCGCGGTCCACGAACGTCGATTGAAAGCCCGTAATGTCAACCGGAATCTGTTGCCACGCTTCGGCGAGTGTGCCGAACGCGTACGCTTTCATGGTGAAGGCCAACGCACGTACACCAGAAACCGTACCCGGTGCGAGCGTCACACCTTCGATGCTCGCCAGCAGCTCGTTCGCTGTACGAACGATCTGGTAGTGCCGGCTCCAGAAGTTGAGCAGGTCGACGTTGACGTCTTCCAGCGGCGTGAGCGCGCCGGCATCCGGGAAACGCTGAAACGCGCGCTGTGGAGCAAGCGATGCGTTGGTCACGCCAAGTTCGTTCGCGACAAGCCCGGGAATCCACACGGCATCAGCGCGGGCATTCCCCCAGCGTCCTTGCAGTCCAACGGCCAGCGCACGCACGCCCGCCGGCGTGGTGAGCACGTTCACTTCAGTCGCCGCATTCGGATTGGCGATGTCAAGGTTGCACGCAGCAAGCATAGTGCCGGACGCGGCGCACACGAACAGTGTCGTGAGCGCAGAACGGCGAGCCGGCCGGGCAGTGATGGTTGTCATGGTCGGCATCTCAGTAGTTCAGGTTCACAGACATGGCGATACTGCGCGGAATCGGCACGGCGGCAAAGCCAAAGCCGCGAACCACGGTGCGTTGCCCGCCCGTGTTCGTTTCTGGATCCCACCCGGTATAGTCAGTCCACGTCATCAAGTTGCGCCCGGAGAACGTGATGGATGCGTTGCGCGAACGCAGGCGCTGCGCGAATGCACTGGGCAACGTGTAGGTGAGTGCGATTTCGCGCAGCTTCACGAAACTTCCGTCTTCGATGTATTCCTCAAAGACCGAACGGCGCGCGGCGAAGTAGCCACGCGGTACACGACCCTCCAATTCGTCCGCATATGCTGCACCAACACCAAATGCGGGCGTCTCGAGCACACGGCGATCAAAGTTGAACAGATCCACGTCACCCACACCGTCAAACTGCACGCGCAGGTTCAGGCTGCGACGGACGGTGAACTCGTTGATCACCGACCAGTAGTTCTTCGGGTTCGGATTACCCAGCACCGCGGCCGGCCCGATCGCCGGAATCCCGGTGATCGTGCCATTGGCATCGGCGATGGGAACACCCGCGGCATTCAAAATCTGGCCGGATTCGTTGCGGCGATACGTGGTGCCCCAGAAATGACCTGGTGCCTGATCGGCTGCCACACGAATGATGTTGAAGCTCTCTGGGATGAAGAACGCACCGCCGGACGCAACGCGCGTGACGATTGGATCGTTCGTCGCGTACGTCACCGTAGTGCTCCAGCTGAACGCATCGCGCTGCACGTTGAACGAACGCAGCAGCACTTCATTGCCCTTGTTACGCAGCGAGCCCACGTTCGACAGCTGTTCCGTGAATCCACTCGACGGTGTTACCGTCTGCGGAAGAATGAGGTCGGTCACGCTGCGATCGAAACGCGTGTACTCGATGCCGACACGTCCATTCAGGAACTCGGCGTCGAACCCAAGTTCGGTCTCGCGCGCACGCTCAGGACGCAGCCCTTCATTGCCTTGACGCGTGCTGTTCACCACGCCCGAAAGTGTGCCGGACGGTTCGAATAGGTAGTTCGACAGGCGATCAAAACTTCCTGGCGGCTGCTCTCCAGAGAATCCGAGTCCGCCGCGTACGCGCAGGCGATTCACGAACGTGCCAGCGAGGTTGCGGAAGCCTTCGACTTCGGTCAGATCGAGCGACGCGCCAAACTTCGGGAAGTACTGCTGACGTTCGTCGCGTCCAAATGCGCTGGATGCGTCGGACCGCACCGCGGCAGTCAGCGTGAGCAAGTCACCATACGCAATCTGCTGCTGCCCGTAGAATCCAATGATGCGGCGTTCATCAATGGACTGACTGGCAAACTGCGCGCTGCCCTGCACGGTGGTCACCAGCAGCGCGAGGTTTTCCGCACGTGCAATCGTTGAGTTGAACTGCTGCTGCTGATAGTTCGAGCCAACGCCGCTCACGAACCGCCAACGGCCCAAGGCGGGCCAGCGGTAGGTGACGTCGACATCCTGATTGAGCAGGCGCGCTCGCAGATTCGCAGAGATCGCGAGACCGCCTTGCAGATCGGGCGCCGAGCTGCCGCGTGGTACAAAGGATGACTGCGCGTCGGTGTAGTTATCGATACCCACACGGTAGTCGATTGAAAGCGCTTCGAACGGCGTGGCGTTGAGCTGCACACCTCCCGTGAAGCGGGAGATTTCCTGCGGTGCCTTCCAGTTGGCCATCACTTCCAGAGGATTGGAGGCGAGCTGGCCGAGTGGATACAATCCCGTTTCCGGGTTGGGAAACAGGTTGCGGTCGTTGGAGTTGAACAGAAAGTTCGTCAGCACGCCGCGATTGTTCACCAAGCCGCCGCTTGCCTGTCGATTGGCTCGGCTGGTGACGTAGCCAGTGCTGGTGGACAGCTTCAACCAATCGGTCAACTGACGATCGACGTTGAGGCGAATGTTCTGACGCAGATAGTCGGTGGTGCGGACAATACCGTCTTGCGTTTGCACCGAGCCACCGAGATAGAACTGCGTCTTGTCGTCACCGCCGGACAATCCAACGGACGTGTTTGACGTCAGCCCACGCTGAAAAATTTCGTCCTGGTAATCAAAGCGCTGTGCGACCGGCTGACCAGCGGCGTTCACCGTGGCCTGGTTGACCGGAATGCGTGTTTCCACCTCGTCCTGCCCCACCGATGTACGCACATTGACGCGCAATGCGCCCGGACGTCCACGCTTGGTGAAGATCTGCACAACACCGTTGTTGGCGCGTGAACCATATAGGGCGGCCGCGGCCGCACCTTTCACGATTTCCATGCGCTCAATGTCGTTCGGATCGAGATCCGCGATGCGATTGCTGGTGTTGCCACCGAGGTCGACCAGCTGCGATGACCCGTTGTCGACAATGACACCGTCGACGATATACAGCGGTTCCGCGCTGCGGCTGATCGTGGACAAACCGCGCAGGCGTACGCTTGAACCTCCGCCGGGCGTGCCCGAGTTCAGTTGCACGAGGGCGCCTGGTACCTTGCCCGCGAGCGCGGCATCAACTTGCGCCACACCGGCGTTGGCAATGTCACTGCCCGTTACGGTAGCCAGTGAAGCACCGAGACTCGCTCGCTCCGTTTCAACACGCGTAGCGGTCGTGACCAGCTGCGACAGATTCAAAATGTCGCGGAACAAGCTGACGTCCTGCGTAATCTGTCCGCTCGTGGTTGCCAGCGGAAAACGTTGCGGCTTGTAGCCGAGCACACGCACAAGCAAGACAAGCGGTGGACGAGGTTCGGCAACGACGAGACGATACGTGCCGTCGTCATTCGTCACGGTTCCGATGCGGGTGCCATCGATGAGGACCGATACAGTCGGCAGGCCGCGACCTGTCTCGTCGGTCACTCGACCGGAGACGGTGAGTTGAGCCTGCAGCAGCGCGGGGAGGGCGACGGTTCCGAGCAGGAACAGCGTCGCGGCCCGCAGGTGCGTACGGAGAGGCATCATGAGCGTGGGCGGGGGAAAGGGGTAGGCGTCTACTCTGAGTCGGCGATGGTTCACCGCCGACCTATCGGCGAACGACGGTAGGCGCCGATTAGATCCCCGGTCTGTCGACTGGGACGAGTCGCACGCCCCGGGGGTTGGCAAGGCGGCAACTCGGGGTGTTCAATAAGTTTTCTGTCCACACCGCAACTGTGCTTCCTCTCGCCCGCGGCCCATGTCTTCCGTGCCCCCCGCTTCACGTCTTGCAGCATCATGGGTCGACAACGCCGACGCGTGGACGACTGCGGTTCGTAGCGGAGCGATTCCGAGTCGTCGCGCTGGCACGGACGCGGCTATTCTTCAGGCGATTGCGCAGGCACCCGTGGGCCCGATGATCGACGTGGGCTGCGGGGAAGGGTGGCTGACGCGAGCAGTCGCCGCGACGGGTCGTCCTGTGCTAGGCGTGGATGCAAGCGCGCCGCTTATTCAGGCGGCCAGGCAGGCGTCACCATCAGATGCGGTGCGGTTTGAGCCGGCGACGTACGCTGAACTCGCTGCTCTCGGCCCCGAACTGGGCGGGCCATTCGTGGTAGCGGTTTGCAACTTCGCGCTACTTGATGAGAATCTCGCCGAGGCACTGACGGCGATTCGAGCGGCCCTTTCTCCGTCGGGCGTGCTGCTCATTCAAACAGTGCATCCGTTTACGGCCTGCGGAAACGGTGCGTATCTCAATGCTTGGCGCGAAGAAACGTTTGATGCCTTCGGCGGAAGTTTCCCGTCATCAATGCCGTGGTACTTCCGCACCATCGCGTCGTGGCTTGAGGAGTTGCACGGCGCCGGATTTGTGCTGGAGTCAATAACAGAACCTATGGCGACCGACGGCGTGATGCCGCTCTCACTGTTGCTCCGCGCGCGGCGATCCGACTAACCGGACATTGCCGTGCACACCCATTGTCATCGCGCGCTCCCGTCGCGTTGCACTACAACCGACCGCGGGGAGCGACGGAACGCTGCACGGCGGCGAGACATGCGTCCACGACAATTGCGAGCAGGGCCGCGGGAAGCGCGCCGGACAACACGAGACGACTGTCCGCCAAAGCGAGCCCGGTGACGATGGGTTCACCCAGTCCACCCGCACCAATGAACGCAGCCAGTGTTGCCGCACCCACGGTAATCACGGCCGCAGTGCGAATTCCGCCGAGCACGGCTGGCGAGGCGAGCGGCAGTTGGACGCGCCACAAGCGCTGCGATGGCGTCATGCCCAGCGCTTCGCTGGCGGCGACCGCATCAGGATCGGCGGTTGCAACGCCCGTATAAGTGGCGCGTACAATCGGGAGCAACGCGTACAGCCAGAGCGCAACGAGCGCCGGTGCCGTACCAATGCCGAACAGCGGGAGCATGAACGCGAGCAGTGCGATTGACGGAATCGTTTGAAACACACCAAGCACTTGCATCACCACCGCGGCGGTGCGCGGATGCTGCGTGAGCACGATACCCAGAGGCAGTGCAATAACTATCGCGGCGAGCATGGCCAAGGAAACGAGCACCGCGTGTTGCAACGTGAGACGGATCGTCTCAGCGCGACGCGCCAGAAAAAAAGACAGGAAACCGTCGTGCTGCTGCGCGACGCGCTGGCCCTGAATATCGAGCTCGAGCCCTACAGCCCCGCGCACCAGCTCAAGCTGTTCGAGTGCTGCCCGCGCGACATCCGGGATTGGCACACGGTCCACTTCGATCTGTCGGTTCCACTCCCGTACCGAACGTTCAGAAAGTCGACCGCTCAACTTCGACAAGACGCCAACCACATCCGGGCGGGAGCTTGCAATACGAGGGGCCACGATCGCGGCCGCATCGTACGGCGGAAAGAAGTGGAGGTCGTCGACAAGCACGACGAGATCGTAACGAGCGAGTAAGCCGTCGGTGGTGTACCCGTCGATGACATCAACGTCTCCGTTGGCGAGGGCTTCGTATTTCACAGCCGGAGAGAGCGGCACGGCCGACTTTAGTTGCAGCCCGTACGCCTTCGACAAGCCGGCGAAGCCATCGGAACGACCGATAAAGTCGCTGGTGAAACCGGCGGACAGCGCGCGCCCCTCACGCGCGAGATCGCTCAGGGTGCGCAATCGAAATCGTTCCGCTGTTTCACGACGCACCGCGATCGCGTATCCATTGCTGAAGCCAAGCGGCGGCAACCACTGCACACCGTACTGTGAAAAAAACCGTCGCGCCACGTGCGCAAAGAGCAACCGTGAGTCGGCGCGCATGTCAGCTGTTGCGGAGTCACGGAGTACGGCAATCAGGCCAGTACCGGTGTACTCGGGATACACATCGATGGCATCTGTTCGCAACGCTCGCAATGCGACCTCCGTGGCACCAAGTCCTGGCCGACGCTGGACGGTGAGGCCATGCGCTTCGAGCAACTGCGCAAACATTTCCGCGAGCAAATACGACTCGCCAAACGGTTTGGACGCCACCATAATCGGCCGCAGCTGTTGCGTGCTCACGGTAGCAGCGGCGTCGGTTGACTGCCCGTCCGCTTGGGGCACCGGTGCGACGACGCTGAGCACGATCGCCAGCAGTAGCCGTACGCAGCCCTTCATGCGCTGAGCCACGCGGCAGCGCCGATCGCCTGCTGAATAAGCGACGCCACGTACGGAGTAGCAGGGGCGCTTCGCAGTGTTTGGAAGGAACCGATTTGTTCGATGCGACCGGCGCGCATCACGGCAATGCACTCCGCGAGTCGCGCGGCTTCCGACAAATCGTGTGTGACCAGAATCGCTGTGAATCCAAGTTCGCGGCGAACGCGAGCAAACACTTCGTGCAGCGCGGTGCGTGAGATCGCATCCAGCGCCCCGAAGGGTTCGTCGAGCAAAACAATCTGTTGTTGTGCCGCCAGCGCTCTGGCCAGCGCGACTCGCTGGCGTTGACCACCGGAGAGCTGACTGGGGTAGCGAGAGCCATACTCAGCGGCAGGAAGACCAACCAGGTCGAGTGCAATCGCAGCTGCCGTTTGCGGCGATGCTTGTCGCAGCAGATCGGGAACGAGCGCGACGTTGCGCTGCACGGTCCAATGTGGGAGCAGTCCGCCCGACTGGGGCACATAGCCAACACGACGGCGCAACAGCACGGGATCAATCGATCGTACGTCGTCTCCCTGCACGTGCACACGGCCGCTGTCGGGCTCGACAAGTCGATTAAAGGAGCGAAGTAACGTGGTTTTCCCAGAACCGCTCTCGCCCACAAGAGCGAGGGCGCTGCCCGCTTGAACCTCGACACTCACACCGTTCAGGGCTTGAACGGTACCGAACGAATGGGAGAGTTCACTCGCGAGGAGGGCAACAGTCACGTCAGTCTGTCGTGGAGGGACACAAGCAGGCGAGAATGGGGAACCTACTCGGCGCCTCCACGATACATCAACAGTTACACTCCCGCGATCAAACGATCTTCTCTTTCAAGTCAGCCATGACCGTTGTTCCTCTGGTTTCTGCCTCACACACGCTCGCGGCCCGCTATCGCAGCGTGCGCGAGGCCACCGTGGCGCTCTGTGCGCCGCTGGAGAATGAGGATTTTGTCGTGTCCAGTATGGACGACGTCAGCCCAACCAAGTGGCATCTGGCCCACACCAGTTGGTTTTTCGAGACCTTCGTGCTGGCGCCGTACCTGTCATCGTACGTCGCTCGGCATCCCCGCTACGCGTTTCTCTTCAACTCGTACTACGTGCAGGCTGGAGAGCGCCATTGCCGAGCGCAGCGTGGGCTCGTCACGCGCCCCACGGTGAGCGAGGTGTTCGAGTATCGTCGCTACATCGACGAAGCGGTGCTGTCGCTCTGCGAGCGAATCGGCGACGATATCGATCATCCGGCGTGGAACGTGCTCGAGCTCGGCTTGCATCACGAACAGCAGCATCAGGAGTTGCTGCTTACTGATATCAAGCACGTGTTTTGGACCAACCCCATGCGGCCGGTCTATTCTGAGGTGCCACTGCCGGTGATGTCAGCCGTCTCCCAGGAATGGCAGCAGATCAGCGAAGGCGTGTACGAGATAGGCCATGGTGGCGAGGATTTTTCGTTCGACAACGAGAGCCCGCGCCACAAGTCGTACGTGCAGTCATCCAGAATGGCGACACGATTGATCACCAATGCGGAATACGCGCAGTTCATCGCGGACGGCGGCTATCGCCAGCCTGCGCTGTGGTTAAGTGCCGGATGGGCCACCGTGCAAGCGGAGAAGTGGAACGCGCCGCTGTATTGGGAGCAGCGTGACGGTAGCTGGTACGAGTTCACACTGTGTGGCGACGGTCCACTCTCGGCCACCGCTCCGGTCACGCACCTGAGCTATGTCGAAGCCGACGCGTTCGCGCGGTGGGCCGGCGCTCGCTTGCCAACCGAAGCGGAATGGGAAGTGGTCGCGCGGTCGCAGCCGATCACGGGCCATTTCGTCGACGGGCGTGCGTGGCATCCGTCAGGAGCCGTCGGACCTGGTATGCAGCAGCTGTTCGGTGACGTGTGGCAGTGGACGCAGAGCCCGTACGTTGCGTATCCAGGATTCCGTCCGTCTGCGGGTGCGATTGGTGAGTATAACGGCAAGTTCATGTGCGACCAGTGGGTGTTGCGCGGAGCGTCGTGTGCGACACCGCGTGCACACGCGCGCCACACCTACCGCAACTTCTTTCCCAGCGATGCGCGCTGGCAGTTTACAGGTATCCGACTGGCGGCGGACGCATGACGCGCGTCTCAGCACAGAATCTGTCGCGTCGCCATACATCTGCGAGTTCTCTCCTTTCGCCGTCGCTGACGGCAACGGTGATGCGAGGACTCACGGACAGTGTGAAGACCCTGCCTGCGGTGCTTTTTTACGACTCCGCGGGTGCCATGCTGTTCGAACAGATCTGCGATCAGCCCGAGTACTATCCGACGCGCACCGAGATAGACATTCTTTCGCGTTACGCGTCCGATCTCGCCCGGCAGGCGGGCGATCATGTCGCGCTTATTGAGTACGGAAGCGGCGCTGGCGTCAAGGTACGCTACCTGCTCGACAAACTGCGCGACCCGGTGGCGTACATTCCCGTCGACGTATCGCGAGAGCAGCTGGCAAGTGTTGCGCGCGAACGCGGGGGGCAGTACCCCGGGCTGCGCATCGCGCCGGTGTGCGCAGACTACACGCTGCCGTTCGAGTTACCCGTGCTCCCCAACGAAGCGCGACGTGTCGCCTTCTTTCCAGGCTCGACCATCGGGAATTTTCACCCAACGGAGGCCGCGGCGTTTTTGCACCGTATTCGACACACCGTCGGAGCGAAGGGCGGCCTCATTCTGGGTGTTGATCGCCGAAAAGATCCGCGGGTATTGCACGAAGCGTACAACGACCGCGCTGGCGTGACTGCGGCGTTCAACCTGAACATGCTGGCGCATCTCAATCACGCCATGAGCGCCAACTTTGATCTGACCACGTTCCGGCACGTCGCGTTCTTCAACAACGAAGCCAGTCGCATCGAAATGCATCTCGAATCGCTGGTGGAGCAGGAGGTGCTCGTCAATGACACGCGAGTCTACTTTGAGGCTGGCGAAACGGTGCATACCGAATGCTCCTACAAGTACGACGAGCAGACGCTGCACGCGCTGGTTGAGAGCAGCGGTTTTGCCATTGACTCGTTGTACAGTGATGTGAACGACTGGTTCTATCTGGCGTGGCTTCGGCCCGCCTGAACTGGCGACGCCTCGGATTTTTCCCTTCGTCGCCGAGTCGCAGCTGGTCAATCGGCGACATTCTTCTGCTGAGATGCAAACATGAAAGCCGTATGGAATGATGTGGTGATCGCTGAAAGCACTGACACCGTCATCG
>JALHNZ010000035.1:0-18140 GCA_022843265.1 Gemmatimonadaceae bacterium
GTGCGGCTTGGTTTCTGCTTGGAGGCATCGCATGAGCCTGCAGGACAAAGACCGCATCTTTACCAACCTCTACGGCTATCAGGACTTCGGCCTGAAAGCAGCGCAGGTGCGAGGCGATCTCTCGCGCATGCGTCAGCTGTTCCTCAATCTTGTCACCAACGCCATCAAGTACACGTCGCGCGGCGGTCGGGTGACGCTCTCGCTGGTGCGCACCAGCGACGAAGTCTGGTTCTCGGTACGCGACACCGGGATTGGTATCGCGGCGGCCGACCTGCCGTATGTGTTTGATCGGTTCTGGCGCGCGGACCGCTCGCGCTCGCGCGCAGCCGAACGGAGTGGCTACGGACTCGGGCTGGCCATCTCGCAGTGGATTGCGCACGCCCACGGTGGATCGCTGAACGTGCAGTCCCGGTTGGGGAGGGGCAGTACGTTCACGGCGCAGTTGCCGTTAGCCCACGTGACACCCGTCGCCACGGCGATCCCCAGTGAGGCTCCCGCCACTCACGAGGCGGCATAACGACACCGACCGTGCGGGAATTGGAACGATTCGTGACGCGCAAGGCCACCAAGACGTAACCTCGCCTTAACCGAATCCTAATGCTGGCGACATTGCTGGATCATCTCCCAGACCTAACTTCTCGTCGTGTCGGTGGGACGGGCCCGCCGCGCATTCCCTCTCGTGGATCGACGCGATGTTCAATAACCTGCTCGAGTCCGAGGCCAAGAAAACCAAGCGTTCCGGAAGTTCGATCGTCTCCCTCGTTATCCACGTCGGTGCGGTAGCGGCCATGGTCGTTGCCACGGCCAATGCCGGCCAGCAGATGATGGAAGAAAAGGCGGAGAAGGTCGAGTTCGTCGAAGTCAAAAAAGACGAGCCACCCCCGGAGCCGGAAAAGGCCCCGCCGCCACCAGATGTGGTGGCGCAAGCTCCAATCGCCAAGGGTTTTCAGGTGCTTCAGGCGCCTGACATCATCCCGCTGGAGATTCCTGACATCGATCTGTCACGTGCTGTGACCGACGAAGCGGACTTCTCCGGCAAGGGTGTCGCCGGTGGTATTGCGAAGGGTGTGGAAGGTGGTGTGGCCCAGGTTCCCCAGGGCGATACGCCCTACTTCGAGTTCCAGGTAGAGAAGCCGGCCGCCATGGCCGCCGGTAGCAACCAGATGGTCTACCCGGAAATGCTGCGCTCCGCGCAGGTCGAGGGCACCGTACTCGCCTCGTTTGTTGTGGACACGGCTGGTAAGGCCGACATGAGCACATTCAAAGTGCTCAAGTCTGACCATGAGCTGTTCACAAATGCCGTAAAGAACGCGCTCCCGCGCATTCGCTACCTGCCGGCCGAAGTTGGCGGCCGCAAGGTGAAGCAGCTTGTCCAGCAGCCCTTTGTTTTCAGCTTGGCCCGCTAAACACGGCCACACACTTTCTATCCATTCGGAGATCTGACTTATGAATATGGACCTGATGTCGCTGTGGCACGAAATGGGCTGGTTTGCAAAGGGCGTTGTGTATTTGCTCTTCATCATGTCCGCGTACGCCACAACGATTCTGATTCAGAAGTGGTGGGCCATGCGCAAGGCGCAGGCGGAAACCAAGAAGTTCGCGCCCGAGTTCTCGCAGTTCCTTGAAGAAGACAACCTCACGGAAGCGATCAACCTGGCCGAGTCGTACAAGAAGTCGCACGTGGCTCGCGTACTTGGTGGTGCCCTGTCCGAAGTCCGTCCGCTCATTCAGGATGGTTCCGTCACGGTTGCCGACATCAACTCGGCCGAGCGTGCGATTGAGCGTGAAATGCTGATGACGGTGGTTGAACTCAAGCGTGGTCTGGGCGTGCTCGCGACGGTTGGTGCAACGGCGCCGTTCGTGGGCCTCGTCGGAACCACGATGGGTATCGTAAACTCCTTCACGGCCATGGCGTCGTCGGGCTCGGGTGGTATCAGCTCGATCGCCGGCGGTGTTGCCGAAGCGCTTATCACCACGGCCATCGGAATCGGCGTCGCCATTCCGGCCGTGTGGTCGTACAACTACTTCCAGACCAAGATCGACAACCTTACGGCAGAAATGACGTACACGTCGAAGGAAATGGTCGACTACTTGATCAAGGGCGTGTCGGGCGAGTTCGGCCGTTCGCGTTTCACCCGCGAGTTCAATACCGCGGGTCAGACCCCGATGTCCAAGTAATCCTGCCCATACCCCAACCGGCGGCGTAGCACAGTCCCAGTGATTACTCGCTACAAAGCCACGCGATCTGGAGAACAACAATGGGCATGCAACTCAGTTCGGGAGCGGTAAACTCCAATCCGAACGTCACGCCAATGATCGACGTGATGCTCGTATTGCTGATCATCTTCATGATCACCATCCCGCAGCTTAACGCTGGCTTCACAGCTACCCCGCCTTCGGGGCAGAATCTCAAGCCGCGTCCGGAAGAAGACACAGACCAGGTGCTCGGTATCGATGCACAGGGCCAGTACTGGTTTAACAAGGCGCTGATCAAGAACGAAGATCTTGAGCAGATGACCAAGAACATCTTCACGCCGGATCGTGAAGAGAAAATCCTCTACGTGAAGGCCCACAAGGACCTGTCATACGACAAGGTGCTCAAGGCGCTGGATATCGTCGCGATGGGTGGTGTCGCCGTGGCTGCGCTGATCACGGATCAGACGCCAGGCACAGAATCATTGGTGGAAGCTGACCGACTCTTCCAGAAATCAGAGGGGGTCAAGTAGCTATGGGAATGAGCGCAGAAGGCGGCCAGGGCGGTGGCCACTCGAACGAAATCAACGTGACGCCCATGATCGACGTGTTGCTCGTGCTGCTGATCATCTTCATGATGATCATCCCCATGAGCCGCAAAGCGATCGACGCCACGTTGCCCGACCCCAATCCGTCAGTCCAGACGGCAAACAGTGCGAACGATCAGATTGTGCTGAGCGTGCTGGCAGACGGTCAGTTCAAGATCAATCAGGATCCGTACACGCGCGAAACATTGTTCGCTGGTCTTCGTTCAGTTTATGACCCGCGTCCTGACAAGATCATTTTCGTGAAGGGTGACTCCACGGTGACCTACGGAGACGTCGTGTTTGCCATGGATCAGGCGCGCGGTGCAGGCGTCAAGGTTATCGGCATCACGCCGGGTCCGAAGGACGGAGCGGTCGCACCAGCACCCTGAACCGTTCCTGTGACGGCTCTCACAGCCATCACTGGTGTACCACGGCGGACGAACCCAATGGGAGCGTCCGCCGTAGTACGTTCAGTGATCTCGTCGTGAGCATGTGTTTCTCACCACTTACCGGTTCTCATGTCCGCAGTTCCTCCGTCATTGGATCCTGTGAATCCGAATGCAGGCAATTCGCCGCCGTCAGCGCAGGATCGACGCCGGTATCGCCCGCCGATCGGAATTCCGATTGCCAAGCAGCGCACGCTCGGCGGAGCCATCGTTTCGGTGCTGCTCCACGTGCTCGTGGTGCTCCTGCTGATCACACCCTTCCTCGGCCCCAACATCGTGGCTGAAATGCTGGGCGCGGGAGGCCCTGGGCCTGCTGGCGGCGGCGGTGGTGGATCTGGCGGCACCGGTGGTGGTCGGGTGGCCGTTGAGCGGGTCCAGTATGTGGTGCCGCCGCCTCCGCCCAAAGTGGAGACGGATCGCATTCAGCCGCCCGAGGTGGTGAAGCCTCCCGAGGTGAAACCGCCTGAAATCAAGCCGCCGGAGATCGTGCCCCCGCCGGTCCCGCAAACATCGGTGCCGTCGCCTCAGGCATCGGACGTTAAACTGCCGGATGCAGCGGACGCCTCCAGAACGGCCGGCACAGGCGGTGGCGCCGGCAACGACGGCAGCGCCGGCTCGGGTCCAGGATCGGGCGGCGGTGTTGGGTCTGGCATCGGAACAGGCCGCGGTAGTGGTGTGGGGGCCGGCACGGGGGGTGGCGATGGCCGCATTTTTCCGCCCACGCCAAGCGAGCTGTTCATTCCGCCCATTCCGGTGCCAAACAACGTGAAGGGAAAAACCATCACGATTGTTTTCGACGTGGACTCCACCGGCCGTGTGATTGACTTTGAACTCACGCCCACGCGCGACGCGAACTACAATCGCAAGCTGCGCGAGATCCTCGGCGCCACACGGTTCCGCCCCGCAACCGATGGCACAGGTCGTCCGGTGCGCGCCAAATACAATCTCGACTACACGTTCTGATCTGGTGTAGTGCGCACGCCGTGTGCGGCGAGTTTACGCTTCCACACCCATCAGTCTGCGTGCCCGACGCACTGCGCCACGCGCCGCGTCCACTTCATCACCACGCACCACCGCGCCCGGAACCGCTGTTTTCAGACGCTGTTCTACGCGCTTCCGCATCAGCGATCCCTTGCCCAGCATGCCACCGGCGCACGCCACCGGCACAGAGGCGCGCTCATCGGTGAAGCAGCGACGTGCGAGCGTACGCACGTGTAATACGAGCTCTTCCACGCCAAGGCTCAGCAGCGCATTCGCGCGCAGGTCGCCCTGCGCGGCCACCTGAACGACCACCGGCGCCAGCGCCGCGAAATCCGCCGGCGTGGCGTCGGTAGCCCACGGAATCAGCGCGTCGAGTGACTCCACCTCAAGCGCAGTGAGCATTGCGCCAACGAGCGCCGTTTCCGGCTCGCGTCCGTCGTTGGACGCCGTGATCACGCTCATTGCTCGCCGTCCAATCCACGCACCACTGCCTTCGTCACCGAGCATTGGACCCCAGCCGCCACAGCGTTCCAAACGTCCGTCTGGTGCACGCGCAAACGCCACCGAGCCGGTGCCAGACACAAGCAAGACACCCGCCGAGTCGCCAAACGCATCGTCAAGCGCGATCTCAGCGTCGCTGATCACGTTGACATCGTCGGCGAGGCGCATTGATGCCAACGCCTGCCAGAGGGCCTGGGCGGCCCGCTCCTGACCGCCACCGGCCACACCAATCACACACGTGGACGGACGTGTATCCGCCCGATCAATGCTCGCCAGCGCTTCATGCACGAGGGCCGCAATGATGTCGGCGGAGTTCCGCTCTTCACCCGGTCGAAGCGCTGTCGCGGCGCCTTCAACGCGAGCCAGCGGACGACCGTCAAGATCCGCGAGCAAAACCCGCGTTCGCGTACCGCCGCCGTCCACGCCGACGATGAGGGGAGTTGGATCGAGAGGACCGGCGCTCATGAGACGAACTCCTAGGCAGAGGCATCGCCAGACACAGCCGGCGAGAATCGGGACGACAACAGACCAGTGGCAAACGTAAGCGTTGTGCCAATGAGTACGAACCACGGCCACGCAATTCCGCGAATCGGCTCCAGGGTGGGCGCGATGGCGGGAAACCAGTTGCTCAGCGGCGTCGCGAACACGACCACACTCATCACGCTGATTCCGACCGTCATACCGATGAGCGCATCGCGCTGACGAGCGCGCTTCACGCGCATGCCCAGGAAAAACGCGCCAAGCAATCCACCGTACGTGAATGAGGCAATGGAGAGCGCAATCGTAACGACCGGTGTGCCTTCATTGCGATAGAGCAGGGCGCCGCCTACCAGGACCGCGGCCCAGAACAGCGTAAAGCGTTTGCTCGTGAGCAATAACGCCGCGTCATCTGGCTTTCGTTTGGTCAGCGGCAAGTACAGGTCATGGACAGACGCCGCCGCCAGCGAGTTGATGGAGCTGGAAATCGTGCTCATGGCGGCGGCCAACACCGCGGCAATCACCACACCCGTCAGGCCTGGCGGCATCGCTTCCACAATGAAGCGTGGAAAGATCGCGTCCGGACGCGGGAACGTCTCTCCCTTGTAGAACGCAAACAGTCCGACGCCAATAATCAGAAACATGGCGAACTGCGTGAACACGACAAAGCCGCTGCCGATCAGGGCGCGCTGCGCCAGTTTGAGGTTGCCTGACGCAAACAATCGCTGCACCATCATCTGATCAACACCGTGCGACGCCATTGACAGGAACGCGCCGCCAATCAAACCAGCCCACAGTGTGTGTGGACGATCGAAGCCGGTGTACAGGTCGAACAGTTTGAGCTGATCACGCGCCGACGCGTCTGTAAAGATCTGCGTCCACCCACCGATCACATCGTTGCCGACAATGACGAGCGCCGCGATGCCGCCGCCCATGTACACACCGATCTGCATCACGTCTGTCCAGATCACGGCTTTCATGCCACCGTGATAGGTGTACACCACGGTACACGCACCAAGAATCAGAATCGATGCCGGCCCAACGTACTGCGCGGGAACGAGCGGACCAATCAACAGCGCCACGGGAATTGCAGTGGCAAACAGTCGCACCGAATCGCCGAAGATGCGCGTGACCATGAACGTGATTGATGCAAAGCGTCGCGTGCTTGAACCGAATCGTTTCTCGAGCAGCGCGTACGCGGTAACAAGTTCGCCTTCGTAATACTTGGGCAACAACACATACGCCACGATCACGCGTCCAACCATGTAACCCATCGCCACTTGTAAAAACCCAAGATTGCCGATGTACGCCAAACCGGGAATCGAAATGAAAGTCAGCGCGCTCGTTTCCGTTGCCACGACCGAAAAGAGCACCGCCCACCACGGTACGGAATCGTTGGCCACAAAATAGGAGCGCGCACTCTGCTCACCACGCCCGAGCCATACACCAAGCCAGGTGGTGCCGGCGAGATACAGAACAACAATGATTCCGTCGAGCAGCGTAAAGCCAGAGGCGCTCATGTGGCGTGCGTGGTAGGTGCCGGGGAGGCGCGCATACGTGAGCAGGCGCGAGTGGCAGGTGGGCTGTTTGCGACGGATGGCACCGTCGCCATCCGGGGAGAATAGCGCACGGTCACCGCGAAAAGCAGAGAAGGCCCGCGATCCATCTCGGATCGCGGGCCTTCATCAAAATCCCTGAGGTGCGCCCAAAGGGCGCCCCACTGGTATTACGCGGAGAACGAACTGCCGCAGCCGCAGCCGCCGGTGGAATTCGGGTTCTTGAACGTGAAGCCAGAACCCTGCATGGACGTGACATAATCAATCGTCGTGCCGCCCAGATACTGGGCCGAGAACGGATCGACGAACACCCTGAACGAGCCGTGATCCAGCACAAGATCGTCTTCGGCTCCCTTGTCTTCGATGACAAGACCGTACTTGAAGCCGCTGCACCCGCCGGGCATGACCGACACGCGCAGACCACCGAGCTCGGCGGTGACGCCTTCGGCTTCCATGAACTTCTGCACCTCGGTCACAGCCGCATCGGTGATCGTGACTAACAGGTCGGGCTGCTGCATCGTGCTCATCTGCTCTCTCCGAGACCGGCCCAGGGGGCCCGTGCATGGGTTGCTTCACCGTGGTCGCGCATCGCCGCGCGACCGGGCCAAATACCTACCTGTCTGAATACTAATCAATCCCTACTGCTCTACTCAAGATTCGGGTTGCTCGTTCCCTGCGGCGCGGCAGTCACCGCGATGGCCCCCACCACGGCGTCGGCCAGCGACGTACGTACGCGGGCGATGCCCTGGCGCTGCCGGGTGGGGTTCACGCGGTTGGTCAGCAGCAACACGAACAAGTCCTGCGCCGGATCAATCCAGAGCGACGTGCCAGTAAAGCCCGTATGCCCGAACGCCGACGTGCTCATGCGGGATCCGGCGGAGTTGCTGCCATTCGGCGTTTCCCAGCCGAGGGCGCGATGCGATCCGGCCAGCGTCTGACGCGCCGTAAAGGCGCGCAGTGTGGCGGCATTGATGACGGCGAGACTGTCCAATCCCGCGTCACCATTGGTGCCATTTCCATGCGGCATCGGAATCGACCACCCACTGCGAAGCAGCGTCTGTGCGAATCGCGTCAGATCACGCGCCGTTGAAAAAAGTCCGGCATGACCAGCGACCGCACCGAGCTGAAAGCTGTTCTCGTCGTGCACTTCGCCGCGCAAATGGCGCTGGCGCCACGGATCGATTTCAGTAGGTGCCGTGCGTGACTGCCACAATGCGGACGGAAGAAACCGCGTCTCGCGCATGCCCATGGGAAGAAACACGCGGTGCATCACGTAGCCGTCGAGCGGAAGTCCCGAAACTTCACGCACCACTTCGCCGAGCAGAATGAAACCGAGGTCGCTGTACACATAGCGCACACCCGGTGTGGTATCCGGACTCGTGGCGTACACCTGCGCCATCGCTTCTTCGGCGCTCCACGCTTCTTTGTACAGCGGACGCCATGCGGGAAGCCCTGCGCTGTGCGTGAGCAGATGACGCACCGTAATGGACTCAGCGCGCGGCGCCTTCCAGCGCGGCAGATACCGCGACGCCGGCGCATCAAGTTCGACGCGGCCCTCGGCCACCAGCTGCATGATCGATGACGTTGTGCCAATCACTTTTGTCAGCGATGCCAAATCCCACACGCTGGAGTCACTCACCGCCATCGCGCCGTCGCGAAGCGGCGCGGAGTCGAGCGATCCAACACCAAACGACGCGTACACGCCACGCGCGCTGCCAATCACTGCGTACGCGGCGGGAAACGCCGAGTCGGCCAGGCCACGCGTCAGGACGGCGCGTACGGAATCCGACACCGCGCGTTGTCTCCATTCTGCGCGCATTGTTTCGCGTGACGCGTCATCGGGAGAACGCGTAGTGCCGGATCGACAAGCCGTGAGTACACCGAGACACAGCAGGGCCGAAGCAAAAAGTCCGCGTGACGCCATGCTCAGTTGTTTCCTGTAACCGTGGCGGCGCGCGTGAGCCCGTCACCGGCGCGGAAGAAGCCTGGCAGCGAGACGGGCAACTTGCCAGCAATCGGTGCGTGTCCCGTCACGGCGCGAGCGGCGGCGACTTCAAGCGCATCGCCGCGACCATAGGTCATGAGATACGCGGGCGCTGACGGAAACTGCTTGATCACGTAGGGATTGCCGCCCGCGACCACGATCGCCGGTGTCGTAGTGCTCAACGTCTCAATCAATGCGGCAACGCGCGGTGCGATGGCAAATCGACCAGCACCTTCAAGCGTGCGCGTGTACGTGTACACCACCACACGGTCTACGCCGCGTGCCATGGCCGCGATGGAATCAAGTTCAGCGGCCCCTGTTCGCGGCGTGACGCGCATGGTGCGCGTGCCCGGCACGTTGCGCGTCAGCGTGGAGCCGAACATGGTACCGGCGCCGACGTCGTTATCCGGTGCATACACCACGAGCAGCGTGCGCGCGGATCGCGGCAGTGGCAACAGATTGCGATCATCGCGCAACAGCGTGATGCCACGCGCGGCGATTTCACGCGCCGCTTCCGCGTGCTCCGGATGGCCGACCACTTCGCGCAAGGCATCGAGCGACACGACCGGGCGGGCAACCGCGCCCGTACGCAACTTCAGCTCCAGAATGCGTCGCACACTCTCGTCGATCTGTGCGCGATTCAGTGCCCCGGTTTCCACGGCACGCACCACGGCGTTGATCGCTTCTTCTGCATTGCCGGGCATGAGCAAAATGTCATCGCCCGCGCGAACGGCGCGTACTGCACTTTCGGCTACGCCATAACCACGAGCAATGCCATCCATAGTGAGCGCATCAGTGACCGTCACGCCACGAAACCCGAGGGTGTCGCGCAGCAGTCCGGTCATGACGTCGCGGCGCAGTGTGGCCGGTACGGAGTCCCCGTAGACGGTTGGCAACGCGATGTGCGCGGTCATGACACTCGCTGCACCGGCCGCGATGCCGGCGCGAAATGGCACCAGTTCGATTTCATCGAGTCGCGCTCGCGCAACGGAAATCACCGGCAAGCCAAGATGTGAATCCACGTCGGTGTCACCGTGTCCCGGAAAATGCTTGAGCGTGGCCGCCGCACCACCCGATTGCACGCCGCGCACAAATGCGGCCGACAACCGTGCAACGGCCGACGGGTTTTCACCGAACGAGCGCGTGTTGATGACCGGATTCGACGGATTGTTGTTCACATCAACCGTTGGCGCAAACGCCAGATGAATACCAATGGCACGCGCCTCACGCCCGGTAATCCGACCCGCCATCTCGGCGTCGGCGTCGCGGCCACCAGCGCCAATGGCCATGTTGCTGGGCAACACCGTGGCCGAACCGGCGCTCATGAGCGACGGCGCAAACACACCACCTTCAAGTCGACCCAATCCGGGCTCAACATCCGATGCAACGAGCAGAGGGACCCGGGCGCGCCCTTGCAGGTAATTCACTTTGGACGCGACTTCGATCGGCGAGCCGAGCGACATGACCACCCCACCCACGCCGAGCTCTGTGACCTGATTGGTGATGTTGGCAAACCCCGTGTCGTAGGCGCCGGAATAATCGCCCAGCACCCAGATCATTACCATTTGTGCAACACGTTCGCGAAGTGTGAGCGACGCGAGGGTAGATTCAATCCAGGCTCGATGCTGTGCCGGCAGGGCATCGCCGGGTGAGAGAGAAAGCGGTCCGGGGAGCGTGCTCGGTACGGGCTGCGCAGCGCCGGGCACGCCAGTGGCCCGCGGGGCGCAGGACGCGAGTGCTAGCAGCAGCAGTGGAAGGGCATGTCGGCGGCGAATGCCGCGGACTGAGCGAAGAACACCGAACGGTGAAGCGAGGACAGCGTGCGTCTGACGCATTGGCGGGGACAGAGAAAGGCCATGGCGGAGCAACACCCTGAGCGGCGTGCACCCGGTACGGGGGATAATACCCTGCGCCTGCGTCATCTGCTCCTGCTCGGCAGCGTGGCCTTCAGTGCGTTGGCTTGCGCCGGGGGGCCGCGGCCTGGGCCGAATGACGATCCCAATGATCCACGCTTCCGGCGTGCCGACAAAGTGCGCCCCGGAATTTCGGTGCTGTTGTCGGACAGCATTCACCTGATCAAGGACAAGCGTGTCGGTTTGATCACGAATCAGACCGGCATTGATGAAAAGGGACGCAGCACGGTTGACTTGTTATTCTCGGACGAGCGCGCGACCAAAGCGAACGTCAAGCTCGTGGCGCTGTTCTCGCCGGAGCACGGCATTCGAGGCACGGAAGACCGTTCGAACCTGCCGAATGAACTCGACCCGAAAACAGGGTTGATGATCTACTCGCTCTATCAGCGTTCCACGATGGGCCCGCCAGACAGCACGCTCAGAAATGTGGACGCGCTGGTGGTTGATCTGCAGGATATTGGTACGCGCACGTGGACGTATGTCGGCGTGGTGCTGTATGCGATGCAGGCGGCGGAACGTCGTGGTATTCCCGTGCTCGTGCTGGATCGTCCCAACCCGCTCACCGGCTTGCGTGCCGAAGGTGCGTTGCTCGATTCGGCGCTGGCGGATGCGCGTGAGAGTACGATGGAAACACCGAAGAACGGCTTCGCACTCTGGCCGGTGCCGCTGCGTCATGCGCTCACGATGGGCGAAATGGCCCTCCTGTTTCATCGCGAGCTGAAGATGACCGGTCGACTGCATGTGGTGCCGATGGCTGGCTGGCGCCGAAACATGTGGTTTGACGAGACGGATCTGCCATGGGTCAAGCCATCGCCGAACCTGCCGAATCTCACGGCGTCGCTGGTGTATCCGGCGCTCGTGCCGTTTGAGGCAACGAACGTCTCGGTGGGGCGGGGTACTGACGAGCCGTTCCAGCGAGTGGGTGCGCCGTGGTTCAAGTCAGACAGTGTCAAAAAGATGCTCGACGCGCTGGAGCTGGCGGGTGTTCGATTCGTTGCAGAGCGATTCACGCCGCGGAGCCCGGGGGACCGGAAGTATGACGGTCAGTCGATCCCGGGCGTGCGCATCATCGTGACGGATCGTGATCGCGTGCAGGTGTCTCGACTCGGCGCGGCGGTGCTGTGGGCGATTGCGAAGGCGCACGGCCCCGACTTCACGTATACCGAACGTCGGATCGACGAACGTCTCGGGTCGACAGCGGTGCGAGCGGCGCTGGTCTCCGGTGATGATCCGGATCGCGTGATTGATCGGCTGTTGCAGTCGGTGGTGGCGTACGAGCAATCCGTTCGCCGCTATCATCTGTATCGGTAGCTCTCTACCGTTGACGCGACCGGGCTCCTAGCTTTGTCACGATCGTGTTGCGGTGAGGGGTCGCGGTTTGGGGCCGCTCTCGGCACGGTGCGTTCGCGCCTTCCACTCCGGGGGGCGCGGTTCGCTGCTGTCTCACTTCGCGCCCGACCGGCATGAACGCACTCTGGGACTGGATTCAACGCGGATACCTCCGGGTCATCGGACCCGTTGGGGACTTCCTCGTGCGTCACCGCGTCAAGCCGAATACGATCACCACGATTGGTACGATTTGCACCCTCGTCGCGGGTGTGATTTTTGCGGCCGGGCATATACGGACGGCCGGCTGGTTTCTCGGTCTCACGGCGCTCTTCGATGTGCTCGATGGCACCGTCGCCCGTCGCACCGGAACGAGCTCCGTCTTTGGTGCTTTCTACGACTCGACGCTCGATCGGGTGAGCGACGGCGCGCTCATGGGCGGTCTGGTCGTGTTTTACGCGATCAATCCGGTGCATCAGAGCACGCCGATGTTGGTGATTACGCTGCTTGGACTGATCGCGGCGTTTCTCACGTCTTACGCCCGCGCTCGTGCCGAAGGTCTCGGTGTGGACGCCAAAGTGGGTTTGCTGCAGCGCCCCGAGCGCATCACGCTGCTCTCGGCGCCGCAGGCGTTTTTCGGGTTGGCACTCGATGGCTGGGTGCTGGCTGGCATCGTGACGCTGCTCAGCGTTACGGCGTGGGTGACCGTCGTGCAGCGCATGCTGTTCGTGTATCACCACACCGACGGCCGCGCCCCGTCATCTGATGTTCCGCCGTCGTCACCGCCGCCGCCTGTGCGTGCAGGCAACGTGTCGTCGACGGTTTCCTCCACGATTTCCCCGGCACTGACTACAGTGCCCGGAGCATCCCTCAAGGGAGAATGACCTTAGTGTCCGACACCACCATTCGCACTCCTGCGTCCATCGCCCCGGCCACGGGCAAGCTTGTTGTGTTCACTCCTGGCCTTGGCGCGGTCGCCACGACTTTCATTGCCGGTGTCGAGCGCGTGCGCCGCGGTCTGTCCGCGCCGATCGGTTCGCTCACGCAGATGGCCACGATTCGCCTGGGCAAGCGCACGGAAGCGCGCAGCCCGCTGATTCGCGACTTTGTCCCGCTCACCGCTCTGCAGGACATTGTCTTCGCCGCGTGGGACCCCATTCCGGATGACGCGTACACCGCCGCCACGAAGGCCGGTGTGCTGCAGCCGTCAGACATTGAACCGATCGCGGACTTCCTCAAGGGTATCACGCCGATGCCGGCGGTGTTCGAGTCGCGCTACGTCACGCGCTTGCACGGCACGAATGTGAAGACCGGTCCGAACAAGCGTGATCTTGCCGAACAGCTGCGCAAGGACATTCGCGATGTGAAGGCCAAACACGGCGCCGATCGCGCGGTCATGGTGTGGTGTGGTTCAACGGAAACGTTTATCAAAGCCGGCCCGCAGCACGAAACCATCGAATCGTTTGAGAAGGCCATGGAGGAGAATGATGACTCCATCGCGCCGTCAATGTTGTACGCGTATGCGGCCATCATGGAGAACGTGCCGTATTGCAACGGTGCGCCGAATCTTTCGGCCGATTTCCCGGCGCTGCTCGACCTCGCCAACAAGCGTGGCGTGCCCGTGTCGGGCAAGGATTTCAAGACGGGTCAGACGTGGATGAAGACCGTGCTCGCGCCGGGCATCAAGGCGCGTATGCTTGGCCTTGAGGGCTGGTACTCCACGAACATTCTTGGCAATCGCGATGGTGAAGTGCTCGACGATCCCGCGTCGTTCAAGACCAAGGAAGAGTCGAAGTTGTCGGTGTTGCACAACATTCTGCAGCCGGAACTCTATCCCGAGCTGTACGAAGGATTCTCGCATGTCGTGCGCATCAACTACTATCCGCCGCGCGGCGACAACAAGGAAGGCTGGGACAACATCGATATCGTGGGTTGGCTCGGCTACCCGATGCAGATCAAGGTCAACTTCCTTTGCCGCGATTCAATTCTTGCGGCGCCGATCGTGCTCGACCTCGCACTGTTCAGTGACTTCGCGCATCGCGCAGGCATGAAGGGCATTCAGGAGTGGTTGTCGTTCTATTACAAGAGCCCGCAGACCGCACCGGGACTGCAGGCCGAACACGATCTCTTCATTCAGCAGACGAAGCTGAAGAACACGCTGCGTCATCTGATGGGCGAAGACGTGATTACGCACCTCGGACTGGAGTACTATCAGTGATGACACGGTCGGGTCGACGCGCGCGTCTCCTGCTCTCCGTTGCAGCACTGGCCGCGGTCGCGGCCAGCTGCGGCGGTGGACGCAAAGGCAACGAGTTCCGCATGACAACGGAGTCGTATTCCATTCGTGTGATGGTCGACCCGGCCCCCCCGAAGGCGCTCGAACAGATCTCCTGGACGGTCGTGGTCAACGACAAGGAAACCGGCCGTCCCGTAGACATGGGCGAAGGACGCATCTTCGCCAGCAGTCGCGATGGCAAGAACATCGCGAACGGGTTCGCACCCACCGATCAGGTGGGCACGTACACCACGAAGTTGTTTTATGTCACCGCCGGTCCATGGGCGATGGGCATTCAGTTCCGTCGGGATTCCACCGCGGTGCTTGAGCGCACGCAGGATTGGACGCAGGACATTCGGACGGCCGATGAGCCGGGCGAAATCTCGCTGCCGTCGTCACCCGCGCCCACGCCACCACCCGACACGGCTCGCCCGGATAGCGTTCGTGCCGATTCCACTACCTCGGAGGGCGCGGCCTCGCCGCGCTGACGCATGCGCTTGTTTCATCGCACCTCGCTGCACCCGGATCTGGTGATGCAAGAGGCGGACACCCATTTCGGTGCACTCGGACTTGATCGTGTGCACGTCGAACTGCGCGCGCGACAGTATCGCGGCGCGCTGGGTACGCTTGTGCTGACCGTGAAAATGGAAGGCGGCCATTAC
This sequence comes from Gemmatimonadaceae bacterium, assembly GCA_022843265.1. Lineage (GTDB taxonomy): Bacteria > Gemmatimonadota > Gemmatimonadetes > Gemmatimonadales > Gemmatimonadaceae > JAABRT01. The sequence goes on from JALHNZ010000035.1 coordinate 14,902, forward strand.
ACATTCGTCGAAGCGCACACCGATCAGATCGGTGAGAGTCGTCTCGACAAGAATGTGAAGAAGTTTTTTGTGCGGCTGCATCGCACTGCCGATCCCCGGCATCTGCTCGAGGCGGCGTACTGATGGCGCGCGCCGGGACATCCCCGGCGCGATCGAAGGCGACGAGTGTGGCGAAGAGTTCACGCCCCAGCGACGCCCTTTCGCGCGAACAACGCCTCTCGCTCTATCGCTACATGCGCCTCACGCGTGTGCTCGAAGAACGACTGGTGGCGTTGTACAGACAAACCAAGGTGGTGGGTGGTCTTTTCCGATCGCTCGGGCAGGAAGCTGACGCGGTGGGAAGTGCGTTTGCGCTTGAACAGCGCGACGTGCTCTCGCCGTTGATTCGCAATCTCGGGGCCATGCTGGTGAAGGGTGCCACACCGCTCGAAGTGTTGCGTCAGTACATGGCCAAAGGTGATTCGCCCACGCGCGGACGCGAACTCAACATTCACTTTGGCGATACCGAGAAGCGCAACTTTATTGGTCAGATTTCGCATCTCGGTGACATGGTGCCGGTCATGGCCGGCGTCACGCTGTCATTCAAAATGCGCGGTGAAGATCGCGTGGGTCTTGTGTATATCGGCGATGGCGCCACGTCCACGGGCGCGTTTCACGAGGGCATCAACTTTGCCGGGGTGCAGCGTTGCCCGCTCGTGGTAATCGTCGAAAACAACGGCTATGCGTACTCCACCCCTACGCACAAACAGACGGCGGCCAAACAGTTCGTGGACAAAGCAATCGGCTACGGCATTGCCGGCGTACAGGCGGACGGCAACGATGTGCTGGCTGTATACGATGTGACCAAAGAAGCCGTGGATCGCGCGCGTCGCGGCGAAGGCGTGACGCTCGTGGAGCTCATGACGTACCGTCGCAAGGGTCACGCGGAGCATGACAATCAGTCGTACCAGCCGCCCAGCGAAATTGAAAAGTGGGCGCTCGAGAACGATCCGATTGATCGCTTCGTGAAAGTGTTGCGCGAACAGCATCAGGTTACAGACGAAGAGTTCGCGTCGATTGAGGCCGAGATTGTGGCGTTGATTGACACCGCCACGGATGAAGCGGAAGCGTCGCCGATGCCAGAGCCAACCGACGCACTTGTTGGTGTCTACGCTGATCCCGCGGTGATTCCGCCACTCTGGTTTCGCGAGTCCGTGCGCAGCGCGGTTGATAGCAACGAACGTCCGGCGAGCTGGGGCACGTATGACGGTTGAGCGCACATACCTCGAAGCAATCCGTGACGCGATGGCCGAGGAAATGGCGCGCGACGAGAATGTTTTTATCATGGGTGAAGACATCGGTGCGTTTGGTGGTGCCTTCAAGGTCACCGACGGACTGCAGGCGCAATTCGGTGAATCGCGGGTGATCGACACGCCAATTTCAGAAGCCGGAATTGTTGGCGCCGCAGCCGGTGCTGCGCACATGGGGATGCGTCCGATTGTCGAACTGCAGTTCATCGACTTCATCTCGTGCGCGTACGATATGCTCACCAACTATGTGGCGACGGCGCGCTATCGAGCGTTCCTGCCGTGCCCGATGGTGGTGCGCGGTCCAAGCGGCGGCTACGTGCGCGGCGGACCATTTCATTCGCAGAATCCGGAGGCCGCGTTTCTGCATACGCCGGGCCTCAAGATTGTGTATCCGTCTACCGCTGCTGATGCCAAGGGCCTGATGAAGGCGGCGATTCGAGATGAAGACTGTGTGCTCTTTTTTGAGCACAAATATCTGTATCGTCGCGTGAAAGAAGTGATGCCCGAAGGCGATCACGTGGTGCCCATCGGCAAGGCGCGGATTGCACGCGAGGGGACCGACGTGTCAATCATTACGTATGCGGCCACCGTGTGGCGCGCACTCGAAGCCGCCGAGCAGTTGGCCGCAGAGGGCATTTCTGTCGAAGTCCTCGACTTGCGCTCGCTGTTGCCAATGGACGACGAAGCGATTCAGGCAACTGTTCGGAAAACAAACCGTTTACTTATTGTGCACGAGGATACTCGGACCGGCGGCATCGCCGGTGAGATCACGGCGCGCGTGAGCGAAACGTGCTTCGAGTGGCTGGACGCGCCTATTCTGCGTGTCACGGCCGCGGATGTGCCGCTACCGTATTCGCCGCCGCTTGAGGACTACGTGCTGCCGCAGACGTCCGATATCGTGCGCGCCGTGCGCCGGCTCGTGGCGTACTGACCCGTTCCCGCTGTCATGAAAGATTCTGATCGGAAATCCACGTCTGACCGTCCCAATACTCATCCCGCCGACTTGTCGCAGAACTCGCTGCCTTCGGTGCCACTGGCGGATGAGGACAAGCGCATGGCGCGCATCGGCGTTGGCTGTTTCACCACGTTCATCGGCGCCATCAGTGGCGCCATGATTGGTGTGCTGCTCGCCGTTGGCGTCACGTTTGGGACTCGCTGTCAGCCAATGGAAGGGCTGCCGGCGTGTAACTGGCATATCTTTGCAGGGTGGGGCGCGCTTATCGGCGCGATAACCCTGCCCACTTTGGCACTCTCGCGGCTGCGCCGGCGTGATCGCGCCGGCACCTGACCGCTGTCTTTAGGAGAATCCCGTGGCACGCGTCGACGTTATCATGCCCCAGATGGGCGAATCCATCGCTGAAGGAACCGTCTCTCGCTGGCTCAAGGCCGTGGGTGATACGGTCAAGCGTGATGAGCCCATCTTCGAAATTTCCACTGATAAGGTGGACGCCGAAATCCCGTCGCCGTCGTCGGGTGTGCTCCTCGAAATCATCGTGGGCGAAGGCAAAACCGTCGAGGTTGGCACGGTCGTGGCGCGCCTCGAAACGGATGCGGCCGTAGCCGCCGCTGCCCCCGCGGCTGCGGCGCCGGCCCCAGCGGCCCCCGCGGCCCCTGCGGCTCCGGCGCCTGCTGCGGCCCCCGCTGCGCCTGTCGCTGCAGCCGTGGCTGATGCTCCGGCTCCGGCGGCCGGCACCCTTGAGGATCGACTGCGCACGAAATCGTCGCCGCTGGTTCGCAAGATGGCCGCTGAGCACGGCGTTGAGATCAGCGCGCTCACGGGGTCCGGAATCGCCGGTCGCGTCACGCGCCGCGATTTCGAAGCGCACATTGCGGCCAAACCCGCCGTCGCTGCGCCGAGCAAACCCGCCGTTGGCGCGTCGATGCACGCGCCTGGCGGCATGAACTTCGACACGCCATCGGCCAATCCGTGGCCTGGCGATCGTGAAGTAC
>JALHNZ010000035.1:18150-32978 GCA_022843265.1 Gemmatimonadaceae bacterium
CTGATGGCCAAGCGCCTGGCATCGCACGTCACGTCGTTCTTCGAGGTCGATCTCACGCGGATTGCACGCATTCGTGCCCGCGAGCGCGCCACGTTTGAAAAGCAAACCGGACAGAAACTCACGTATCTGCCGTTCATCTGTCGCGCGGTGGTGCAGCAGCTCAAGCGCCACCCGGTGCTGAACGCGGCCGTCAACGGCACTGACATCATCTTCCGTCAGCAGTACAATCTTGGTATTGCCGTAGCGCTGGAGCCCACGGGTTTGCTGGTGCCCGTCGTCAAGCGTGCCGATGAATTGTCGCTCACCGGATTGACGCGCACGATCAACGATCTCGCGTCGCGCGCGCGCTCCAAGAAGCTGCAGCCAATGGAACTGCAGGATGTCACGTTCACGATCACGAATCCGGGCGTGTTTGGTTCGCTCATGGGTACGCCCATCGTGCCCGTCGGTACCACGGCCATCCTCGGCCTTGGCGCCATCGAAAAGCGTCCCAAGGTGATGACCGGCGCTGATGGTGAAGACACCATTGCCATTCGCACGTGCGCGTACTTCTCGTTGTCGTTCGACCATCGTGTGGTGGACGGCGCCGACGCCGACAAGTTCATGGCCGACCTCAAGGCGTCGCTCGAAAACGTTGGCGAGGCCATCGAATGACCGAACGTCGCACACTGCTCGTCACGGAGCGCACCGTACACCATGCGGAGCGCGACGGGTACGTGCAGTCCATGCGCGAAACACAGCGGCGCTGTGCGGACGCTGGCGTGCACTTCTGGATCTTTGAACACGAGCATGACGGCACGCGGTTTCTTGAGTTCGCAGAAGCCAAAGCTGAGGCGCGTTTTGAACAACTCGGCATTCGACAGCCCACCACCACCGAGTGGCACGCGGTGGAGCTTCGCTGAGTGCCCAGTCGTCGCCTGACATCAAATGGTCGTACATGGCGTGTCTATCCGAGCGGATTCCTGACGCAGTCTGTGGCCGATGAGTTCTCTCTGATCTTTGTCGCCGGCGAAGGATCGGCGCGTGAGGTTCGCCTTACGCGCTATTCGCCGGCCGGTACTCGGTCGCGCGAGCAGGCGCTCGCCGAAATGACGGACGCGCAGTTGGCACGATTGTTCAGCATGTCGCAGTCGAGTGTGCGATCGCCTGAAGCCGGGTATCAGGCGTGACCGCGCCGAACACGGATACGCCGCACACGATCGCGCCGACCGGATCCGCTGGAGAGGCACCCGCTACGCCACGATTTGTTGATTTGCAAGTGCACACCACGGCGTCAGATGGTGTGCTTGCACCTGCTGCGGTGGTTGAAGCCGCCGCGCGCGCGAAGCTCAGCGCCATTGCCATCACCGATCACGATTCCATTGACGGGCTGCCCGAAGCCGAAGCGGCTGGCGCACGACTCGGCATTCGCATTGTGCCGGGCGTCGAGCTGGCGGCGCACTTTGAATCCGATGAGCTACACCTGTTGGGTTTGCACCTGTCGGATCGCGACGCCATTGAAGGCGAATTGCAGGCGTTTCGCCGCGAGCGCATTGAGCGGGCGGAAGCGATGGTGCGTGTGCTCAACTCGCACGGCATTCCTGTCACCATCGATGCGGTGCTCGAAGCCGCGGATGTTGGCGCCGTAGGACGTCCGCATCTGGCGCGCGCGCTGGTTGCGGGCGGCTGGGTTCGTGATTTCCGTGAAGCGTTCGACAAGTGGCTGGGGTGGGGCAAGCCCGCGTACGTGGAGAAGGGCAAGCTTACCGTAACGGATGCCGTCGCACTGGTGCATCGAGCGGGCGGCATCGCCGTGTGGGCGCATCCTGGTGATCTCGCGACCGAGGCGAGGCTTGCTCGACTGCACGCACTGGGTTTGGATGCGGTCGAAGTGTTGCATCCGAGTCATCCGCAAGCGTTGGCCGAACGCATTTACGATCGCGCCGAAAAAATCGGGTTGCTGCCCAGTGGCGGATCGGATTGGCACGGAGCGGCCGAAGGACCGCGCCAGCTCGGTGGACAGTTGGTACCCTATCTGTGGCTCGCCCGGCAGGATTTGGCGATTGCGGAGCGCGGGGGATGAGCACGGCCGCCCGCGTCACACTCGTGACGGGCGGCGCTCGGCGCGTTGGAGCGGCGATCGTTCGCGCGTGTGCGGCGCGCGGCGATTCGGTGGTGATTCACGCGTCGTCGTCCATCGCGGAGGCTGAAGCCCTTGCGGATGCGCTCCGGCAACTGGGAGGGCAAGCGGCGGTGGTGCGTGGTGATCTGAGCGAGGCGACGACGCCTGCGCGGGTGGTGCACGACGCGGTCCAGTGTTTTGGTCGCCTTGACGTGCTGATCAATTCGGCGGCGACGTTTGTGCAAGCAGATCTCATGGCAATCACGCCGGCGCAATGGGATTCCTCGTTCGCCGTGAACTCGCGCGCGCCGTTTTTTGCGGCTCAGGCTGCGGCGCATGTCATGCAAGAGGGCGGTGTGATTGTGAACATTGCCGATCATCTCGCGTTTGAAACCATGCCAAACCTGGTCGCGCACGCGGCCGCCAAAGCGTCGCTGGTGCACATCACGCGCACGCTTGCTCGCGCGCTTGCACCGCGCATTCGCGTGAACGCCGTTGCACCGGGGTTGGTGAGTGCACCGGAAGATTTCACCGCTGATCAGGAAGCCCGGTTTTTGCGCGGTGTTCCGCTTGGTCGCGCGGGTAACGCGAGCGACGTGGCGAACGCGGTGTGCTGGCTGATTGACGCGCCGTACGTGACAGGGGCGATTGTACCGGTCGACGGTGGGAGAGGTGTGGCGCGGTGATGGTGAAGGAGCTCCACACGCTGCAGAAAAGTCCTCGTGCGCCGGTGACGTTCCGACAGATCGTGGTGATCGGCGGAGGCTGTTACGGGAGTTGGTACGCACAACAGCTCACGCGTGCCTGGGTGCATGGCGCGCTTCGCGTTGAAGACGTCATTGTGCTCGACAGAGACGACCGGTGCCTCGTGGCCGACCGACTGCGCGCGGGCGACTACAAGGGACTGCCCCTGCGCTTCGAACGCGCGGAGTGGGCACCGTGGCTCTCGGATTGGCTGGCGACCGACACTCCACACGCGCGAGCGGGCGACGCGATTGTGCCATCACCACTCATGCCGCACGTGTTGTTCGACTGGCTGCTCGCCCGCGCTCGCGAACGTACGCCAGAGCGCGAGGTCTCGGTGGAGCCGCTGCGCGTCGCGCCCGATATGCCGTGGCAGCGCGCCGCGCCCGATGGTCGGCACTACGTGAGCTTTGCGGACTGGATGTGTCCGGTGAACTGTATTGAACCCGCCCGCTGCCCGGCCACTCGGGGCGAACGGAACTGGAGCATGCCTGAGGCACTAGTTGAGTATGTGGCGAAAGAACGCGAGTCGGGCCACCCACTCGACGGCCCGATTATCTTTCACTGCTTGCACCGAACCTGGGGCGTTGGCATGATCGACGCAGAGGCCATCGTGGCGGCCGATCAGGTCGTGGCGAAGGCCACCGAACGCGGGCCAGCTCGCGTTCTCGTGGGAACGGTCTCACACTGTCACGGTGCGCTCGGTGTGCTCCGGGTGTCGTAGCCCGTACACGCAGCGCGTCCTACTCAACGGTCTTATGTCTGAACTTCGCGAAACTCTCGTCATCATTGGCAGCGGACCTGCCGCGTGGACGGCCGCTGTCTACGCCTCGCGCGCCAATCTCGACCCGGTCGTCTACGAGGGCGAAATCTCCCGCGAGATGGTGCCTGGCGGTCAGCTCATGTTCACCACGGACATTGAAAACTTCCCGGGTTTTCCGGAAGCGCTTGGCGGTACCGATTTGATGGAGCGCATGAAGCAACAAGCGGAACGCTTTGGCACGCGTGTGATCACGGAAAACATTGAGGCCGTGGATTTTTCGCAGCGTCCGTTTGTGCTCACGACAAGCAGCGGCAATCGTGTTATTGCCAGTGCAGTCATTGTGTCAACCGGCGCACGCGCGAACTGGCTTGGTCTCTCGTCCGAAGAACGACTGGCTCGCACGGGCGGCGGCGTGTCCTCCTGCGCGGTATGCGACGGGGCCCTCCCTGCGTTCCGCAATCAGCGGTTGGTCGTGGTTGGTGGTGGTGACTCGGCAATGGAGGAGGCGCTCTACCTCACGAAGTTTGCGAGCGAAGTCGTGATCGTGCATCGCCGCGATTCATTTCGCGCGAGCAAAGTGATGGCAGATCGTGTGCTGCGTGATCCGAAGGTGCGTGTGGAGTGGAATGCACAAGTGGTCGATGTGCTTGGTGACGACTTCATCACCGGTGTGCGCATCGAGGATCTCGTCACGGGCGAGCATCGCGACCTCGAAGTTGGTGGCATGTTCGTAGCAATCGGTCACACGCCGAACACGGCGTTCCTTGGTGGCCAGTTGGCGCTGCACGAAAACGGCTACATCGTGACACCGGATAGCTGGCGCACCACGACAAGCGTGGAAGGCGTCTTCGCCGCTGGCGACGTGATGGACAGTTATTACCGCCAAGCGGTGACAGCCGCTGGCACGGGCTGCATGGCCGCGCTCGAGGCGGAGCGCTGGCTGGCGCATCACGCGGAGCCGGCAGCACACGCTGAAGGTGTGTCCGCGTGAAAGTTGACGCCTTCACCGTGGGGCCGCTGCAGGAGAACTGCTACCTCGTGGTGGATGAGCAGGCGGGTGAAGCGGTCCTTATCGATCCGGGCGACGAAGCGCCGCGCCTTGCGGAGGCCGTCCGAGCGTCCGGAGCGCGCTTGACGGCGATCTGGCTCACGCATGCCCACGTGGATCACGTGGGCGCCGTCACCCCGCTGGCGAAGGAGTTTGCCGTGCCGGTGGCGATGCATCCGGCGGATCGGCCGCTGTACGATCGTGCCACGCAGATCGGCCTCACGTATGGCATGCGCATTGAGCCGCTTCCCGAGCCAGCATTGGAGCTCAGCGAAGGGCTCTCGGTAGAGGTAGGGGAGTTGCGTTTTGATGTGTTACACCTGCCTGGACACGCGCCGGGCCACGTGGCGTTTGTCGGGCACGGGGTCATGTTCAGTGGTGATGTGTTGTTTGCGGGCTCGATTGGGCGAACCGATCTTCCGCTGTGCGACCCGCGCGCGATGCGAAGTTCTCTTGAACGACTGGCAACGATCGAACCGGCCACGGTGGTATATCCAGGACATGGACCAGATACGACCATCGCTCGCGAACTGCGTTCGAACCCATTTCTCGCCGGCTTCGCACGACCGATTGGCTCCTGAACCGCGGTGGCGGGTATTAGCGCTGATTGCCTGCGACTGACACAACTTCTTCTGCCTTCCACTTCATGCTTTCATCGCTTGTTAGCCCGCGTGTTGCACGTCGCCTGAGTGCCGTGGCCGCTGTCGCCCTCGCTCTTGGCGTATCGGCATGCCTTGAGGTGTCTGATCCCGACGCGGACAACCGTTTCGGTTCCATCACCATTCGTGCCTCAGGCGGTGGCGCTGGACCGCACCGCGCGCTACCGACTGCGATTTTTTTCACCGGGTCGCCGAGCACGCTACCGAACAGTGCGGCGCAGACGGATCAGTGTGGGCAGTTTCCGCTCACCGGCGAGCAGTTGGTACCGGGCACGCTCGTCGCCGGCGCTCAACTCGGACTGCGCGTGGGTGCGCAGAACCTGACGCTCGCCGAATCCCCGAGTGTGCCGCGCATTTACACGATGCCGTCACCGGGCGAGTTCGTGTACAGCGAAGGGGACACGGCGCGGGTGACGCTGCCCGGTGCAGCGGGTGGATTTCCAGGGTCACAAATCTCGCTGCGGCTGGCTGAAGCGGTTCGGCTTGGCCCCCTCACGCGAACGGAGGTTGGCGAGGACTACCCCATTTCGTGGCGGCGCGACGGCGATGCACGTTCCGGCATCATTATCTCGATGCGTTATGCCTCTGCGTCGTCCACCACAGAGCCCAACACGCAGCTGCTCTGTCTCGTGCGCGACAACGGATCGTACACGATTCCTGGCGGCTTGCTGACCGAGTGGTACACTTCGAACCGAGCGTTTCGCAGCATCAACATTCTGCGCTGGCGCACCAATACGGTGGAAGTTGATCCGCGCTCCACGCTGTATATCGTGTCAACAATCGATACGACGGTCGTCCTCGCAAACTAAAGATTGTGGCATGAGGGCGCGCCGCACCGGCGCGCCTGCGCAGGAAGTACTCCAGACTGGTGAGTCGGCATGAGCACACGCATCGAGAACGATCCCCTCGGCGAGTTGCCAGTGCCGACCACCGCGCTGTACGGTGTGCAAACCGTTCGCGCGGCGCAGAACTTTCCGATCAGCGGACTACAGCCGCTGCCTGCGTTCGTGGTCGCGGTGGTGCAGATCAAGCGAGCCGCGGCGTGTGCACACAAGGCATCCGGTCGGCTCGACGCGCGACTTGCGAACGCGATCATTGCGGCGGCCGACGAGATCCTCGCGGGTCAGCACCGCGAACATTTTGTGGTGGATCCGTATCAGGCAGGTGCTGGTACGTCGCACAACATGAACGCGAATGAAGTGCTCGCGAATCGTGCCAACGAGTTGCTCGGAACCGCGCGTGGCACGTATGCGCCAGTGCATCCGAACGATCACGTCAACATGGCCCAGTCCACCAATGATGTGATCCCCACGGCGATCCGTCTCGGTGCGCTCGACATGCTGCGTCCGTTTGATCAGGCGGTCTCGGCCCTCGTTGCGTCACTCGCGGGGAAAGGCGTTGAGTTTGATGACGTACTCAAGAGCGGACGCACGCATTTGCAGGATGCGATGCCGATTCGACTGGGGCAGGAGTTCACCGCGTACGCACGCACACTGGAACGTGATCTTGCGCGTGTGCATCAAGCCGCGGAGTATCTGCGCGACCTTGGCATCGGCGGCAGCGCGGTTGGTACCGGTGTCAACGTGGAACCCAACTATCCCGATGCGGTGGTCGCGTCCCTGTCGAAGTCGATGTCCCTTGAGCTGCGGGCCGGCGCCGATCGTATTCAACTCATGCAAAGTCTTGGCGACGCGGCCGCGTTCAGCGCGACGCTTCGCGTGTTCGCTCTTGACCTGAGCAAGATTGTGTCGGACCTGCGCCTTATGGTGAGCGGACCACGCACGGGTCTTGATGAGATTCGTTTGCCGGCCGTGCAGCCCGGGTCGTCGATCATGCCGGGAAAGATCAACCCGTCCATTCCGGAGATGGTGAATCAGGTGTGTTTTCAGGTAGTCGGCAACGATACCTGCGTGAGCATGGCAGCCGAGCATGGACAGCTTGAGCTCAACGTGATGATGCCAGTCATTGCGCACAACATTTTCCAGTCGATGGAGATTCTGACGAACTCCGTCCGTGTGCTGGACGAGCGCTGCGTGCGCGGGATCGAAGCGAATCGTGCAATGTGCGCCTACTGGCTTGAGCGCTCGGCGGCTCTGGCAACGGCGCTTGCGCCCCAGATTGGCTACGCCAGAGCGGCCGAGCTCAGTAAACAGTCGGTCAAGGAAGAGGTGCTCATTCGGGAGCTCGTACACCGTGAGCAGGTGCTGCCGCCGGAGGAGATCGACCGCGTGCTTGATCTGCGGCGACTCACCGAAATCGGTGTTCCTGGCGGGGCGTCCGGAGCCTGAAGGGCTCACTCCTTCGGCACGACGAGCCGGCGGCAGGGTAGGAGGCAGCTCATCTGCTTGCCATGCAGGGCGCGATTCCGGTAGACTGATATATGCGTATAACGACGTGGGCGGAGTATGGGCTGATTTGTGCGCTGCACCTGGCGCGCCGTCAGGATGAAGGGCCGGTCACAGGTCGCGAAATCGCGGCCAACGAGCGGCTTTCTGGCGACTATGTCGAACAGATTCTGTTGCGCCTTCGTCGCGCGGAGATCGTGCGCAGTACGCGCGGTGCGCGCGGTGGGTACCAGTTGGCCAAACCGGCCACTGACATCACGGTGCGTGATGTGATTCAGGCGTCGGAGTTGTCCACGTTCGATCTGCATTGTGTCTCGCATCCCGTGGACGTCGAGCGTTGCTCCGATGCCAGTGCGTGCAGCATTCGGCCCGTGTGGCTTTTGCTGCAACAGCGCATCGACGAAGTGCTGGAAGGCGTGAGACTCTCCGATCTGATTGCGCACGAAGCCACGATTCGCGCACGCGTTGGATTGTCTTCTGTCGGGGTGCGCCCGGGTACCGGTGTCGCGCTGCCCGTGTTGCAAGGCTGATCGCCATGCGCGGACTGCTCGCAGCGATGCAGGAAAAAAAGCGTCGGCAAGCGTTGGGTGAACGCTACGTTGAGGCGTTGTTGAAAGCGTCGTCGGCCGAGGATGTGCAGTGGTTGGCGAGCGAAGGGGCGAAGTCGGACACGCTGGCGCGCAGCGAGCTCGCTTATGCACAGCGCGCCATTGGTTTGATCGTGGCGGAGCGTGACGCGCTCGATGATCAGACGGCCGCGGATGTGTCGCACGCGCTCGATGCGGTCGTCGCGAAAGAAGCGCGTTCGCAACGGGAAACGGCGGGGGCATGGAGTGAGCACTGGCGTGACTACGCCGACGCGCTTGCCGCCCGCGGTCGAGCCGAACCGCCGTTGGGACGCATTGCGCGCGTGTTGCTGCGGCGTTGTGGGGTGCTCGAACCGAATGCCGAGCAGCTGGCGCGCGCCGTTCGCATCGTGACCGCGTTTCGCCACACCGCCAATGATGCGCTGCGCGCGGTGTACGGTGCGGCCTCGCTGCCTGAGGACAGAGCCCCTTCTGCCTGGTTTCGCGAAAAGACCGGACACGGTTGATCAAGGCGGGGTGCTCCGAACGGCAAAGCGGCGGAGCACCCGAAGGTGTCCGCCGCTTTGAGTACTCCCACATCAACAACTCACAGGTGCCGAAGGCCGGACTCGAACCGGCACGGGCTTGCGCCCACTGCGCCCTGAACGCAGCGCGTCTACCAATTCCACCACTCCGGCGTGCGCAACCAGCGAACTTTGCGCGAATCGTGAGTATAGGGGGAGGGATATACCCAAGTCAACGTGTGGTGCGGCGCAAACTGTTGTGCCGCGCGCCTGAACCGTCTTAGCTTCACAATCGCATGGCCAAACCTGATGACTCGGACGAACCGAGAAAACTGATCGCGCGGAACAAGCGCGCCCGTCACGACTACGAGATTACGGAGACGTGGGAGGCGGGCCTCGTGCTGAAAGGCACCGAGGTCAAATCCCTGCGTGAAGGCCGCGCCAATCTCACGGACGCCTACGGCATTACGGTGGAGGGCGAGGTCTTCATTCTCAATCTCAACATCGGGACCTACGGGCTGGGGAACCAGTTCAATCATGACCCTACCCGGTCGCGAAAACTGTTGCTCCACCGGCGGGAAATCCGTCGGTTGTATGGTTCCCTTGAGCGACAGGGGCTGACCCTGATTCCGCTCGAGATGTATTTCGTTCGCGGTCGTGTCAAAGTGCTGCTCGGGCTGGGTCGAGGCAAAAAGGCCCATGACAAGCGCGAGGATATCAAGCGTAAAGACGCCGACCGGGAAATTGCCCGTGCGCTTCGTACGAGATAGTGCTCGGCGCATCCGTCTTTTTGTCCTTCGTCGTCCGCTGAATTCGTGTTGCTTTCGCTTCTGTGTGCCTGCCAGCTCGCTGCAGCATCACCGCCTCCACTTGTTGTGAAGGTCGGCGACCGCGTGCGCTCCGTACCGGTCGTCGCACACCCTGAGGGGGGCTCGGCCATGCGGGCCGACCTCCTGGCCGACGCGCTGGGCGGCAAGTTCACACGCGACACGAGCGGCCGTTGGCGCCTCGAGATCGGTGACACCGGGCTCACGCTCACCGTGCTCTCTCCGTTCGCACAGAACGGAGGCGACGTGTGGCCTATGCCATCGTCTCCGTATGCAAGCGCCGGACGAGTGTTCGTGCCGTATGCCCTCGCCGCGGACGTGCTACCCCGCGCGATGGGCGGCCTGCTCTTCGACACCCAGCGCATTGAGCTGCGACGCTTTGCCCCGGTCACGCGACGTGTCGTGGCCAGCCAGACCGTGGCCGACGCGCCAACGCGTTCCGTGCCGCCGGCGCAAACCAGTGCCGTCACCCCACCGCCACTCACGGCGCCGGCGCGTGCTCCGTCTCGAAGTCGGCTGGTCGTCGTAGACGCCGGCCACGGCGGACGCGATCCGGGCACCACCTTGAACACCGGTAGCGAGCGAGTCGCCGAAAAGACTGTCGCCCTGGCGGTGTCGCTCAAGTTGCGCGACGCCCTCAAGGCGCGCGGTGTGACCGTGGTCATGACGCGCACCACCGACACGCTCATTGCCCTGCGTGATCGCGGGCCGATTGCCAATCGCGCCAAAGGCGATCTGTTCGTGTCGGTTCACGTAAATGCGGCGAATCCGAACTGGAAGAATCCGTCCGCCACACGCGGCTTTGAAACGTATTTTCTGGCGGAAGCGAAAACTGCCGACGATGCGCGCGTGGCCGAAATGGAAAACGAAGCGGTCAAGTTTGAAACAACGCAAGAGACCTCGCGCTCCGATCCGCTCGGTTTCATTCTGCGCGACATGGCACAGAATGAACATCTGCGTGAGTCACTCATGTTGGCCACCCTCACACAGGATCACCTGAAATCGGTGCATCCGGGGCCAAGTCGCGGTGTGAAGCAGGCGCCGTTCAGTGTGCTCGTGCATTCGTTCATGCCATCCATGCTGGTGGAGCTTGGTTTCGGATCCAATCCTGCGGAAGCGCGCTGGATGCTGTCTGAGGCGGGGCAGAAAGAGTTGGCCGAAGCCATCGCAGACGCCTGTGTGGCCTATCTCGCGCAGTACGAACGCAAAGTGACGGGCGGCGAGCCGTGATATCACATGCACCTCGTCGCGTCGCACAGTGCGTCGCCGTCGGGGTGATGCTGCTGAGCAGCAGCTGTGCGTACTACAACGGCATGTACAACGCGCGGCAATCCATGCGTCGCGCGGAAGCACTCGCGCAAAAGGGGCTGACCGATAGCGCGGCGGTGCACTATGCGCGCGCCGCGGAAGCGGCCGAATTTGTGTTGCGTCGTCATGCGGATTCACCCTGGAAATCGGAAGCGCTGTTGCTCGCGGGGCAGGCCTCGGCGCAAACGGGTGAGTGCGTCACCGCCACGGACCGGTTAACGACGCTCCTGGCGGTTGACAGCCTGTCGCTCGATGATCGCGCCCGGGCCAGCCTGGCATTCGCCGTGTGCAATATGCAGAGCGCTGAGTACTCGGCCGCCGCGACGCGACTTGAAGCGGTAGATATTGCGCTGACGCAGGCCGACAGCATGGACGCTGCGTCGGCGCAACGTCGGGAGCTGCGTAACTCCGTTCGTCGTTGGCGCGCGCGCATTGCACTCGCGATGAACGATGCCGCGCTGGCCGATCAGCTGCTGCGTGACCTGAGTGAACGCGATGCACCGTGGGAGCGCGCGGCATTCGCGGTGTCGCAGCGGGACTGGGCGCGAGCTGATGCGCTGCTCGTAGCGCGAGCAACCGTTGGCGACGTGCATCCCATGCTGGAGTCCTTGCTCCGCGATGCGTCGGCGCAGCGGCAGTACTCGTTGGTGTCGCGCGTTGCCGATGCGTACGTGGGGAGCCAGGCACCGAGGGCGGTGCGCGCGCGTGTGCAGTTGCTGGCCGGCGACGCTGCCGCGTTGGCGGGTGATTCCGCAACGGCGCGCACGCACTACGCTCGTGTGCTCACGCGAGCGCTTGCGGACAGCGTCACCGTGCGCGATGCGTCGGCGCGGCTGATACAGATGGCGGTGATGCGTGCCGACTCGATCCCGACACTTCGTGCTCTGCTTGACACCGCGCCTGTTGAGGCGCGCGGAAGCGCGGTGTTTGACCGCATCGAAGCGGCGAGTGTGCTGTTCTTCAGTTTGTACGACGCAGATGATCCGTCAGGCGCGGCGTGGTATCTGGCCGGCGAGGTGGCGCGTGATAGTTTGTCATCGCCCCGACTGGCATTATCGGTGTGGCGCGAACTCGAGACGCGCTGGCCGGACGCGCCGCTTACGCCGCGCGCACTCTACGCTGCACACATGATGGCGCCTGATTCGGCCGACGCCATGAAGGAACGCCTGCTTGCACGCTACAGCGCGTCGTCCATGGCGTCACTTCTGCGAGGTGAGGGCGTTGGTGAGTCTGCCGATCAGCGGGCGGCCGACGCGCTGCTCGACTCGAGGTGGCGGTTGGCGGTTCGTGGGCTGGAAGAGGCCTTGCGTCTGCGGCGCTCCATTTCGCGAACTGACACGAGCCGAGCTCCGTCCAACCGGGAGTTTCGCTAGATTCAGGGGCTGGGTGGTCCCCCGTGCGCGTTGCGTTCCGGCCTGAGACTGGGCGACTGACACCTTTCACAACGTCTGCTCTTTTACTGATCCGAGTGGCTCTCCCAACCGCATCTCCCGCTAGCACCATGCCAACGGCCTCATCGACGCCGCGTGAGTTGCCGCTCGGTGTGCACGCGGCCGGGCTCACGTTTCGCAATCCGATTGTGCTCGCGTCCGGCACGGCTGGCTACGGACATGAGCTCGCCGAAGTTGTTGACCTGAATGCCATTGGCGGCGTGTCGAGCAAAGCGGTGAGCGTTGCCCCGCGCCACGGCGCCGCACCGCTGCGCGTGGGTGAGTTTGCGGGCGGTATGATCAACGCCGTGGGTCTCGCGAATCCGGGCATGGAAGTGGTCAAGCGTGACCACCTCGGCTACATGACGCGTGAGCATGTGAATACGCGCGTACTGATCAACGTGATCGGTTTTTCGATTCCTGAGTTTGCCCAAGTGATCGCGTATCTCGACGACGTGCCGGGACACAGCGCGTACGAGCTCAACGTGAGTTGTCCGAACACCAAGGCCGGCGGTATTGAGTTTGGCGCCGATCCGCGCGCGCTCGCTGAGGTGGTCTCAAGTGCGCGTGCTGCAACCAGCCGTCCGCTCTTTGTGAAGTTGTCACCGGCGCTCGGTACGGGGCTCGTGGCGGCGGCCAGGACTGCAGTCGACGCCGGCGCTGATGCGATCACCTTGATCAATACCATGCCTGGTCTCGTGATTGATACGGCGATGCGAAAGCCGCGTCTGGGCTTTGGCAGTGGTGGCGTGAGCGGCCCCGCGTTGTTGCCGATTGGTGTGCTGGCCACGTGGCGTGTGTCGCAGGCGCTTCCGGGCGTCCCGCTGTGCGGATTGGGTGGCGTGTCTACCGCAGACGACGCGCTGCAATACATCCTGGCCGGTGCGTCGCTGGTTGGTGTCGGCACGGCCATGCTCCGTGACCCACGCGCCCCGGAGCGTATTGTGCGTGATCTTGGTGCGTGGTGCCGTGCGAACAACGTGTCAGATCTCTCGAGCATTCGTGGCTCGCTCCAGTGGCCATCATGAGTTCGCTGCGCACGCGTGTGGTGACTCCGATCGTTGCGCTTGATGTGCCAGACGTCGCGTCGGCGCGCGCGCTTGTTTCACAGCTCGGCACACACTGCGACTTTTACAAAGTGGGATTGGAGCTGTACGCGGCGGAAGGTCCGGCCATTGTGACGTGGCTTCGTGCGCAGGGCAAGCGCGTGTTTGTGGATCTCAAGCTGCACGATATTCCGAACACGGTTCGGGGCGCGGCGCGCAGTGTGTCGCGCCATGGCGCCTCATTGCTCACGGTGCATGCAGGCGGCGGCGTCGCCATGGTGCAGGCGGCAGTGGAAGGCGCGCGGGAAGATGGCGCCGATTGCGAAATCATTGCGGTCACGTTGCTCACGTCGCTCGATGCACCAACCGTGGCGCGCACGTGGGGGCGCGACGCGCTTGATATCACCGCTGAAGTGGTGCGACTTGCTGGCATCGCCCGCGATGGTGGCGCCGCTGGTGTGGTGTGCAGCGGACACGAGCTTGCGGCACTCGGCGAGGCGTACGGTTCAACGCTCGGGTATCTGGTGCCTGGCCTCAGGCTCGCCGGCGGCGCGGCGCACGATCAGCAGCGAGTTATGACACCGGTCGCGGCGGCGGCGGCGGGCGCGACGTGGTTGATTCTCGGTCGCGCCGTGACAGCGGCGGCAGATCCGGCGGCGGTGATGGCTGAGGTGCAGGCATCGGTGACGGCTGGCTCGGTGTAGGGTCAGCCGTAGCTTCAGTCGCAGGGTCCGAGTCCCGCTCCAGCCACGCGCCGATTGCAGCGCAGCGAGCGTGTCGCACAACCGTGACCGGATCGACGGCAATCCGGGACCCCTCGGATATCACAGCATAACATGGCGAGGGAACGTTAGCCGGTCGCCTTTTTTCATGCGGCGCGCGGCACCTCCAACCCATGGGTCCCATGCAACACGATCCCCGTCTCTCGGCCGTCCTGTGTCTCTCGGTTGTCACATCCCTTCTTGTGCTGTCGCCAACGCTCACGTCCGCGCAGCAAGGCGAGACGCGCGATTCTGCGCAAGCGATCAGGAAGCTCGTTGTCGTTGGCATCACTGGACGAGGTAGCGCGCGCGCGGCCTCATCGGTTGACAGTGCGGTGCTGAAGCTCAATGCGCCCGGCACCAGCGCGCTCAAGATCATTGAGCGGGTGCCCGGCGTGAACATGCAATCGGCGGACGGCTTCGGTATGTACGAGTGGTCCAACCGAATCACGATGCGTGGTTTTCAAAGCGCCCAGATCGGACAGACAATGGACGGCATACCCTTGGGCGATATGTCGTACGGCAACTGGAACGGTTTGGGGATCGGGCGGGCCGTAGATGCGGCGAATCTCGAGTCGGCGGCCGTTACGCAGGGCACGGGTGCGCTCGGCACGGCGTCGGCGAATAATCTGGGCGGCGTCGTGCAGTACGCCACGACAGAACCGGCGGGTCAGCAGCGATTCACGCTGCAGCAGATGGGGGGCCA
>JALHNZ010000036.1 GCA_022843265.1 Gemmatimonadaceae bacterium
ACGGCGTCGGCGCGTCCGCGACCGCGGCGCACATCGCTCGCCTCGACCTCGACATCGGGGAGTTGGGCGATGAACTGCCCGCCGGTCGCGGGTCGGTGTCCGAGGGCGACGTGCTGTACAAGGCGCAGTGCGCCATGTGCCACGGCCAGCGAGGCGAGGGAATGCTGCCCGCGTTCCCGGCGCTCATCGGACGAGAGCCCGCCGGTGAGGATTTCAAGTTCGCCACTGACCCGAAGCTCGTGCTTACGATCGGCAACTATTGGCCGTACGCCACCACGATTTTCGACTATATCAAGCGCGCCATGCCACTGACCGCGCCGGGCTCACTCACTGACGACCAGGTCTACGCGCTCACGGCCTACCTGCTCGCGGCGAACAAGATCCTTCCCGATACCACCTCACTCGACGCGGCGGGGCTGCGCGCCGTGCGAATGCCGTATGTGGACCGATTCATTCCGGATGCGCGGCAAGTACCCGCGCCCGCGAAGCAATCCAGTATCTCACCGTCAGGAGAAAACCGCTGATGTCGCTCACTGCCACCGCACCCGCTTTGCCTGTCGCCGCCGAGCGCACGGGCAAGCTCCCCCCCTGGGCCTTGCTCGGCATCCTCTTCGGCGTGGTCGGCGTGTTGTCAATCATCGCCTGGGGGCCGATCGGCGTCTCGGGCACCTACCCGCGCATCATCGGCGAGGCGATGCGCGTCGTCTCCCCGGGATACGCCGCCGCAAACCCGTACCTCGTCAAGATGGGGTCGATCCTCGTCCCCGAGACGTTCATCCTGCTTGGCCTCGTGGTGGGCGGCATCCTCGGGGCGCGCTTTGATCGTGTGAAAGCGCCGAAGATCGAGGCCACGTACCCAGCCGCCGCGACCAACCCGTCGAAGCGCTATCGCGACGCGTTCATCGGCGGCATGCTCATCGTGTTCGGTGCACGTATCGCGGGTGGCTGCACCAGCGGCCACATCATCTCGGGCATGACGCAGCTCTCGGTGAGCGGCTTCATCTTCGCCGCGGGTGTCTTCGCCACCGGCATAGGCACCGCCAAGCTGCTCAACGCCAGCCGCTTGGGAGGGCGCTGACCATGAAAAACGTCTACGCGATCTTCATCGGTGTTGCCATGGGCCTCCTGATCCAGCGCATCAGGGCCTCGAGCCCTGCGATGATCGCCGCCAACCTGCGGCTCGAAAACCTGTCGGTTATCAAGTTCATGGCCATGACGATCGCCGTGGGCATGATGTTGCTGTACGCGCTCTCGCTGGTGATACCGGAGGCGCTCAACTTCAGCATCAAGCCCACGTACGTGGTGGGTGTACTGCTCGGCGGGCTGGTATTCGGTGTGGGCTTCGCGCTCAGCGGCTACTGCCCCGGTACGTGCGCGGTGGGCATCGGCGAGGGTCGGCGGGACGCGGTGTTCGCGCTGCTCGGCGGCGTGGCCGGCGCGCTGGTGTTCACGCTGGTCTACACCACGCTCATCGAGCCGCTTCTGCCGGTCATGGATCTGGGCAAGATCACGCTGGCCGACGCCCTGAACGTCCCCATCGTGCCGCTCGCGATGGTGGTAGGCGTGCTGTTCATCGCGCTCATCACGTGGCTGCCCACCGAGGTCCGGAAGCAAGACGCAGCCGGGTGATCATCTCGCTGGACCAGCAGGCCACGACAAAGCCCCCGGCGGATCTCTCCGCCGGGGGCTTTGGGCATCCGAGAGTTACTTGACGGGGCGGAAGGTGAAGCCCACCAGCATCGACGTGAGCGACAGCGTGTTGCGTACCGAGGTGCCTGGGATGGCCATGGGGCGGTACATCGGACCTTCGATGGAATTCTCCAGCGCGTGGTAGGCCGCGACGTTCAGCTCGACGCCCGACGCGATGCCGAAGCCGATGCCGCCGGTGATGTGGTGCTGCACCACCGCTGGGGCGGGGATGTTGAACATCGACTGATCGTCCGGGATCGGGTTGCCGGAGAAGTTGTAGCCTCCACGCAGTGTCAGGCGCTCGCCCGCACGATACTGCACACCGGCGGCGATCACGGCGATGTTCTCCCAACCGAAGCCCTGCACCGAACCGTCGGCCGCATAGCCCTTGTCCTTGAACCCTTCGGCGCTGCCGTAGGTCACGTACTTGGCATCGAGCCCCATTTGCAGGCGGTCGGACGGCGCGAGCGCGAGCCCCACGCCGTAGATCGCCGGGACATCCATGCGGAAGGTCACCGTGCGCGCCTGCCCGAAGTTCGGGAGATTTGGGTTGGCGTGCGTCATCTGAAACTCGAAGTCGCTGAAGACCTGCGGTGAGGTGTACGCGAGCCCAACGGTCATCGTGGGCGAAAGCACGTATTGCAGGCCAGCCTGAAAGCCGACGCCGAACACCGCATCGGCTGCGGCCGCCGACGGATAAAACGCGCGATCATCCATGGTGCCCGGCCGGTTGTCCACCCCTGGATCGAAGTCCGGTGCCGCGATCGGCATCGGATCCACCGCGAGTGACTGCCAGTTGACGTTGGCGGCGATGCCGACCCGCAACTTGTCGTTCGCGTTCCACGCGAGCGCCGGCGAGATCTTCAGGAGCTGGAAGTTGGAGTAGACCTGCCCGAAACCATT
Organism: Gemmatimonadaceae bacterium; assembly: GCA_022843265.1. Lineage (GTDB taxonomy): Bacteria > Gemmatimonadota > Gemmatimonadetes > Gemmatimonadales > Gemmatimonadaceae > JAABRT01. Next base: position 2,593 of record JALHNZ010000036.1, read on the forward strand.
CGGACGCGGCATGAGGATGGGGTTTGATGCATCGGCCGCGTAGTTGACGCCGAAGCCACCGATGCCGAGCCCGGAGAGGCCGATCACCAGGCCGTTGGCGAGGCGCGTGCTGAAGCCGAAGGCGGGGATGGGGCTGAAGTCCGAGTCGCTGGTGGTGCTGCCGGACATGGTGCCGAAGGTGGACGAGACGGAGCGTTCCGGCTTCAGGAGCTCGAACCCCATCTCGAGGTTGGTGCCCTCGAACGAGGCGAGGCCGGCCGGGTTGGTGTAGAACGAGCCGAGCAGGCTTGCGTTGGAAGCGATGCCGATGCCACCGAGGGCGGAGTTCACGGCGCCGACGCCATGCAAGAGGTGTCCGTCGGTGGCGTGTGCGGTGCCGGGCACGCTGACGAGGGTGAAGGCTGCGAGAGCGACGGGCCACGGGGTTCTCATGTTGTGCATCCTCTGAGTGGTGGGGAGGTTCCAGCGAAAAGAGCGTTTCGGTCAGCGGCTCGGCGGGATGGGGCCGCGTGCGGGGTCGAGCGCACCGCTGAGGGCGGGATCGGGCGGGAAGGCGCGTGCGAACGCCTCGTGCAGTGCGTCCGACGTCACGGGGAGGGAGACGGGGCGACCGGACTCATCGAGGCGCATCAACCAGAAGTGGCGATACGCAGCCGCGCGATTTGGCAGACGACGGTCGAGCAGGGCAGCGCCGCAGCGTACCGCAGCGAGGCTCGCGCGACGCGCCGCCGAGGGGTCCTCCGTACGCAGGCCGGCCTCACGGGCCGCGCGGGAGACAGCGGGGAAGCAGATCTCGCGGGTGAAAGCCAGCAGCGGCGCGTCGGCAACGGTGTCGACGGGAAAGCTGCCCACGGCCACCAGATTGTCGGTCCGGTCGGCGGTGGCAGCGAAGAGTCGGCCCTCCGGACCGAGGGCGGGCGCGACAACGAGGCGCCCCTCGTCGAGGCGCTCGGCCACGAGCCAGGGCGCGAGCGCGGGGAGGTAGCTGGTGTCGAGGATCGCCTGCCACGCCGCTGTGCGTGCTGCCGAGGGCAATGCGGGCCGCGCCGCGATGAGTGCGTCGGCGAGCGCGGGCAACTGCGTGCGGCGTGCCGACGGGGGGAGCGCCTGACGAAGCACGCCCACCAGCAGTGTCGCACGCGGTACCGGCGCCCCATCGGTGGCCGCGATGCGCAGTGCCTCGGCGAGTGCCCCGCGGTCGGCGGAGGGATAGTACATCGGCACGAAGTGCAGGATCTCGAACTGGCGCGATGCGCCGAGAGCGCGCGCGAGTTCACCGGACGCGGCGCGGGGCGAGCTGGCGTCGGTAAAGGCGAAGGCGCCGGCCCCGGGGAGCCTCAGGTCGGCGAGGACCGCGAACCAGGCGAGTGATGCGTCGGGCGTCGCGATGCGCCAGCGAACGCTCGACGCGGGCTGCGCGGCAAGCCCGGCTCGGGTCGTGTTTTGGGCGGAAAGCGGCGGCGCGAGGGGTGACAGCAAGAAGAGGGTCACGGCCCAGGCGACGCGAGCGCTTGCACGGTGCTTCTTTTGTATCTCCATATGTACTATACTGCATATACGAAACTAGAGAAATCCGCAAGGCTTTTTGTTATTGTTGGGTCTGTCGGCCACATCAGCGCTTCCGGACGCCTCCCTCCGCTTCGCGGATTCCACTTCTTCCGCCCTTCGTGCCTATGGATCAGAATGCCCGCTCCGGCGCCAAGCGCGAACCGACGGCTGAGCTGCTCGCCATGGTCGCCGGTCGTTTCAGAGCCCTGGCCGAGCCGGCGCGCCTTGGAATTCTGCACTCGCTCGAGGCGGGTCCGCTCACTGTCACCGAGCTGGTGGAGCGCACCGGTCTCGGGCAGGGTAACCTGTCCAAGCACCTCCAACAGCTTCTCGGCAGCGGCTTCGTGACCCGTCGCCGCCGCGGGCTGTTCGCGTACTACGCGCTGGCCGACGAGCGGGTGCTGGCGCTCTGCGCGCTGATGTGTGATCGGCTTGAGGACGACCTGCATGCCGCGCGGCGGGTGATGAGCGGCGAGGGTTAAGTCGCGCGCGAACGTTGGAGCGACGCGTACAACCAACCTTCCCGGGGCGGCCGCTCCTCTTATCGTTCTCGGAGCAGCCGCGGCCAGTTGATCACCACGTCATCCGGGCGCGACACGTTCTCTGGATCGACGAGGTTCATCAGGAAACGTGTACCGCCGGCCGCGGCGTCGAACGAGCGATACGCCCGCGGATCGACGCCGAACAGCCGCGAGGGTACACCGGCGGACGGCCTGCCAACAGCGCCGGATGCGATCGGCACGGCCATGATGACGCCGTCGGGCTGATAGTAGAAGAGCTCCTGACCATCGTCGCGCCAGACTGGATCCGTACCGCCCTCGAGCGACACGCGGATCTGCCACGTGCTTTTCGGAAACTCGCGCACATACAGTTCGGTGCGCCCTGACGCGTTCGACGTGTACGCAAGCCACCGGCCGTTCGGCGACACGGCAGGCGCGTCCTCCTCGAAGGGTGTCGCGAGGATGGGCTCACGTGCGCCCGTCGCCACGTCGACCACCCAGAGGTCCATGCCATACGTGTCGTTGCGCTTGGTGTATACCACCTGCCTGCCATCGGGCGTCCAGCCGCCGACGTTCTGCTCCGTGCGATCGAACGGCACCAGCACGCGCGGCTCGCCGCCGTCGATATCAGCGAGATACAGGTTCGGCGGCCCCTCCCAATCGGCGGCGAAGACCACGCGCGTGCCATCGGGAGACAGACGCGGCTGCATCTCGGCGCGGGGCGCTGAGGTCAGCCGCGTTGCCACGTTGCGATCGAGTTCGGCGATCCAGATGTCCGACGTGCTGAGCCGTGTATCGTTGATCGACACCACCAGTCGCTTGTTGTCCGCCGCGAGCCTTGCATTCCGTTGGCTCTCGGCCTTGAGAATCGTACCGGTCTGTCGGCCGTCGCGATCGACCCATCGCAACTGCGATGGCGGCGCTCGACGACGGGAGATCAGAAGACCGGTTTGCGATACGGAGAACGCCGCTCTCCCCATGGGCGAAAAAAAATCGATGTCGTCCAGCAGGCGCATGGGCTCCCCGGACGTGGTGCGCGTGGCGGCATCAAACGATTGCGCGAACAACGTGCCCTGCCGGACGTACAGAATGAACCCGGAGGCGTAGACACCGCGCGAGTCCGACGGCGCGAGCGCCCGCGTCTCCTCGCTGCCGATCGAACCCACCATCAGCGTGGCCACATCGTTCACGGGCTGTGTGAACAGGAAGTGCTCGCCGTCGGGCAGAAACGACGGAAACGCCTTCTCCGGCGTGCGGATGCGGTCGCGCGTCAACTCCTTGATCTTCGTCAGCGACGACGCCCCAGGCGCGAGGAGAAACCAGCCCTCGTTCTCCGGGTTTTCGGTGATCTCGACGAGCATGGTCCCGTTGACCGACCAGCTGCCGGTGGTTCTTCCCTCCGGCACCGCGGTCAGCGTTTGCTGCGGCCCGCCGGCGACCGGCACTTTCTTCAGCTGGCCTGCGGAGAAGAACGCGATCCACTTGCTGTCGGGCGACCAAAACGGCTCGCGCACACCCTCGGTCCCATCGATCCTGACCGCCTGATCCTCGTCGAGCGCGCGCAGCAGCAACCCGATGCCGGTGGAGTAGAGCAGATATCGGCCGTCGGGCGACACCACTGGGACGCCGGCAGCGGCGGGCGAAGGAACGGTGACGCGATACGCGAGCGCATTCAGCTCACCGTTTGCTCGACCCAACGCTGCCCACGCACCGAGCGCCACGATAAGGGCGGCCGCCGCGCCGTAGCCGAACCAGCGCAGTGCTGCTGGGCGTGGCGCAACACCAACGGCACCGTCTTGGCGCGATTCCCTCGCCGCGTCGGCGCTTGCAACGGTAGCGCCAGACTGAACCAGCGCCTCCGCGAACTTGGCGGCACTACTCCACCGATCCGCCGGCAGCTTGGCCAGCGCCTTGTTCACTGCCGCTTCGACATGCGCAGGAACGGTATCCCGTACAACCGACAACCGTTGCGGCCGCTCCGTCATCACCTTGGCCACGATCGCTTGCGCGGTCGCGCCAGTGAATGGTGGTTCGCCGGTGAGCATCTCGTACGTCACCGCACCCAGCGCGTAGATGTCAGTGCGTGCGTCCACTGCGCGATCACCCATCGCCTGCTCGGGACTCATGTAGGCCGGCGTACCGAGTGAGAGCCCCGTCTGCGTGAGGCGCTGTCCGCCGGCCTGCTGCACCGCGAGCGCGATACCGAAATCGGCCACCACTGCGTGTCTGCCCTGCAGCAGAATGTTTTCCGGTTTGATGTCGCGGTGCACGATGCCCAGCGCGTGTGCCGAGCCCAGCGCGTCCGCGATTTCGCGCGCGATCTGAATGGCATCATCGAGCGGCAGCTGTAGCTCGCGCTCGAGGCGACTGCGCAGTGTCTCGCCCGCCACGTACGGCATGACGTAGAACAGCAATCCGTCGGCCGCACCACTGTCGAGCAGCGGCAGGATGTGCGGGTGCTGCAGTTTGGCCGTGGTGCGGATCTCGCTCAGAAACCGTTCGCTGCCGAGCGCCGCGCCGAGGTCGGGGTGCAGCACTTTGATGGCCACGTCGCGCTCATGCTTGAGATCGTGCGCGAGGTAGACGGTGGCCATGCCGCCCGCGCCAAGCTCACGCTCGATGCGATACCGGTCGGCGAGCGCCGCGGTGAGTCGTTCGTTCACGCTCATGTGGGCAACGTCTTACGAAACCGCAACGTCACGTTCGTCGGCATCGCGCACGATCTTCTCCAGCATCTCGCCTCCAGGTAAGCGGAAGCATATCAGCTGTTGCCACGGCATGCGAACCACCCGCAGACCGCCCTTTCGCGCAGTGAACGATTACGCCAAGGAGTCGAGACCCACAAGCAGCTATTCCTCTCGCCGTCGGCTTGCTCGCCCTCCCGGCGTCGGCGCACCGTCGCCGGCGGACGGTGATCTCGTCGATTTAACGGGTTGCGAGTTGAGGCCGTCGCGATGTCGCCTGCGTTCGATATTGGAATTGCTCTCGCCGTGATGATTTCCTGGGCCCCACATGTCAGTCAATGACGGCTCGGGAAGTGCCGCTACTTGCCGGCCGCGCGGATTGCCTTGCCCGAGAACGGACCGCCAAACAGCGGAGAGAGCACGCAGAAGTCGAAGGTACCGGCCAGCAGGGGGACAGCACCTACGATGGCGACACCAGTGCCAAAGTCGCTGTCGGCGGCGAGACCACCCGCGATCATGCCGGCACCCGCAACCACGCGCAGAATTCGTCCGGGCGTGCTGGACATGAACTGGGCAAAGCCACTCGTTTCGAAGCCGTCAGCATGATTGGCCGCTGATGCAGGCACGAGACCGTGTGCCGGCCCCACCTGCTCCAGCAGCCGTGCGTTGCGGCGTTCACGCTGCGCCGCGTCAAAGGTCCCTGCGCCCTGATACATCAGGGTTGGACGGGCTGCTGACAGAGCCGTAGGCCGTGCTTCCGTGACGAGCGACTGCGCCGACGCCGAGGCCAACGGGACGATGAACATCGCGAACGCGAAGAGCGAGGTGAAGAACGGGCGAGCGGTACGCATGAGCATCTCGAGGCGTTGAGGGGAACATGAGGCTACCTGCCCTCACTGATGCAGTCGGCCGGCAAAAGGATTCTGCTATGGTGACACCGGCTGGAGATGAACGCGCGAACATTGCGTGTCCAATGCGAAGGACTTCCGATCTACTTCGCCTGTTGCAGATGCGTGCGAAAAAGGTTGAGCGCTTCACTCGCTGCGCAGGAATGCACAACACCACGTTCCACGCTGTCCGACGCGCCGAGTGCACGAACAAAATTTCTTCCTCGCCACGTGCACTCCGCACGAAACGCGAAATGTGAGACGCCCGCAGCCCTCGCCAACGCCTGCCAGCTGCAGGCCGACGCGTTGCTGGTAAGGCGGGCGGTACCTCGCGTGACCGGCGCGGGCTGCGGTCGTCTCACAGGTAGCACGGAGTTCGGCGTGCACGCCTTCCGTCGGCCCATTGCATGGACCTTCCCGCCTCAGACGCTCGCGTCGCCTCAACCGACATCCGCCACGGGCCCGCGCAGGGAGGGCCGGGGGCACCATTGGCACCCACGGCGTCAGCACACGCAACGAAGACGCGCGTGTCTGTGTCGAGATCCCTGCCGCATTGGCTCGCGGCCCTGTTCGTCGGGGCTGCGGACGCGTCGGAGTACGCCAGGACGCTGCGGCTGGACCGCGATCGCTTCCTCAGCCTGCATCTTCCTCGCGTGTTGCTGCTCGCCGTCGCAATCGCGTGTCTCGCGTCGTTGAGTGCCGGCGCGTTGTTGTGGGGGCAACTCGACCGTGAGGCCCGACATGACGCGGCCAGCGCATTGCGCTTCGTGGAGCAGCGGCTGGTTGCGATCGAAGCTGACATGCGGATGCTCGCACAGGAGGCCGCCGTGGACAGCATGTGGTCGGCGTGTGCCCCGTCGCTCGCCTCACTGCTCGCTCGCGCCAGCATCGCGTCAGACGTCGTCCAGCGGTTCGAACTCAGCATCGACGGGTACGACGGCTCGTGCCGCCCGGAAGGACGCGCGTTTGCGCCGCTGTACGAACACGCGGCCGGCGATCGCCTCTCACTCACATCGACCGGTGAGATTCTCGCGCGCGCTACCGCCACGCTGCGTGTTGACGCCAACGGACACATCATTGCTGCGGTGCTCGATCCCCGCGCGTTCCGACCGCAACCGGGACATCCCGACAGCCGGATGTACGAAGCCACATCTCGTCTGTCGCTGGTTTCAGGCGATGGCAAGCCGCTCTTGCTGCTGAATGCAGACCGGGCACCTTCTCCGCATCCCCCGTTGCAGCGCATCCGCGAGCGCTCGACCAGCCAACGCGTCGCCGTCACCGCAGACATCGAGCGATCCACGTATCTTCGCCTGCTGGGCCGATGGGTCCCGCTTGCCCTGCTACTGGCCGGGCTGCTCACCGCCGCGGTGGTCGCCCTCGCGTGGCGACGTGCGCTGCGCCGCTCCCGTCTCTATCATCGCATTGCGCGTGGCTTGCGACGGCGCGAGTTCGAGCCGTTCGTCCAGCCGATCATTGACCTGCGAACCGGGCAGTGCGCTGGTGTTGAAGTGCTGATGCGGTGGGCCCATCCGCAGCGCGGAATCCTCAACCCGGTCGAGTTCATCGAGGAAGCGGAGCGCACTGGTCTCATTGTCGGCATGTCCGACCTGATCATGACGCGCGCCGCACACCGACTCCAGCCGATCGCCGAACAGTTCCCCGCGTTGTACTTCTCGTTCAACCTCACGCCGCAGCAGCTCGCCCTGCCACAGCTCACGCGTCGACTCGCCGAAATCTTTCGTGCTGATACGTTGCCGCGGGACCGCGTGTTGCTGGAGCTCACTGAGCGGGAGTTCGTCGATCCGCTGGCGCTTGGCAGTTTGCGTGCGCTGCAGGATGACGGATGGCGCGTGGCGATCGATGACTTCGGGACTGGACACAGCAGCCTCGCCTCGCTGGAGCGCCTGACGATCGACCGACTGAAGATCGATCGCGCGTTCGTCAGCTCCATCAACGATGCAACGGTGAATCGGCCAGTGCTTGACGCCATCATTCAACTCTCAGAGCGGCTGCGGCTGCCCATGATTGCAGAAGGGATCGAGACCCAGGCGCAATGGGACTATCTGGCGGGACGAGGCGTGCAGTTTGGTCAGGGGTTCCTGATGGGCCGTCCGATGCCGATCGCGGCGTTCCTCGAGTGGCTGTCCGATGACGACACCACCACGCGTACCGTTCCTGAGACGCTGCACAGCGCATCTCTTGCGCTGCCTGTCCCCGATGCGGCCGCACAGCAACTCTGGAATGCCATGCGGACACCCGGTGGCCTCGACATTCGTGATCGCATGTTCCGACTCCGCACGTACCCGCACTGCTTTGTTGGTCGTGAGGCCGTGGACTGGATCGTGCAGCATCATCGGGTTTCGCGCGAGGACGCTGTTCGCATGGGACAACATCTCTCGGCGCTCGGACTCGTGTCGCACGTGCTACAGGAACACGACTTCGAAGATGCCGAACTCTTTTATGAGCTCGCGACGCCGCGTGGCGCTTACCTGGTCGCCGGGCCCGCCGCCACGGGACTGCGCGCCGCCATGCGCGGCGCCCGCGGCCTGCCACTGCGCGAACACGCGCGCGGACTCATGCGCCACCGCGAGTGCGCCACGGGTTACGCAATCGTGAGCTGGATCGCGCGCACGCGGCAGGTGTCGCGCGACACAGCCACACGCTGGGCACTGCAGCTCATGCGCGAGGGCGGGTTGCGGCACGTGTACGATGACACACCGTTTCGAGACGACCAGACGCTGTATCGCATCGCCTGACGAGAGCCGACGCTGCAGCGGGTGCGCGATGCTTGTTGTGCACTGGACACACTAAATCGCGGCGGCGCAGCCCGCTGCTGCAACGTGGTGGTCGGCACCAATCTCCAGTACCATGCAAACACCGGAGAATCGGCCTTCCTGCAGGACAGCACCCGCAGTGCGAGTGAGCGCACAGCGCTTCAGTTGGCGTGCCGCAAATGCGTGCGAAAAAAGTTGAGCGCTTCACTCGCCGCGCGGGCGTGCACAACACCACGTTCAACGCTGTCCGACGCGCAGAGTGCACGAACAAAAATTCGTCCTCGCCACGTGCACTCCGCAAGAAACGCGTAATGTGAGACGCCGTGCAGGCGCGTGAGCTGCGCGCCACGCACATACGTGGTCACGACACTTGATGTTCGCTCGTAGGGAACCTGTGCGTCGCGGTCTCCAACGAGAACATGCACCGGGACACTGATGCCGCGGAGAGTGAGTGTGTCCGCTACCGGCAGGAGTGCGGGCGCCATTGCGAACACTGCGGTGATCCGCGCATCCGGCGTGAACTCGAGACCGCGAGACTCGGCGGCCCGGAACGCCACGTCGGTACGTCTGATCGAATCGATGTCACGAAGTGTGAAGGGAGCCTCGGGCGGAAGCACACACCACGGGACGTTCGGTTCACGCGCGCATTGACGTTGCCACTCCTCGGGCGGCATATGCGCACCGCCAAGTGCGAGCACAGAGAATCCGCCCAGTGAGAATCCGGCGGCGCCAATGCGGCGGCTGTCAATGCGCGCGCCGAGCACGCTGTCTCGCATCAGAAAATCCACCAGCACCGACAGATCGCGTGCGCGCTCCCCTGGAAGTATGAATCCACCAAGTCGGTACGTCAGCTCGGTCGCGGTGTTGCCGTGATGGTCTACCCCCGCAACAATGAAGCCCTCGGTGGCAAGCGCCTCCGCGAGCCACGACAGTTGCGCGGCACTGCCACCCGTGCCGTGTGAAAGCACGATGAGCGCACGCCGCGCGTCGTTCGCAAACGGCGCGTCCAGCGCACTATGGCCAAAACGAAAGACGCCCGCTGTCCACGCGGACTCTTCGCTTCCGGCACGCGCCGGATACCACACGCGAGTGACCAACGGACGCCCGACTCGGCCGTCCCAATCGGTTCGGCTGGAGTCCACGTACTGCCGAGTAACGCGACCGACGGGCTGCACACGGATACTCGCGTCGGTGCACGCGACCGCGAGCATCAGGAGGAGCAGGGAAGCGGGGCGGTGGCGACGCATGCGTGCAGAAATGACGGCTCGCGGAGTGAGAAGAGTTTATGCCGCGGGGGATGAACAACGGGCGATGAGCGCGTCTCGGTCGGTCTCGCCGTGAGCGCAGTGCCGCGGCGCAGAGATGCGGTGATGCAGTGATCCGGTCGATATTTACATCTATCATCAACGCGCACTGCTGACGCCGAACGCAATGCGCCTGTAGTGGAGACGGACGGGTTGTTTCAATAAGCTGTCCCCAACGAGGCGCAGAAGAAAGCTCCGATCTCGTCGCGACGGAGCGAGCGCATCCGTGCCCCCAAAATGGCCGGGAACGACTGTTGAGCGCTCGCAGTGTTTGTTGCATGCGTGCGACAATCGTCACTATTCCATTATGAAGCAAGCTCGACAGGTAAGTCGCTGTTTTAGAAGGACTTAAGCGAACTTGGAGACTTGAACAGGATACGGTCTATTTTTTGCAACCAGTCTCCAAGGACACTTCTGCGCGATCGTCCCCTCGCCCCCTCCTCATCTCCCGGACTCATCATGTTCAAGAGAGTAGCGACCGTCGTAGCCGCCATCGCCTTCATCGGCCAGTCGGCCACCGCTCAGACACCGCCTACCCCAGTGGACATTGAGCTCAAGTTGCTCATCGACGTCTCGGGTAGTGTGAGTACAGCCGAGTACAATTTGCAGAAGAACGGCTACGTGAATGTCTTTAACAATGCCGGACTCTGGAACACGTTCGCGGGCACTAATCAAACGCTCGCGGTTAGCTACAGTGAGTGGGCTAACTCGTCGTTACTGCGCACAAACTGGTTCACCATCACCAATGCGAGCTCGGCGGCATCGTTTGCGTCTGCCATCAACTCGTTGGTGGGTCGCGCTTCGGTCGGAAGCGGCACAGACCTTGGTCAGGCAATCGACTTCGGCATCAATGCGCTCAATACGAACAACTTTGCCGGCACCAAGCGAATCATCGACTTCTCCGGGGATGGCTGCAGCTCCACTGCCCTGGCGGCGCGCACCAACGCCATCAATGCAAATATTGTCTTGAACGGATTGGCAATCGGAGGCTCGGGAATCGAATCCTGCTACGGCACGTACATCACGCCAAATGGCTTTGTCGAAGGTGCCGCTACGTTTGATGACTTCGAGGTCGCACTGGGGCGCAAGATTGGCCGTGAGATCGGTGTTATTGATGTTCCCGAGCCGTCGACATTTGCCCTCGTCGCAGTAGGGCTTTTCGGGCTGGTCGGCGCTTCGCGTCGTCGTCGGGCCTGAGCACGACGCACCCAACTCTCGCTGATCTCGCTACGAGCGGCGCTTCTGACCGCACTCCAGTTTGACGAAGGCCCGCACCGCATCGGTGCGGGCCTTCGTGCTTTGATCGACGTCGGAAACGCCCCCTGTGTTGCTAAAATCGAACACGAACACGATCCACGCGTGTACGTCTTCGGGCCCCTCAATCCCCGGGGGCCCCGCGTCATGTTCACGGCAGGCTGCCTGACGAAGCTCAGGGGAAACCGGACGCGGCCCACGCCGGAACCCTGATACCCGCAGGAGGCACGGCGGGGCAATACATGCTGAGTCGGCAACTCATGCTGATTCACCCCCTCGTCGGAGCGCGCATGCCGTCCTCTCGCAGGCACATTGTGATTCTCGGTGGTGGCACCGCCGGGACGATCATGGCCAATCGCCTGGCGCGCCACTACGCGCCCGACCTTGAGGTCGGCGCCATCGACATCAGCGTCGTCGACGAAAACGACCGCCACATCTATCAGCCCGGACTGCTCTTTTTGCCTTTCGGCATGTACGACGCTGAAGATGTGGTCAAGCCACGCGGCGAGCAGCTGCCGCCCACGGTGCACTACGTGCAGGCGACCATTGCCCACGTAGACACCGACGCCGCGCTCGTCGTGCTTGAGGGCGGTCGGCAACTGACCTACGACGTGTTGATCATCGCCACCGGCACACGCACCGCGCCGGACGAGACCGAGGGTATGTCCGGACCCGGTTGGCAGGAGCGCGTCTTCGACTGGTATACGCTCGAGGGGGCCAGCGGGCTGGGAAAAGCGATGGCCACCTTCAATCGCGGCAATCTGGTCATCTCGATTACGGACATGCCCATCAAGTGTCCGGTGGCCCCGCTCGAGTTCGCTTTTCTCGCCGATTGGTATTTCCAGCAGCGCGGTGTGCGCGAACAGGTGACGATTTCCTATGTCACACCGCTCGACGCGGCGTTCACCAAACCGGCCGCTGCTCAGGCCTTGGCCCACCTGCTTGAGGAGAAGGGCATTCAACTGGTGACCGAGTTCGCCACCGGCAGCATCGATGGCGCGGCCGGCAAGCTCATATCGTTCGATGAGCGCGAAGTGGCCTTCGACCTGCTCGCCGTCGTGCCCGTGCATACGGGCGCGACATTCCTCCTGAAGGCTCCGGGCCTGGCCAACGCCATGGGCTTCGTCAAGACCGACCCTGCAACGCTGCAGTCGAAGCACCGGCCCAACATCTTCGCCATCGGAGACGCCACGGACGTACCGGCCTCGAAGGCGGGCTCGGTGGCGCACTTCGAGGCCGAAGTGCTCGAGCAGAACGTGATCCAGTTCCTGGCCGGTGAACCGCTCACCAACACGTTCGACGGCCATGCCAACTGTTTCATCGAGACCGGTTTTCACAAGGCGCTGCTGATCGATTTCAACTATGAAACCGAGCCGGTGACCGGTCATTTCCCCTTCAGCGTCGGCCCGCTCTCGCTGCTCAAGGAGAGCCGGCTCAATCACCTCGGCAAGATGGCCTTCAAGTACGTCTATTGGCACGCGCTCCTGCCCGGCTACGACATTCCGGGCGTTCCCACCCACATGTCCCTCGCAGGCAAGGATCTCTGACGTGTCAACGAACTCGTATGCTGGCGTCGACCTCGCGCTGGACGGTGAGGGCTTCCTGCAGGACCCGGCCCAATGGACACCGCAGATCGGTGAGGCAATTGCCGCCGCCAATGGCATACCGGTGCTGACCGATCGCCACTGGATCGTGCTGCACTTCATGCGCAACACGTTCCTCAGCACGGGCGACGCGCCGTCCATTCGCGGCCTGGGCAAGGAGTCGGGCGTGCCGGTCAAGGAGCTGTATCAGCTCTTCCCCAAGGGACCGGCCAAGCTCGCCGCGAAGATTTGCGGCATTCCCAAACCGCACGGGTGCATCTGATGACCACAATCCAGAACGCTCCGGTCGAAGGCGCTATCACGCCTGCGCCGATCGAGAAGGTCTCCATCATCGTGTCCAAGGGCTCCCTCGAGGGGATCTACCCCGCGCTGATCATGGCGAATGGCGCGCGCATGGAGGGGATTGAGGCAAACGTCTTTTTCACCTTCTTCGGCATGGACGCGGTCACGAAGTCGCGGATGGAGCATATCAAGGTCGCCACCGTCGGCAATCCGGGGCTGCACCTGCCCACGTTCCTCGGCGGTCTGCCCGGCATGTCCGCACTCGTCACGGCGCAGATGGAAAAGAAAATGGCTACGCTGGACATTCCGCCCATCCCGGAGTTTATCCAGCTGCTGGTGGACTCCGGTGCCAGACTGTTCCTCTGCAAGGCGTCCGTCGACATGTTCGACCTCAAACGCGAGGACTTCTTCGACGAGATGGAAGGTATCATCACCGTCGGGGATTTTTACCAGATGGCCGCGGGCGGACAGATTATCTTCACCTGACTCGCGAGGGGCATCCAGTAGTCCGGCAGGATGTCGAGGTCGAACTTTTCCGGGGCACGCATGACCCAGCTCAAAGCGTGGCTCACGCTCCTTGTCACGATCACGTTCGTCGCGGCGCCTGCGCTCACCTCGCCGTTTAGCGGCTTCACGCGCGATCAGCTGCCGTATCCGCAGATCGATCCGCCCGTGCAGCCGGCCGGCTACGCATTCTCCATTTGGGGACTCATTTACGGGTGGCTGCTGGTGTCGGCGCTCTACGGTGTCGTCAAGCGCCGCACCGACACCGCCTGGGATCGCGCACGCACGCCACTTATCCTGAGCCTCGCATTCGGCACCCCATGGCTGGCCGTCGCCAACCGCAGTGCGATCTGGGCCACGGTGCTGATCTTCGCGATGGCCGGTACCGCAATCTGGGCGCTGATGCGAGCGCCCGACGCCGACCGGTGGTGGTTACGGACGCCCGTGGCGCTGTATGCGGGCTGGCTCACGGCGGCCTCGTTCGTGTCGCTGGCCAGCACGGCCGCTGGCTACGGGCTGCTCACCGGCAGCCTTGGCTGGGCGTTCATCGGTATTGCCATGGCACTGCTGGTGGCAGTCCTTGTTGAGCGCGCGGCGCCGCGGGCGCCCGCGTACGGTTTAACGGTGATCTGGGCGCTGGTAGGCATCATCGTTGCCAATGGCACCAACCCGCTCGGCGTGACACTCTTGGCGGGGGCGGGCATTCTCGTGCTCGGATCCCTGTTGACGTCGCAGCAGCGCGCGCACGCGTGATGCACGGTCATCGGGCAGGCGCTTTCGCTCGCAACTCGGTAAAGAAGTTCTCCACCATGATGAGCCTTGGACGTTCGGCTTCGGGGCGTCGGCGCAGCATCAGGAAGCGTCCATCGCGGGGCGAGACGTCCCACAACCACGCGTTGGGCGCGGCACGATATGGCCGCATCGCGAAGAGTTCCTGCGCCGGTCCCCAGGCGAAGCTTTCGCCGGCGCGCACCGGCACCGCCATCATCGTCTGTGTCTGTCCGTCCACAGACGAGATGATGGCCGACACCGTTCTCGTGTAGAAGAGTTCGCGACCGTCAGGTGACCAGCGCGGTGAGACGCCGCCGTCGGTTGTCACCTGCCATACGGCATCGTTCGTTCCTGGGAACGGCCTGACGTAGATGTTCTGTGCGCCGTCCTCGTTCGACGTGTACGCCAGCCAGCGGCCGTCGGGGGAGAGGGCGGGCTGTCGTTCCGTGGCGTTGGAGGAGACGAAGGCGCGCCCGACACTGTCAACGCCCGGACGGAGCCCGAAGATCTCGGAGCTCTTGGTCTCCGCGCGATACAGCATCCAAGGGCCAGTACGGGCAAAACTGACTTCCCACACGGCCAACGGCTCTGAACCCACAATTCGACGCGCGGTTTGCTGACCGTCTACCGAGCGCATCAGGATCTCGTTGGTGCCCGCGCGGTTCGAGAGCCAGGCGACGGAGCGGCCGTCGGGGGTCCACGCAGGGCGATCGTTGAAGGAGCCCTCACGTTCGAAGAGCGTGGGTGATCCGGATCCGTCGAGCGGGGCAATCCAGATGCGCGAGCGTCCGTCCAGGTCGTCCGAATAGGCCACGCGCCGACCGTCGGGGGAGATGGCCAGGGCCCCGAATCTCCCGCCCCAATTCGGCTGGGCCGGTGTTTCGATGCCGGTGCGCGTCACCCAGACGGGATCGACATCCAGCGAGCGCGTACCGGTCTGATACCAGAGCGTGCCGTCGTTGGTGATGTGCAACTCCCCCTCGCCATCAAAGGCGGCCTGCGGCACGAGCCCTTGCACCATCGGGACCGGATCACCGGTCAGTTCGAGGGATTCGAGGTCGAACGGGGCGGCGAGTAGCGAGCCGTCGGTGGCAAGGATGAGCAGGTGCCCGCTCGCGGCATAGAGTGCCTTTGTACCGGGAGTCAGTTCACGGTGCGTACCGCTGCCCGGGACGGTCACCGCGATACTGGAGTTCCCCGTGCCTGTGCCTCGCTGCACGGTGAAGAGAATGCCGCGTCCCTCCGGTAGCGCGACCGGGAACACATGCCCTTCCAGCGGCCCCAGCGTGGTCACGGATTCCGGTGCGCCGCCCCGCGTGGCGTGGATGCGCATGAGCCCGTTGCTGATCGGCGAACTTGATGACGCGTACACGTAACCGTCGGCGCTCCACGTGGCGCCCCAGATGCCCGATCCAGAATCCGCGAGCGTGCGCACCGGGCCTCCCTCGAGCGGGACGGCGTGCAGCGAGGAGCCGTTGGTACTGAGAAAGCCAATGGAGAGACCGTCGGGCGACTCGAACGGATAGACGGCACCGGTCGTGCCGGGCAGCGCACGCAGCTCGAGCGCATCGCGTCGCCGCACTGCGAGTTGATTCGCGGAATCCACGACCACCAGGTGCTCACCATCAGCGGTGGGAAGGAAACGACGGAACGCCTCGTTGACCGTGCGAAGCTCGACAATCGGCAGTTCCACAACGAACCGTCGCACCGGCCGCGGCGATTCGGGGCGAAGCGCGAGCGCCGCCGCGAGACCGAGCGAGAGCACCGCGACGCCGACCGCCGCGTACAGCGCCGTGCGAGAGGCGCCTTTCCCTTGACCGCCGCCGGATGTGACGCCATACGCCGCAGCCGCCGTGGAGTTGGCAAAGCCACGATCTGCCAGCGCCTTGGCAAATGCATCTGCGGTCTCGAAGCGATCAGCGGGCAGCTTCTCCAGCGCCTTCGCCACCGCCGCCGCCACGTGAGGCGGCACGGCCTTCCGCAGCGTCGTCACCTGCACCGGCTGCTCGGTGATGATCTTCATGATGATCTGCTGCGCCGAGCCGCCGAGATGCGGCGGTTGACCGGTGAGCATCTCAAAAAGCACGCTGGCCAGCGAATAGAGGTCGCTGCGGCGTGTGATCTCCTTCTCAGCGGTCGCCTGTTCGGGACTCATGTAGTGCGGCGTGCCGAGGCTGAGGCCCGTCTCCGTCATGCGCCCGCCTGCGGCAGCACTAACCGCGAGCGCAATGCCGAAGTCGGCGACCATCGGGCGGCCATTCGCGAGCAGGATGTTCTCCGGCTTGATGTCGCGATGGATCACACCGTGCTCGTGCGCGTAGTGCAACGCATCGGCAACTTCGCTGGCAATCTTCACCGCTTCATCCACACCGAGCTGCGTTTCGCGATCGAGTTTTGCGCGCAACGTCTCGCCGTCGATGAACGGCATCACGTAGAACAGGAAACCGTCGGCGGTGCCGCTATCAAACAGCGGGAGAATGTGCGGATGCTGCAGTGCCGCCGTGGTCTTGATCTCCACCACGAAGCGTTCGGCGCCGAGTACGGCGGCGAGTTCGGGCTTGAGTACCTTGAGCGCGACTTTGCGGTCGTGCTTGAGGTCTTCGGCGAGGTAGACGGTGGCCATGCCGCCGGCGCCGAGTTCACGTTCAATGCGGTAGCGGTCTGCGAGTGCGTCAGCCAGCCGTTCGGGTACTGGCGTCATCTCAGCAGGAGTGGAGTGGGCGGCGGAACCGGCAAGGATGACGCGAAGCTACCCGCTCGCAACAGGCTCTGCAATGTGACCGATGCGCATTCCATATAGGTAAGACCTACCGCCCCCGCGTGCCGTCCCGCCCGCAGTAAGCCTAGTGCGGTGCGCGCCTGCGTCGTAAGCTTCACGATACGGCCACCCCTCCCCGTGCCGTGGTTTCCACTTTCGCTCGGCTCGCGTCCGGAGCCGGCACTTCGACCGAGTACAGACGCCATGAAGGTCCAACGCTCGATCCTCGCCGTCGTTCTCGTTTCTCTGCTCGCCGGCACGTCGTCGGTGGCGTCCGCGCAAGACAGCGGGCACAGCATGCACGGCATGCATATGCCCGAGATTGTCATTCCTGCGGGCGCGGGCTACACGAAGGCCGATGTTGAGTTCATGCAGGGCATGATCGCTCACCACGCGCAGGCGATCGTCATGGCGCGACTGGCCGAGTCGAACGGCGCGAATCCGCAGGTGCTCAAGCTCTCGCGGAAAATCGATCAGTCGCAGGTGCCCGAGATTCAGATCATGCAGGAGTGGCTGCGTCAGTACAAACAGTTCGCACCGGATACGTCGTCTTGGCAACACATGACGATGACGGGCATGCTGACAACGGCGCAGCTCAAGGAGCTCGAAGTGAGCAAGGGTGTCGAGTTCGATCGCGCGTTCCTCAAATACATGATCATGCACCATGAAGGCGCGCTGAAAATGGTGGATGATCTTTTTGCGTCGCCAATGGCAGGTCAGGAAGTAGACGTGTCGGTATTCGCGAACGATGTCGTGACGGCGCAGACCGGTGAGATCGGCATCATGCGACGCCTGCTCGCCCAGCTCCCGCCGAAGTAAGGCGCTACGTCGTAGTGCCCGAATGAACGCGACGTCCACGGCGTCCCGCCCGCCCCATTCCCACCACAGGAGTTTGTTCTGATGCGTGTTGACCGTGGCTTGAATTTTCTCCGGATACTTCTGCTGGCGTCTCTTGTCGCGCCGAGCATCGCGTCGGCGCAGACGTACCCGACAAGACAGGATCCCCGCTCCAACCTGAAACCCGGGCGCCACGACGCGGGCACAGCGTTTCTTGGCATGCGGCTGGTGTCGAACACGCATAAACCGCCCGAGCTCGACTCCACGCGCGGGCTGACGTTCGCCAACTCCGACATCGCGTTCGGCACGCACTACGCTTATCAGGGCAACTTTGCCGGATTCACCATCTGGGACATTACCGATCCCGCCAAGCCCGTCGTTGCGTCGGTCGTGAAGTGCACCACGTCGCAGGGCGATCCATCAATCGTCGGGAATCTGCTCTTCATTTCCGCCGAGGGCGCGGGCAATCGCAATGATTGCGGCAGCCAGGGTGTGCAGGACCCGAAAGACCACATGGCGGGTGTGCGCATCTTCGATGTTTCAAATGCGAAGGCGCCCAAGCTCGTGAAGAACGTGCAGACGTGCAAAGGCTCGCATACGCATACCGTTGTGCCGAGCAAGAAAGATCCGAACATCATCTACATCTACGTGTCGGGACAGTCCAATGCGCGGCCCGAGACGGAACTGGCCGGCTGCAAGAACGGCACGGATCCGGACGATCCAACGAACTCGCTATACATGCTCGACATCATCAAGGTCGAGCTCGATCATCCCGAACGCGCCGTGGTAATTCCTGGCGCGCGGATTTTCTCTGGTCTCGATGTCGATGCAACGTGCAAGCAGTTCTGTGCGCCCACGGATCCGCGTCGCCCCGCAGGCCGCGGCGGACGTCGCGTGCCGGGTGATACTGCGGCCGAACCGTTGCATACCGGTCCGCGCAACTGTCATGACGTGACCGCGTATCCGGCGCTCAACCTGCTGGCCGCTGCGTGTTCGACGCACTCCATTCTCGTAGACATCTCGAACCCCGAAAAACCGTTCCGCATCGATGCGCTGACCGACGAAAACAATTATCAGGGGCGACACACGGCGGCGTTCAGCAACGATGGCACCAAGATGATGCAGACCGACGAGTGGGGCGGCGGCACGGGCCCGATGTGTCAGGAATCGAGCATGATTGAACTGGGCGGAAACACAGTCATCACGCTCGACGCGAAAAAGAAGCAGACGCAGCGTGCCTACTTCAAGCTGCCATCGGCGCAGTCAGCTGAAGAAAACTGCGTGGCGCACAACGGCGGCATCATCCCGGTTCCGGGACGCGATCTCTATGTGCAAGCGTGGTATCAGGGCGGCATCAACGTGATGGACTTCACGGACCCGGACAAGGCGATTGAGATCGCGTATTTCGATCGTGGATCGATCGATCCGCCGGCGCTCGTTGACGTTCCCTCGGCCGCGGCTGAAGCCGCGTTGGCCGCGAGCGGTGGTCGCAGTCGCAACACGATTGGCGGATCATGGGGCGCGTACTACTGGAACGGCATGGTGTATTCGTCCGAGATCGACCGCGGACTGGATATCGTTGAGCTGACGCCAACCGCGCAGCTGTCGGCCAACGAAATTGCGGCGGCGAAGTTGGTCGTGTTGACGGACTACAATCCGCAAAGCCAGCCCCAGATCACGTGGCCGCCGGCGTTCGTTGTTGTGCGGTCGTACTACGACCAGCTGGTGCGCGGCAAGGGCCTCGCTGCGGACCGTCTTTCGGCGATTGCAACGGCACTCGACGCGGCCGAGATGAAGTCCGGCGCGGCGCGTGCGAGTGCGCTGAACGCCCTCGCGCGTCAGGTTGATGGTGATGTGAAGGGCGCGACGGACAGCGCGCGTGTGCGCACGATGGCGAGTGAGATTCGCCGTTTGGCGACGGCATCGAAGTAGTCGCGCGAAGGCCCGGCTGTTTGTATGAATGGCGCCTCTCCCGGGGCGCCATTCTTGTTGCCACGCATCGCGGACAGCTCGATCGCCGATCGTCCCGGCGTCGGTCGCTTCCGCGACCACCCGACGGTGATCGAATCCCAACAACGGATCAAACGCTCGGGGCCCGCGGCCGTCGATGCGCTGACGCGCTTGCTTCGATCTCGTTGAACCTTCCTGCAACGTCCGCGAATAACCGTCCTGGCTTCGCGGTGCTAGTTTGTCGCACCATCAAACCGCACGGGCACCGTCGACCGGAGAGATAGCAATGACTCAAGGACCCATCACGCGAAAAGAGTTCCTCGGACTGGGCGCGCTGATGGCGGGTGCGCTGGGCGCCTCAAAGCTGCCCGTGCCGTCCGCGCCCTGGCGCGCCGATCCAGGACCGGCGCTGCCGCAACGCGGCGGCGGCATCGAGGCCGACCTCATCGTGGTGAACGCGCGCGTACTCACGCAGGACTCGGCGCTGCCGCGCGCTGAGGCGTTCGCGGTGAAGGACGGACGGTTCCTCGCGGTGGGGAGCAATGCCGACATCCGAAACCTCGCGACGGCGCGCACGCGTGTCATCGATGCGGCGCAATACACCGTACTGCCGGGCTTCATCGACACACACTGTCATCCACGCGGCGTGTCGGAGCTCTTCGAAGCCTCGGCGAATGTGCGCACCGTCGCCGAGCTGCAGGCGAATCTGCGCACGCGTGTTGCGACCACGCCGGAGGGCTACTGGATCACCGGTGCAATGTTCGACGACACCAAGCTCGACAAGCGCCTCACGATTGCCGACCTCGATGCGGTGTCAACGCGGCATCCAATCGCGGTGAATCATCGTGGCGGGCACACAAGCTGGTACAACAGCAAAGCGTTCGAGCTTGCTGGTGTTACGCGCGACACGCCTGACCCGACCGGCGGGCGTTTCGTGCGCACGGCGAACGGCGATCTTGACGGCATGGTAGCCGAACTCGCGCGCAGTGTGATTTCGCGCGCTGGTCAGCGCGAGCGGTTCACACCGGAGCAGCAGCGGGCACGCAGCAACGAGGGCATGGCGCACATCTCCAAACTGCTCACGGCGGCCGGACTTACGACCGTTCACGACGCCGGTACCGACCGGAACGCGATCCGCGCCTACGAAGACACGCGCGCGGCCGGGTCACTGCGGCACCGCGCCTATTTGATGGTGCGCGGCGCGTACACCCAGCTGCGAGACGCCGGCGTGTACACCGGGTTCGGCGACGACATGATCCGCATTGGCGGCGTGAAGTACTCGGCCGACGGCTCCGCCTCCGAGCGCACGATGCTCATGAGCACACCGTACGTGGGGACCAACGACTACGGCATCGCGACGATGAGCGTGCAGGAAATCCACGAGGCCGTGGACGACGCGCACCGCAACAACTGGCAGGTGGGCATCCACGCCAACGGCGACGTCACGATTGACCGTGTGCTCACCGCCTACGAGCGCGCGCTGGCGCAGTGGCCACACCCTGATCGCCGGCACCGGATCGAGCACTGCTCGCTTGTGAATCCGTCATTGATCGCGCGCATTGCGAAGACCGGAACGATCCCAACACCGTTCTGGACCTACATCTACTTTCACGGCGAAAAGTGGGCGCAGTACGGCGATGACAAAATGCGCTGGATGTTCGCGCACCGATCGTTCCTCGACGCCGGCATTCGCGTGCCGGGGGCGTCGGATTACGGGCCCGGGCCGTTCGAGCCGCTCATGGCGATCCAGAGCATGGTCACTCGGCGCGACTTCCGCGGGAAAGAGTGGGGGCCCAACCAGAAAGTCACCGTTGACGAGGCGCTGCGCATCGCGACCGCGCACGGCTCGTACGCGTCGTACGAGGAGCGGACGAAGGGCACGATTACCTCGGGGAAGCTCGCCGACTTCGTCGTGCTCGAGAAGGATCCGCACGACGTGGCGCCCGACGCGATCAAGGACATCAAAGTGGCGCGCACAGTGGTCGGGGGACGGACGGTGCATCCGGAGCTCGAAGACGTGCGCTAAGCGCGTCGACAGCGCGTGCCCGCCACGCAGACGGCGCCGCGCTCCGCTTCGCGTTGTCCGCAGCAGCGCTTCGTTAGGCAGCGCCACTCACGGATTACGGGCCGCACGCGCCGCGAAGTCCTCGCCCACGCGCGCCGCGGTCAGCAGGCCGAGCGCCGCGAAGGTGAGCGTTCCGTTGCAGCAACTCGCCGTCACGTTGGTTGGCGCGCCGGCGATGAACAGATTCTCGTGGTCGTGCGCGCGGCCGTCACGGTCCACGACGCTCGTCGCGGGATCATTGCCCATGCGACATCCACCGCCGGGATGTTCCTGCCCGATGTCGCCGGCCGCCGATGCATTCGAAATAATCTCGCCATCGCCGGCGCGCGCCATGCGTTGGAAGAGATCGCGAATGGTCTGCTCGGTCCACGCGCGCAGTGCGATCGACTCGGGGGCGTCACGGAACTGCAGGCGCGGCATCGGGTCGCCCCACGCGTTCTTTGCGCTCGCGTCCAGCGTGAGTTCACTGTCTCGTGCCGGAAGCACGTCGTAGTACGCACGCACACGCGCGGTTCCTTTCACGGTGCGCGCGCGCCAGTCGGTCATCAGCGCGTCGCCAAAGAGCAGCGCGCCCGAGTCGTCGCGCAGACGCGGCTCCTGTCCAAACGACGACTCCCACACGCGCAGGTCATGACGGATGTACCGATCGAGCGCGCCCGGCCGCATAAACTGCTTCGTGACGAGCGAGTGCTGCGCGTTCACTCCAGGAAATAGCTTCATCGGCAGACGGATCTGCGCGCCAACATTGCGATGACCGCAGATGTACTTGCCAACAAGTCCGGAGCGGTTGGCGAGGCCATTGGGATATGCACCGCCAGCCGAAAGCAGCAGCAGATGCGGCGTCCACGTGAAGCCGGCGGCGAGCACGAAGCTCTTCGCTCGGATCATCACCTCCTGCGCGGGCGCCTTCGTGGTATTCGCCGTCGCGTGCGTCACGCGTCCCGTGCGCGCATCCGCATGTAACCGACGCACGAGCGTGTCCGTCACGAGCCTGATGCGCCCCGAACGTACGAGCGCATCGAACGAGAAGTCGGGCGAGTACTTCGCGCCGCTCGGGCAGATCGGATAGCAGGTATCGCAACGCTGACAGACACCTCGCCCCTGATACGGCACCGAGTTCTTCGCGCTCGGCTGACTCCACATCGCGATCCCTGCTTTGCTCGCCCACTCTCGCAGTTGTTGCAGATTCTGGCTGAGCGGGAGCGCGGGCATGGGGAATGGCTTGCCGCGCGGATCCATCGCCGCTGGCCCTTGCTCGCCCGCAATGCCCATCCGCTCCTCGGCCTCCTGATAAAAGGGATCGAGGTCGTCATAGCTGATGGGCCAATCGTCGCCCACACCGTAGAGCGTGCGCAGACGGAAGTCCTCGGGCGAGTAGCGCGGCGTCACGCCGCCCCAGTGCAGGGCGAGCCCACCGACGTTCATCGACGGCGAAAAGCCGTACGCGGTGCCGAGCGCGTTCTGGTCGTCAATATGATCGTTGGGCCACGGCGTCTCGCCGTATTCCATCCAGCGCGCGCGCTTGAGTGCGCGCTCGCGCAGTGGAGTCGAGTGCCCACCGGCTTCGACAACAACGATCGTCGCGTCGCGTTCGGCCGCGAGCTTCTCGGCCATCAGCGCGGCGGTGATGCCGGAGCCGACGATGCAGATGTCGGCTTCAAGGACGCGGGGCGCCCTCATGCCTCCCCCGTGTTAGCAAGCGGAAGTGGCGGGCGTGACGTCTGGGAGAGCAGACGGCAGTTCCCCTTCATGATGCGCGCCCCGTACGCGAGATCGGTCGCCGCGCTCGACGCGGCCCAATGCGCGAGCAGCGCAACGGCAACATGCGGTGCGGCGAGCGGATTGGTCGGCAGTCGGCTCACGCTGACCCGAGCGAGTTGCGTCTGTATCACGGCACGGCGAAGCGGCACGCTGAGCCTCGCGAACCCGCGACGATGCTTGCGGCGTGCGAGCAGATCGAGTCCCGCGAGCTGTGCATTCCAACCCGGCGCCGGATCGCTCGGCGTGTAGGTAATCTCGGCGTCTCCGTAGCCATGCATCTCCTCGGTCACCGGCGCGTAGCGCGCCAGCCACGTCGCGAAGGCGGCGATGGCCTGTGCCCGCCCGGCATCACCTAGCATCTCGGGGAGGATCGCATCGCCGAGCGCGCGGAGGAGCAGGGGGTCGAGAGCACGCGCAGCCTGTGCAGCGGGCCGCGGCGCGCGCGACTGCGTTGTCGCAGCGCCCTGCGCGTGCGCATCGGTGGCGCCGAGTCCGGATGCGGCGGCGGCCGCAAGCGCGGCGCGTTTGATGAAGTCCCTTCGGTCAGTTCTCACGGCGGCATGGTAACTCGCGCTGCAGCGTCGCGCGAGACGCGCCGTAGATTCCCCCGCATCCGCTTTCAGAGGCTGCAATGCAAATCCGTTTCGGCAGAAACTACTCCCGCGCGTTCCGTCGAGTCGTCGTACTCGCGATCCCGTTCGCGCTCGCGGCTGGCACGCCCGCGCCGCAACGTGCTCCACTCACCATCCGTGCGGGCACGCTCCTCGACGGACGCGGTGGCGTGCAGCGCGACGTCGTGCTCACCATCGACGGTTCCCGCATCACGCGAATCGCGCCGTGGCGCGCGGGCACGGTCGTGACATGGGATCTTTCCGCCAAAACCGTCCTGCCCGGTCTCATCGACACGCACGTTCACATTGACGCTCACTTCGGCGCCGACGGCCGCGCGAACACACGCGGTGAGACGCCCCAGCAGCGACTGCGCGCGGCGATGGAGAACGCGCAGCTCACGGTTCGCGCCGGCTTCACGACCGTGCAAAGCCTCGGCGCTGCGATCGACCTTGAACTCCGTCGCGCGATCGCCGACGGGCGCGCCGAGGGACCGCGCATCATCACGTCGGTCGCGCAGTTCAGCGACACCTCGCGCACGCCTGAGCAGATCCGCGAGTGGGTGCGCGCGACGGCTGCGCGCGGCGCCGATGTCATCAAGATCTTTGCGTCACGGAGCATCCGGGACGGTGGCGGCCAGACGCTGAGCGACGCGCAGATCGCTGCAGCTTGCGACGAGGCGCGGCGAGCGGGTCTCCGTAGCTGGGTGCACGCACACGCCGCCTCGGCTGTGCGCGCCGCGGCGAACGCAGGATGCACCGGCGTCACGCACGGCACGCGGGTGACGGCCGCTGAACTCGCACTGATGGCACAGCGCGGGACGTTCTTCGAGCCCAACATTGGCCTCGTCATCCAGAACTACCTCGAGAATCGCGCACGATTCGTCGGTGTTGGCAACTTCACCGAAGAAGGTTTCCGTTTTATGCAGGACGTCGTGCCACAGAACCTCGCGGTCTTCCGCGAGGCGATGCGCACACCAAATCTCAAGCTCGTGATGGGTACCGATGCCGTCGCGGGAGGGCACGGGCAGAATGCGCGCGAAATTGTTTATCGTGTGCGCGAGGCCGGTCAGACCAACGCCGACGCGATTCGCGCTGCAACATCGCTCGCCGCCGAAGCACTTGGCCTTGCCGATAGCATCGGGACTGTCGCGGAGGGAAGAGTCGCAGACCTGATCGCAGTGGATGGCGATCCGCTCGCTGACATTACCGCACTGCAGCGCATCGCCTTCGTGATGAAAGGCGGCACCGCGGTGCTCGCGCCGGAGCGGCTCGATCGTGCACGCGGTGGTGCAGTGGGGTGGGCTGCATATGGCAACGACGCGGGCGGACTCAAGTACTCGCCGCTCGCCGACATCGACCGCACGAACGTGCACGGACTGCGCGTCGCGTTCAGATGGGACGCGAACGAGCGTCCAGTGCCGGCGAGCGAAGGCCAGAAGCCCGCGCGTCCGGGTCTGTTTCAAGCGACGCCGCTCGCAATCGGCGACACGCTCATCTTTCCCACGCCGTTCAATCGCGTGATTGCGCTCGATGCGCGCACCGGCCGTGAACTCTGGCAGTACGACCCACAGCCTTGGAAGACGTACGGCCAGCCAAGCAACGGCACAGGCTTCGTGCACCGCGGCATCGCAACCTGGACCGATGGTCGTGCGCGGCGCGTATTCATCAACTCGCGCTGGCGCTTGATTGCGCTCGACGCAGCGAGCGGCGCGCCCATCGCGTCGTTCGGCACCGGTGGGGAGATCGATCTCACCGCCGGTCTCTCGCGCAGCGTGCGTCGTGAGCACTACACCAACACCTCGCCGCCTGTGGTCTGGGGTGATCTGGTGATTGTCGGCAACGGCGTCGGCGATCGTCTGATGTATCGCGGCGATCCGCCAGGCGATGTGCAGGCGTTCAACGTGCGCACTGGTCGTCGCGTGTGGCGCTTCAAGACGGTGCCCGAGCCGGGTGAGACAGGCAACGAAACGTGGGAAGACAGTTCGTGGCGCTACAAGGGGCACACCAATGTCTGGGCGCCGTTCACCGTCGACAGCGCGCGCGGTCTCGTCTTCCTGCCGGTCGGCACACCGAGCGACGATTGGTACGGTGGCGAGCGCAAAGGCGCGAATCTCTTCGGCGAGTCGCTCGTCGCGCTCGATGCGCGCACTGGTCAGCGCGTGTGGCATTTTCAAGTTGCACACCACGGGCTCTGGGACTACGATCTTCCCGCACCGCCTAACCTGATGACGGTGATGCACGAGGGCGTGCGCAAGGACATCGTCGTCGTGCCGACCAAGCAGGGAATGCTCTTCGCATTCGAGCGCGCGACCGGCGCGCCGCTCTGGCCAATCGAGGAACGCGCGGTCCCAGCGAGCGACGTGCCAGGTGAAGCGGCGTGGCCAACGCAGCCGTTCCCAACGAAGCCCGCGCCGTTCACGCAACAGGGACTTGGCGTCAATGACTTGATGGATTTCACGCCGGCGCTGCGCGCGGCCGCACTCGCCGAGGTCGCACCCTACCGGCTCGGCCCCATCTATGCTCCGCCGTCGTTGCAGGGCACCGTTGCCATGCCAGGCGTGATCGGCGGTGCGGGCTGGGGCGGGGCTGCGGTTGATCCCACTACCGGTTGGCTCTTCGTGAAGGGCTCCAACGCGCCGGCGCTCTTCCGACTGATAAAGCGCGACGTTGCGAGCGACACGGTGGACTCTCCCTACGTGATTGACCTCCGGAACTCGTCGCTCGGCGTCTCGCAGCGCGACAACGCCGAGGGCGCCGAACGCTCGTCGGCGCGTTTGCCGGTGAACAAGCCGCCGTACGGCACGCTCACCGCCGTAGACATGAACTCCGGCGAGACCATGTGGCAGGTGCCGCTTGGTGACACCCCCGAGGTGCGCGCGCATCCCGCGCTCCGCGGCGCGGTACTTCCCTCGCGGCTTGGCGTGTCGGGCTCACCCGGCGGACTCGTCACTGGCGGGGGCCTGGTGTTCGCGTCGGGGGGCGGGCGCGTGCTCCATGCAATCGACACGCGCACGGGCGTTACGCTGTGGGAGCTCGACCTCGGACAACAGGCGTACTCGAATCCCATGACGTACCGCACGACCGACGGGCGTCAGTTCATCGCGATCGCGACCGGTGGAGGCTCGACGTCGCGCCTCGT
Source organism: Gemmatimonadaceae bacterium (assembly GCA_022843265.1). Taxonomy (GTDB): domain Bacteria; phylum Gemmatimonadota; class Gemmatimonadetes; order Gemmatimonadales; family Gemmatimonadaceae; genus JAABRT01. Next base: position 29,826 of record JALHNZ010000036.1, read on the forward strand.
GGTGCTCAGCCTGGATCGCCCCTAGCGAAGAGAAGATCTCAAGGAATGATCACAACGTTCTTCCCGCGTGAGCGCCCGCTTTCCTGATACGCAATGGCCTCGCGTAGTTCCGGCACCGCAAACTGCCGGTCGATCACGGAGCGAAGCGTACCCTGCTTGGCCAGCGCAGATAAATACTCGAGATCGGCCTGCGACGTTTCGGAAAACAATCTTTAAACGTTGGCTCGACAAACCAGCCGTAGACGAGTGCGAATGATCACATCGTAGCGCGCTGTTCCGGTTGTGAAGTCTTCACTCGTGTAGTCGATCGTGACGTTGGCACCGAGAGATCGCACCAGCTCCACGTTGCGCGCGCTCGATACGCCGGTGACATGTGCGCCGAGGGCCTTCGCGATTTGCACCGCATACGTGCCGACACCGCCCGATGCACCGTTAACCAACACACGCTGACCGGTTGTCACTAAACGCGCCCGTGCTTGCGCCAAACACAGAATCACCGGGCGCAAAGCGTGTCACGTTCGCGCCGACCGCTTCAACAACGCCGGCAAAATGCACCTCTGACGGTCGGCCCATGCCGCTCGACAATCGCATGATGTACGGTTTGCCGCGCATGTAGTGCCAATCGAGCGGGTTGGTCGCGGCAACATGCACGCGCACCAGCACGCTGCTGTCGGAAAGCGCAGGGCGCGCAATGGTTTCCCAGTGAATGACGTTCGTATCACCGTAGCAGTGATAGCGTGCGGCCTGCATGGTCGGCGCACCAGCGGGTGCCGCTTCTCTCGCTGTCGCATCCATCGACGGGCAGGCTGCATCCCGGCTGAGCACGAATGCGAATATCAGCACGCTCGCGACAATGATCAGCGCGGCAGCGGTTAGACGTTTGCGTTGTTTGGTCATGCAACGGCGTGCGCCGCCGCGCGCAACACGGTTTCGAAACAGGGACAAGACGAGCGGGACGTCGCAGTACGTATGATCTGTTGTGCTGCGGCTTAAACTTTGCGGCGCCGTTGGTTGGTCACCGCGCAATCAGTCAGTAGGCGTAACCAAAAATGATGTTCATTTCGTCGGTACTGAGGAGCCCGAATCCGACGGCCCTATCGGTCACGTTGTTGTACGTCACCACCGAAAGCAGTGTGTCTCCAACCTCCAGCACCAATGGCGTCGCGAAGTTGGTGAAGCCGGGATGCTCCCAGTCGGTGTTCACGTAGAGGCTCGATTCCGTGCCGTTTGCGCGACGCAACCGGATTTCAAAACGCTCACCGAGCGCGTGCATGTGCGACGTCAGCCCGAAAATGCTGGTACGCGTCGACATACGAAACTCTGTCCGTATCGTCGTGCGCTGTTTTGCGGGCAGGAGAAAACTGGTGTTGGCGAGATTCAGCGTGCGGGCTTCGAACTGCACCTGACTGCGCGGCACGGTGTACAAGTTGGCCATCGCCTGTCCCGGAAACGGCGCGTCGGACCGATTCACATAGTGCACGTTCAAGTCGAGTGCAGCGTTCGCCGGCAGTCGCAGCGCAACACCGGGAGGAAAGCGATAGTCGAACTCTGGCGTCATGGCGCCGGCGAAGTACACGTGGCACGCCATCGCGAGCATGTTGATGAGAATGGGCGCGCCATCAGGGCTGCGGATATCGCGCACCTGATTCGGCGTCGGCCGCGGCGTACAGGGAAATCCTGTGCGCTTTTCATCGAAGGTGTAGAGCAGCAAGTGATGACTGCCCGGGCGCATGCGTGTTTCGATTCGCGTGACGAAAAGCTCGCTGGTGTTGCCGAGTGTGCGATACAGAAACAGTTCGCGTTCGTTGCGCGGTGGTACGGGGAAACTGTCGACGGTGAGTTGCACCCCGGCACCTGGGGCGGGAGGCGCAAGCGGCGTAAAGCTCGCGACCTGCATCCGCGCGTCTGCCAGGATCGCGGTATCGACGACGTTTCCTGTGCGCGGCGCACCGGCTTCGATCCACCGGCGCACGTACTCAAGCTGCCCCATGGAGATTCCGCGCGTCGTGCCCATGGGCATGAGGTTGCCGTAGTCGCGGCTGTGATGCCCCGGAATCCAGGCCAGCTTGTGGAAGAGCAACGAGCTATCGGCGCGGAACGGCTTGACGCGCGCCAGGCCATCGGCCTTTGCCATCGGATGAAGCGAAGCAACGCCCACGAGCTGCTGATAGCTGGAATCCGCGGTGAGCACGAGCCCCGACTGCCGCGCATCACTGCTGCCACTGCGGTGGCAACTGGCACAGCTCGGATCAATGATCGTGCGCTGTATCCGAGCGAAGGTGCCGTCAGCCAATGCGTCCGTCGTACCGACAGGCTTGTCGGCGCCGCACGCGAGCGTGCCGAGGGTCAGCAGGACCAGCACAGCGCGGGAACGCGTGGTGGCTACCACGACTGCGCTCGGCCCCAACGTCGCGTTACCATGACACCTGTCAGTCGCGAGACCAGATGATATCCATACCCTCGCGTCCGGTCATCGCGACGCGCAGCATGTCCGTGAGCGAGGCCGGCGCGCCGTCTGCTTCCAACAGCTCGATGGTGCCGAGGCTGATGTAATAATCCTGGTCGCGCACCGATTCTTCTTCGAGGGAAGCCACAAGCGCCGCGAGCTCCTCTTCGGTGAGCGTTGCCAGCTGGGCCCCGGATGTTTTGTCGCGCAGTGTGATCATGGGTCAGTGTCGGTGTGGATGAACAGCGCGCTTGCGTGACGCTGCGTGAATATAGCAAGGCCTACGGGTAGGCGGTCGCGTCGCGCGTCTGCCGCAAAGCCTGCACCACGCGTTCGATGCGCGCGTGCGCGTCATTTGCGACCTCGACCAATTCGTTGGCCAAGCCACCCGGGGTTGCCCCGAGCATAGCGCGCGGGTCGACGAGGCGCACGGTTGATTGCGTGTCGCTCACCCACTCCACCGTCACATTGCAAGGGAGCAGCAAACCAATGGCGGGATCGGCGGTGACGGCGGCGAAAGCCAGCGGCGGATTGCAGGCGCCAAGAATCACGTACGGCCGGAACTCTCGGCCGAGCTTGTCGCGAAACGCGGCCTGCAGATCGATCTCCGTTAGCACGCCAAATCCTTC
>JALHNZ010000037.1 GCA_022843265.1 Gemmatimonadaceae bacterium
CGGGGCCCCGACCCCCGCGGGCCCACACCCCGTTTCGATACGCCGAGATCGGTCGTCATGCAAAGACATGCTCGATTCGATTTTTGGAGTTGCGGCTCCACCGGCCATAGAACTTTCGGCGGCCCTCGACGCGATTGATCGCGCCGGGCCGTTCGCCTCGCGATTGCGCGTTGCGGCAGGCACACTGCACGCGTGGGGATTCGGACGCGTCATGCTTGTGCTGCGTGATGCATCAATGGCGCCGCAGCATATCGTGTACGCCGGCAATCGTGATCCCGGCGCGGCACCTGATGCCATGCAGCCGTTACCCGGTGTGGTGTGGCGCCAGCGTCTTCCGTTGCTGCTGCCCTTTGCTCGCGACGGCTGGTATCTGTTGCCGGGTCACGATGCGTGGGTAGCGCGCGAGTTCTGGGCGACCGAGCCCATGCCACGCGCTGTGCCGGGCGAGTGGGGCTCGCACGATTTGATTGTGGCAACGTTGCGCGGGGCAAGCGGCGAAATACTCGGCACCGCATTGCTCGCTGATTCTGATGCACAGTTGCGTCCTGATCGGGACCGTGCCCTCGAAGCATTTGCGCTGCTGCGGCATCTCGGTGGTCGCGTATCGCACGATGCGCTGCATGAACTTGCCGAGCAGCGCGCAGAGCGGTTGCAGCGACTGCAGGAGGCGGGTGCCGCGCTGGCGCGCTCGCTTGATGAGCGCGAGATCCTGCGCGAACTGGCGCGACAGGTGTCGCGCGCCACACATCCGGATGGTGTGGTGATTGTCGCGCCGGATCTGGCCGCGAATCAGTATCACACGCTCGTGCGATTTGTCGGAAATGCCGAGCGGCCAGCGGTGGCTGTGCGCACACTCGGCGATGGTGTTTTCGCCGATGTGACGCGCAATGGTCGACCGGTTCGCTCTGGTCGTGTGGACCCGCGCATTGCCCGTAGTGCACAGCCCGAATGGTCTCCACTGGCAGCGCTCGATGTGATGGGCGAGACGGTGAGTGAGTTTGGTCCTCCGGGTTCGGTGCTTGCGGTGCCGGTGATGGTGGGTATTCGACTGCTCGGGGTGTTGGCGATTCACGCCAGCGCGAGCGGACGGTTCTCGCATGAAGATGAAGAACTGGTGGCCACCATGGCGTCGCAGGCTGCAACGGCGTTGGCCAACGCCAGGCGGTACGCGGAGAGCGAGCGCGAGCGTCGCCAAACGGAAGCGCTGGCCGATGTCGCGAGAGCTGTGGGCGAGTCGCTGCGTCCGGGTGAGGTGTTGCACCTCATTTTGCGACACGCTTTGGCGCTGCTGCAAGCGGAGGGCGCGTGCATTGCACTGCGTCAGGGCGAATGGTTGCACATTGTCGCCGGCACGGGCGCCGCAGATCTGTTTGCCGGTGTGCACGTGCCGATGGGAGCGTCGCTACTTGGTCGGGTGTGTCTTGAAGGCGAGCTGGTTGTGTCCAACAATCTGCCGAAGGAAGACGGGGCGTACTCGCCACTGCAGCGCATTGCCCCCATTCGCAACACGGTCATTGCTCCGCTGACCACGGCGCGTGGCATTATCGGTGCGATTGCCGTGATTAATCGCGCCGCACCCTTCAGTGAGGATGACGCACGCATTCTGCAGCGACTCGGCGATCAGGTCTCGGTCGCGATTGTCAACGCGAGGCTGTTCGAGGAAATTGAGCACGCCACCCGCGAGTGGAAGGTGGCTTTTGACGCGGTGGCCACCGGACTTGCGGTGCTTGACGACAATCGTCGCATCGTGCGCTGCAACAAGCGCCTCGTTGAGTTGTGCGGGCGATCAGAAATCTCCGAGCTGCTCGGTGTGAGCTTTCAGAAAGCGCTGCTCGATGACACCGTGATCGCGGCCGACGATGATGTGGTCGCGCGGGCGAGCCGTGACGGTGTGGTCGTGCGCGGTGATGTGCGACATGCGCGGCGCGGCATGATGTATACGATTACGGCCTCGCCGCATCCTCACGGCGGCACGATGGTCGCCGTGGATGACATCACCGAAGCGCAGCGTCTCGCCGAGCGCCATCAGCGGGTGCTGGACACGGCAATGGATGCAATTGTTATCACCGACAGTGACCGCCGAATTGCATTTGCGAATCAGGCCGCGCACGAGTTGTTGTCGCACACACGCGCGCTGGTCGGAACTCCAGTGGCTGATCTCGTGGCCCCTGACTCGCTGGATGTTGTACGTCGCTTTGAAACGCTGGCGTTGCATGGGGCAGCGCAGCAGTACGAGTGCCTGATCGTGCGCGCTGACGGTTCACGCCGCCAGGTGGAGGTGCGTACGGCGCCGCTCAAGGAAGTGGGAGAGATCATTGGCACGGTGGCGTGTCTTCGCGATATCACCGAGCAGCGCGCAAGTGCATCGGCGCTGGAACGGGTTGAATCGCGCTACACACGACTGGTCGAGGAAGCGACCGACGCCATCTTTACAGTTGATGTGCGCGGCAACTTCGCATCTGTCAATAAGTCGCTCGAGGAAGCCAGTGGCGTAGCGCGCGAGCATCTGATCGGACGACGCTGCGTCACGATTATTGATCCGCGCGACCGCGAAATGGGCGAGGACGCGATACGCCGAACGCTTGCGGGTGAGCGGCTGCAGTTGTCCGTGCGGTACCCGTCGCCCGAGGGACGAATCCTTATCGGCTCACTGATTTCCTCGCCGATTCTTGAAGACGGCGCAGTGGTTGGTGCCCTCGGCATCATGCGCTACGTGGCTGACGAACCGCTTCGATTGGCCAACTGACGCATCTGTGTAGTTGCCCCACTGGCATTGCCAGCGGCGGCGGGGCAACGTTCGTTCATGCTCAAACAAGACTTCATGCCCACTGCGGGCGCGACCGCCCGCGTGCGAGCGGCCGTAGCGCCCATGCTTGGCACCAACCGTATTGCGTCGGTACTCACGTCGCAGGCGTTGGCGGGTCAGCTGGTGCAGGTTCTCGACGGTGAAGCGGACTGGTGGCGTGTGCGCAGCGCCGATGCATATGAAGGGTGGATGCATCGCGGCTATCTCGAAGCCGCAACAGGAAACGAGAGTGATTGGCCGATCACAACGGGCGCTGTGGTGCGCGAGGCCGATGGGCGTGTGCGTGCGTTGCCTTTCGGTGCACGCGTAGCGCCGGATGCCATGCTGCTTTCCGGCGAAGCATTCGACGATGACGAACGGGCGCGTCTCCACCCACCGGAAAGCGCGCGACTGGTCGCTACTGCCGAGACATTTTTTGTTGGGGCCAGTTATCAATGGGGCGGCGTCACACCCTGGGGGTGCGATTGCTCTGGTGTGGTGCAAGCCGTCGCCGCGTTTCACGACGTACGCTTGCCTCGCGATGCATGGCAGCAGGCGCTCGAGGGTGAGCTCGTACACGCCGCACCCCTGGATATCGACGCGTTACAACCGTTCGATTTGCTCTTTTTCTCAGATCGCGAAGACCAACGGATCACTCACGTTGGCATCACGCTGGAAAACGGACGCATGCTGCACAGTGCACTGGCGCGCGGCGGAGTTTACACGGAATCACTGCGCAGCGACGACCCGTACGTGCTACGTCTGCGCGCGCAGTTCGTGACCGCACGACGCGTGCTGCACGCGTCGCACAAGCCGGTGGGAGCTGTCTAGCTGACCAGTCCGCCCACCGGGCGTGGCTGCGGGGTGCCGCCACGCACGTGCAGCACCACTTCGGCGCGCTGTTCACCGTTCAGCGATACACGCATCGCATAGTCGCCGGCCACATCGAGTGGCAGATCCACCGCCGCGATGATGGGCATGTCGAGCTCGCCGGTGGTTCCCGCTGGTGCTCCGATCGTGAGCTCGGCACTGGACGACCAGAGCTCGGTGCCCCGTGGATTGATCCAGTTCAGGTCCATGGTGTGCACGCCTGCGTCTGCCGGTGAACCCTTGAGGCGCACGACGAGCGTAGCTCTCGGATGGACAGAGGGAAAAGCGGCCACGTGGACCGCATCAAACACGCCGAGCACGTTCAGCTTTCCCTCTTGTGAGAGGTTGGCTGCGTCAGCGAAGAGAGCGAAGGAAACATGCATGGCCGGAAGCTACACGCGTGCCCGTGCGCTCGCCTAGCTTTCAGTATGTCCGCCGCCTCTACTTCTGCCGCATCACCGGCCGCTGCGCCCGCGACTCCGGTGGCCGGAGGCAGGCACGCGTTCGGGGCCACGGATATCGGATTGCTGGTCATGGCGGCGATCTGGGGCATCAACTTTACGGTGGTCAAAGCGGGAATCGCGGCCATGCCGGCGCTCGCCTTCAATGGCATTCGCGTAGTGCTCGCCGCGGTGGTGTTGCAGCTGGTCGCGTTCGCGGTGGCTGGCTGGCGCACCTTCCCATCTCGGCGCGACGCCCTCGCACTGCTGGCCATGGGGGTGATGGGCAACGGTATTTATCAGCTGCTGTTTATTGCCGGACTCTCGCGAACACGCGCCGGTATCGCGGCACTTGTAATAGCGGCCGGCCCCGCCTGGATTGCCATTATCTCGCGTTTGTTTGGCCGTGAGCGTTTGCCGGGTCGCGGCTGGGCGGGCATTGCGTTGCAGATGTTTGGCATGCTGTGCGTGGTGGCCAGTGCCGGGCTGCTCGATGCGGATCCCACGGCACTCAAGGGCGCCGCGTTCATCATGGTTGGCAGCATTGTGTGGGCGCTGTTTACTGTGATGCTGCAACCGTACACGGCGCGCGTGCATCCACTGCATCTGGCGTCGCTCACTCTTTCGAGCGGTGCCGTATTGCTGTTTGCGGTGGGTTGGCCGGCAATTCGCGTGCTTGATTTTACAACGATTACACTGGCCGCCTGGGGGGCAGTGCTTTACGCCGGCGTTGGCGCCTTGGTCATTGCCTATCTGTTGTTCTATCGCGGCGTTCGCATTCTTGGCCCCACGCGCACCGCGATGTATGGAAACCTGCAGCCCATCATTGCACTATTGGTGGCCTGGGTCGCGCTCAGTGAACAGCCCACTCGCTATCAGGTGCTGGGCGGAGTGCTCGTGATGGCAGGATTGTTGATTTCGCGCACGGCTCGTATGCAACCTGCGGGGCCCGCGCCGCACGTCACGAGCGTGGCCGCGACTGAGCGCGCCGCCTGACCGTCGTCTGACACTCCGCATCTCTATTTCACGAACTGGTTACGCATGAAACTGATTTTGTTCGACATTGACGGAACGCTGCTCTGGACCGATGGCGCCGGACGCAAATCGATGGAGGCCGCGCTGCTGCAAGTATTCGGCGCTGCTGGTGATCCGGCCTATCGTTACGATGGCAAAACCGATCGCCAGATTACGCGTGAGCAAATGCGCGGCGCAGGGATCGACAACGCGGTGATCGACGAGCGCATGGATGAAGTGCTCGCCGTGTACCTGCAGAATCTTGGAGCGTTTCTGGCGCGTGATCCGTCTTCTGCAAAACTCTGCCACGGTGTTGACGCGCTGCTCAATGCGGTGGAGGCGGAGCAGGGTCTGGTGATGGGGTTGCTCACCGGCAATGTGCGCGATGGCGCCGCGCACAAGCTGAACGCTGTTGGTGTTGATATTGCGCGGTTTCGTGTGAATGCGTTTGGCTCGGATCACGAACATCGCCCGGAGTTGCCGCGCGTGGCGCAGCGTCGTGCACAGGAAACGCTGGGGCTCAGCGTTCCGGGAGATCGTATTGTGATTGTTGGTGATACACCGGCCGACATCGCGTGCGGTCGACCGATCGGCGCGCGGGCCATCGGCGTGGCCACGGGTCGTTACGGTGTTGAAGATCTGGCGGCCCACGCGCCACATGCGGTGTTCGCAGATCTCACCGATACCGATCGGGTGCTCGAGGCCCTGCTCGCGTGAATAGCCGCGCGCCAAACGACTCCACGAGCCATGACGTCTCCAATGAAGAGACGGAGTGTCACACGCGCGTCGTTGGGTTGTGGCGAGGTCGCGAGATTGATGTGCGTGCGAACCTGTACGTTGAAATCGGGGCGCTGCGCTTTGAGTCGGCGTCAACTCCTCCGGTACGCGTGCGCATGGACGGGCTCGATGGTTGCCAGATCAACGCCACAAATGCGGTGCTCTATTTGAGCAGCGGAGACGTGCTTGACGTGTCGCTGTTGAATGAATCGGCGCGCCTCGCCATGCGAGCGGCCGTTGAGTCGGCGTTCACCATGCCGGAACTCACGCGCAGTTTGCGGGAACTTGGTGCAATTGGCGCGGCTGATGCCGCCGCGCACGATCGATGGTTTGCCCCGTTGCTTGTGGCGCGGCGTGCACTGGTCGGGGTGAGCGATCCTCTCCGTCAGCTCGCCCTCTTTGATGTCGACAAGCTTCGCGATGAACTGGCGCGTGCCCTGGCCGAGCTTGCGGCGCAGCGGGCCGGCGGCGACGCCCCACGTGCGCGGGCGCTTGATGCCATCCTCGAAGACGAAACGGAGCCGGTGCGGCGCGCCATGGCCCGTGTTGCGATTGCGGCCTCGGCGCTGGAGGGCAGCGAATCCGATTCGCGTTTGGGAGATTGGCGACGCTGGGTGCGCGAACTCATGGAGCTGTACCGGGCCGCTGATAACGCGTGGCCGGCGATTGCGCGGGCCCTTCGCAGTACGCTCTGACCAGACATGGGGCGTCGCTCATTATTTAGCTGAGCGCTAAACATTCTTGCTGTCCGGCCGAGACTTGAAAGGAACGAGTGTCTTCGAACCGCATGGTGCGGTGAGAGCACGCGCTTCCCACCTCTCGCATGTCCGAGACATCCCACCCGGTTCCTCCGCGTCGCCCTTGGCGCGCTGCTGTGCTTCAGGCACTACGCGCGATGTTTGGCGCACGTAGTGTTGCCAGCAACACGCCCGATGATGATCGCCTCGCGCTCGCCGAAAGCGAGCAGCGTTTCCGTACGCTCATCAACAACATTCCTGGTCTCTCGTATCGCCGGCGCAATGATACCGAGTGGACAATGGAATTTCTCAGCGACGCGGCGCTATCAGTCACCGGCTATCCACCAAGCGACTTTCTTGGGGAACAACCGCGTCGCTTTGCGTCACTGATTCATCCCGACTATCGCGCCGAAGTCGAGCTGATCGTGAATGAAGCGATTGCGCATCGTACGAGTTTTGCCGTGGAATACCAGCTTCGGCATGCAGATGGCTCGCTGCGCTGGGTCAGCGAAACCGGACAGGGGGTTTTCCGTCGACCCTCCGATGAATCGCCGGCCTATATCGATGGTGCGATCTTCGACATCACCGAACGTCACCGCGCTGAGCAGAATCTGATCAACGCGCGGCTCGATGCCGAAGACGCGACCACACAACTGCTGGAAACCAATCAGATTCTTGAAGAAGCGACCGCGCGTGCAAACTCCATGGCCGCGCAGGCGGAACTGTCGAGCCACGCGAAGAGTGAGTTCCTGGCCAACATGAGCCACGAAATTCGCACACCGCTCACGGCCATTCTTGGCTACGCCGACGTGCTTCGGGACGAGATCGTAGCCAGTCACGCGTCTGGCCCGCAGTTGGATGCCGTGAACACCATCCGTCGTGCTGGCGAGCATTTGCTCACTGTTATCAATGATGTGCTCGACCTCTCTAAGATTGAGGCCGGACGCATGCAGGTGGAAGAAGCCGAGACACAACTTCCGGAACTGCTGCTCGAAGTAGACCGACTGATGCAATCGCGCGCTGCCGACAAGGGCGTTCACTTGCTGACGCGCCTCGACACGCCCGTGCCGGATCGGATTCTGACCGATCCCACACGACTGCGTCAGATATTGCTCAATGTGGTAGGCAACGCCGCCAAGTTCACAGACGAGGGCAGCATTACCGTTGCCGTAAGTGTTATTCAGCGCGAAGACGACGCGCGTTTGCGCATTGATGTGACGGACACCGGGCCAGGCATGACCGCCGCGCAGGCAGGCGCGCTGTTTCAGCCGTTCACGCAGGCGGATGCCTCGGTCACCCGTCGTCACGGTGGCACCGGTCTGGGTCTGACCATTTGTCGGCGCCTCGCCTCACTCATGGGCGGCGACGTGCGGCTGAGTGCAACCAGTCCGGGCGTGGGCACCACGTTTGTGGTGGACCTTCCGCTGCGACCGGCGCCTCAGTCCAGCATGGTGCACGAGTTGGCGTGTGTCGCCGTGGAAGACTCCGCCGCGGCCGTCGTGAGTGACTCCGCGATCGCCGTGCGTAACTCCCCCGCGATCGCCGTGCGTAACTCCTCCGCGATCGCCGTGCGTGACGCAGGCGTCCCGTTGCAGAACGTGCACATCCTGCTCGCTGAAGACGGTCCGGACAATCAGCGGCTGCTCACGCATCATCTGACCAAGGCGGGAGCGCGCGTCACCATCGCCGACAACGGCCTGATCGCGCTGTCGCTGATTACCGCGGCTCAGCGAGACAACGTGCACTACGACCTGATCATTACCGATATGCAAATGCCGGAAATGGACGGGTACACGCTGGCACGGACACTGCGTGCATGCGGTATCACACTACCAATCGTCGCGCTAACGGCACACGCCATGGCCGAAGATCGCGGCAAGTGCCTCGACGCCGGTTGCGATGACTACGCCACCAAGCCGATTGATCGCGACGTACTGCTGAGGACCGTGTCACGATGGCTTGGCAAAGAATCTGCCCTGCACGACGAAATATTTCCGCTGGAGCGCGCATTCGATTCACGCACGCTGTGCAACGACGATGACATCATCACCAGCGAACATTCGATGGACCCCGATATGATGGAGCTTGTTCACACGTTCGTGGTGCAGCTGCCAGGCCGAACGGAACGGCTGCTCGAACTGGTTGCCGAAGACAACCGTCCGGAAATTGCGCGACTGGCGCATCAGCTCAAGGGTACGGGTTCCAGCTACGGATATCCGCAGCTCACCGCGGTGGCGCGCGATCTTGAACAAGTTGCGCTTACGAGTGAGTATGCAACGCAACTGACCGACACCGTCGGTCGAATGGTTGACACGTGCAACGCCATTGAGCGTGGGCTGACGGGCAGTGGTGTACGGCTGTCGCACGCAGCGGGTGAACTGTGAACATCGCAACGCTTTCTGCCACAATCTCGTCGCCGTCGGAAATTACGGTGCCGGCGCACGTGCTGCTCATTGACGATGACCCCAATGTGCAGGCGCTCGTGAGCACCATGCTCAAACCGCTCGGCGCACGCATTTCGGTTGCCGGAACTGGCGCCGACGGCCTGGGCATCGCACGGGCCGACAAGCCAGATCTGATCCTGCTCGACTATGATCTGCCGCACCTGAGCGGTCTCGACATTCTCGAAGTATTGCGTATGGACGCCGCGCTCGCGCGCGTTCCGGTGGTCATGGTTACCGGCAGTGAGAGTCACAGCGTGCTCACCTCGTGCTTCAACGCCGGTGCGCAGGACTACATTCGCAAGCCATTTTTTGCGGCCGAACTCCGCTCGCGTGTTGGTTCAGTGCTCGAGCGCCAGCGATTGCTGGTAGAACTTGAGAGCGCGGCTCGCCGAGATCGGCTCACCGGTTTGCCCAACCGGGCGCTGCTGCACACCCGGTTGCAGGCGGCCATTGATCTGGCACGCGCCAATCATCTCGCGGGCTTTTCATTGATGTTTCTTGATTTTGATCGTTTCAAAATCATCAATGACAGTCTGGGGCACGATGTAGGTGACCAGCTACTGCAATCGATCGCCTCCCGCTTGCGTGAGAATCTCCGCGCCAGCGACACATTCTTGCTCGAATCCACAGACACCACGGTTGCCCGCCTTGGTGGCGATGAGTTTGTTGTCCTGCTGCAGGGTGTTGCAGACCCCGATGTGGCCATGTCGGTGGCCGAGCGATTGATCAACGCGCTCCAGCCCCCGCACCAGCTCGGGCCACACGCCGTGCGATCCTCCGCCAGCATTGGCATTGCGTGCTACAGTAGTCACTACGTCACCGCCGATGACATGCTGCGCGACGCGGATATCGCCATGTATGAAGCGAAGTGCCGTGGCAAAGCGCGCGCGGTGCATTTCTCATCGGGTATGCGCGACGCCATTGCGCTGCGCCATACGATGGAAAACGATCTGCGTACCGCGATTGAGCAGCAGTCACTGACCATGGTATACCAGCCAATTGTTTCGTTGCAGGACCGCTCCGTGGCTGGCGTCGAAGCGCTCGTGCGATGGGATCACGCAACGCACGGCAACGTATCACCGTCCGAATTCATCCCGATCGCGGAAGAAACACGTTTGATTCTTCCGATGGCCGACTGGATACTCCGCACGGCCTGCGCAGACTTCATGCGCTGGCAGCGCGAACTGGGAGGGCAGGCTCCGGGTTTTGTGAGCGTGAATCTGTCGCGCGTACAGCTCACCGACCCGGACCTCGTGGCGCATACGCTCGCCATAGTGCGCGCGTCGGGCATGCAGCCGTCGCAGCTGCTGCTCGAGGTGACGGAGTCGCAAATCATGGCCAATCGCGTTGGCGCTACGCAGCTGCTGCGCGAGTTCCGTGACGCCGGCGTACGACTGGCCATGGACGATTTTGGCACCGGACATTCGTCGCTCTCCTGTCTGCAGGCATTCCCACTTGACGTACTCAAAATTGATCGCGAGTTCATCGCGAATATCGGTCGCGGCCGCGACTACGCAGCGCTGGTACACGCCGTGGTTACGTTGGCGGATAACCTCGGCCTCGATGTAGTCGCGGAAGGCATCGAGGAAGTGGCGCAAGCGGCCATGCTGCAGGACCTCGGCTGTCGCTACGGGCAAGGCTTTCTTTTGTCGCGACCCATAACAAGCGAAGACCTGCTCGCGAATCACGCTTTGCCTCTCGCCTCATGACACCCGCTGCACTCGCCGTAGACGCCGTCAAGCGACTCGGACCGCTCGCCACACTACCCACCGTCACGCTGCGCATCATGCGGCTAGCCGATGATCCCACAGCAACGGGAGACGCGCTCGACAAACTGCTCGCGGGTGATCCGACACTCGGTGCGCGCGTACTGCGTGTGGTGAACTCGGCATTCTACGGTCTACCCGGCACCGTCAACACGACCAGTGCAGCAATCGTGCGGCTTGGTTTTTCCGCGATCCGTAACATCGCGATCGCGGCCAGTCTCACGCGCATGTTTCGTGGCGGGCGGTTGCATCAGTCGTTTGATGCGCGCGACGTGTGGTTGCACTCCGTCGCGGTCGCAGAAGGCGCGCGATTGTTGGCACTGCAAACGCGCAAAGGCAGCGCCGAAGAAGCCATGCTGGCGGGTTTGCTGCACGACATTGGGGTTGTGGTCGCCATGCAAACGCTACGCCCGCAGTTCGAACAGCTGTTGATGGCGCTGGAGAGTGATCCGACCCTTGAGTTCGCCACTGCCGAGCTGCTGCATCTGGGTACGACTCACGAAGCGCTCGGCGCCGCGCTCAGCAACAGTTGGGGATTTCCGCAGTCACTGGCACACGTGGCCGCTCACCATCATGCGCCCATGGCGCTGGAACCGGCGCACCGCGCCATGCCCGCAATCGTGCATGTAGCGGATCACCTGGCGGCCGAGTGCAAACTCGGCTACAGCCGCACGGTATACGGACACGTGCTGGAGCCAGCCGTGTGCGAGTGGCTCGGACTGAGTGATGCGGACTTGCGTGCTGTGCGCGAGCGTTTGCCCGTGGCTACAGCCGAAGCGTCACAGGTGCTTGGCGACGGGAGCTGACGAACTGCAGCCGCATCCGCTGGCGCATCCTGACGCCGCCGCACGTGAGGCACGCCACGCGCCCAGCGCCCGTCGTGCAATGAACGCCAGCGACGCGAGCACAATCAAACCCACGATCAGTGTTTGCACGCGTTTACCCTCCGTATCCGAGTGCACGACCCACGGTGTACACGAGCCAGGCAGCCCCGTACGCCAGCGCGAGCATGTAGCCAAACTGAATCGCGGCCCACGACCAACCAATCTTGCCGCCGCCCGCTTCACGCACCGTGATCGCCGTGGTACTCATGCACATCAGCGCGTACACGTAAAACACCATCAGGCCGAGTGCGACCAACGTTGAATACACCGGACGACCCGTGTTCGGATCCACCTCGGCCTTGAGTCGCTCGCCCAGCGCGGCGGCGTTGTCGTCATCACCACCCACGCCGTAGATCGTGCCCATGGTGGAGACAAACACTTCACGCGCGGCAAAACTCGCGGCAATCGAAACGCCGATCTTCCAGTCGTAGCCGAGCGGACGCACCAGCGGCTCGATCACCTTGCCGATCTGCCCGAGGGCACTCTGTTCGAGCTGCTGTTCCTGCTGCGACATCTCCGACAGCAGCGGATCGGGCGCAGTGCGCGGATACGTGGCCAGCGCCCAGAGTACGATCGAGAGCGACATGATCACCGTGCCGGCGCGCCGCACAAACAACATGGCGCGCTGCCATACGGTGACTCCGAGCGTACGCACACTCGGCCACCGATACGACGGCAGTTCGAGAATCATAGGCCGAACGGGGCCCTTGAGCAGCGTGCGCTTGAACACGGCGGCGACTGCAAGTGCGGTCAGCGTGCCGAGCAGATACATGCCGAGCAACGTCATGCCCTGCAGTCCGAAGCCGAGAGGCAGCGTACTCGCTGGTACAAACGAACCAATGAGCAGCGTGTACACCGGCAGTCGCGCCGAGCAGCTCATGAGCGGCACGACCATCATGGTGGCCAAACGGTCTTGCCGGTTCTCAATCACGCGCGTGGCCATGATGCCCGGAACCGCGCACGCATAACCCGACAACATTGGAATAAAGCTGCGGCCATGCAGCCCAACGCGTCGCATGACACGATCCATGAGAAACGCCGCACGCGCCATATAGCCACTGTCTTCCAATACGCCGATCACCAGAAACAGAATGCAGATCTGCGGCAGGAATACGAGCACCGATCCGACACCGGCAAACACACCGTCTACCACCAGCGAGCGCAGCTCACCCTCGGGCATGAAGCCGCCAACGAGCGAGCCGAGCGCCGCGATGCCGCCTTCGATTGCATCCTGCAGCGGTGCGGCCCAGGTGAAGACCGACTGGAACACAAACGCCATCAGCGCGATGAACAACACCGGACCAATCACCCGATGCAGCGCGACGGCGTCAATGCGATCAGAAATAGACTGACCGTGCGATTCGCGCGATGCCGTCGTGCGCGACATTACTTCGCCAATCCATCCGTAGCGCGCATCTGATTCGAGCCGCTGCGGTGCAATGCCCATCTGCGCGAGTGTGACCGTGGCGTCACGCCGCGCATCGTCGAGCCCTGCAATCGTTTCGAGATGCGGTTCCGCGTGTTGCACGGACATGAGACGCAGCGCTTCGAGTCGTGCGGCCGAGGGTTTGAAGCCGGCCTGTTCGAGATGCTGCACCACTGGCAACAGTGCGTCGTCTACGGCGTGCGGCAGTACAAATTTTCGCCCCGGCGCTGGCAACGTGACCGCGATTTCGCAGGCCCGTGTGAGGGCATCGAGCCCCTGCGAACGCTTGGCAATCAGCGGCACAACCGGAACGCCGAGTTCGTGAATCAGCTCGGGCACATCAATGGTGATGCCTTTGGCTTCGGCGGCATCCATCTGATTGAGTGCAACGACAACCGGCACACCAACTTCGAGCACCTGGCTGGCGAGATACAGATTGCGTTCAAGATGCGCCGCGTCCACGACGACAACGATGACATCCGGGCGCCATCCGTCGCGCGCTTTGCCGAGCAATACTTCAAGCGCGATTTGTTCGTCGGGAGATGACGCGGACAACGAATAACTGCCGGGCAGGTCGAGGCACGAAACGCGCGCGCCACCCGCGGTGCGAAACATTCCTTCAACGCGTTCTACCGTCACGCCAGCAAAGTTGCCGACGCGCTGACGCAGTCCCGTCAGGGCGTTGAAAAGCGTGGTCTTGCCTGTGTTGGGATTACCTACCAGCGCGACGCGCAGAACTGCAGCATCAGTCGGTGCACTGGAAACGGGCGGCGTTGATTCAACAACCGGCACAGCGAGATCGCTCATCTGGCGACCGAACTACTCGAACTGCAATCAGCCGCGCGCCGAACGGACGGCTGGCAGCGGCTGAACAGTGATGCCGGCGGTCAATGCCGAACCGAGCGCGATACGCGTGCCGCGCACATCAAGAACCATGGCGTGACGAGCGTCGATCACACTGACCGACGTGCCTTCGCACAATCCAAGCGCACGGAGGCGACAGGCTTCGTCGGAACCACAATCATCAAGGCCGAGCACCGTGGCGCGGCTGCCGGGACGACACTGTGAAAGTGCGCACGGACGGGCCTCTGCGAGCAGACCATTCGCAGGCTGGGTGACCGACTCAAGAACAGGAAGCTTGGTGCTCACGTGGCGGTGTCGATAAAAAGATGAGAATGGTTCTCAATCGATACATCTTTAGATTAGCACACTGAGAGAGGCGAAGCAATGGGGAGTGATTTTGTCGGGAGACGTTCGCCTCCCCCATTTGTTAGCAAATCAGACGGGGGCGAGCGCCGAGCCCTTCGGGTCACGCCGGGCCACAAGAAAGCCCACGCCAATCACCGCGATCGTAAGCGCAATCACCTGGGCAATCGTCAAACCGGCTACAAATCGGTCGTCCTTGGCGCGGAAGAACTCCACGATAAAGCGCTCCAGCCCCGCCAGCACGCAGTACACGCCGGCCAGCCACCCTACCTTATGAGTGTGCCCCCGGAAGCGCCACAGCACGAGAAACATCACGAATCCCATGGCCACTTCATACAGCTGCGTCGGGTGCACCGCGATCACCTCGAGCGGATCGGTGCCGGGGGGGAGCTCAACACCAAACATCGATTGCAGGTTCTGGGCGGTGCTCGGCGGCGCGCCCTCCGGGAATCGCACCGAAAACGGACCACTCCACGGACGACCGTAGTCATCACCAACCGCCCAGCACCCGGTGCGTCCCACGGCGTAACCACCGGCAATGGAAATTCCCGCCACATCAGCGATACGGAAAAAGCTGAGCTTCTTCCAGCGCACCGTGAGTGTGCACAGAATGACGGCGCCAATAAAACCGCCCCAGAATACAAAGCCGCCGCGACTGAAAAACGCCGAGACATCGCCCACCAGAATCACGTAGTACGTCTTCGCCCCAATGAGCGTGCCGATGAGCGCGGCCATGATGATATCAGGCATCGCGTCGGCTTCAACGAGTTGTCCCCGACGTGTGAGCTCACGAATGCAGATGATCTGTGCAAGCACAAACCCGGCGAGCACGGCGAGACCAAAGCCGGTCAGCTCAATCGGACCCATCTTGAAGACGGTCGGGAGCGCCGTAATGCCGTCGATAGCGAGCATACGCAAATGATGGCGAAAGAAGTTGGACTAACGAGACGGCTGTAACATACCGGGAATCACCATCGACGCATGCGCCGAGAATGCGGGATCCCCAATCTCGCCGGCCGAGAAGCGAAATGCGCCGGCCGCGGCAATCATCGCCGCGTTGTCAGTGGCGAGCCGCGGCGACGGCGCATACACCACCTGACCTGGTGACCTGAGCGCCCGCTGCATGGCATGCTGCAACGCCACATTACACGCCACACCACCACCGAGTACCACGCGGTCCCGATTGAACAGGCGCGCGGCACGGGCGGTCTTTGCCACGAGCGTATCCACCACGGCATCCTGAAATCCACGCGCGATGTGCGCCCGTTCCGCGTCAATCGTACCGGCCGCCTCGGCGGCGCGCACGGCCAGCATCACGGCGGTTTTCAGTCCGCTGAAGGACAGGTCAAAGTAGTCGGCATCTTCCGGCTGCTGATTGCGGCGCAGCATGGGACGTGAGAACACATGACGTGATGGATCGCCCTCGCGCGCGAGCAACTCAAGTGGACGCCCGCCCGGATACGGAAGACCGAGCAGTTTGGCCACTTTATCAAACGCTTCACCGGCGGCGTCATCACGCGTTTGTCCGAGCAACCGATACACACCCCAGTCTTCCACATCGAGCAGCAGCGTGTGTCCACCGCTCACCAGCAGCGCGGTGAAGGGCGGCGTTGCGAGCGGGTGTTCGAGTGCGGTGGCGAACAGATGGCCTTCGAGATGATGCACCGGAACAACGGGTACACTTCGCGCGAGCCCGAGCGCTTTGGCGAAGTGCACACCCACCAGCAGTGCGCCAACCAGACCGGGTGCGTGCGTGACAGCGATCGCGTCGCAGTCCTGTACGTCGCACGATGCGTCGCGCAGCGCTTCGCGGACAACCGGTGGCAACGCGGTGAGATGTTGCCGACTGGCGATTTCCGGCACCACGCCGCCGAAAATCCGGTGCACATCCTGCGACAAAATCACAAGTGACCGAAGCGCAAACGTATCGCCTGTGCGCTCAACCACCGCCGCCGACGTTTCATCGCACGATGTTTCAATGCTGAGCACACGCACCGTGGTCATGTGGGAACGCCTGACATCATCGCGCCGGCTGCTCGACGTTGCTAGTGTCGCGTTCAGGGCGACGCAGCAACACCAATAACAATCGCGGGCGCACTTCGCGTACGACCACGTCACTGCCGGTTGGCAGATTCACATCTTCTCCGCGCAGCTCAAGACGCGCGCTGTCACTGCCTTCGTTGGTGACCGCACGAGGCATCGTTGGCGGTGAGGCAAGCAACTTGTAGAGCTCTCGGCGTTTGCCAACCACCAGCACTTCCACTGGTGGTGTCGGCTCCGCGAGCGTGACATCCGCTTCAAGCGTGAGTGCCACGTTGACCGGAATCCACGCCGAAGCGGCTTCTTCCGCACTCACAATGAACCACAATCCGGTTGCCAGCACGAGCGCGATCACGGCCCGCGGCCATTCGGCGCGCAGTCGCCGCTTTAAACCCACGCGTCAGGCCTCGGACTCGGCCAGCAACTGCGCAACAAACTTCCGGTTCGACTCTGAACTCCAATCGTCGTCGCCAATCCACTTGCGGCGCACGATGCCGGACTTGTCGATCACGTATGTCTCTGGAACGCCCGTGTACGGATAGATCTGGCGGAACAACCCTTCGCGATCATACAGCACGTCAAAAGTCAGCGCGTATTCTTTCACGAAGTCGCGGATCGCCGTTTCCATGTTCGGGTTGTCCACGCTCACTGCAACCACAGCCAGGCCCTGACTGGCAAACTCCTGATGCAACTTCTCCATACTGGGCATTTCCTTCTTGCAAGGGCCACACCAGGTCGCCCAGATATTCAGTAATACGACTTTACCACGGTAGTCGCTCAGTGTTTTGAGCGAGCCGTCGGTGCGACTCATGTCGACCGCGTTAAATCCGCGCGCCTGCGCACCGATGCTCACGTGATACGACTCAGCGTCCATCATGCGCGTGCCAACGAATAGCCCAACGGCCAGCACCGCCACGATTCCGGCCACTGCAATCCACTGTTGTTTGACCGTCATACCGACACTCCGCACAGTGCGCGCAGCGCACCGATCTCCGCGGTTGGATTGGCTGCGGTAAACACTGCGTTCCCCGCAACGAACGTATCTGCTCCGGCGCGCCAGCATCGCGTGATCGTCTCGCGACTCACACCACCATCAATCTCCAGCACCGCGCGTGAGCCGGTGGCCACGAGCATCTGCCTGGCGCGCGCAATTTTGTCTACCGTGTACTCGATAAACTTCTGTCCGCCGTACCCCGGATTCACCGTCATGATCAACAGCAAATCGAGATCAGCCGCCACTTCACGTACCTGCTCAAGCGGCGTGGCCGGGTTTAACGCCACACCAGCCTTGCAGCCAAGTTCGCGAATGCGCGCCAGCTGGCGATCCAGATGCGGCGCGGCTTCTGCGTGCACCGTGAGCACATTGGCACCAGCCTTTGCGTAATCATCGAAGTAGCGCTCCGGCTCCACCACCATGAGATGCACATCAATCGGCAGTGACGTGCAGCGACGTACCGTTTCAATAACCTTCGCGCCGAATGTGAGATTCGGGACAAACCGACCGTCCATCACATCAACGTGAATCCAGTCGGCGCCGCCGGCTTCACACATGGCGAGATCGTCGGCCAGGCGCGCAAAATCCGCTGACAGAATAGAAGGGGCGATGCGAACAGTCATGGAAGCGTGTCGGAGCGCATGGTGTCAACGCGCATGGTATCCGGCGGCATTGTGTCGGGCCCCGGAAGAATGATCGAGCGGCGTCGGTCGGCGAGAATCAGGTTGACCGTTGCCGGCAACTGTACGCGCTCGCCGGGCACTGGAAATGTTTCAAGAACAGTTCCGGTGCGTTCATCCGATTCGCGAAACATGATATCGCCCACTGTAAAGCCAGCGCGCTCCAGCAACCGACGCGCGTCGCCTTCTACGCGGCCCTGCAAATCGGGCACAACCGCTACCGGCGTACTTGATGCTTCGACGCCTTCTCCGCGCTCCGCGGTTTGCGCTGATCCGGCTCGCATGCCATCGGCGCGCGGGCCGCGGAACGTTTTGCGTGCCGCGGGCTCCACAATCTCTTCGTTGACCGCTTCAGGAATTGGCGTGCGCGAGTCACCCTCAAGAATGCGAAGTGACACAAAGCCGCTGGCCGCACCGACAATCAGCCCTGCGCCGAGTGCGATGCCCGCGCGTGACAACCAGAGCTTCCGCAGCGGCGACATTGGTTTTTTCTTGCTCACGAATTCTCCCGTCGGCGCAAGCGCGCGGCAAACGCGCCGTCTGCACCATGAAGATGTGGCAACACACGTAGCCGCCCATTGTCGAGCACCGTATCCGGTACCGAACCTTCGGGCGGCGGCTCCAGAACAAACTCCGGATGCTCAGCGAGAAATGCGTCCACCGGGGCGTCGTTCTCTTCCGGTTCCAGCGAGCAGGTGGAATAAATGAGCAACCCACCGGGACGCACACACTGCGCTGCCGACCGCAAAATATCACGTTGAATGCTGCTCATCACCGCAAGATCCGACGTCTTCAGGCGCCAGCGTGCATCGGGATGACGACGAAACGTGCCCGTTCCAGTACACGGTACGTCGAGCAAGAGTGCATCCATATCGCGCAATGCGGGCTCGCGCGCGTCGCCAACGTACGCCACGATGTTTTCGACATCGAGACGTCCGAGGCCGAGCAGCAAGCGCTCCAGTCTGCCCGGTACACGGTCGGCCGCGATCACCAGCTTGGCCACGCGCGACAGTTCCAGCGATTTCCCACCAGGCGCGGCGCACAAGTCGGCCACAATACTGCCCGGCGCAATTGCGGCGTAGCGCGTGACCAAGGTGGCCGCCGGATCCTGCACAAAGAGCAACCCCTGCTTGAACGCTCCCAGCTCGGTGAGTTGCACGCCGTGCCCCAGCACCAGGGAATCATTCACCAGTGGTGCATCCGACACGGTAACGCCTGCGCCTTCGAGCATGGCTTCAAGCTGCTCGCGCACAACACCAAAAGGGCGCAGCACAATCGGCGCTTCGTGGTTGTTGGCCTCGAGCAGTTTTTCCGTGTCGGCCAATCCGAATCGTGCCACCCAGCGCGCCACCATCCAGCGCGGGTGCGAAGCACGCTGTGCCAGCGCGTCTATTGGATCGTTTGGCGGAATCGGTTGCAGGGCATCGCGTTCCCGATCCACTCGTCGCAACACCGCATTCACCAGCTTGCTCGCCCCAATGCCGTGTCGCTGTTTGGCAAGCTCCACCGTTTGCGCAATGGCCGCGTACGGAGGCACGCTGCCCATGTTCAGCAGCTGATACGCGCCCAAACGCAGCAGGTCGGCCACGTCACCATCAAGACGGGCCAGACCACCGCGAACACGAGCGCCGAGAATGGCGTCGAACCAGCTGCGTTTGCGCAGCGTGCCCCACACCAGCTCCTGCACCCAGCGACGATCGCGTGCGTCAAGCGGGCCGGCGTGGCGGTCAAATGCCGGATCGAGCAGCTGGCCACTGCGGATTTCCGCGAGAATGGCCGCGGCCGCAATGCGCGATTCAGTGATCGACGCGGTTTTGCCGCGTGGACCACGATACGGTTTGCGCACGCGATCAACCGAGTCACTCTCGGGCTCGCGCGCGTCCACCTTTACATCGGGACCGAAGCCCCCGTCAGATTCCCCCACCGGCGTCATGCGAGGAAAGATAGCCGGTTCCCTCTGAATCGTCGAAGCGATCGCCAATGTTCACACCGCGGCCGCGCATCCAGTCGAGCGGCGCGAGGCGACCCTTGCCCGCGGGCTGTACCTGCGAGATACGCACGGCGCCCGAGCCACAGCGCACCAGCAAGCCGTCGGCATCAATAGATCGGATCGTGCCGGGGCGGCTGGCCCGTAGCGCGTCATCGGTGATATCCGCGTCAGACTCGGCGACCACGCGCACGCCAAAGCATTTCACGGACTGCCCGTGCAGCACCGTATGTGCACCAGGCCGTGGATCAAAGGCCCGAATGATGCGCGAGACATTGATGGCATCACGATTGAAATGCAGCTCGGCCGATGCGCGATCAATCTTGGCCGCATACGTGGCCTGAGAGTCATCCTGTGCGATTTCCTGCGATGCACCGGCTTCGAGCAACGCCAACGCTTGTACAATGCCAAGTGCACCAAGCTCGGCGAGCTGATCGTGCAACTCGCCGTATGTGGTGTCGCTGTTGATCGGCGTACGCACCACGTGCAGCATCGGGCCCGCATCGAGGGCCAGCACCATGCGCATGATGGTGACGCCGGTTTCGGTGTGTCCTTCCAGAATGGACGCCTGAATCGGCGCCGCGCCGCGCAACTGCGGGAGCAGCGAGGCGTGAATGTTCAGCGTGCCGAGCCGCGGCGCATCAATCACCATCTGGGTGAGGATGTGCCCATACGCGACGACCACACTCAAATCGGGGGCCAGCGCCGCCAGCTCACTCATGAACACATCGCCGCGCGGACGTTCCGGCTGCAATACCGGAAGTCCTTCCTGCAACGCGGCAGCCTTTACAGGCGAGGGATCGAGTTGCGAGCGCGAACGTCCGCGCGGGCGGTCCGGTTGCGTGACCACTCCCACGACATCGTGCCCCTCGCCAAGCAATGCGAGCAGCGGGGGAACAGCAAAGTCAGGAGTACCCCAGAACAAAATGCGCATGACGTTCAGACTTCCGGCGGCAGGTCTTCCACGGGCAATACACGCAGCAACTTCGGATATTGCAGTTTTTCTTCTTCCCACGTGCGCATGGCGGCGCGTCGTTTGAGCAGCGACAACCGGTCCAGAAACAGCTTGCCATGCAAGTGATCAATCTCGTGCTGCAGGCACACGGCTAACAACTCTGTGCCCGTGACTTCAATCACTTTTCCATCAATATCGAGAGCGCGCACCGTGACTTCTGCCGAGCGATCCACTTCGGCGAACACTTCAGGGATGGAAAGACATCCCTCTTCCCAGCGAATTTTGCCTTCGCGACGGATGATTTCCGGATTGAACAGGGCAAAACGCTGATCGTCTACACCAACCACTGTTAACCGTTCAATCCGTCCAACCTGTGGCGCGGCCAGGCCAACACCTTTGGCCGCGTCCATGGTGTCGAGCATGTCATCAGCAAGGCGCCGCAGTTCCGGCGTGATGTGCGTGACGAGTTCGGTCTCCTGCCGAAGAATTGGCGAGCCGAGGACGTGAATATCGAGGCGAGCCACCGCTGATCAACCAGCGACCGCCGGGCCACTGCCAACGCGCACAATGCGCCCACGCTCCACCACCAATCGCGAATCGCCTGACTTGATCGTGATCTTGTCGTCCATTGCAGGCGCGTCCTTGGCCTGAATCGCCACCACTTCGCCCACCAGGCCGCCGGCCGTGACGATCTCGTCACCCTTCTTGAGCGCCTTCACCACTTCGTCGTGCTTCTTCCGCTGCTGCTGCTGCGGACGGATGAGCACAAAGTAGAAAATGGCGAAGATGGCGCCGTACATGAAAATCATGCCGGGGAGCTGTCCGCCTGGCATCTGCAACATGGCCGCGAGGGCCGCTGAAACTGGAACGAACGTCATGGTGTGAAGATCTTGGAGTGATATCGGGCGAGCCAATCGCGGCTCCAGCCGTCGAACGTCCCCGCCAGCACGGCTTCACGAGCCGACCGCATCAGCGTGACGAGGAAATGTACATTGTGGAGGCTGATCAGGCGCAGCCCGAGGATTTCTTCACACACGAACAGGTGCCGTACATACGCCGTGGAAAAGCGCGTACAGGTACTGCACTGGCACTCGGGATCGAGCGGCAAATCCGCCAGGCGGAACTGGGCGTTCTTGATGTTGCGTCTGCCGTTGGCCGTGAAAAAGGCCCCGGTCCGGCCCATGCGCGTGGGCGCCACGCAGTCGAACAGGTCCACGCCGCGGGCCACGCCTTCGACCAGGTCTTCCGGAAATCCGACGCCCATCAGATAGCGCGGCTTGTCTGTTGGGAGCGCCTCGTTCGTCACATCCAGCATGGCATACATATCCGGCTTCGCTTCACCCACCGAGAGCCCGCCAATCCCGTAGCCGTGCCAGTCGTGCAGATCACGAATGGCGGCCGACGATTCGCGTCGCAATCCCGCGTGAATGCCACCCTGCACAATAGGAAAGAGCGCCTGCTCAGGCGTTGGCACGTCCGGGTCTTCGATGCACAAACGCGCAAACTCATCACGACAGCGCGCCAGCCAGCGCACGCTGCGCTCCATCGCTTCGCGCGCCAGCGGTTCGGGGCTCTGTCCGGGCACCACATGATCGAACTGCATGATCACATCGGCGCCAAGATTGCGTTCAATGCGCATCACACTTTCGGGTGTGAACTTGCGCGCCGAACCATCGATATGACTGCGAAATTCCACGCCGTCTTCATCGATCGTGCGCAGCCCTTCCAGTGAGAACACCTGAAAGCCGCCTGAATCGGTGAGTATCGGCTTCGGCCACTGCATGAACGTGTGCAGACCGCCCAGTGTACGCACGGTGTCGTCGCCCGGACGCAAATGCAGATGATAGGCGTTGGACAACACCATCGTGGCGCCGAGGGTGTGCAAGTCATCGGGATCGAGCCCTTTGACCGACGCGAGCGTACCCACCGGCATGAACTGCGGCGTGAGCACCTCACCGTGCGTGGTGCTGAAACAGCCGGCGCGCGCGTGACCGTCGGTGCCGTCTATTCGAAACGCAAACGGCGCGCTCACAGAATGCACATCGCGTCGCCGTACGACAGAAAGCGGTACTGCTCCGCAATCGCCTCGTGATACGCCGACATCATGAACTCGTAGCCGGCGAACGCGCTGACCAGCATGAGCAGCGTACTGCGTGGCTGATGAAAGTTCGTGACCAGTTTGTCGACCACCCGCAACGTTTGCGGTGGACGAAGAAACAGGTTGGTTTCGCGCGCCCCCGGTTGCACTACGCCGTGTTCGTCGGCGGCGCTTTCCAGCGTGCGAACGGCGGTGGTGCCAATGGCCCAGACGTGCGAGCCACGCGCCTTTGCCGCGGCGATTTGTTGAGCGGCCTGCGGCGACACTTCGTACCACTCTTCGTGCATCACATGGCGTGACGGATCATCGTCTTGCACCGGACGAAACGTGCCGGCACCAACGTGCAGGGTGACTTCCGTGCGCTGCACCCCGAGATCCGTGATGCGCGCCAGCAACTCGGGCGTAAAGTGCAAACCGGCCGTAGGTGCGGCTACAGAGCCCGTGTCGTGTGCGTACACGGTCTGGTACCGTGCGGCATCTGCCGCCGTATCAGCGCGCGTAATGTAAGGCGGCAAGGGCACGTGACCGCAGGCACTGATGGCCTGCGGAACCGTGGCATATACCGCGCGATCCACCGCCAGCTCCACCATGCGCGTATGTCGCGGGGTGGTTTCGAGAATGTCGACGTCGAAACCGTCCGCAATGTGAATGCGGCGACCCGGTTTCATTTTTGAGCCAGGCTGCACCATCGCTTCCCAGAGCGTGCTTTCGTGAGACGCATCCAGCGGTCGCAACAAGAACACCTCGGCGGGTTGTCCTGACGCACGCGTGCCGAGCAGGCGTGCCTTGAACACCTGCGTGTTGTTGACCACCAGCGTGTCGCCTTCCGACAGATGCTCAAGCAACTGCGGAAACTTCTTGTGGTGCAGCGACTGCGTGGCGCGGTCCATCACGAGCAACCGACTTGCATCGCGCGGCTCAACAGGAGCCTGCGCGATCAACCCTTCGGGAAGGGGATAGTCATAGTCGGACGTGCGACTGCCCGGAACGTGCATGGGCGGGAAAGTAATGTCCAACACGGAATTCAGAACGGCGAAAGGAAAAAATTCCGCATTCGGTTACAACAGTTCACCCTGGTCGCTGCGTGCGCGCGGTGGTTCGTACCCCAGATGTCTGTACGCATGCGCCGTGGCCATGCGCCCTCGCGGTGTACGCTGCAGGAATCCCTGCTGTACAAGAAAGGGCTCGTACACTTCTTCAATCGTGCCCGCGTCCTCGGCGACGGCGGCCGCAATGGTCGAAAGCCCAACCGGACCACCGTCAAACTTTTCAATGATCACGCGCAACAGGCGCGCATCCATATCGTCGAGTCCGAACTGGTCCACGTCCAGCAGTTCCAACGCAGCGTCGGCCACGGCCCGATCGATCGAGCCGTTTGCACGGACCTGCGCGTAGTCACGCACGCGGCGAAGCAGGCGGTTGGCCACTCGCGGCGTTCCTCTCGACCGGCGCGCAATCTCGTGCGCGCCGTCGTCACTAATTTCAACACGCAGCACCTCCGCGGTACGGCGCACAATGATTTCCAGCTCTGACTCCGGATAGAACGCGAGCTGATGCACCAGCCCAAAGCGCGCCCTGAGCGGCGGCGTGAGCATGCCGAGCCGCGTGGTCGCACCAACCAGCGTGAACTTTTCGATCGGCATGGTGATGCTTTGTGCCTTCGGACCTTCTGAAAGACGGATGTCGATCTTGTAGTCTTCCATGGCCGGATAGAGGTACTCCTCAATCACCGGGCGCAGGCGATGGATCTCGTCGATGAACAGCAGATCCCCTTCGCGCATATTGGTGAGCGTGCCCACCAGGTCACCCGGCTTTTCAAGCGCCGGACCGGACGTGGTATGAATGTTCACGCCCATCTCACGCGCCATCAGCTCGGCGAGCGTGGTTTTTCCCAGTCCCGGTGGCCCAAAGAACAGCGTGTGGTCGATGGGCTCCCGACGTCCACGCGCCGCGTCGATCGCGATCGACAGACTTTCCTTGACCTTGCCCTGCCCAATGAACTCGGCGAGCCGTTGCGGGCGAAGCGAGAGCTCCACCACGCTTTCATCGATCAGGGCTTCGGGGGTGGTAATCTCGGGGCGGGCCATCGCGGGCGGCGGGAGGCGGAACAGAGGAACGACTTACGCGGGATGGGGAATATAGAGGATGACCGAGCGTTGGGCTCAGCATTCGGGCCGGATTTGCGTAGTATTCAGTAGCACTGGCTGCAGCTCAGCCACTTCCTCGCACCCCATACGACCATGCTTCGTCGCCTGTTTGCACGTGACGCTGCCGTCACCCGGCGCACGCTGTTAGTAACGATCACTTCGACGCTTGCTGTCATGGCGTTTGTGTCCACCGCAGACGCGCGCCCGGAAGCGCCGCGCGCGCATCGTGGCGGCGGCGCCATTTACGTGCCGCAGTTGTGGGAAGCGCCGGCGTATCACGCGCCGATTCGACTGCAGGCCGCCAAGCTGGCCGCGCGTGCTGAAATGGGTGCCGATGCGCCGCCCATCGATTGGCGCGTACTCGCGGGGCTCGACTACCTCACCGGCAAGGCGACCGACACACTCAAGGCGCTCAACGGCAAGGAAGTTCGTATTCCGGGTTTTGTCGTGCCGCTCGATGACTTTATGGAAGACGGCGCCGAGTTCCTGCTTGTGCCGTACTATGGCGCCTGCGTACACACGCCGCCGCCACCACCGAATCAGATCATCTTTGTGCAGATGGTCGGTAAGAAAGCGGTCAAACTGACGCTGTTTGACGCGGTGTGGATGCACGGCAAAATCAAGATTGCCACGGTGGAAAGCCCGTACGGCACAGTGGGCTTCACGCTGGAAGGCACCAAAATGGAACCCTACAGCTCGCGATGATGGC
Organism: Gemmatimonadaceae bacterium; assembly: GCA_022843265.1. GTDB lineage: Bacteria > Gemmatimonadota > Gemmatimonadetes > Gemmatimonadales > Gemmatimonadaceae > JAABRT01. The sequence continues at coordinate 25,960 of JALHNZ010000037.1, forward strand.
AAACGCGGCCCCTCCGGCCGTCGCACTCTCGAACGTTCGGTTCGCTTATCGCCCGGGTCAGGATGTCGTGTCAATCGACACGCTCACTATTGAACGCGGCGAGACAGTGTTCCTTCACGGGCCGAGTGGCAGTGGTAAAACCACGCTGCTCGGCCTGTTGGCTGGTGTGCTCACAGCCACGTCGGGATCGGTGCGCATTCTTGGCCAGGATCTGACCCCCATGTCGAGCGGCTCGCGCGATGCCTTTCGTGCGCAGCATCTCGGTTATGTGTTTCAGCAGTTCAATCTGATTCCGTATTTGTCGGTGCGTGAGAATATTCTGCTGCCGGTCAGGCTGGATAGCGCGCGTCGCGCAAAGCTTGGTGGTACGGATCCGGTCAAGGCGGCGGAGTCGCTGGCCTCTGATCTCGACATTGCGTCAGCGCTGGGTTCGCCGGTCACAGAGTTGTCGGTTGGACAACAGCAACGAGTGGCTGTGGCACGCGCGCTGATTGGTTCGCCCGAAGTAGTGATTTGCGACGAACCGACATCGGCACTGGATTCAGATCGCCGTGAGCGATTCCTGCAGCTGCTCTTTGCGTCATGCCAGAAGGCGGGCACGACGTTGGTATTTGTCAGCCATGATTTTTCGCTGCAGCCACTGTTCTCGCGCACCGTTGAATTGCCGCAGATCAACAGTGCCAGCGCGCTCATCGCGAAGGAGAACTAGCGCGTGGGTACGATTCTTCGGTTGGCCTTGCAGTCGCTGCGCAGTCGCGCATTTACGTCGTTTCTCACGGTGGCGAGCATTGCACTCAGTGTGACGTTGCTCGTGGGCATCGAGCATGTGCGTAGTGGTGTGCGCGAAAGCTTTGCCGGCACGATCCGTGGCGTGGATCTAATTGTTGGCGCACGTGGTGGATCGTTGCAGGTGCTGCTGTCCACCGTGTTTGGTATTGGTGCGTCGTCTACGGCCATTAGCTACGAAACGTACGAGCGCTGGGCCGAGCATCCGGCAGTGGCGTGGTCGATTCCGTTTGCGCTTGGCGACAGTCATCGCAGTTATCGGGTGATCGGCACCACGAACGAGTTTTATGAGCGCTATCGTTTTCGCCAGGATGGGCGCGTGTCGTTTGCGCAGGGGCGTGCGGCGGAAACAGATGCTGATGTGGTGCTCGGCGCCGAGGTAGCATCGCGACTCGGATACACGCTCGGCGCGCCGATTGTGGTGACGCACGGATTGCAGGGTGGTGGCATTGCCGATCACGAAGCGAATCCGTTCAAAGTGGTGGGCATTCTGAATCGCACGTTCACGCCGATCGATCGTGCGATTTACGTGACGCTCGGTGGTATCGAGGCCATGCACGAGGATTTTGAGCAGGCGCCTTCGGCGGCTCCCGTGGCACCACCTGCGGGAACGCCGAGCATGCCTGGGGCGGAGGCACCTCCGGTGATGCCGGGTGCGACGCCGCCGGCCATGCCGGGATATGAGCCGCCGCCGGGCACGCCCACGATGCCGGGGGCGCAGCCGCCGGTCATGCCGGGTGCAACGCCGCCGGCCATGCCGGGATACGAGCCGCCACCGGGCACGCCAACGATGCCGGGGGCACAGCCGCCGGTTGCCTCAACCGCGCCGGCGCCCTCCGCCGCGGAACCCGATGCCGACCACGACGACGATCACGCCGACCACGATCACGAAGCCGAGCAGGTCTCGTCGTTCATGGTTGGCACGAAGAACCGATTCGAGGCCCTGCAGCTGCAGCGCGAGATGAACACCGATCTGGTGGAGCCGGTGACGGCGATCATTCCCGGTGTGGCGCTCGGCGAACTGTGGCAGAATATCTCGAGCGCCGAAGTGGGACTGCGCATTGTAGCCATGTTTGCGGTGGCGATCGGTCTGACGGGTATGCTTGTCGCGCTGTACAGCTCGCTCGACGCACGCCGCCGCGAAATGGCGATTCTGCGCGCCGTTGGCGCGGGGCCGCGCACCATTGTTTCGCTGCTCGTGATTGAGTCCGCATTACTGGCGTTTGTAGGCTGCGTACTCGGTGTGCTGTTTGTGTACGCGATTCTTACGGTTGGCCAGAGCGCGATTGAAGCGCGATCTGGTGTGCATCTCGCGATTCGTGCGCTCGGCGCTACTGAATGGAAGTATCTCGCGCTCGTGCTCGGCGCCGGCACGCTGATTGGCTTTGTGCCGGCAATCAAGGCGTATCGCACGTCGCTCACCGACGGTTTGAGTCCGCGCGCCTGATTGTTGTCGCAAATGCAGAACGTGTGGCGCCGTGTGTCGCACACGCAGGTGCAGTATCCCACCCGTGCGCGTCTCGTCGCGGAGCGACGCGCACACTCTCCAGTTCCGCGCAGGAGTTCTACATGTCGTCACGTTTGTTCGCTTCTTCGGGCATCCTGCTAGCCCTCGCCGTCGCGGCCATGCCGCTCGACGCGCAGGGCCCGGGTGGTCGTGGCCCGGCTCGTCCGCTCGCCAAGGCGCCAGGTGCCACCGCGCCCGCTCTTGATAGCGCGCCGGAATACGTTCGTCGCACGCCAGCCACCGACGCGGGCATCACCCGTATTTATGAAGAGGGTATGCAGCGCTCGCAGGTCGCGAAGATTGCGCAGGTGCTGCTCGACTCCATTGGTCCGCGTCTCACAGGTTCGCCGAACATGAACCGCGCGCAGGACTGGGCGGTGTCGTTGCTCAAGAGCTGGGGCGTAGAAGCGAAGAAGGAACAGTACGGCACGTGGAACTCGTGGAAGCGCGGTCCGGCGTACGCATCACTTACGGCACCGCGTGTGAAGACACTCGACGCCACAATGCTGTCGTGGAGCGGCAATACCGGTGGACAGTTCGTTGAAGGCGGCGTGGTCATTCTTGAGCCGTATCAGACGCCGGAAGAGTTCCGCGCGTGGCTGCCGAAGGTGAAGGGCAAGGTGATTCTCTCCGGCGGACCGCGTTTGTCGTGCCGTTCGGCTGAGCAGATCAATCTGTTCGGCATGCCGAGCACGATTGAAGCGCTCAACCTGGAGCAGAATCAGCTTGCGGCCACCTACCGTGGCCTCAATCAGCGCGTGCCCACGTTCTATCAGGATGTGAAAGACGCGGGCGCACTGGCCGTGTTCGAATCGAGCTGGTCGGCGTACTCGGGTGTGCAGAAGATCTTCGGATCACCGCGCAACAATCCGCTGCCCACGATCGACATTGGCTGCGAAGACTACGGCATGCTGTTCCGTCTCGCGCAGAACAATCAGGGTCCGGTTGTAAAGCTGATGGCCGAATCGGAGTCGCTCGGCGAACAGCCAGTGTTTAACGTGGTAGGCACGATCAAGGGATCGGAGAAGCCGAACGAATACGTGATGCTCTCCGCGCACTACGACTCGTGGGAAGGACACTCGGGCGCCACGGACAACGGCACGGGTTCCGTGACGATGCTTGAAGCGCTGCGCATTCTCAAGACGGTGTATCCGCAGCCCAAGCGCACGATCATCATTGGGCTTTGGAGCGGTGAGGAGCAGGGGCTGAACGGCTCGGGCGGATATTCGGCCGATCATCCGGAAGTGATTGAAGGGCTGCAGTTCCTGTTCAATCAGGACAACGGCACGGGACGCGTGGTGAGCATGGGCCCTGGCATCCTCCCCAAGAATGGTGCACGTCTGGCGCAGTACATGTCGGCGATGCCGTCTGACATCACGCAGTGGGTGCGCTTGTCGGGCCCTGGCGGCATTGGTGGTGGCACCGACCACGTCTCGTTCGCTTGTCGCGGCGCACCGGCGCTGACGCTCAATGCGCTGTCGTGGGACTACAGCAACAGCACGTGGCACACGCAGCGTGATTCGTACGACAAACTCATCATCGACGACGTGAAGAACAACGCGACGCTCACGGCGATGCTGGCGTACATGGCGAGTGAAGATCCGGAGCGCAGCTCACGTGAGCTGATCAGTCCGCTGCCAACGGGGCCGAACGGGCAGCCGATTACGATTCCGAACTGTGGTACGCCGACGCGGAGTTCGCAGGGGAATCGCAGGTAGTAGCAACAGCAAAAGCCACAGCCGGGGCCCGTCGGCGCGCTGCGCCGACGGGCCAAGGACACGAAAAACAGCGAAAGGACACGAAGAACAGCAACGGCAAACGATTTTTTGGAAACTGCAACAGCGCGCTGGTTACCTCAAAATCTGTTGCTCTTCTTCGTGTCCTTCGTGCTTTCGTGTCCTTCCCGCCGCAGTTCCCCCAGCATTAGGAGAGCGTCGGTGGACTTCCCCCGACTCGCCCCTGTCCGGAGATCCCGATGCCTGTGTTGAGCGAGTATCGACGTTTTCTGCGTGTTTGCATAGTCGCGATTGGATATGTCGCAGGTACAGCATCAAGTGCCGAGCTCGCGGCCCAGAATCGCGGCAAGCCCGCCGAGCCGCGGTTGCCGAATCCGTCTTCGCTGCTGAAGACGGGGCGCACGAGCGTAAGCGTTGGTACTGAGGGCGCGGGCCCGGCGATGATTGGGTATCCAAAGGCGTCTGTGTTGGATGCAAGCGGGAATATCTATGTGCTTGATGATGCAAACCACACCGTGCGCGCGTTCGATCTACGTGGGAACCTGCTGTCGACGGTGGGAAGAAATGGTCGTGGGCCGGGCGATCTGAGTCAGCCCTACAGCATTGCGCACGACGGCGACAGTTTGCTGTACCTCGCCGATCAGCTGAACGGTTTGTCAGTCTATAGCGCGCGCAACGGACAGCTGCGTTATCTGCGCACGATGCTCACAACCTCGCGACCCGGCGATGTTTGTGTTGCGCGTGGAAGGCTCTTTGTTGCGATGGCGCTCAACGACAAAGTGGTGCATGAAGTTTCGCCCAGGGGCGAGGTGCTGCAGTCCTTTGCGCCGACATTCGGGCTCGACAGTAACAAAGTTGTGCGAGAGTGGGGACGCACTGCGCCGGGAATCGCATTGCATTGCGAGAAGGAATCCGACGGCATAACAATCCGCTACATAGACGGTGATCTCCGCTTGTACGCGCTGAACGGAACAATGCGATGGAGAGCCAAGCTGCCTTCATTTCAAGGCGGCAGAGTGATGGGAGACCTGCGTGACGGTTCGATCAACGCCACCTTCCCCAAGCACATCCTCTCGTCGCTCGTCGCGGTTGGGTCATATGTCGTTGTGCAGGCGTTCGACGTCGAGTACGGCCCTCGTCAACGACCACTAGGGGGACCTCGGCTACAGCGCGAGGTGAACGCCGTACTTACGTGGGTGCTGTCGAAATCAAACGGCGCTGTGCTCGCGTTCGGAAAGTGGGGCCCGGCTTTAGCCGATGTTCGCGGAAACGTGGCGCTCGCGTTTGAAGAGGATCCGTTTCCGCGCGTGTGGGCGATGCCTCTTGAGGCGATCGTCCGGTAGCAGCAATAGCAGTAGCAACAGCAAAAGCCACTGCCGGGGCCCGTCGGCGTGATGCGCCGACGGGCCAAGGACACGAAGAACAGCGAAAGGACACGAAGAACAGCAACGGCAAACGATTTTTTGGAAACTGCAACAGCGCGCTGTTTACCTCAAAATCTGTTGCTCTTCTTCGTGTCCTTCGTGCTTTCGTGTCCTTCCCGCCGCAGTTCCCCCAGCATTAGGAGAGCCTGCGTCACTAGCGCAGACTATCTGCCCAGTACCACCAGCGCCGCGCGCACCGTGCTCGCCACATCACCCTGCGCACCAACCTGACGCACCGCAGCGAGCGCCTCGGCTTCGCCGTAGCCGAGTGCAATAAGCGCACGTACAGATTCGTTATTCGGCGCAGCACCTCCAGCCCGCGCACGCGACACATCACCGCCGCCGGCCACGAGCAGGTCGTCTACCTTCTCGGAAAGATCAAGCACAATCTGCTCGGCTTTGCGCTTACCCACGCGCGGTACGCGCATGAGCGTGGTGATGTCTTTGGCACGCAACACCTCGACCACACGCTCGGCGCCAATGGTCGAGAGAATGCCGAGCGCTAGCGACGGGCCAACACCCTTGGCCGTGAGCACACGCCGAAAGACATCGCGCTCGAGCCGCGATACAAACCCGTAGAGATCCCACGCGTCTTCACGAACCGCGAGATGTGTGTGCAGCGTGAGTTCAGCACCATCGGCCGGGAGTTTCTCGAATACCGAGAGCGGGATGTGCACTTCGTACCCCGTGCCACCGCTCGTTTCGATTTCGATGAGCGCAACGGAGCGATAGACGAGACGACCAGTCAGCAGCGCGATCATTGGCGCGAGGGCAACTTGAGGGAGGCGAACGTGGGCAACCGTGGGGCGAGCAGCGCACAAAGTGCGGCGGCAACACCATCCGCTGCGTCAGCGGGCTGCGGCGGAGATTTGAGGCGCAACAACTGCGCCACCATGTACTGCACTTGTTCTTTTGTTGCGGCGCCGCGTCCAACGATGGCTTTTTTGATCACTGCCGGGGCGTACTCTTCAATGGAAACGCCAGCCAGTTCACCGGCCAGCAGGATCACACCGCGTGCGTGGCCGAGTACCACGGTAGTGCGCACATTCTTGGCGTAGAACACATCTTCGACAGCGAGTGTTGACGGTGCGTGACGCGCAATCAACTCCGATACACCTTCATGTATGTCGCGCAATCGCGCCGCCAGCGGCTGTTCAGCTCGCGTGCGAATCACACCACACTCAATGAGCTCTGG
>JALHNZ010000038.1 GCA_022843265.1 Gemmatimonadaceae bacterium
GCTCTTCCGATCTGCGTGTTTCTCGCGAAACTCGCCGCTGGCTTGGCGGCACCGTTGATCGCGGCGCCGCTCGCGGTGCGTGCGGCGCTGGGAGTGTCAGAACTCGACGCGCCGGCACTCGTTGGGCTCACGAATAAGAGTGGCCGCGAAATTGTGGGCGGCTTCGTCAACGATGATGCGGTGCTCGGTCATCAGCTGCGTGACGGCACATTGGCGCGTGACGCGCGCAATCGCGAAGTGCGGCGTACACGCGTGGCGATCGTTGGTGGTGGTATGGCAGGACTCTCAGCCGGCTGGCGACTTGATCAGCTCGGCGTGCGCGAGTGGCTCTGTCTTGAGCTCGGTGACGCTGCCGGTGGCAACTCACGTGGCGGCGAAAACACGGTGTCTCGCTATCCGTGGGGCGCGCACTATGTACCGGTGCCCTCGCCAGACGCGACACATGTGCGCGCGCTGCTGCGCGAAGTTGGTGTGTTGCACGCCGACGGGAGCTGGGACGAACGCACCCTCTGTCACTCGCCGCAGGAACGCATCTGGCAGCACGGCGAATGGCATGAAGGGCTGCAACCGCTGGATGCCGCGCCGGCGTGGGAGCGAGCGGAATGGGAACGGTTTGATGCGCAGGTCGCCGCGTGGCGTGCAACGGGAGCGTTCCGTGTGCCGCTCGCCGGTGCGCCCGACAACGTATCGGGAGCCGCAGCTGCGGGCACGCAGGCACTCGATCGTGTGTCAGCGAGTGCGTGGTTTACATCGCAGGGCTATCGATCGCCCACGCTGCGGTGGTGGATCGAGTACGGCACGCGAGACGACTACGGCGCGTCACTGAATCAGGCGAGCGCCTGGGCTGCAGCACACTATTTCGCCGGTCGTCCGCCAGAAGACGAGGGGCCGCTTACGTGGCCTGAGGGCAACGCATTTCTCGTCCATCATCTCACGCGCAAAGCCGGTGATCGTGTGGTCACCCAAGCTCCGGCGTATGCGATCGAGGCGCGCGGTTCACGTTGGCTTGTTCGTACGCCGGCTGGCGACATCGAGTGCGATTGCGTGATCTGGGCAGCACCGCTGTTCATTCTGCCGCGCGTCATGTCGGCGGTGAAGCTTCCCGTCAGCCAGGAATATGCACCGTGGGTGGTCGCAAACATCACGCTCGATCGGCGCCCGCAGGAACGCGGTGCGCCGATGTCATGGGACAATGTGATCTACGGCAGTCCATCACTCGGCTACGTATCGGCCACGCATCAGTTCGTCGGTCGCCCCGGTCCACAGTCCGTCTGGACGTGGTATCGTGCCGTTGTTGATCGACCAGCGGCCGAAGCACGCACGTGGATGCAGCAACGACCCTGGTCCGCGTGGCGTGACGATATTGTGAGCGAACTTTCGCGAGCGCATCCGGATATCGCCGAGTGCATTACGCGCATTGACGTGCGTCAATGGGCGCACGCCATGGCGCGTCCTACTCCTGGGTTGCTCACGCGCAACGCAACGCTTGCGCAGTGGAGTCCGGCGCCGCGTGTCTTCATGGCGCACGCGGATCTGAGCGGACTCTCGCTGTTTGAAGAAGCGCAGTGGCACGGTGTGCAAGCCGCCGAGCGCGCAGCGCGCGTGCTCGGCGGATAAGATCATCAGCTCGAATAGTAGGCCGCGTTCTCGTCGATGTACTCACGCGTGAGATCGCAGCCAAACGCTGTGGCCTGGCCCTCGCCAATGCCAAGATCCACTTCGAGTTCGACCAGGTCGTGACTGAGCGCCGCGCGCACGGTGCCGTCGTCGAATGGCAACCGCTGCCCAGCGCGCACCACCGGAAAACGATTGATCCACGCGTCCGTACTTTCGGGGCGAATCGTGCAGTCAAAGCACTTGCCAACGGCCATGAGCAAACGTCCCACGTTCGGATCAGCTCCATGCACCATTGTTTTCACGAGCGGCGAGTTGACAATGCTCTTTGCGACCACGCGCGCCTCCTGGGTGGACGCCGCACCACGCACCTGCACGCGCAGCAGGTGTTTTGCTCCTTCGCCATCGCGGGCGAGGATTTCCGTCATGCGCACACAACCGGCGAGCAGCGCCGCGCGAAATGCAGGTGCGGACACCGGGCCGGCGTGACCGTTGGCCAGAATGGCACACGTGTCGGAAGTGCTGGTGTCGCTGTCAACGGAAAGCATGTTGAACGAATCGGCGACGGCATCGCGCAACATGGCGTCGAGCGTTGTCGCGTCGAACGCCGCGTCGGTGAAGATGTACACGAGCATCGTGGCCATATTCGGCTCGATCATGCCGGAGCCTTTGGCCACCCACGTGATCGTTGCGTTCTCCACGCTGAGCGAAATCGCCTTGGGATGCGAGTCCGTGGTCATGATGCCTTCGGCGCCAACCAGCGGGTCATGCTGCAACTCGCGTGCAATACCAGGAATGCCGGCTTCAATCATCTTGATCGGCAGTGGAACGCCGATTACGCCCGTCGAGCTCACCAACACGCGATCCGCATCGGTGCCCAACTCGGTGGCCGCGGCTTTGGCCATGCGCCGTGCGTGCTCAACGCCAATCGCGCCCGTGGCCACGTTGCTCACTTTGCTGTTGGCGATGATCGCGCGCAGCGTGCCGCCACGAATCGTTTCGCGTCCGAGAATAACGGGTGCGCCTGGAAAGTGATTGCGCGTAAACACGGCCGCGGCCGCGGCGTCCACGTCACTCACAAAAATCGTGAGATCTTTCGCGCTGGGCTTGAGTCCGACATTTCGGCTCGCGCAACGAAAACCGCGCGGGAAGACTGGCGTTTTGTGGAAGTCTGCGTTCTGAGGCATGAGGACTCGCGGAGGCGCGGCGCTGAAAATGCAAACGTCCCGCAGGAGAGCGGGACGCGTGCACAGAACTTAGCATTTCGGCGCGCCTGACGCGACCGTCGTAGTGTCCCGGAAGGTCCTTATGGTGCCACGACGTTCACATGTCCGATCATTCCCAGCAATGCATGTGGGTCGCACCACAGGAACAACCGCTTGCCAACGGCATCGGGAACAACCACCTCGTCGGTCTGACCGGGGAGCTGCAGCATTGGCCCGGCCGGCGGTAATCCGCGCACGCCAGGATTGGAATCCGCCACGAAGTGCACATTGTGTACGCCGCTGACGAGCACGTACTTGAGTACATCGCCGGGTTTGGCCGTGACTTCGGCCGGTTTAAAGTAGTTCCCGTCGTCGTCCATGATCATTTCGATCGTGTGGACGGTGCCGGTTCGTGCGGGCAGGATACTGGCCGACTCAGACGGTGTGGCGGTGTCGGCCGGATTCGTGTCGGCGTTCGGTGCCGGCGCGTCGCCGCCGCACGCAGCGAGAAAAACCGTTGAGGCAACCAGAAAAACAGAGAACGTGCGCATTGGAGTATTCCGTGCGTTGAAGGATGGAGCAGTGAAACGAACAAACGGCAAGGTCAAAAGTCCTTTTTTACGAAGCTCCGGCCCGCAGCGAGCGCCGGCAGCAGAATCCACAGTGCGAGTGCGGTGATCGTGGCGAGTGCACCGCGATATCCACCAAGTACGTTGGCGAGCACCGCCCCGGTATATCCCATCAGTGCCGCACTATCGAGCTGCAGCATGAGCACCGTTCGCGCGAGATCCACAGGATTGGCAAACATGAGCGCGAGCATTGGCTTCTCGAGCGGCCAATCGGAGTAGACCGTAGCAAACCACACCACCAAACCGTCGTAGAGCACTGTCGCAGCAAACCAGATGCCCAATGCCAAGCCGAGCGCTTTGAGCCGATCGTCTTGCGTGGCGCCAATCCACAACGCAATCGCCGCGAAGCACAGGGTGAGGGCCGTACCCACGAGCAGGTACATCGCCAACAGCGGCGCGATGGCAGCCGTGAGCTCACGATGCAACAACAGCGGGAGTGTGATGCCAACCGCGTACGCGAGCACCAGCGGAATGGTCAGTCCCAGATAGAGTCCACACCACAGCGCGCGTCGAGGAAGCGGCTGCGCCAGCAAGAGCTCGGTGAACTCGCGGGACGTGTGCCAGTACACCACCCCGAATACAGTGATCACCAACGGCACGAGCAGCAAGACCACGTTCAACAAGCCACTGAGCGCGCGCGGTGCGCTCCCGCTGAGCTGATAGAGGGCCTCGGTCAGCACCGCCAGTAGCACGGTGTACGACAGCACCCAGCGATTGCGTGAGAGCTCGGCCACCTGCGCGCGTAACACAGCCAGGATCAGCATTGCAGCATCAGGGTGCTGATGGAGCGTTCAAGTGTCAGACCGCCGGTCGAGGTGCGAAGCGCTTCGAGCGTGCCTTGAAAGCGAATCTTTCCTTCGAGTAGAAACACTACATCGTCGGCCAGCTCTTCAAGTTCACTCAGCACGTGCGAGGTCATCAGGATGGCGCGCCCCTTGTTGCGCTCGGCGATGATCCGATCCTTGAGTGCGGCGCTTGACACCGGGTCGAGACCGGCGGTGGGTTCGTCGAGAATGATCACTGCGGGTTCGAAGAGCAGCGCGACCGCGGCGTTCACACGCTGGCGCTGTCCGCCTGAGCACACGCCGAGCGAGCGCGTGTAAAAGGATTCAAGATCAAATGCGGCCACCAGTTCGTCGATGGCCACGTGTGGGGCGTGTGGCCGAAGTGACAGCACCAGCTTGAGTACATCACGCGCCGATAGGTTTTCCGGAAATCGTGGCGCTTGCGGCATGTAGCCGATATGCGCGCGGTACGCGTCGGTTCCGGTGACCGTAGCGCCATTGAGCAGCACGTCACCCGCGTTCGGGCGCACAAGGCCGAGCAGCGTCTTGTTCAGTGTGGTTTTTCCCGATCCGTTCGGTCCAAGTACGGCGGTCACGCGCCCCGGCATCAAGGTCATGCTGACGTCGTGCAATACCGAGGTACGACCAAATCGTTTGGAGACGCCGCGAGTTTCGAGGACCGCGTTGAGACTGTTCATGGGGCGCGCTCATTGCTGCGGCGTGCCGGTACGAGCTGCGCGCTTGGCGCGCGAACGGTCGCGCGCATGCGAGGTGCCTGATCCAGTAAGGTCGCGGGTGTGAGTGTCGGTGCAATGCGTTCGAGCAAGTCAAGAGCGTCTGCAACCGCGCTTCGCACGAGTAGGAGTGCCGCGGGTGCACGCTCCACGACCAGCGCAAACAGCCGCACCGGCGCGTGCGGCACATCGCCCACACCATCGCGATCGAGGTCGTAGCCCCGATAGCGGTCCCAGTAGTTGCCGCGTACGGTGCTGAAGTGTGACTGGCTGTTCGTACTCAGATCAAAAACATTGCGAAAAAAGCTGTTGTCGCGGATCTGGTTCTCCTGGGCATCGGCGAGCAAGCGCATGGCCCAGCCGTTGGCTTCGAAACGATTGCCGGAGACGTGATTCCGGTTCGCGCCTTCGAGGTGCACCGCAATTGTATTGTTCAGAAAATCATTCCCAACGATCTGACTGTCGTTGATTTCCTTGAGCAGCAAGCCGTAGGAGGCGCTGTTGCGCGCGTCACTGAACAGGTTGTCGGCGATGCGCACGTGTTTGGCGTACATCACGGCCACGCCCGAGCGGTTGGCCACAAAACGATTGGATTCGTATGCGCAGCTGTCTGAAAACATGAAATGCAGGCCGTACCGAAGGCTCTCCGTCACCACATTCTGCCGCGCCGAGGCCTGCCGCGAAAACTCAAAGTAGATACCGTCGCGATGGCCAGTAATCGTGTTGTGTTCGACCTGCACATTGCGGCTGGACCAGACGTGAACGCCATTGCCGGTGGTGCTCTGTGAGCCGGCCAGACCCTGCATGGTGTTTTCGCGCACGATGCACCCGTCTACCCGCTGCAGGTGTAGCGCAAAAAATGTTGATTCAAAGCGATTTTGCGCGACCACGCACGCAATCGACTCGAAAATGCGCACGGCGGCGCGGTCGTCGGTGTGGCTGCTGCCCGTGTTGCGAAAGGTGAGGCCTCGGAGCTCGACGGAGTCGCTGTTCACGATCACGAGTCCGCGTGCACCTTGACCATCTAAAATGGCGCCTGGCTTGCCGGTAATCCGTACCGGCTTCAAAATCACCAGTGTGCTTTCGGCGTACACCCCGGCGTGCACCAGCACCTGTCCATGTCGGGCCACTTGGCGCAACGCATCGGCAATGGTGGCCGCCGATGGTGACGGCGCACCCTTGCCCACATGAACCAGCGTATCGCCGGACTGCGCCGCGAGTGAACCGTGAACGGAGAACAGCAGGGCAGTACCTATCACAAGCCATCGTCGGCTGTGTCGCATGGTGCTATCGCTCACCAGCGTCCCACGCCGAGGCCGGAGCATGTGCGTGCGTGTGCGCAAGACTCGAGGCCAACGTGTCTGCAGCCAATAGTTTACGAACCTCGATCCATGACGTGACCGTGCCGCCGTATGAAGCAACAAGGCTTTCACGGCTGGACGAAGGCGCAAAAGCGACCACACGCCGTCCCATCGGACTTTCGATGCGCCCGTCCACCAGATAGAGGGCATCTTCGGCCGCGATCAGACTCTCAGCGTTGGCGAAGTCAGTGACAAAGCCGCCAGTCGTGGGTGTCGCTGCAGGCAGCGTTGCCACAAAGGCAGCCAGGCACTCCACCGAATCAAAGGTGTGAATCACGCCTTTGGCGGTCATGTACTGTGTGCCGAAACGAACATCGCTGATGCTCATGCGGCAATACGCGCAGCTATCCTGACCAGCCACAAGGGCGCGCGGCGCCGCGGGCGCACAGGCGCTGACGGTGGAGAGCGCCAGCAACAGGATGGACATGCGGGTGAGTTGATTCATTGTGTGTTCTCCGGTGAGTGCAGCAGCGCTCCATTCGAGCCCGCTTTGTTGCGCGCATCATGTACCAGCACCAGGACGGCGAGTCCCAACGAAGCGAATGCTGCCAGGCCGCCCGGGTCAGGCCACGACGTGGCCGTGAAGTTGAGGAGTTGTTTGCTGCCAATCAGCGGCGGCTGATACGACATACCGGGAATCTTGATGGGCGCGTTTTCCCAATCGAGGTTGTGTCCGTAGTCGTACTGCCACCACCAGAAGTCAGCGAGGCCAGCAAGCGCGCCCACAAAGAAGAGCAGCGTCCAGAGCCGCGCGATGCGCCGGTTACCGAGCGCTGCCGCACCGAGACCGGTGAGCAAAAGCGCGCCGAGCGCCCAGGGCATGATGCGCAGTTCCGGGATCGCGTCCGGCACGATCCGTTTCATGCCGATGTAGTGATTCAGGCCGTTGATGTTTTCGAGATGATGCGGTTCAACGCCCTTCACCGTGTTCACGGTGATCAGCATGCCGAGTCCTTCGGGGTACTGCGGCGCAACCAGAGAGATGCGCCAAAGCGGGAATAGAAATGTGCCGATCAGCAGCAGCGCTGAGACCGCAAGCAACATGCGATGCGCGGGTCGAAGCATGATCTTCTCGTGAGCGGGGAGTGCCACTGGATAGAGTTGACGGCGAATGCCATGTGCATCCGCCGTCATCCCCATCCATCAGCGCGGCTTCGGAACGGCGGGTGCCGCTACGCGATGTGCCGCGTGTGGATCGACGGTTGGCACGCGCTGGCTATCCGCTTTGGCGCTCAACGGCGATCGCAGCTGATTCAGCGCCATGCGTTCGGCCGCATTGCCTTGATTCGCGGCCATGCGCGCCGCTTGCTGGGCACGACGTGTCGTGGTGGCGCTGAGTGCGACAGTGGAACCTGATGGACCCACGCGTACATACCCCTGCATTTCCTGGTGCAACGCTGAGCAGAAGTCGGTGCAGTACATCGGGTACACACCAGCGGTTTTCGGAATCCACTTGAGCGTGCGCGTTTCGCCGGGCATCACCAGCAACTCGGCATTGGTTGCGCCCATGATGGCGAAGCCGTGGGGTACATCCCAGTCCTGTTCAATGTTGGTCACGTGGAAGAGCACCGTGTCGCCAGCCTGAATACCCTCAATGTTGTCGGGTGAGAAGCTGGAGCGAATGGCAGACATGCGTACGTGTACCGTTTTTCCCTTCCGCTCGACACCACTTTCCCGAGCCGAACGTGCAACCTTGGGATGCGTATTCTCGGCCAGTGAGTAGAACTTCTTCTGCTTGTCCTTGATCAGCGCCGCTGGCAGCGCACTGGCGTAGTGCGGCTCTCCGATCGTGGGGAAGTCGAGCAGCAGCTTCATGCGATCGCCGCTGATATCGTACAGCTGTGCGGAGTGCGCCAGCTCCGGACCGGTCGGGAGAAAGCGGTCTTTGGTAATCTTGTTCATGGCCAGCGCGTACTTGCCAAACGGCTTCTTGGTATCGCCGCCGGGAATCATGAGATGGCCAACCGAGTAGTAAGTGGGAATGCGGTCCACCACTTCCCAGGTACCGAGTTTCCACTTCACCACTTCTGACGAGATGAAGATCGACGTGTACGCGTAGCCCTTGCCGTCGAACTCGGTGTGCAACGGGCCAAGGCCCGGATCCTGCACTTCGCCCGCGATCGTCGCTTCGTATTTGAGGATCGGCGCGCCGTACGCGTCGCCATCAAAGGCCTTGTCCTTGATGGCCTGCATCATGCGTGAGAACGAGTGCACCGGAATCACGGTCGCGAGCTTGCCGCCGGCCACGATGTATTCACCGGTGGGGTCAACGTCTGCACCGTGTGGTGATTTGGGTGTGGGCATGTAATACAGCGAGCCCGGGCACTGCGACGGCTCCAATACTTTCACGCCGCGCTTGACCGTCGCTTTGCCTTCACGTGAAAACTCATCCATCACGTTGTGATTGTACTCCGCATCCATGGTGCGGAACGTGCCCTTGGCAACGCAGGCTTCGAGCACTTTCCAGTTCACCGCGGCAACGTAGTCCTTGTCGTTCTTCGACGCGTTGATTTCAAGCTTCTCAAACGCTTCTTCCGTGTTGTACGACGTGAAGAACACCCAGTCTTCCGACGGCCCTTTGCCGGCGCGTGCGAGGTCGTAGTTAAAGCCCGGCACCAGCAACTGAAAGGCGATATCCATCTGCCCGGGCTTGTCGGCGCGGATGAAGCTCACCGTGCCTTTGAAGTTGGTCTTGTAGCTTGAGATCGGAACGTCGGCCTGCGGAATCGGCACGCTGAAACGGGTGGCCGCGAGTACGTACTCGGAGTTACCCGTTATGAACGGTGACGCGTGATTGCCCGCCGAGTTTGGAATCTGCAGGATCTCAGTGGTCTCCATATGCGTGAGATCCACACGCGCGACACGTGGCGTGTTGTTGCCATTCACAAACAACCAGCGACCGTCCGTCTCGCCATTGGTCTGCGAGAGCGACGTGTGATGCAAATCGTCCCACGGCACAAAGCCGAAGGTTGTTTCGAGCATCGGTTTGGTTTCTTCGTTGTATCCGTAGCCATTCTCCGGATGCTGCGAAAAAACCGGAATGATCTTGAGTGTACGACCTGACGGCAGGCCAACAACCGACAGCTGTCCGTTGAAGCCACCCGAGAGGAAAGCGTAGAACTCATCGTGACTGCCAGGCGCGACATACACCTGTGAGGCGACATCGCCTGTTGCGCCGATCGTACCACCCGATCGTGCTGCGGGGCCACAGCCGTAGGCGTACAGCGCGACAACGGCGAGGCTCGCTGTTGCAACAGTCCATCCGGTGGAGCGGGAACGAGTCATGGGAGTGTCTCGTGGAAGCGTTGAAGTGTCAGCGTGACCAGACAGGCTGTCGATCACTGCTGTGTGCTATAATGTCGCAACGGGGATACCACTTAAGAGTCGGCAGTCTCCGCGCAATGTTGTCGGGGATTCCCTCTTTATTGCCGCGGATCACCATCGGCGTTGAGCGCAGTCTGCTGCAGCGTGGCCACCAGATGCAGCAGATCAATGCCCTGCGCACGGGCAGCAAACGTGAGCGAATGAGCGCCGCCGCAGCAGGAATCAAGACCGAACGCCGCGAACACCGCTGCCGTGGCCGGGTGACGGCCGCGGACGCCCGCTACCGTGTGCTCGTCGGAGATATCAACGCGCGTGAAACGTGTGTGCCACGCGCTGGTAGTTGGATCGTGCGTCGCGGGACGTACGCGAAACCCGCGCGCCGAGAGCGTGTCGTACAGCGGACGTGGGTCAAATGGTGCGATCACTTCCAGCGTGTCTCCGTCAACAAGCGTTTCGGAGAGCTTGAGTATGTCGCTGAGTGGCTCTTCGCCCGCCGCAATGGCCGGACGCGCATCAAAGGTGATCGTGCGTGGTGCGGTAGCGATAACGTTCATCATGAGCTCGTGGCGAGGGTAAGTGCAGGGCGCGACGTGCTGGCGGCGACCGCGCGCGCCGGCGCGAAGATCGCAAGCACGTGGTGCAGGGACATCAAAACGGTGGCGGCCACATAGGTGAGCGCGGAAACGCGCGATGCACCTGGATGTCCCAGTGCGATCGCGGTCGGCAGTGATACGAGTGCGATGGCGTACAACACCACGCTCGCCCAGGCGAGTGTTGGCCTCGCATACTGTTGGACGCGCACGGGCGCCCCCACTACGGGCTGTGTTCCGGGACCGGAGCGAACCATCCAGCTCAAGAACACGAACACACGAAACAGCACACCCACGATCAGCAGCGACAACCATCCCGCGAGGAACAACACGCCCCATACCGCAATGGCGCGTTGCGTGGCGACATGCGCGGGCAACAAGAGGCCCGCGAGTGAGGCGGTGGCGAGCGCGAGTTGCAGCACGGTGGCACCTGCCAGCGCGGTAAACGCCATCGCGACCGTGCAGAGCGCGGGATCCCACGCAAGCTTGGGTCCGCCTCGAAACCAGCGCAGCGCTCGCCACACGATCAGCAGTTGGCCACACGCAATCGCCAGCACCGCCACGGGCCGAAGCGACGAGAGCGCCGGAAGAACCGCCGGAAGCAGGAGTGCGGTGCCGCCACGGAGCAGAACGGGAATCGCCAACCCGGTGCGAGAAGGCTCCTCCCGTACTCCGAGAAACATGGGAATCACATGCGAACCGACCGCCCAGGCGATCAGTGTGCCAAATCCAGACAAGCCAAACGCAATGTGCGCCAGCCGGAGTCCTGACAGATCCGGCATGAACCCGCGCCAGCCCCACACCAATCGCAAGGCCGCGAGCACCAATACGCCGGCGAGTGATACAAAGCCGAGCGTGACAAGCCGCATGCGCGCCCGTGTGCTCTCGGGGGCACGCCACGGGCCGAGCAGCACGATGGCTGATGCCGTGGTGACCACGCTCAGCACGGCCCAGCCGTGCGCGGCATCATGCAATCGCCCCACGCTGACGCCCCACACAACCGCAACGACGCCAAGCGAATGCGCGGGAAGCAACCACCGCCACAATCTGGACGACCGCGGGGCCACTTGCAGCGCTACCGGGCCCAGCTGATACAGCGTCCCGATGATGAGCGTCAGCAACCAGCCAAGCGTGAAGGCGTGCACCGCCCCGACCACCGCTGGGGCGCCCCACTCACCACGCGCCAGTGCGGGCGCCGCTCGTGTCAGCAAGACGCTGGCCGCAACGAGGAACGCCAGGCCTGCGCCGCCGTGTGCGAGCGGAATCACATGGTGCTGCGCGACCGCGACCGAATGCACGCGAAGACTCATGGTTCTTCACTGTTTAATAGGTATTTTATATACTGGTATTGTAAATAAGGGGTAACCTTCGCCATTATGCAAGCGCAGTAGATGCGGTGCCGCGTCTGCGACGTACGGTGACGGACACCGGATTCTTGTGAGTTATTTTTATGCGCCTGACCCGCTTCACAGACAACGCGCTGCGATGCCTGACATATCTCGGTTTGCACGAATCAGAGACTTCAACCGTGACGGATGTGGCACGACGGATGTCCATGTCCGAAGATCACCTGATGAAGGTGGTGCAACGATTGGCATCACTCGGCTATGTGGAAACCATTCGCGGGCGCAACGGTGGCGTGCGATTGGCGTTGGATCCGGCGGAGATCCGGATCGGCACGGTTGTGCGGCAAACCGAAGACAACCTGAATTTGGTGGAGTGCTTCGACGCGGCGCTGAACACCTGTCCCATCGCGGCGTCGTGCCAACTTGCGAGCGCGCTTGATGAGGCACTATCGGCGTTTCTTTCGGTGCTCGACAAATACACGCTGCGGGATTTGCTGCAACAACCCAGGCGTCTGGAGCGACTGCTGCGCGCCTGAGCTCTGCGCACGCGACTACGTTGCGCAGATGACGAATGCATCCGCTTCTCCCTTCAGCAGCGTGACGCCCCGCCGGTCGCGGCTTCATGCGTGGACCGCCCGCGTCGTGATATGCGCGTTGGCAACACTCGCGAGCGCCACGAGTCTCATCGAAGCCCAGCGCCCTCCCACTGACCGCGCCCGCGCGTCCATGCGACGTGTCGCCGCCGAGCGCACGACGCGCTTCGTCAGCGATATGGGCTACGTCAGCACGACGGGCAACACCAAGGTCACCACGGTGAATGTGGGTGAAAAATTCAATCTGAACACCGGCTTCTGGCGATTCGAGCAGTTCCTTTCGGTGGTGTACGGCGAGAATGACGGAGCGGTGAACAGCAACTTCATTCGCGCGGGCATCGGCGGCGAATACGCGCTGCGGTCTACCATGGGTATTGCCGGGGGGATTCTGTTTGACAAGAATCGATTCTCCGGCGTGCTGCAGCGTACGGAAGAGTACCTCGGGCTCGTGTGGCGCGTGGTGGAGGGGCCACGTGATACGCTGCGACTCGATGCCGGTGGCTCACTGACGCAGCAGCGGAACATTGACGGCACGGTCCGTCGTTTTCCTGCCGCACGGACGGCGCTGTGGTACAAACGCGGACTGGCACCCAAAGCGTATGTCCTGCAGACCGTCGAAGTCGTGCCGAACATTGAAACATCGGAAGACTATCGGGTGAATGCGATCGCGTCGCTCATTTCACCCATCTCAAAAGTGCTGGCCGTGAAACTTGAGTTTCAGTGGCGCTTTGACAATCTGCCCGAACCCGATTTCCAGAGTACGGATCGTATTTTCACGACCGGCATTCAGGTGTCCTTCGAATAATCCTCAAGTCAGCGAGGCGTTTGTGTCCGTTCGTACGAATCATGTGTTGCTCGCGGCGCTCGGCGTGTTCGCGTTGCCGATCACCGCATTGTCCTCGCAGGTCGCTCCAACCGCACGCACCACACAGGCCACCGTCGCCGCGGCCGAAAAGCCCGTGACCAGCTTTACCACCGACCTTGGCTACGTGGCCACATCGGGCAACACACGCGTCTCGACCATGAACATCGCGGAACGCGTAGTGCACTCGCGCGGATTCTGGCGGTTTGAACAAGTGCTGGGCATTGTGTACGGCGAAGCCGACGGTGAAGAGAATGCGAATCTGCTGCGCGCCGGACTCGGCGCGGAGTACGCCCTGCGCCCGTGGGTAGGGCTGGCAACGGGTGCCCTCTATGATCGCAATCGATTCGCCGGCATTGCCCGTCGAACCGAGGAGTACCTCGGACTTGTCTTTCGCGTGCGACAGGCTGCGCAAGACACGCTGCGTATTGAAACGGGCGGATCGCTGACGCAGCAGCTTGGTGTAGATGGCGTGCAGAACGACTTCCCGGCCGCCCGCGTCGCCGCCTGGTACAAGCGCATGTTTGGCGCCTCTGCATTCTTCCTGCAAACGATTGAGACGGTCCCGAATCTTGAAGTGTCGGCAGACTATCGCATCAACAGCGAGTCGGCGCTCGTCGCGCCACTCTCGCGCCGCATAGCGCTCAAGCTGGGGTACATCGTACGCTTCGACAACCTGCCCGAAGTGGGCTTTGAAAAAACGGACCGCATACTTTCGTCAGGGCTGCAGGTGTCCTTCTAGCGGAGTATTCAGATTCAGGGGCGTCGGGCCGACACTGTTATCGACGAGTACGCCTGTTCCCAACGCCCCTGAGTAGGAATGTCCGCGCGATCGGTCCCTGAACTCATATGCCTTGAATCTGCCGCCCCTCTCCTGGACGCGGTCGGAGATGCCGTTGTGCTGCTCGATGACGCGCGGCGCGTGGTGTGGCTGAACGGGCCTGCTGCCGTGCTCGCCGCAGCGCTGGGTATTGATGCACAAACGCTGATCGGACGGGGCCTGCAGGAGCTGATGGGCGAAGCGTCCGGTACGGCGCTTTACGACGCGGTGATGGCGAACATCGACGATGCGCTCAGGATGCAGGATACCCGCACATTGATGGCCGTTTCCGACCACCTCGCGCTTCCGCTGCGACTGCGCATTGTACCGTGCGCCGATGGCGTGGCGATCGTAGCCCGGGAGCGCAATGATGATCAGGCACTTAAGCGGGTTCAGGAGCAGCATGAGCAGCGGTATCGTGCGTTGTTCGACGCGATCCCGGTTCCATTGGTTGTCTATGCCCGGGAGTCTGCCACCATCCTCGCGGTGAACCACGCAATGCTCGCGCAGTTCGGCGGCCACGGCGAGTTGGTGGGTACGCCCGTCAGCACGCTCGTGCACGCCGACGAGTTGCCTCGGTTTGCCAGCGAGCGTCGCAAGGAGCGTCTGGACGCGCAATCGCAGGGGTTCTGGCACTTGAAGCGCGGCGACGATTCGACCATGCTGGCCGAAGTGACCACGTTCGATCTGCAGTTCTTTGGACAGGGCGCGCGACTCGCCATGGTTCGCGATGTCACCGAATCGAGACGCCTTGGAGCGGATCTGCAACTGCTTCGGGCCGCAATCGGATGTATCAACGATCTGATTGTGATTACGCGCGCCGAATCGAGCGACGATGGTACGCACCCGATTGTGTTTGTGAATGAAGCGTTCGAACGACACACCGGATGGTTGCGCGACGAAGTCATGGGCAGGTCCAGTACACTGCTTGATGGCCCACGCACTGATCAGCACGTGATTGCGCGAGTTCGTGAGCACCTGCGACGCGGAGCCAGTGTTCGCGCCGATATCCTGCACTACACGAAAGAAGGGCGCGAATACTGGGTCGAGCTTGTCATCGTGCCGGTCTACGACGACGCAGGCCTGCATACGCATTGGGTCGCGGTGCACCGCGATATTTCCGAGCGCAAGTTGCTGGAAGAGCAGTTGTTCCAGTCGCAGAAGATGGAAGCGGTGGGCAGACTGGCTGGCGGCATTGCTCACGATTTCAACAATGTGCTCACGGCGATCAGCGGCTTCAGTGAGCTATTGCTGGAGGAACTTCCTGCTGGCGAGGGGCCGCACGAGGAAGTGCAGCAGATTCGCGCCGCGGCGGCTCGCGCCACCGCGCTGACACGACAGTTGCTGGCGTTCAGTCGCAAACAGATCATGCGTCCGCGCACGGTTGATGTGGCGTCGCTTGTGCGTGACATGGAGCGGCTGCTTGAACGTGCGGTGACGGAGGAAATTTCGATCCGTATGCACATTGCGGATCGCACGCCTACCGTGCTCGCTGATCCCATACAGCTGGAGCAGGTGCTGCTGAACCTTACGGTGAATGCGGCCGAAGCCATGCCCGACGGTGGAGTGCTCACGATCGAAGTGAGTGATGTTGCACTCGGTGAGTCGTATGCGCATCGACATCATGGCGTGCTACCCGGGCACTATATCTGCCTGGTGGTGAGCGACAGCGGCGTGGGGATGGACCGAGTGACGCGTGAGCGAATATTCGAGCCATTCTTTACCACGAAAGCCGGTGGCACCGGGCTCGGCCTCTCAACCGTCTATGGCATTGTGCGTCAGAGTGGTGGGCACATCTGGGTGTACAGCGAAACAGGTGTGGGCAGCACGTTCAAGATCTATTTGCCGGTCGCTTCGGGCGAAGCGCCGATTGAGCCCGAAGGTGCACCCGAGTCCGAGGCTGTCGGCGGAAGCGAAACCATTCTGGTCGTCGAAGACGAGGCGCTCGTGCGCGATGTGACGCGCGCCATGCTATCGCGTCGCGGCTATCGCGTGTTGGTGGCCAAGGACGGCGAAAACGCACTCGCGGTAGCGGCCAATCACATCGGAGTCATCGATCTGCTGCTCACCGATGTGATCATGCCGCGCGCAAACGGACGCCGAGTGGCCGAGCAGCTGCGAATGATGCGTCCCGAAGTGCGCGTGGTGTATATGTCAGGCTATACGGAGGACGCCATAGTGCACCATGGTGTGCTCGAAGCGGGTATTGTGCTGCTGGAAAAACCTTTTACCGAGCAAGCACTCGCGCGAACGGTGCGCGAGGTGCTCGATGCCTCGAAGGATCGACCGCAGAAGTAAGGCGCGAGAAAACGCCGGTCCAAACGCGCGATGCGAGTGTTTCAGCTCTGCACGGATGGCAGCCACACACGAAAAGACGCGCCGCTACCGACGTCGCTTTGCACGGTGCACAGCCCACCGGACTGCGCGACAATGCCGTACACGGTGGCGAGTCCCAGCCCCATGCCGGCGCCAACATCACGTGTCGTAAAGAACGGCTCGAAGACACGGTCGATCAACTGCGGGCTGATGCCGTGCCCGTTGTCGCGCACGGTGAGCGTGACCCACGTGCCGGGAGGCACCGCCATCGGTCGCGCGGTGAGTGGAGCCGTGAGTGTGGTGACTCCCGTGGAGATGCGCATCACACCGCCGTCGGCCATCGAATCGCGCGCGTTGAGCGCCAACTGCATGATGACTTCGTGAAGCTGCGTCGCGTCGGCGTATACCATGACCGATTCACTGGCGAGCGACGTCTCAATGGCGATGGATTCGGGGAGCGCTCGCACAACCGTTGGCATCGCCGCTGCGAGCACGCTGTGCAGCGAAATGAGCTGCGGGTCGAGCAACTGCTGACGACTGAATGCCAGTAGTTTGCGCGTCAGTTCGGTGGCACGCGCCGCCGCGCGGCGAACCTCATCGATTTCTGTTTGCGCTTCAGTCGCGAACGGCGTGAGCAACATCAACTCGGCGTTGGCCGCAATGACGGTCAGCAGATTGTTGAAGTCATGCGCCACGCCACCGGCCAGCAGACCGATGGCGTCAAGTTTTTTCGCTTCTCGCACCTGCGCTTCGCGACGCCCGCGCACCGCATCGGCATGACGAGCCACGCTGATATCACGCAGCGTGACGATCAGTCCCGCACCCATCACAGACGCGCGGGCGTCGAACCAGCGATCACTCGCTTGATTGTGCCACGTGCAACTCGCCGGCAGTCGCGTATCAAGGGCCCGCTGCCACGACGCCAGCACAGCGCTGTCCACGAGGGCGCCAAGCGCGAGTCGTGCGTCTTGTCCGACCACCGCATCGGGTGACATCGCAAGCCATTGTGCCATGGCGTCGTTGCACCAACTCACCTGCCAACGTGCATCAAGCACCAGCACGCCGTCGGGAAGCGCCGAGAGAACGTCGGTCGCGAGCGCGCCGCTCGTACGATCCTTGTGCGAACCAAGCGAGGTCACGCGCTCGAACGAAGCTGAAGGAGCGAGCAATGCACTGATCGCGGTGGAGAGAGAATCCAGCAGTTGCACGTCGCTGTCTGTCCACCAGCGCGGGATACCGTCCAACGCGCTGAGCGCGCCGTTTACCCGACCGCTTTCGTCGCGCAACGGCACGGCAAGCAGTGCCAACACGCGGTGGCCACGCACAATGGGCGTGCTCTGCAGTAGCGGGTGGGCGCGTGTGTCTTCCACGATCAACGGTGCCGCTGACTGCTGCACCGCGTTCGAGAGGATCCCCGTGAGCTCCGTATCGCGTCCCAGCAGTGCCGAAATCCTCGAATCCGGGCGATCGGCGGTGCCGGAAATGGACGATTCCAGCGCGTCCGGTGACGCGCCGACAAGCACCACCGGCACTCCCAGTACCCGGCGCGCAACGGCCGTGAGAGCCTCCACGGCACCGACAACGTCACGCGGGCGGCCACCGGGAGTAATGGCCGGGGACCGATCGGTAGAGGTTATTGGACCGATGCCTTCCCGCACACTGTCACGTGATGGGAAGGGAGCCGAAGCGTGCGTCACGACAGCTGAGGAAGCGAAGCGGGGGGCGGTGCGGGAGCGTCTCGAGGGGAATCTCGTAGTGTATCACGCCAAACAAACTCCTGCCATGCTACCGCCGAGCTCGCCAACTCGTCCCCGGGGTCCTATAGCGGAGCTCGCTACAATCAGTAGTTTCCAATTTCGCCCGTGACGTTTCGTCGCGTCCCTCGTCTCATTTTCTTTTCGCCATGGTCCGACTCCCCGTGCCGTCGCAGCCCACTCTCCGGCCCTTCGATGTGGCGGTGGCCCTGCGCTTGTTGCTCGAACCGGAAGATCGGTACGAACCGTTGGCTGAGGCATTGGCCACAAGTACAAGCGCGGTGCATCGCGGCGTCGCACGATTGCAATCCGCGGGGATTTTGCGGGCGGGTAGTCGCACCATCGCGCGACCGGCGCTGCGTGAATTCATTCTTCACGGCGTGCGCTATGCGTTTCCTCCGCTTCGCGGGCACGAGGTGCTCGGCATGCCGACGGCATGGTCGCACCCGGCGATTGCCGCGTTGCTCACTGCCGACACGCAGCCCGACGGCCTGCGGCCGCACGTGTGGCCCGAAGAATCCGGCACGGTACGCGGTGATATGCTCGTCCCCTTATTCCCATCCACGGGGAAGGTGGCGAAGCAGGATCCACGACTCTATGAGCTGCTCGCGGCCGTCGACGCAGTACGGCTGGGGTCGCCAGCCGTTCGCCGTTTGGTGAGCGATTTTCTTGCGGAGCGTATCTTGTGGGGCGAGGAAGTCACCGCGTAAACGCGCGGCCGTTTATCTCGCCACGAGCGCACGTTCCTGCGCTTTGACATCACGCAGCACGCGTCCGCACACGAGATCACAGAGCGTGAGCACATCGTCGTCGGCCAGCGCGTAATACACGAACAGGCCATCTTTGCGGCGTGATACAAAGCCCGCCGCGTGCAGCTGTTGCAACTGCTTTGATGCATTAGCCAGTGAAAGTCCGGTGCTCGCCACAAGATCACCAACCGCCATTTCTCCAGACTGCAGCGCGTGCAGCAACACCAGGCGCGTGGGTTCGGCGAGCGCCTTGAAGCGGTCGGCCACCTGATCCATCATGGCGGGCGTCAGCGATTTGGGAGCGCGACGTCGGGGCGCATTCATGCGACCACCTCCGTTCCTCGCTCCACGGGCAGTCCAGCCGAACTCCAGCCGGCGAATCCGCCCGTCAGGTTAATCACGTCCTGTCGACCGCCGCGCATCAATACACTGGCGCCAATCATCGAGCGCGCACCGCTCTGGCACTGGACCACGATGGAACGGTGCGGATCGAGTGATGCAACTGCACTCGGCAGCAGTCCAACCGGAATATTGCGTGCGTTCGGCAAATGACCCGCGTCGTACTCTGACTGCGCGCGAACATCAAGCACCTGCCAGTCTTCGGTGTCACGCCGCGTGGCCAGCGAGGTGGCGTCAATTTGCGGCACGATGGCAAACGCCTGTCCACTGCGTTCCCACGTCGAGAAGGCAGACGCATCGAACCACCCCGCCACACGATCCAGACCAATCAGCATCATGTCATGCACGGCGTGCAGCACGGCGTCGGGCACGATGTCTCCGGTAGCGGTTTCATCCGTGAGCAGGTACAGATCGGCGTCGTATGGCAACAACCAGCCAGCCCACGTCGCGAACGTGCGTGAGTGCGGAATTGACAGTGAACCCGGAATGTGTGCGGCAGCAAACGCGGCGGCCGCGCGCACGTCCACAATCCACGCCTTGTTGTGCACAAGCGTTGGCAGGATCGAGGCGTCAAGCAAACGCGGTGGTGCCATGTTACCCAGCACGGGCGGGCCATCGCGGTTGATGCGCTTCATCTGTGCGAAATACGCTGGCGGGTCTGGCTGCCCTTCCAGCACCATGGTAACGAACTCAGTTTCGCTCGTGGTACCAACACCCCAATTCGCGCGCTTCTCGTAGCCAACAGTCGATGACGGCACGGCGCCAAGTGCTTTGCCGCACGCCGACCCTGCGCCATGCCCAGGCCACACCTGCAAGTGATCGGGCAGGGCACGAAACTGTTCGAGCGAGTGAAACAACGTGCGCGCACCGGCTTCCATGGTATTCGCGACCTTCGCCGCTTTCTCCAGCAGATCCGGGCGGCCGACATCACCGACGAACACAAAATCGCCCGTCACGACGCCCATGGCGCCAGCGCCAGCCGGCTGATCGGTCACGACGAACGACAGATGCTCCGGTGTGTGTCCCGGAGTGTGCAACACATCCACGCGAATATTGCCCACGTTGATGACGTCACCGTGTCGCACAAGCGTGGCGCCGTCCGCCGCCGCAAACGCGTACTGCCAGTCGGTGCCACCTTCTGCCGACAAGTACAGTGTGGCGCCGGTGCGCGACGCGAGCTCACGCGCACCCGACACAAAGTCGGCATGAATGTGGGTTTCTGTGACGTGCGTAATGCGCAGACCTTCTGCAGCGGCAACCGTGAGATACGGCTGCACATCGCGGAGCGGATCAATCACAATCGCGTCTCCGGTTGCCTGACAGCCAATCATATAACTCGCCTGGGCGAGCGACTGGTCATAGAACTGTCGAAAGAACACGCTACACCTCCGATTGGTGATCGCCTGAAGCCGCGTGCGGCACGGCCGCCGTCGCTTCACGCGTGAACACGCCGCGATTCTGGTACATCACAAAACTGCCAACCACAAGCAGGAGCACGCCGAACGTTCGACGCAACACGGACTGCGGCACGCGTTGCGCGGTGGAGGTGCCAATCGCGACGCCGAGCAGAGCCACACCGATAAAGGGAATCAGCAGGGCAAAGGGCCATGTGACCTGGCCGATGTAGCCGATGGTGCCCGCCGTCGCATTCATCGCAATCACCGTGAGCGAGGTCCCGATAGCCACCCGCATGGGAATTCGCGCAAGTCGCACCAGCGCCGGCACGATCAAAAATCCGCCACCCACGCCAACCAGACCGGTCAGCACACCAACGCCGAGCCCGATCGGCGCCAACTCTCCGATCGCGACGCGCGCAACCTCGGGTTCGTTGAGGGGCACACCTTTGCGCGTCCGAAGCATCGAGATCGCAGCGAACAACATCACCGTCGCAAACAACAGCATTTGCGTCTGTCCGGAAATCCACTGCGCCGCGCGCGCGCCGGCAAAGCCGCCAATCATCGCAAACGCGCCGAATGTCACGGCGATCCGCGCATGTACATTGCCGGCGCGCCAATGCCCAAGCGCACCAAACAGGCTGCTCAGCGCGACAATGGGGAGTGACGCCGCAATCGCCGTTTTCGCATCAAGACCCGACACATACGTGAGTACGGGAACTGTGAGAATCGATCCACCGCCGCCGAGCATGCCCAGGGCCACGCCAATGAGCAGTGCAAACGCGAGGGTCAACACCATACGTCGTTCCTGAACTGTTCAACCATTTAGAAGAATAGTACGATTGCGCGTTGAGCGCAAGTTGCTGTGGTGCCGCGGCGGATCGCGCATGATCGCCGACTGGACACATCCACGCTACGCGCCAAGCGCACTCCACAGCACGGCCGCGAGGGAGGCGCCGATGAGCGGTCCCACCACGGGAATCCAGGCGTAGGACCAGTCGCTCTCACCCTTGCCGGCGATTGGAAGTATCGCGTGCGCGATACGCGGCCCCAGATCGCGCGCCGGGTTGATCGCGTAGCCCGTCGTGCCACCGAGCGAGAGTCCGATGCCCCAGACCAGCGCCGCGACGAGCACGGCGCCAAGGTTGGTGGCGGGCGACGTACCCGCCACGCCCGCGGAGCCCAGCGCAAACGCGCCGATCAACAGCACGAAGGTGCCAATAACTTCGCTGATAACGTTTGGCACCGTTTGCCGAATCGCGGGCGCGGTGCAGAAGCACGCATGCTTGAGGTCAGTGCTCGGCGTCTCCTTCCAGTGCGGCAGGTAGTGCAGCCAGACGAGTGTGGCGCCAAGGATTGCGCCGCCAAATTGCGCGGCCACGTGAAACAGAGCGTCGGTCGCCGTGCGCTCGCCCCGCAACACATTGGCGAGCGTGACCGCCGGATTCAGCTCGCCGGGGGCGCCAAGTGCCAGCGCGGCCGCAACGCCGATCAATACACCGATGGCCCAACCTGTCGTGATGACAATCCATCCAGCGTTGTGGCTCTTTGTTTTTTCGAGGACCACACCGGCCACGACGCCGTTACCGAACAGAATGAGCAGACAAGTACCAACGAATTCACCGATAACGCTCTGGGGCATACGGCGGCGTATGAGAGGGGTAGATGAACAGCAACTCCTATTGAAGCCGCGAATATGCACACGGTGCACCGCGCCGAACAGACAGCGGCCAGAGGTGTGACGAAGTTGCCACGCACGCTATGTCGGATCTTGCGGTGAAACGATAGTCTCAACGCATGGCTGAATCGTCGCGCCGCCCACCGAAATCGTCGCTCGCCGCGTTGCGCACAACCGCGGCGCCGTGGGGCATTCCGGTGCCAGCCAAACCCAAAGCGCCGGTGTTGGCCAGCGCCTCGATTCCGATTCGGGCGGCGCGTCCGGCTACGGCCGGCCAGACGCGGGTGCGGTCCGCGAGCGAACAGCGCACGATTGTCACAGTGATTGCCGCGGGCGTTGGGCTGTTGCTCGCGCTCAGCGTGATGGGCGCGAAAGCGAGCTTCGCGGTGTCGGCGTCTGAACAGGCGATCGGAGGAACGCTCGGCCGTGCGTCTCTGGCGCAAATGGAGTTTCGCGCGCGCCACGAACGTTTCGCGCTTTGGGAGGAGCTGGAAGCGAAGGGCATGCGGTTGCCGGAAGACGTGACGGTCCTGCATTCGAACGCCACCACGTCGCACTGGTACCTGCGCCTTCGGCATCGCGCAACGGGCGTAACCTGTGAGCGCCTGGGGCAGCTGACTGATCCGCCGTCTGATCTCGTGAAGCCCACCTGCGCACGCGCGCCGTAACCCATCATTCGGCGCCCCAGTTGCATATGTTGGTCCACCAGCGTTGAATGTGGTGTGACCCAACTCTCTCAGATTCAGAATCGCATGGGCGCGCTGCGCGCTGCGTGTCGCGTCGCGACCAGTGTGTGCCTCGTCGCCGCGTCGTCCACCGCGCTGCTTGCGCAACGCGACACGGCCCGTGGTACGACCACCATTGACGAAGTCCGTGTACGCATCGCGCGCGACGCCGAACGATCCGTGCTCGATTTGCCGTTCGCCATCAGTCGAGTGTCGCCGGATAGTCTGCGCCCCCAGCTGCGGCGCGCGAATGTGGGGGATCTGCTGTTCGCGATTCCCGGCGTGCAGGTGCAAACGCGCAACAACCCCACACAAGACGCGCGCATTGCGGTTCGCGGATTCGGAGCGCGCAGCGCGTTTGGTGTGCGCGGCGTGAAGGTGCTGCGCGACGGCATTCCAATCACGCTGCCAGACGGACAGACGCCCATGGACTGGCTCGATCTGGAAAGTGTGGGCAGCGTTGAAGCCATTCGTGGCACGGCGGCCGCGCTCTACGGCAACGCCGCAGGCGGCGTCCTTGACTTTCGGACGCGTGATGCGGCGACGACGCCCGCCGCAGCGCACGCGCGCGTGTGGGACGGTGGTGGCGCACGACGCGCACAAGCATTGGCATCGGGCACGCTTGAATCCGCACGCGGACCCTCGCGCACCTGGCTGGCGAGTGTGGCGCACACGCGCACAGACGGACCCCGCATGTATGCACGGCAGGAAGCAACCAGCGCCTTTGTACGCGGCGAAGGCAGTGTGGGTGGCGCGCGCATTCGCCTCTATGGCAGTGCATTCGATATGCCCCTCGCCGAGAATCCAGGCGCGCTCACCGCCGGCGAGCTCGCACGTGATGTACGACTGGCCGATTCGCTGTCAGTTGCGCGAGGGGCGAGCAAAACGGTGCGACACGCGCAACTCGGCGTGAGTGCAGAACAGGGCACGGCCGACGATGGACTGGCGATTGCTGCCTGGGCCGGCGCGCGCGAGTTGGACAATCCCTTGCCTTTTGCCGTGGTGAATGTTGACCGTCGCAATATGGGCATGTGGGTGCGCGGCACGTCCACGTCGCAGCTGCGCGGGCTGACCGCACGCATGTCGGCCGGCATCGATATTCAGAGCGTCAATGACGATCGACGCAACTTTGAGAACTGTGTAGGGCAAGCCACCTCTGCGCGATGCCCCACCGCGGGCAGTGATCGCGGGCGGCTCCGATTGGATCAGCGTGAGGTGGTGCAATCGGAAGGTGCCTTCGTGCGCTACGAAATCGGATTACCGCGCACGCTGGAGGCGAGCGTAGCGCTTCGCTGGGACCAGATTCGTTTTCGCGTCACCGATCGTTTCGTGACCACAACAGATCGCGACGACAGCGGCGAGGAAGGACAGACCGCGGTGAATCCGATGCTCGGGCTCACGTGGCGCGTACGACCATCGCTTTCCGTGTATTCCAATCTGAGTTCGGCGTTTGAGACGCCCACGGTCACCGAACTGACCACGCAGGCGGATGGCACGGCCGGACTGAACGCCGTACTCAAACCCCAACGCACGCGTACGCTTGAAGCGGGTGTGCGCGGGTTGCTCGGCACACGCACGTGGCTCGATGTCGCGCTGTTCGAAGCGAGATCACTCGATGAGCTCGTGCCCTTTGATGTGCCGAATGCACCGGGTCGCCGAGCGTTCAGAAATGCCGGACGGACGTCGCGTCGTGGACTCGAGGCGAGCGCGCGCACGCTCGTAGGTCGCGGCGATATCGGTGTCTCATACACGGGCTCGCGCTTTCGATTTGTTGACTACGAAGTGAGCGGCACGCGCTTTGACGGAAATGTCGTGCCTGGCATTCCGTCGCATCAGTTGCAAGCGTGGAGCACGTGGCGCGTACAGCGCTGGTTCGTGACCACCGATGTGGCGCTGGCTTCTTCCGTTAGCGTGAATGATGCGGCCACGGAACGCGCTGACGGTTGGACGCTGGTGGGACTGCGTGGCGGCCTCGAGAATGGTGCGTCGATTGGCCGTTGGAGCGTGGCGCCGGTGTTCGGCGTGGAGAACCTGTTGGATTCCCGCTATGCGAGCGCTGTGCTGATCAATGCAACGCGCGGTCGATTCTACGAGCCGGCGGCGCCGCGCACGTTCTTTGCCGGATTGCGCATGGACGTGCGCTAACGGATTCGCTCCGGCGCGGTGCGTAGAGCACGCGCCGGAGTAACTACTGGTACTGAATGTAGAGCGGCGCTGGTGTGAGCTTGACGATCTCAGCGGGCGTCATGAGCGAGCTGCCGTTCCAGGTGTCGTTCTTGTAGAAAATCTTGAATCCGGCGAACTGCACGGGCTCTTTGAAGACGTACGCGTTGTACGTGTCGCGCTTCAGGCGCGGCGACCCCCAACCATCCATGTGCATAACCACCTGCACGCGCGGATCACGCTTGATGCGGTCGTAGCCGGTGACCATGCGCTGTGTGTAGCGATGAATCACGAGCACCTTGGGCGGCAAGTTGTGCTTGGTCACCAGCGCCGCGAGATAGTCGATCACCCAGTTGATTTCGTCGGCATCGTAGGTGCCCACCCGCTTGCCCGGAATCGCACCGCCCTTCATGGCGAACTCAGGATCAATGCCGAGGTGTACATCGGGCATCGATAAGTATTTTTCGAAGCGCGGCGCTTCCGCCTGAATTGAGCTCTGGCCGACTTGCAGGTCGAGGAACAACACCGCATTTCGGCGCTTGGCCCAACCGTGCACCCGATCAACCAGCGTGTCGGCCATTTTCGTGCGCCACTTTTTGTCGCGGCCGGCGCTCCCCTGCGCGACCATGGCGATAAAATGCAGCGCCGGCTGCACGGGCGTGGACGGATCTGCAGCGTTCCACGCGGCGACTTCCTTGTCGAGGCGAGCCAGCATCTGGTCTACCGGCAACTGGCCAAGAATGCCCATTCGGTTGGACAGTGGATTGCCGTAATACGCGACAATGCGTTTGGACGGCAACAGCGAGCCCGGCAGCGGTGGCGGACCTGGCACCGGCCACACCGGCCCCGACTTGGTAACGGCTGTCGCACTCTTTGCGGAGTCCTGCGCCTGCAGCGGACCGCCTGCGAGCAACGCCGTCGCCACGGCGATGCCGGTCACGGCGAACGATGGTGTCGTAAACAGGCGCCGCATCACACCGCGATTCGCGTTCGTGCAGAATGAGTAAGTCATTTACGGAAGTTGAATCACAAAGGGCATGCGCGCATACGTGCCGCGCGGATCGTTCAGCATCAGGAGACCACCGAGCTCGCGCGCCAGCGAACGCACCGCGTCCGCAAGAGGTCCGTGACGTGAAGCGGAGCGTGTCCACGCATCAATCGCAGCACTCGTCTGCACGGGAGCACTCGCTCCACCAAGCGCCTGACGTACTGTACCCACAACAGGCGGCGGAGTGTCATCAAACAGCTCCTGCAGCATTTCCGTGGTGCCCTTCACCTTTGGCACTTCCAGCAATCCGTAGTCATCGCCCAGCTGCGCCGCTGATGCGGCGTGCACAATCGCATCGTTCAGATCGCCCATCTCATCCACGAGACCGAGCGCGAGCGCGTCTTCACCAGACCAGACACGTCCTTCCGCGATCGCGGCCACAGAGTCGAGTGGCAGGGAACGTGCGTTCGCAACGCGAAGGAGGAACGCATCGTACACGGCGTCAATGCTGCGCTGCACGAGTGCGAGCTCCGCGTTCGTCCGTGGCCGCGCGATGGAATAGATGTCGGCGTAGCGCGCGGTGCTGACGGTATCCGTCGTAATGCCGTTCTTCTCCGCGATGCCCTTGAGGTTCGGGAAAATGGCGAACACACCGATTGAACCCGTCAGTGTGGTTGGCTGCGCAAACACACGGCGCGCGGCCGTGGCAATCCAGTAGCCGCCGCTTGCCGCGAGTGTGCCCATCGACACCACGACCGGCTTCTTGGCGTTCAGCAGCACCAGCTCACGCTGAATCTCTTCCGAGGCCGTGACGCTACCGCCCGGGCTGTTCACGCGCAGCACGATGGCTCGCACTGAATTGTCGTTGCGCAGCTTGCGCAGCTCGCGCGCGAACGACGTGCCACCCACCTGATCCGTGCCGCCTTCGCCATTCACGATTTCGCCCTGCGCATACACAATCGCGATCTTGCGGCGCGCGGTCGCGTCACTGGTGCGCGCGACCGCGATCTGTGCGTAGTTGCGTAGCAAGATCTGTGGCAACGACGTTGGCAGTGATGGTAGCAGTGAGCCCGAGGTCGACGTGTCGGCACTCATGGTGTCCGCCGCGTCGGAACCGGCGGCGGAATCGGCGGCCATTGCCAGAGGTGCGGAATCAACGGAGCTGGCGGTCGAATCGCCGCCGCTCGCCGTTGCACTCGATGCGACCGTCGCGCCACTTGCACGTCGCAAGTCGCCAAGCAGCACATCAAAGTGCGCCACGCGATCAATGAGCCCGTAGCGCAACGCTTCCTCGGGAGTGAACAACGCGACCGAATCGGCGAGTTGCTGCAACTGCGCCGTGTCCAACACGCGTGACTCCGCAACACTGCGTTTGATTTCACTCCAGGTGGCTTCGAGATATCGACGCGTTTGCGCGCGATTTTCCGGGCTCATGTTCGGGCGCGTAAACGGCTCGACAGCCGCCTTGAACTTGCCCACTCGGCTCACCTGCACACCAATGCCGTACTTTTCCAGGAAGCCGGCAAAGTGCACCTGCGTCGCGGACAATCCGTTGAACTGCAGGGTGCCAAACGGATCGAGCGTGATGGTGCTGGCGGCGCTCGCGATGTAGTAGTCGCGAACCGTGGGGTCCACGAGATACGCATGCACCGGCTTGCCCGCGGCTACCACGCCAGCGAGCGCTTCGCGAAACTCGATCAGTCCGCCATACCCGGACGAAAGGCCGTCACTGGCCACGTTGCCGCGCAGCAAAACAGCACTGATACGATCATCGGAGGCGGCCTCTTGCAATGCGACCACGGCGCCACGCAACGACAGCTTCGATGCGCCCGGATCGGCGAGTGCGCGGTCCCACGCGCTACCCGGCGAGCGCTCAGCGGGCCGATCGGCCAGCGCTTGCGACAGGTCCACCACAAGGACCGCACCATTGGGCACCGACGGCGCTGAATCTCCCGACGCCGCCGCAATCAGCCCGATCGTGAGCATCAGCACGACCAGAAAGAGCAGGGCGATGGTAGCGAGGTTGGCAGCGATGTTGGTGAAGAACTGTTTCATGCGGGCTCCAAAGCGTGGACAGAAAGCGATACAGGGAGTCTAACGCGGCGGCGGTTCAAGTAGTGTCGAGCAGGGGCAGGCGCAAAACATGACGCCAGCGTCGTGATTTGGCCTTGTCGGACCGCCGGTTCAATCGCATCTTCAAGGCAGGCCGCAGAGCTCTGGCGCGCCGGGACCGCACCACGGTCCGGCTGGCTCCGCGATGGTTGTCCTCCCTTGAGGTGTTGCATGCCCACGTATCGCGCTCCGCTCGACGACATTCGCTTTGTGCTGCATGACGTTCACGGCGTGGCCCGTCTGGCCGAGCTGCCTGGCTGCGAAGAGGCGACGCCCGATGTGGTGGATGCCGTGCTCGCGGAAGGCGCGAAAGTGTGTGAAGAGGTGCTCTTCCCGATCAATCAGTCGGGCGATGCCGAGGGCTGCACCTATGATCAGGGTACGGTGCGCACGCCGAGTGGTTTCATTGATGCGTACAAGCAATACACCGCGGGCGGCTGGACCGGCATTGCCGCCGATCCCGCGTACGGCGGTCAGGGTCTGCCCGAAGCCGTGCGCTTTGTGTTTGAAGAAATGCTCTGCTCGGCGAACTTGTCGTTCAGCATGTATCCGGGGTTGTCGCACGGTGCCTACAGCGCGCTCACGAGCCACGGTGATGACGAACTCAAGGCGCGCTATCTGCCCAAGT
Source organism: Gemmatimonadaceae bacterium (assembly GCA_022843265.1). GTDB lineage: Bacteria > Gemmatimonadota > Gemmatimonadetes > Gemmatimonadales > Gemmatimonadaceae > JAABRT01. The sequence continues at coordinate 28,770 of JALHNZ010000038.1, forward strand.
TGGTGGACGGCAGCTGGGCTGGCACCATGTGCCTGACCGAGGCGCATGCGGGCACCGATCTCGGCATTCTCACCACGCGCGCTGTCCCGTCGGGAGACGGGGCCTACAGCATTACCGGTACCAAGATTTTTATCTCGGCCGGCGAGCAGGATCTCACCGAAAACATTTTGCATCTCGTCCTCGCCAGGCTGCCCGATGCGCCGGCCGGAACCAAGGGGATCAGTATGTTTCTCGTGCCCAAATTCTTGCCCACGGAAGAAGGACGTCCCGGCACACGCAACGGCGTCACGTGTGGTTCGATTGAGCACAAGATGGGCATCAAGGGATCGGCCACGTGCGTCCTGAATTTTGACAGCGCCACCGGCTTCATGGTGGGCGAAGCCAACAAGGGCATGCGCGCCATGTTCGTCATGATGAATGGTGCGCGCCTGGCCGTTGGCATGCAGGGATTAGGATTGTCAGAAGTCGCGTATCAGAATGCGCTCGCGTACGCGAAGGATCGTCTGCAGGGGCGTTCGCTTACGGGCGCGAAGAATCCGAGTGGTCCGGCAGATTCGATTCTTGTGCATCCCGATGTGCGAAAGGGGCTGCTACGCGTGAAGGCGTTTAATGAAGGGGCGCGTGCGCTGGCGTACTGGGTGGGCATGCTCATCGACATCGAGCATCGTCATACCGATGCTGCCACTCGCGAAGAAGCGGCCGATGTGGTGGCGCTGATGACCCCAGTGATCAAAGCGTTCTTTACCGACCTGGGTTTTGACAGCACGAACATTTCGCTGCAGACGCTGGGCGGTCACGGCTACATCCGGGAATACGGCATTGAGCAGTACGTGCGCGACGCGCGCATTGCGCAGATCTACGAAGGGACCAACGCGGTGCAGGCGCTTGATCTCGTGGGTCGTAAGCTGCCAATGGAAGGTGGGCGGCTCGTTCGTCGATTCTTTTCGCTGGTCAAGTCGGACATTGACTCAGCCGCGGATGACGAGGTGCTCGAGGCACTGGCCAAGCCGGTTGGCGAAGCGCTGGTCAAACTGCAGAAGGCCACGATGCTGCTGGCGGAAAAGGGGTTTGCCAATCCTGATGAAGCGGGCGCGGTCGCCACGGATTACCTGCACCTGATGGGCTACACCGCGCTTGGGTGGCAGTGGCTCAAAATGGCCACCGTGGCGCGCCGGAAGCTGGCGGCTGGCGAGGGCGATGCCACGTTCCTTGGTGCGAAGGTCAAAACGGCGCGTTTTTATATGTCACACATGATGCCGGAGACGAATGCGTTGCTGGCGCGCATTCAGGCCGGTGCGTCGTCGATCATGGCATTGACGGAAGCGGAGTTTTAACGCTCGTTCGCGAATTCAAGAAAAGGGGGAGGGAGGCCGAAGCTCCTAGACAACACTTTCTCCCTCCCTTTTAATGTTCTTCCGCAAGTTCAGTCTGGATCGCGGTGGGGCAGCGAAGACGAACTCCACGCCGACGACGACGCCGTCTCCTGCCGAGAGCATTCGCCCGAGCGCCGACGCCTCTGGTACATCGAGTCTGACCGCCGTGAACGGTGGTCTCTCCGGTCGTTCTCGTCCAACACCAGCGCATGGGCTTTCACTGCGCACGGTCGACGGGCGCGTGGATGAGGTCGGGCTCGTGCTGGATACGCTCGGCAGCATTCTCACGGCGTTCTCGCGTCACGCGTTTGATTTGCCGGATCGTTCAGCTGAGGAGATCTCAAGCGAGCTGCAGCGTTGGCAGCGACACGCTACGCTTGGCGTACCGGTGGAGGAGCAGGCCGGCGGCGCGCTTGGCGTGCGTGAGCGTGACTGGGACGGCATTTCGAGAACGTTCACGCAACACCGTCGCGAAGAGTCCAGATACGTAGACACGGCGGTCACGGAGTTGCGCGATGCGCTCTGGTCTGTTGTGGAGACGGTGCATAACGCCGTGAAGGCCGAACAGACGGCTGATCGTGTGACTGACACCGCGGTGCATCGGGCGCGTAGCGCGATGACGCGCATGCAAACGGGTCAGATCAAGCAGGAAGTGCTCGGGGCGCTGTCCGCTATTGAAGAGGCGTTTCGCGTGCGTCAGCAGCAAATGCAGGCGCAGTATCAGGCGTTGGCCGGCCGCATTGAGAATCTTGGCCACCAGCTCGAAGAAGCGAAGAAGGAGAGCACCACCGACGCGCTCACCGGGCTGGGCAATCGCAAGCTGTTCGACGCCATGGCGCATCGGGCCGTGCACATGCACGCGCTCTCCCGACAGCCTGTGGTGCTGGTGCTGGTCGACCTGGACAAGTTCAAGATGGTGAACGACATGTACGGCCATCAGGCGGGCGACCAGACCCTCGTGAACGTGGCGAAATGCCTGTCCAAGGTGTTCATGCGCCAGACGGACGTGGTCTGCCGCTACGGCGGCGACGAGTACGCGGTGGTGCTGAACAACACCGACCTCAAGGTGGCGCAGATGCTGTCGCACCGATTGGTGGAGGCGATTGGTGAGATGCCCACGCCGCACCAGTCCATGGAGTTTGCAGTTGGCGCGTCGATGGGAATCGCCGAGTACGACGGCGAGGAGAATCTGGAGGCGTGGATCGCGCGGGCGGACCGGGCGTTGTACACGGCGAAGCAGATGGCCGGGGACCGGATTGCGGTGGCGGGGGCGACGTTGGCGGTGAGTTAGTGGCGTTAAGAGGTAGTGATACGAGTCACGGGCAGGCCGCCGTTAGCAGGCGGTCTGTCCGTTTTCTACTTGAGTTGGCGGGCTGGACCGTAGCGGAGTTGGGTCATACTGTTGCGTCTCCGCGACGGCGGACGTGCTGACTTGAACAGCTGGTTCCTGAACCCGGAAACTCCTGTCACGTTCGTTAAGCTGTAAGGCTTGATGAAGTAACGTCTTCCCTTATTAGGAATGTCTCGATCCTGCGCTTTCCCTATTCGACGATCTTTCACGTGAGTTGGCATGCTGATTGCACTAATGGCGGCCAAGCGGAGTTAGGTCGCTTTCATCGCAACTTGCGATTCTATCACTTTTTAAATGGTCGAGATGGCATGACTAACAAGAGCTATTTGATCGCCAGCCTCGCCGCGCTGCTGACTGTGCCCGCTTCTTCGGCGCAGGCTGCGCCGCCGCCTCCGGCGTCGCTCCCCAACTGCAATGCAGCGGCCACGTTTGCATCGAAGCCGATGACGTTTGTTTCATGCTTTGGTGCTCTCGCGGGCAACGACGACATGCCTGGCATCGCGGCGCAGGTATCGACGTCCTTTGCGGCGTTCATCGGCGGTGCCACAGTAACCAACTTGGGTAAGTCTGACGCGGCAGGTGCAGGGCCGTTCACTGCCAACGTGACCTCTGCTTTTGGTACGCTCAACTTTGACTCCCCCCAGTTCGGATACTTCGCGCTGATTTTGAAGGGATCAACCGCTTATAGCGGCTATCTCTTCAATGCTGGTGCGGCGGGAATGAGCTCTGTCGACTTCAACATGGCCGGAACGGCCGTGAACGCGAACAATGTCGTACAGGGGCTCTCGCATGCTCGCCTGCTCAGCATTCAGAGCCCGGCAGGTGGTTGCGTTGGCTGCGAACCCAACATCGTTCCTGAGCCTTCCTCGTTCGCTCTGATGTTTGGTGGGCTCCTCGGCATGGGCGTCGCCGCCCGCCGTCGTCGCAACTCGTAATCAGCTCGCACGAACTTGAAGCGCCCCGGTCCTCACGGACCGGGGCGCTTTTGTTTTCGACCCACGCGCAACATTCTGCGCAC
>JALHNZ010000039.1 GCA_022843265.1 Gemmatimonadaceae bacterium
AGTGTTGTGGCGCTGAAGCGAAATGCGCCATTGCCGTTGATCGTCCCGCCGATCACACGGTCACCCACTCGCTTCGCGACCGGAATGGACTCGCCAGTGAGCATGGATTCATCGATTGCGCTTTCGCCCTGCGTGATCTGACCGTCGACCGGAATACGTTCGCCCGGTCGGACAATCACGATCTCGTCGCGCTCAACAGACTCCACGGGCGCATCGACTTCTTCACCAAAGCGCACAACACGCGCGGTTTTTGGCTGCAGGTGCACAAGCGCACGCAGCGCACTTGATGTTTGTTTCTTGGCGCGCGCTTCAAACATGTTGCCCGTGAGAATGAGCGCGATGATAATGATCACCGCCTCATAGTACACATCGGGCGCCACACCACGGCTGGTGAAAAACTGCGGCGCAAGCGTAGCCGTGAGCGAGTAGACGAACGCAGCGCCCGTGCCGAGCGCGACGAGCGTATTCATATCAGCCGCGTGATGCCGAAACGCCGCCCACGCACGCGTATAAAAGTGCCGCCCCGCCCACAGCATCACGAACAACGTGGCGAGCAACAGCGCAATGCTGGTGGCAAAGACCGGCAGCTCGTACAGCCAGGGCATGACGGATTGCAGCGCCGGATCAATCGTGCGCATGGACCAGCGCATGAACGGATCTCCCACGTCGCCATGCGAGTGTGCAGACTGCGCAATCGCACCCATGAGCGGCATGGAGAGGATCATCGCAATCACACCAACCACACCACTGACAATCGCCTTGCGGCGGAACTCGTGATACTCCTCATCCTGCGCACGATCACGTGCTTCCTGCTCTTCAAACGCCGACTCGTCGGCGTTGGCCAGCTCTGCGCCGTAACCCGTGTCGCGAATGGTGTCGACTAACGATGCGGCCGACACCGCACCCGGATCAAACGTGATCGTCGCGGTTTTCATCATCAGGTTGACATTCGCGTCGGCCACGCCGGGCGTTTTCTGCAGCGTGCGCTGCACACGTGACGAGCACGCCGCGCACGTCATACCGCTCACCGGAATGCGAATCGTGTCGCTCGCGGTATTCCCCGCCGTCTTGCTCGCCGTATCGCTGATTGAATCGATCATGACTCAGTCCTCCGCGATGACAGCGCCACGCAGCATGCTCATGCCACACATGAACTCGTAGCGGCCGGCCGCAGGGGGTGTGATGTCGATCGTGGTGCGCTGCCCGGTCGGGAGAAACTTCCGGATCTTGAAGTCGGGAAACACGACCTCTTCAGAGCAACCTGAGGTATCGCGGCGATCGAACGTCAGGCGCACGGGCTGTCCGGCTTTGACGCGCACCTGCGACGGGCTGTAGCCGCCATCTACGACAATCGTGATCTCAGCCGGTCCGTGACTCGTGCCGGCGTTCGCACTCGGCGACGCCGCCACCATCACCGCGGCTGCACTCCGTCGGCCAGCCAGAAAGAAATACCAGTTCACCCACGCGATGGAGGTGATACCGGCCACGAGCACGAGCCATTCAGCGGAAGTCAGGGGAAGCATACGGCGCCTCGGGAGTGGAGCGGTCGTGCCGTGGTCAGTTGCCGCGTCGGCCGCACGTAAACGATGAGAGGCTAGATACCCCCCACGGGTATATGATATATACCCCCTACCCCTATGTCAACTATTCGGTCCCGCGCCGTTTACTCCGGGCCGAGCGGTTTGCCCTCGTGATCGGAAATGAGCACCCACACGGTGCGCGTGCGCTTGGAGAAGAACAGCCGCACCGTCACATCGCGCGGCGACTGCTTGAAGGCAAAGTGAAAGGTGAAGGACGTGTCGAGCATCTCACGGATCACCCCTTCCTTGAAGCGACCGTAGAACTCCTGCACGCGGGTGCAGGGCGCGACCTCGGTAAAGAACTGCTTGCCGATCGCGTCTTCGGGCGCCAGCGATGCCAGGCGCGATTCCACCGCATTGTATTTGAGAATGCGCCCGGTGCGGTCGAGCTGAATCACGCCGTAGGGCAGGCCGTCGAGCTCGCCGGGGGACAACGAGTCCACCACTTCGAGTACGGCATCGACGTCGGGGCTGACGGGCGGGCGTCCGCGGGGATCGGTCATTCTGAAAGTTATTCAGAAGAGTCGCGACCTGCCGACTTGTTTGAACGCGGTGCGCGGCCAGCACGTCGCGCTGCGAGGACTCTCGACGAGCGTGAGGCTACCGTCGCGGGCCCGTCCACACCGCGATAATTCCGCAGGAGCCGCGGTTCGTGAGTGGAATGAGTTCGACCGGCGCATTCGCGGTGGAGGGATACACTTCGATGGCCATGATCTCGGAGGTGCCGAGTCCGGTACCTCCCGCGAAGGGCAGGCCATCAAGGAGGATCTGCATAAGACAATCCCCACGACCACGCAGCCCGCTGTTCGTCACTCGCACATACTGGGACGTGCGGAGCAGCTGCGTCCAATCAAACGCCGACGCTCTTAGCTCAATTTCCTCCGGCGTAATGAACGACCCGAGTATTGCGCCCTTGCGCACCTGATTCATTCGATCGTAAAAGCCGGTTCTCGAGAGCGGTGTTGATCGATCGGCGATGACCTTGACGGTATCAACCCGGCTGGCAATGCGGTTGAGCGTGACGAGAAACTCAGCGGCCTTTTCATCCGGCATCGTTTCGCCAAAGTACGGCGTGTATCCCAACCGGCGAACACCAACGGACAACGCGCCGTCCACCCGAGTGCCGAGTGCAACGCGCCCGGAGGCATCCGTGGTATACGGCCGGCCGCCATTGAGCGAAACTAGCGCGTACGGAATGGGAATGCCGTCGCTGTCGACCACGCGAATCGTTGAGCTACCACCAGCCTTCTCGCGTGCGCTGACGGTATCGAGAGTGGGCATCACACGACTCAGGCGCGCGATATATTGATCGTTCGACGAATCGCGCGTGAGCGTTGCCTGATAGGTCCGAAATCCGACCCGGTTCACGCGTACGTTGATTGCGCGTCTTGTGGTGTCGCGCAGACGGAGTACGCCGAGATCGTCAGTTACGCGCGGGGCCGAGCTGTCCACGGTCACGTTCGCGAAGCTCACCGGATTCCCGGTCAGAGAATCTACGACACGCAGCCGAACGTTTAGAACGGTTGGCTCACTGGAGCGAGTGTGGTTTCGTCTGAGCAACGAATCGCTGAGCGATGAGAACAACACGTCATCCATGAGCTGGTAAGAGTCCATGACTTCTTCGGCAGCCACAACATGTGTCGGGCGCAGCATCATGTCTACTCGCGCGGATATGCGCTCGCGCCCCACGTTCAGCGCGATTGTGTTAGTGCCATGCTCCGCAGCGGTCCCAATCGCAGTTACCGTCACGCCGCTGGGAATTCCACACACGCGGTAGCGACCCATGCTATCCACGCTCGCTGCACGACTTCGCAGCGATGAACGTCCGGACTCCTGCCACCGAAAATCGATGCGTGCTTCGGCGACCGGTGCGTCAGTGGCACTGCTGATGCGCCCGTGAACAAGCACCGTCGATGCCCCCGCAGCATCGCACGTGGCTTGATCACGAAAGCTGTTCGCTGGTAAGGCGATCACTGCGCCCGACGCGTCCACGAAATCTTCGCGACCCGCCGTGTATTGCGGGAACAGTCCGACAAAGACCTCATCCACCTCGCCGCTTGTCACCTGCGTGCCAATCAGCGTCTGCCGGTCTTCGAGCAGATCCGGAGCCCGTGCGCCTCGCGCGAGCTGAATCGTCACGTGCGACTGCACGCGAGGCATGCGAATCTCCCATCGATTGGCAAACCACAGCCCGCTGGGCAACTGCGCATATTCGATCCAGCCACCGGGCTGTGCATTCTGCAGCTTGCGTTCCAGACCGACGTACTCGTACTCGATGCGTCGCAGCGCCGCGTTCACTCGATCCAACCAGAGCACTCCACGAATCTGTATGATGTCTCTTCGCGCGCGCGCTGGCTCAAACGTTACGCCAAGCCACTCCGTGTTACGCGTGGGATCTTCCGCCAGACGCAAACAATACGAATCCAGAAACGAATCGTCCGCGAGCACATGAGCGTCGGGCGCGCGGTATAGTGTAGAACCGTCCAGTTGGCGCGAGACAAAGCCAGCCGTAGTCAGCGAATCGGCGGGCAAGCTCTGAAAGGCTCGCACTGAATCGCTGGTGTATGACGTAGTGTGCGCGGCAAGCACCGCGTCGTCTGACAGACGGCGCTGCTCAGTCGTGATGCGAAAACGAACGCGGGGCCGGCCGTCGAGCGGTGCAAGCAGCGACGACCACAACGCCGTGCGTGCTTGATCGAAGCGCTGTGCAACGAGCAGTGATTGCTCAGGCCGCAGCCGGCAGCGGTTGTCAACACGGGTACGCACGCTCGTAACGACGATTGGTGCAGAAGGCAGCACCGCCCGCAGTTCCCGCCTTTCATTTGTACGGAGTCGAACGCGCGCGAGTGAGTACGGCAGTTGTCCAACGCGAAGTGCTCGCAGCTCAATCGAGTCTGTCGAAACACGGAGCCAGAAGTTGCCTCGTTCGCCGGTTACGGTTCGCCCGACTGTTGCGCCGTCCCGCACACGCTGTGCCGTGACAACCACGCCCGACGCAGGAGTTGTGCTGTCTGGTTGCGTGAGCACGCCGGATATTTCTTGAGCGCACGCTCCTCGGACAGCGACCGTGGCGAGCAGAAGCGTAAGAGCGACCGCAACTGAGACACATCGTTCGAGTAGCATTGCTTACGGTTATGTTGTGACACAATTTTTTGCAAGTCCCTCTTGACGCCCCCCCCATTTCTGACAGTAGTGATTAAGTGTCGCGAAGTTGCCCACTCAAATCCTTCCTCCGGAGGTTTCTGGTGATCAGCGGAAAGTTGTTTCGTCCATTGCTAGTAATCGCGATTGCTGCGCTCCAACTCGCAACGTCCACACCAGCCAAAGCTGTCGAGTCGACCGCTAACGGATGCGGAGTACCGCTCATCTTCCCTTGTTACGAGGGCTTTGATCCGGTAGAAGCAGAAGCTGTGTGCGACAATCACTGCCCCACTTGGGAGGCGTACGTATGCTCCGCGGGATTTCTTTACTGCTGGGGCGAGCCTGAGCGACCCGCGGCTCCATGACCGCGCTTTCGCATCATCTGGACCTGGGCTGATTTGGTGTCAACGCCGTGAACAAACGTACTGAAAACATCATGACGGCCATTCTGACGACCGCCGCAGTGGTACTCGTAGCGGTGGTCGTCATGAAGGAGTTCGGGATTCTGACACCCGAGCCTCCTAGTTCTCGCGACGATTTTGATCTCTCTGGTGAGCTCGCACCTATAGAGAGGGCGTCGAGAGAGATCGCGAGTGAGGCAGGCGCTCTACGCGTCATCGAGTTTCTCGATCTGCAATGCCCGGCGTGCGCAGACTATCACACTAGAGTACTCAGTCGGCTCGATGACAGCTTGCCGGCGGGGGCCTTTTCGCTCAAGGTCGTGCATCTGCCACTTCAGATTCATCCTCACGCAATAGACGCTGCTCGTGCGTCCGAGTGCGCCTTCGAACAATCACGATTTTCCGAGTACTTAGGGGTCGCGTTAGCTGCCCAGCGGCGTTTCCGCGAACAACCGTGGCTTGAACTTGCGACCACGGTTGGCGTGGCAGATACAACAAAGTTTCGCGCATGTATGCAGCGAGGAGACACCGCGCAGCAGATCCTCGCGGGCCTCTCAGCCTCAGACGCGCTGGGTGTGCGCGCCACTCCAACTCTCGTCGTCAACGGCATACTGCGTTCGCAGCCACCGAGTCTCGCCGAACTTCTAAAGATCGCCAGAACTAGCACGGTCGGCAGATAGTACCAAACAGATTTTCGGCTTATATTCGGGTTCAGCCTGTGACGAACCCGATCCGTGCCCGCGAACTCCACACCGCAATACGCCGAGCTGCATTGCCACTCGGCCTTCTCTCTGCTCGACGGAGCCGCCCTCCCCGAGGCGCTCGTGGAGCGCGCCCACGTGCTCGGTTACCCCGCGCTGGCCATTACGGATCATGACGAGCTCGGTGGCATTGTGCGCTTTGCGCAGGCCGCGGCGGCCGTTGAACTCGGTGGCATTCTGGGTGTCGAGCTCACGGTCGATGTAAGCGGCGCCGCACGCGACAGCACAACACCCGCCTCACCGCTCACGCACCTGGTACTGCTCGCCGAAACACGCGAAGGCTACGGCAATCTGTCCACGCTCGTGACGCGCGCACGCATGGATCGCCCACGCGGACAGCCGGCGGTTTCATTTGAACTGCTCGCACAACATACGTCCGGTGTGTTTGCACTCACGGGTTGCCCACGCGGCTGGGTGCCACAACTCGCGCGTGAAGGACGCATGCGTGACGCCAGACGCGCACTCGGCCTGCTCACCGACATGTTCAACGATCGTGTGGCCATGGAAGTGTGGGATCACGGGTTGCCGGAGGAGCGGAAGCTTGTGCGTCGACTGTTGCCACTCGCACACGCACTTGGTGTGCCGTGGGTGGTGACCAACAATGTGCATTACGCGGAACCGAATGGACGCATTGTGCACGATGTCCTCAGTGCCCTGCGTCATGAACAAACGCTCGATACCATGGGTACGCTGCTGCGTCCCAACGGCGAATGGTATCTCAAGAGCGCTGAACAGCTCGCGGTGACGTGGCGCGGCCATGAAGAAGGGCTCGCGCAGTCACTGGTGATTGCCGAACGCTGTGCATTTCGGTTGCAGCAACTGCGCCCTGCACTGCCGGCATTTCCGCTGCCGCCTGGCGTGACCGCAAATACATATCTCGCCCAACTGCTTGAGCAGGGTGCGACGGAGCGCTGGGGCGCGCCCGGCACAGACCGTCGCACACCCAAACATGAGGCACAGCTCGCGCACGAACTCGCGCTCATCAACAAACTGGGGCTGGCCGGATTTTTCCTGATTGTGTGGGACATTGTGCGCTTTGCACGGCGCGAAGGCATTCTCTGTCAGGGACGCGGCTCGGCGGCCAACAGCGCGGTGTGTTATTGCCTGGGTATCACCGCGGTTGATCCGATTCGCATGGAACTGCTCTTTGAACGGTTCCTGAGCGAAGACCGGAAGGAGCCGCCCGATATCGACATTGACTTTGCGCATCGCGATCGCGAGCGCGTCTTGCAATACGTGTACGAACGCTACGGACGTGAACACGCGGCCATGGTGTGTGAACAGATTACGTATCGTGGCCGCAGCGCCGTACGCGATGTCGCGCGCGTGCTTGGTTTCAGTGTGCAACAGGGTGAAGCGCTGGCGTCGGTTGCTGATCGGTTCAGTGCAAAAGCCACCGCGAACTCACTGCGGGTTGAGCACGGCGGTGATGGCGAAACAGACACGCTTATCGACACTGTGCAGTCCGACGCGCAGCTGGCGGCGCATCGTCTCGCGCCGGATCCACGTCTTGCCGATGAAGTCACCACCAGCCAGCACGCGCCGGACATGCGTGATGATGAACGGGCACTCGCCCGCGCTGCGTTACGGGTGAACACGGATCATTGGCGCGGTGAAACGGAGCGGAGTGTTGCCAAGGCGGCCGCGAAGGCGGTTGCGCGGGCTGATGCAAAGGCCGTTGCAAAGGTTGCCGCTGCGGCGCACAACGATGAGGCGAAACAGCTCGCCAATCCGTTCTCCCCCGACATGGCCTCGCGCGTCGGCCCCGCCGGTGGCGCATCACCGCGCGACATTCTGGTGCAGCGACTCGGTCAACAGTTCATCAGCGGAACAGAAGCCGTGCGCCTGGCCAATCAGGTGGATGACGACGCGCGAAAGCTGCATCTGGTGGTGCCTGATGGTGCGGCCACTGCCACAACCAACAACACCAGCAACACCACCAACACCACCCACAACACCACCAACGACACAACCACCAATCCCACCAACGGCACCGCCAGCAACCCACTGCTCGAATCCGTCGGTCTCGACCCATCCGACCCACGCGTGGCCGTACTCGCCAACGTGGTCGCCGGCCTGCATCAACTACCGCGACATCGCTCCATTCACGTAGGCGGTTTTGTACTCAGCCGCGAACCGCTCGGCAGCGTCGTCCCGATCGAACCGGCCAGCATGCCAGGGCGCACGGTCATCCAATGGGAAAAAGATGATCTCGATCCGGTCGGCTTCGTCAAAATCGACCTGCTCGGACTCGGCATGCTCACCGTAGTGCAAGACTGTCTGCTCTATCTCAAGCACACACGCGGCATTGACATTGATCTCGCGCAGCTCGACATGACGGATCAGGCGGTGTACGACCAACTCTGCGCCGCAGATACGGTCGGTGTCTTCCAGGTAGAGAGTCGCGCGCAAATGAACACATTGCCGCGTCTCAAACCGCGCTGTTTTTATGATCTGGTGGTGGAAGTAGCACTCATTCGCCCCGGACCCATTCAAGGCGACATGGTGCATCCGTATTTGCGCCGTCGCGCCGGACTTGAACCCATTACGTATCCGCATCCGGCGGTTGAGCACGCACTCAAGCGCACACTGGGCATTCCGCTCTTTCAGGAGCAGGGCATGCAGGTGGCGATTGCAGCAGCGGGTTTTACTCCCGGACAGGCCGATGTGTTGCGCCGCGCCATGGGGCACAAACGCAGTCGCGAGCGCATGGCCGAGATTGGGGAACAACTCATTGCCGGCATGGCACGCAATGGTATTGCCGAAGACATCGCGCGTCGCATTTACAATCAGATCAACGCATTTGCCGACTACGGATTTCCGGAGAGCCACGCGGCGAGTTTTGCGCTGATTGTGTACGCCACGGCGTATCTGCGTCACTACTACGGTGCCGAGTTTACGGCATCGATTCTCAATGCGCAGCCCATGGGATTCTATTCACCGGGCACGCTGGTTGAAGACGCCAAACGACACGGCGTGGAAGTGCGCGCGATTGATATCACACGCAGCGCGTGGGATCACACACTGGAACTCACCGACTCCCGTGTGTTGGTGCCGCATGATGGTGTGGTCGCGTGGCGCGCCAATGCCGCACAATCCGCGGCGCAATCCACAGCGGCGCAATCCACCGCGGCGCAATCCACAGCGGCGCAATCCGCAGCGGCGAATCAAACACCCACGCACGGCACGGTCCCATCCACACAACATCCACCCGCCGTTCGCCTCGGCTTGCGTCTCGTACGCGGCCTGGGCTCCCGCGCCCGCACTGAACTCGAACGTGCATTGGCCCAAGGGCCATTCACAAGCGTCACGGATTTTGTGCAACGCGTACAACTCGACCGCGGTTCGATTACCCGACTCGCCGAAAGCGGCGCGTTTGACGAGTTGTTTGCGCACGAGCCGCCGGCGCGAAGGCGTCGTGTGGCACTGTGGGAGTTGCTGGCCGCGCAGCGCGGTGATGCCGGACCACTGGCGCCACAAGGCATGACGCCTGCGCCCGCCGCCGTTCCCGCGCTCACCGCAGTGGAGCTCACCGCCGCGGATTACAAAATGACGGGACTCTCACTCGCCGGTCACCCCATGAAACACGTGCGCGAGGCGCTGGCCATGAATGGTGTGCGAACGGCGCGCGAACTGGTGCAGGATGGTCGCGACGGTGAACCGGTCGGCACGGCGGGGCTGGTGATTTGTCGTCAGCGCCCCGGCACGGCCAAGGGCTTTGTCTTTCTCACGCTTGAAGACGAAACCGGCATGATCAACGTGGTGGTGACGCCCAAACGTTTTGAGCGTGATGCCAAGATTATTTCTGGTTCACCGCTGCTGCTCGTGCGCGGCACGCTGCAAGTGGAAGGACGTGTGGTCAATGTGCGCGCGCGTACGTTTCGTGCACTGCGCGCGCAAAGCGGTGAAGATTTTGTGAAGGGACACAACTATCGCTAACGGGCTCGCCGCGCACGAAGCGCCCACATCGCGCGGCCATCGGGCAACGCCCGAACCTCCGGCTCGCCCTCCAGTTCATCAAAGCGCACCGTGCACCGCGCGCGGACCTGCGGCTGCGCACCGCGATCGTCGATGACTTCAAGCTGCACACGGACAGAGTCACGTCCACCGTACGACAACCGTTCGTTCGCCGGACAGCCCGTTGGACCCGTCGCACCACCGGGGAAGAAAAAGTACGGATCTTCACCGAACTGGCGACGTTCAAACCAGCTACGCCATCGTTCGCTGCTGCCATCGACCGACGCATCATGGGACGCACAACTCACCGCCATCAACGCAAACGTGCAGATGGCGCGACCAACTGCGAGTGACGACATACGCAAGACCTCGGTAAGGGGCTCCGATATGATGTCGTACCCGGCGCGTGACGTCTATTGGGCAAATGCCCTATAGACGCCCTGCGACGAACGCCCTAATGTCGAGGCGTTGGCGCGGCTCAGCTCGCCGCCCAGCACCACCACCGAGTTGTGACGCGACGCTGCGCTGCACTCCCTGTACCCGTATTCATTCACACGAGAGCCGCTCCATGCCGAACGACTTTCCACCAATTCCCGCCGATCTTCTCCGTCGTCTGGGTGAAAAGGCCGACGGCCGTCGAGGAGAACTGCAAGCGATTGTACGCATCGGAGCCGGCGACGCGGCTGAGTACGACGTCCTCACCAACGCGGAGATTGATGCGCGGCGCACCGCGGGTGAGAAAGTCGACATTCTCCTCACCGTAGACTCCGCGCGGCGCGGCGCGATCAGTCATGCACGCGAAGGCGACACGATCATCACGATTACCACGCCGAACAAAGGCGCAAAAACTCGGACGTACAAGGCGAGTGAAGTCGACGCGGTGTTCCTGACCGAGTCCGCGGTGGAAAAGTTCGCCCTGCCCTACTACGCGGGCCGCCTCACGGTGAGCGAGTACAATGAGCTGATCAAGCGCTACTACGACTCACCCGAGAACACGTGGGGCATCATTCACTACCCGCCGTCGATCTACGATGTGATCGGCGACGACTAGCGCGTCAGCGCGGAATGGGAACGGACTTCGCGGGCGTGGCGCGCTCCACGTCTTGCAGGTCCGCAGCAAACGTCTGCAGGATCGGATCGTTCACCACAACACCGCGCAGCAGCGGACGTCGCTCAATTGCCCACCGCAGGCGATTGAGTGCCGCCTCGCGTTCGCCAAACTCGAGCAGCAACGTGATCTCCTCGGGCACAAGATCGAGCAGCAGCGACGAGTCATTCGCCGAACGCATCCGCTGTTGATCGAGCTCAGCGCGCGCGCGCGCCATGTCACCGGCACGAGCGCTCACCGCGGCCGCCACCAGTCGGCGATACACAGGCGAATATCGATGACCAGCCGAGGCGGCGAGATGCGGCGGATCGAGTGAGTCCAACCGCGCGACCAGTCGCCACGCACGCTGCGCGTCAGCGCCACGTGAACGATCATACTTCATGATCGTGAGTTCGCACTCCGTGAACCACCAGTCACGCGGATCATAGCGCTGTCCGCGCGTACACCACGCGCTGGCACTATCCACCATGCCGCGGTAGAGCGACGCGGCAACCAGGCTGCGATAGATCATGGGTGCATCTTCAATGTACGCGTCCACCTCCAGCGCCCGCCGGCCCGCTTTTTCCGCACGCTCCACTTCGCCGCGAATCAAATGCACGTTGCTCAGCGTGCTCCACGCGCGCGCCAGCGTGGAATCAAGTTCCACCGCCGTTTCAAGTTCCTGTACAATCGACGGCAACAGCGATGCGTCAAGCGGCGGCGGAAGTGCTTTCAATCGAGCCCATCGTAACGCGCCGCGCACCTCAAGCGCTGCGGCTTCTGGCGGAGTACGATCGGCAAGTGCGGCCATCGCACGAATCGCTGTATCCAGAATGCCCACGCGCGATGCACCCTCGAGCAGTGTTGCCGCGGCGTACGCCGTCCACGCGCGCTCAACGACCGGACGCGTCCAGTCCCGGTCTTCGATGCTCGCCTGTTCAAAGAGCGAGTCCGCCCGTCGAAGCCCACGAAATGCGGCCACGGAGTCGCCCGCGACCCGTTGCGCGATGAGTCGCATCGCGTCTTCACGTTCGCGCGCGCCGCGCGCAACCAGCCGCCACGCGCGCACGTTGTTCGAGCCGCGCTGCAACTGCGTCAGTCGCACGTCGCGTCCGATACGCTGACGAATACCCTGCGCCAGTTCGCGCGCGACCTCGTCTTCGAGTGCGAACAGTTCATTCGCGCTGCGTTCAATCGCACTCGAAAACGCCACAGCGTCACTCTCCGAATCGATCAGACGAACGCGCACCACAATTCGCTCGTCTGCAGCGCGGTGCACGGACCCTTCGATGACACTGCCCACACGCAGTCGCTGCACAATACTGTCGAGTCCAACCGCCGCGTCGCGAAATGGTCGCACACCGCTCACCGGAATCACTTCAAACGCCGGCGAACCCGCGAGCTGTTCGATCACCGATTCGGTGATCAGGTCAGCAATGGGCGAAAGGTCCTGCTCCGCGCTGCCATCGCGGAAATAGAGCACCGCCACACGTCGGGCGTCGAAACCCACCGGGGCCGGGCCCGACGACCCGCGCCACCACGCACCGGCCAGACCAAGCATCACAACAAGGATCGCAGCCGCCGCCCAGCGCCACCGGCGCGGGGGTGACCCAACGGAGTCCCGGCGCACGCCCGCATCGCCACGGTGCGAAGCCGGCGGCACGACGGGCTCGCGCAGACTCGGAGACGACGTGGGAGTCACCACCCGCACTTCACCGGCCGGACGGTCGGCTCGGAGCTGTCGCATGAACGCAAGCACTTCGGGTTCGGGCGCCACATCCATATCCGAACGCAACCGCTCTTCGAAGCCGCTCAAGACCTGCAGAGCCGCCGGCGCCTCGCCCGCCTTGGCCAACGCCTTGGCGGCCGCCAGCACAAACCGCGCGCTGAGTGGCTCGTCGTATGACAGACGCATCCACCAGTCGGCAGCATTCATCCAGCGCCCGGCGGCCTCAGCGTCGGCCGCCAGATGCGTCAGCCCGCGCTCCCTGTCGCGCGCTACTTTATTGCGCGCACTATCAAGCCACTTTTCGAACTCTTCCGCGTCATTCAGAAATACGCCGTCGAGTAACGGCATGTCACTCAGGGCGGCAGCGGCCGCAAAGTCGCCCCGCTCCATCGCCGTCTGAAAATCCCACAAATCGCACGTCAGCGCGTCTGCGCTCAGGCTGACGACGTCATTCGTGGACGCCCCGAGCAGTTCGTCGCCGAACTCCTTGCGAATCACATAGATCGACTCAGACAGCAGCTTCCTTGCCTGCACCGCATCGCGTTCGGGCCAAAGCACGCCGATCAGTCGGTCGCGCGAAGCGCTCCGCGACGGTGCGCTGGCGAGGAAGGCAAGCAGCGCGAGCCTGCGCTTCTGCGAGGCTTTCCCGTGAAGAGAAACCCCGTCCCGAAGCATCTGCGGCGACCCGAACAGCTTGAATGACAGCAACTTGGAAAAATTGGTGAGAAGTTGACGCCCGAATTGATAACCGCGAGAAAGCCAGTTGAGAGGACTGCGGTACGGTAGGGGCACACACGACACGCCGCCAGCAATGGCGCGCCGGTCGTCCCCGAAAATTTCCCTCCCGTTGCCCTTCGGAGACCGTATGCTTGACGCCAACCACTACTCGTCCCCGCTGCTGAAGACCGCGCACGACGTCGAAACGTGGCACCCGGATCTGGAGATTCTGGTCCGATACGACATTCCGTTCGTCTGCCTCGACCGGGCCGAGTCCACCTTGCACGTGTCGCCCGGCGCCACCGCCCTGCTGGCGCAGCATGAAGACACGCACCTCATGCTCGAGCGGTTTCGTGAGGCCGCCCGCGCCGCGTTCGCCGCCGACGAGGCGCCGCGGACGCTCGCCACTCCCCGGGTGATCACACGCGTCACCGACCCGATCGACGGGAGCCATTGGGCTGTGCATACCGTGCGTACGCGCCATGAGTGGCCCATCGCCATCGTCGTGCGCGAGGGAATCCAGATGGCCAACCGTGAGACGATCCTCCGAGAGCGCCTCAGCGAGCGCGAGCGCCAGGTGGCCACCATGGTGGCCGCTGGAGCACCTGGCAAGAAAATCGCCGAAGCGCTCTCGATCACGTATCACACGGCCCGACGCCACACCGAGCATGTCTACCGCAAGCTTGGCGTACGTTCACGGGTGGAGCTGACGCGTGCGCTCATGCAGCAGGGCGTCGCGCACTAACTCGCGCGCTAACTCGCGCGGTAACTCGCGCCCTAAGCACGCGACGGGGTGCGCTTACCGCGCCACCACGGTGGGGGTATACGCAATGCCGTCCGGTGTTTCGCCGGCGGCAATGTGCCCCACCACCTGTCGCTCTTTGATGTCAATCACCGCCACGCGTGCCTCTCGGCTCAACGAGAGCAGTGCGTAACGGCCATCCGGCGTGGTCACAATGCCCTGCGGGCCACCACCGGTGAACGTCATCCGACCCAACTCCGCGCGGCTTCGACGCGCAATGAATCGCAGCTCGTCGCCGCGGTAGTCGGGAATCATCACGACTTCGGCATCACGCGAAAACAACACGCGATACGGCCACTGAAATCCCTCGGCGGCCGTGACCACGGCGCCCGTGTAATTGTCCACCACGCTAATGCGACCGGTGGCGTTGCTCCCCACCCAGATTTCGCTCGCGTCGGCGGTCACATTGATCGCTTCGGGCGTGGCCGGCACATCAATGCTGCGCATGGCTTTGCCAGAGCGCAGGTCGAGTTCCGTAATGGTGTTGCTGCCCATATCGCCGGTCCACGCCTGCACGCCGTCGGCTGCGACACCCACCATGTGTGAGCCGGCTTTGTCGGTCAGTGCGGCACGCACAATCGCGCCCGTTCGCACGTGCACAACCACCACGGCACGCGCGGCTTCTGATGTGACGGCCACGGTGGAATCGCCCGGCAGGAAGACAATGCCGTGCGGTCGTGTGTATGTGCCGAGCGGAATGGTGCGCGTGACGGTTTGCGTGGTCACATCGATCACGGTGAGCGTACTGCCCGGACGGGGACCGGTGCCATAGTCCGTGACGACGGCGGTGCGCCCATCGCTGGCGAGCACCACTTCGTGCGGACCAAAACCCGTGGGCAAGGTGGCGAGCGTTCGGCCCGAGGCCACATCAATGATGGTGGCCGTGTTGGGCGTTTTGTTCGTAATGACCAGCGTGCCGCTGAACCCGGACACCTGCGCACCAAGCGTGGAGACGCCGCCAATCAGCGTAAGGCTTAGCAGCAACGCAAAAAACTTCGACATAGCATTCTCCGGGAGAGCGGGCCCGACACGAGGACACAAGGATGCGGCACTGGTGAATGTCACCACTTGGCAGAGCGGAGGGAAGTTGGCGCGTGCGCTGAAGGCTCGCGCTGGGCGGTCTCCGGTCGCATCTTGGCGCATGCGCCCACACATCCTGTTACCCATGCTTTCGCTCGCTGTTGCTCCGCTGCTGGCAACACGCGTCTCGGCCCAACAACCGCGCGCCAGCGCCTCCGCACCAGCGCGGCAAACGGAGGCTGACACGTACACGCGGTACGAGCTGCTGGCCCCAACCAGCGGCAAGTTTCGCATCGTGTACGAAGTGACGGCCACCACGCCGGGCGCCACGCACTACTTCAATGCGATCCGTATGGGCAGCATTGCCAGTGACGAATCCGTGTTTGATCGGGCCAGCGGCAAGCCACTCATCTTCGACGAAGTGGGCGCCGCCGAAGCGCGCGCTGGTGGCATTCGCGTGAACGACAGCATGCAACGCTACATTCGCGTGAAACTCGCCAGACCGGTACCAGACAGCGGCGGCGAACAGCGTGTATTGATCATCAAAACGTACGAAGATCGTGCGAGCTATTTCACGCGTGGTGACACGATTGTCTTCACGCGTCCGCTTGGAATCAAGCGCAACGCCGTTGTGCTTCCGCCCGCATATGAACTCGTTTCGTCGTCGTATCCGGCGCAGGTTCTGCAGGAAGCCGACGGGCGCATTGGTATCAGTTTTCTGAACAACACACCGGCCGAAGCCCCGGTGACACTGCGTGCAGTGCCAAACACTGGTGCGTCAACACGCGCCTCGCGATCCAGTGTTGCCTCACGTCTTTCGGAACGCGCCCATCAGGATCGCGAGATCGTGTATTTCCTGCAACAGCCGGAAACGCACGCGTTTGATCTCTACCATGACTACACGGAGTCTCGCCCGGGCACGAGCACGTATCTGAATGTGGTGCGCGCAGGCAGTTCGGTGTCCAACCCGAGCGCGCGCAATCTCGATACGGGCGAAGCGCTGCGCTGGGAGGTATTGCGCGGCAAGGCCATTACCGAAGCGAAACTCGCCGTGTCGAATGTGACGCCGGAAACCGAAGTGGTGGTGTTTCACTTTCCGCCCGTTACCGAAGGGGCATCGGTACGGCTGCGCATGTCGGAGACCTACACCGACAGCGTGCGGTATAAACTCGTAGGCGACGAGTTGATATGGGACCGTGCGTTCGGTCGACCGTCCAAC
Source organism: Gemmatimonadaceae bacterium (assembly GCA_022843265.1). Lineage (GTDB taxonomy): Bacteria > Gemmatimonadota > Gemmatimonadetes > Gemmatimonadales > Gemmatimonadaceae > JAABRT01. Next base: position 16,415 of record JALHNZ010000039.1, read on the forward strand.
ACGGTGGTGCTGCCAGCCGGTTGGGTACTCACCAACAGCGCAATTCCGGCCACGGTGAGCACCCGCCCTGACGGCCGCGTGCAACTTGATTTTCTCAACGCGCGACCGGATGAAATCAACACACTGATCACCGCGCGTCGGCGGTAACGCTGAGCGGTAGTCGACCCGCATGTGAGTCGACTACCGCTCGTACGTGTTACGGCGCGGGATTCAGAATCTTCGCAATCTCCGTGCGCACATCGCGCAGGTGAATGCGTGTCATCGGATCGCTGGTGCGGCCGAGCGCACCCTGCGCCAGCCGATCGAGATCCTGCAACTCGGCGCGCAACACGCCGCGCACGTCAGACGATGCGGGAGACGCGGCCGCGGCGCCCCCTGCTGCTGCGCCTGCCGCTGGCGCAGGATTCAACCGCGAATCCGCCGCGGCCAGGAACGCACGCTGCAGATTGCGACGATACGCGTTCACACGCACGTTCGATCCGTTGAGCTCGCCCCAGACGCCCGCGCGCAGGTCAGTCATCATATCGGCCAACGTGTACACATCGGACGGGCGATCCGCCAGCGCCTCAAACTCCACTAGTCGGTTGAGGCGACCCGTGTTCATGAGCGAGTTCAACACGCCTGCCTGACGCGTGCGGAAACGATCAACCGCACCTTCGTTTTCAATGCGACGCAACAGCGTGGGATCGAGAAACATCTCGGGCACCTGAAATGCCGCCTGATTCAAATAGCGCACGGCTTCGCGCTGACGCGCCTTTTCCACGGGGCGGAAGCGTTCACCGGTGCCGTACTTTTCCTGCGTGTACGCACCACCGACGACAGCGGCGACGTGACTCATGTACCGTCCCCACTGTCCGACGGCTTCTTCATACAGCGTGGCCACTTCGGCGTAACTCTCACCCGGCTTTTCCGCGGCACTGCGAATCATGCCTACGACACGTGTGAGATTCTTCATGCCGAGCGTCGTCGCTTTCACCGCATCCGCATCGCCCACTGCTTCGGTGAGGTTTTCCGGATCGGCCGTGGCATCAGCGGTGGTGAAGCGCAGCCACGGGAATTCATCCTGCATGCGCGCCCACTGATCGAGCGTCGGCTTTTCTTCATCGGGCGTACGCGCGCCAGGAATCGGCGAATACCCCCACTTCACGGCGAACTTGTCGTACGGACCAACCTTCGGAATCAGCAGATCGGGCGGAATGTTGTCTTCCGGCTGCGCCACGTAGTTGAAACGCGAGTAGTCCATGAGTGTGGCCACGTGTCCATTCATGCGCTCAAGGAACGAGCGGCTGCGAATGGAATCCACGGGATACTGCGCCGACGACTTCATGTTGTGCGGAAAACCAATCGAGTGTCCGATTTCGTGCGTCACCACGTACTCCACCAGGCGACCCATGAGCGAATCGGGCATCGGCAGCTTCTGCGCGCGTGCATCGAGCGGCGCGACCTGGATGAAATACCAGTTCTTCTGCAGCTCCATGATGTTGTGATACATGTTCACTTCACCCTTGATGATCTGACCCGAGCGCGGATCAACAATCTGTCCGCCGGTGGCGTTGGCCACGGTGCTCGGACGCCAGTAAATCACCGAGTGGCGCGCGTCAAAGAGTGAGAAGTTCGGATCCTGCTCAGGCGTTGGCGCGATGCGACCAAAAATCGCGTTGCTGAAGCCCGCTTCGAGGAATGCTTCCTGCCACTTGTCCACGCCCGTGATAATCCACGGCTTGAGCCAATCAGGCGTGGCCGGATCAATCCAGTAGATGATCGGCTCAACCGGATCGGAGACCGCCGCATTCGGGTTTTTCTTGACCAGCTTGAAGCGATGGATGAATCGCACTTCCTCGGCTTTCTGCACGGGGCGCGACATATCAAACGCCGCACTCGAAATGAAGCCGACACGATCATCCTGCCAACGCGGCATCATGGGCACGTCTGGCAGCGTCACCATACTGAAGTGCACACGCGCGGTCTGTGAACGCAGTGGAGCCTGTGCGGCCCCAGCGCCACCGCCGCCGCCCGGACCACCTGCCGCCGGCGGACGCGACGCACCAGACTGCGTGACTTCAATGTTGATGTTCTGCGGGAAGGCCCACGTCTTGTCCACCCAGCTACGCGCCCGCACAATGCCTTCCACTGGCGAGAGCTCCGGAATGTTTGACAAGAACAGATCACTCACATCAATCACGGCCGCGCTATCGGGACCAAAGGCGGACACGTTGAATACGGCGAGCACGGCGCCTTTGCGGAAGCCTGACACCTGACGCCAGATCGCCGCCGTAGAGTCGGCCACAAGATTGTGTCGCTTCTCACGCAGCACCACGCGATTCCCTTCGCGCTCCCACTGCACGGTGAGTCGCGTGCCACCACCAAAGAAACCAGCCGGATTCTGCAAGGTGGATTCCACAGGACGGCTGATCAGCAACATCTCCTTGCCAATCTGCGCGGCGGGAATTTCAAAGAGCAGGCGATCGCCAATGCGATGCACCTTGAACAAACCCGGCTGCGTTTGCGCACGATCGGTGATGACCTGGCGATACGGACGCGGTCCGGCTGCCGGCGCAGACGCGGCACCAGCGCCGCCTGCACGCGCGGAATCCTGCGCGCCCGCGGCCGGCGCCGTGGTGCGGGGTGGTGCAGTGTTTGGGCCGGCCGCCGGAGCGGACTTGCAGCTGGCCAGTCCGAGGGCCAGACCCGCGGTGAGCACCGCGGTGGAGCGACGCAACAGATACGATCGAGAAGACATGTGAAATCCCTGGAGCAAATGAAAACTGCGTGTGCGCGACGACCTGCAACTACACCATCATGAGCACCGCGCGCGGCGATGCATACAACCCATTGTTACTGAATGAACTTCCAACTCGCACGATGATCACGCGTGAGCGGCGTGCCGAGCAATCGCGCACGCACCATCTCGATCGGCATGCGACCACCCTGCAAAATGGTATCGTGAAACTGTTTGTTGCTCATCCGACCGCTCTGCACGAGTTCCCGATGCAGTGAGCGAATCTGCAGACCACCAAGCATGTAGGCCGCCTGATACAACGGCGAGTAGGTGCCGTTGAACGAGCGGCGCACTTCGGCCTCGGCGTTGGCGCGTTCGTGGCCAACACGTGTCACCAGCAGATCAATCGCCTCCTGCGGCGTCATCGTGCCGAGGTGCACGCGCAGCGAAAAGATGATGCGCGCCAATCGATGCGAACGCCAGAACAACATGCCCATACGATCCTGCGGCGTCTGGGCGAACCCTTCATCCCACAACAACATCTCCCAGTACAGCGCCCACCCCTCGCCCCAGAAGGGCGTGCTGAACAGCTGTCGGTGCGTGTTGTAGCGCGACGTCATGAACCCCTGCAGGTGATGGCCCGGAATCAGCTCGTGATGCACGGTGGCCATGGAGAAGTGCGGATTGTTGCCGCGCATGCTCATCAGCTTGTCATCGTGCGCCATGGAATCGGTCGGATACGCCACCTGGATGATCTCGCCGCCAAGAAAAAACGGAGACACCAGCTGCTGACGCGGCGACATCATCTCCATGCGCCAGATTTCGTCGGCGAGCGGCGGAATGGTGACCAGATCGCGCTCCGAGATGAACGCCACCGCCTCACGGGCAAGTCGGCGAATCAGTTCCGGCTGTTCACCAGGCGGCACATACGCTTGCTTCACCGCTTCGAGCGCGGCGCGCCAATCATCGCCGAAGCCCATCTCTCGCGACGCCTTTTTTTGCTCGCCTTCAATCCAGGTAAACTCGCGTTCGGCGAGCGCAATCAACTCTTCGGGCGTGTACGCGATCATTTCGGCGTCAAGATCTTCGGCCAGGCCGCTTGCACCAATCGGATCACCGATAATCGGCTCTTCCTGACCTTCACGCTGCCCCACAATCTCTTCACGAATCGCACGCGAGTATTTCGTGATCGCATCGTTGGCGCGGCGGAACGGATCATCGGTCCACCAGGAAAACAGCGGATCATACCCGGAATAGAAGCGCTGCCAGTTACGCATCGTCGTTTGCAGATCACCCACATACTTGATGGAGCGCAGCGCAATGATCTTCTCCGCGCGCGTCACCGAGTCGGTGCGCTTGCCCCGCGCAAGTTTCGTGAAGCTGTCCACTTGCGTCGCGAGCGTAGCCAGCGTTTTCGCGGAGGCAGAGCCGTCCACCTTGTCGAACCGTCGGCGTGATTCTTCAAAGCCGGTGATCACTCCGGCAAACGGCACACGCGGCGCCATCTCGGCGGCGAACTTCGCCTCGCGCTGAAGCTGCGCCCGTTCGGAGCGCAGTCGATGATCGAGCAGCACGTAGTCGATCCGTGCTTCCTGGCTGAGCGCTTCGAACGGGACTTTGGCGAGTCGTGCCTGCCATTCGCGGTAGAAGGCATCAAATCGATCACGCCGAGCCGGGGAAAACTCCACATTCCAGCGTCGACCAAGTGCAGCCCGATCGGTGGAGTACAGCGCGATGGTATCGCGCAGCTCGCTCGCGCCCACGGGAACGGCGGCCAGGGACTGAGACTGGGTAGCACGCGGCGCAAGCGCGCAGACCGCGATGAGCAGCAAAAAGGGGCGAACTGCGCACAGGCGCGCCATGAAGCCGTTCCGTGATCCGATGGGGAGGGAGGCGAAGGAGGGACCTCTCAAACTACGCGCCGGTCCGCCTCTGTGTTCAGCGAACGGCAGAACTGGCGCGGCACTCGTACATTGCTCGCATGTCGCTGCTCGAACTCTATGATGCGTCCCTGCTGGGTCGCGCCAATCAACCGGCACTCGAGTGCGCCAAGGCTGATGGCGCCCTCCTGTCGCTGCAATTTGCCGATCTCGAGACGCGCAGCAACCGGCTCGGGCGACTGCTCACGGATCGTGGCCTGCGGAGCGGCGACCGACTGGCCTTCTGCCTGAGCAATCGCGTGGAAGTGATTGACCTCTGGCTGGCCTGCGTCAAGCTCGGCGTGATCGTGGTGCCCATCAACGTCATGTACAAGACGCGAGAGATCAGTCACATCTGTGCCGATGCGTCGCCTCGCGCAGTGGTCACGACCACAGATCGCGCCGGCGACTTTCCGAGCGGTGTTGAGCTGTGGGATGTCGACACGGTCACCGCACTCGCGCAGTCGCTGCCGGGTGATCGCTGCGCCGTGCAGTCGCGAGCCGATTCGCCGGCGGCGCTTATCTATACCTCTGGCACAACCGGCGTCGCCAAAGGCGCCATCCTCACGCACGGCAACTTTGCCGCGAATGCCCTGTCGTTGCTCACTGCATGGCAAATCACACCGTCAGATCGGTATCTCGCCGCACTACCGCTCTTTCATGTACACGGCCTTGCCAATGGTGTGCACTGCTGGCTCGCGAGCGGCTGTCACATGCGGCTCGTCGAACGGTTCGAAGCGTCACGCGCGGTGCAGTGGTTTGAGGAATACCGCCCGACCCTGTTTTTTGGCGTGCCCACCATGTACGTGCGACTGCTGGAGGTACCGGTGGAGCGCGCCCGCGCGATCGGTGCACAAACGCGTCTCTTCGTGTCGGGATCGGCGCCATTGCCCGCCTCGGTGCTCGAGCAGTTTGCCGACGCGTTCGGCCACACCATCCTGGAGCGCTACGGCATGACGGAAACACTCATGAACGTGAGCAATCCACTGATTGGTGAACGGCGACCGGGCACGGTGGGCCGCGCACTGCCCATGGTAAGCGTGGAGATTCGCGATGCACACCATCGCGCCGTGGCGACGGACTGTGTGGGTGAACTGTGGGTGCGCGGTCCGAACGTGTGCAGCGGGTATTGGCAACGGGAAGAAGCCACAGCCGCCGCATTTGTTGATGGATGGTTCGGCACTGGCGATATCGGCGTGATGTCGCCGGACGGTTATATCACGCTGCAAGGACGACGCTCGGATCTCATTATTTCTGGCGGCTTCAATATTTATCCGCGCGAAATTGAGGAGCTGCTCACGTCGTTTGCGGGTGTGCACGAAGCGGCGGTGGCGGGTCAGCCAGATCCGGTACGCGGCGAGGTGCCCGTCGCGTATCTCGTGTGCGAGGCAACGACCGATTTTGCGGCCATCGAAACGCAGCTTCGCCAGGAACTGGCCTCCTTCAAAGTGCCGCGTGCATATGTGCGCGTGGACGCACTCCCGCGCACCGCGCTCGGCAAGGTGCAGAAACATTTGTTGCCGTCACGAGAAACATGAGCCCGGCAACGCTGTCGCTGCTCGCGCTGCTTGTGGTGATCGTCGCCAGCTTTGGCACCAAACTGAACGTTGGTATTCTGGCCGTCGCGGTGGCGTGGCCGGTAGCCATGTATGCGGCGGGTTGGAAAGTCGACGCGCTCATGGACACGTTCCCGTCCTCGCTGTTTCTGACGCTGCTCGGCGTCACGCTGCTCTTTGGCGCGGCGCAGGCAAACGGCACCATGGCGGCGGTCACGCAACGTGCGCTACGATTGTGCGGCGGACAGGTGGCGTGGCTGCCGCTCATGTTTTTTGTGTTCGCGTGCGCGATCAGTACGGTGGGTCCGGGATCGATCGCGACGCTGGCGCTGCTCGCGCCGCTTGCCATGGCGGCCAGCAGCCGCGCGCGCATTCCGATGTTGCTCACCGCACTGATGGTCGGCAACGGAGCGAACGCGGGAAATCTTTCGCCGTTCAGCTCCGTGGGCGTGGTTGTGTCGTCTTCGATGGAGCGCGTTGGGCTCGGCGGGCACGAGTGGGCGGTGTGGGCCGCAAACTTCAGCGCGCATGCACTGGCCGCTTTCGCCGCATGGGCGCTGTTTGGTGGCCCGAAGCTGCTGCGCGAGCACACGATGGTCGAGTTCGAAGTTGCGGCCCCACTCGAGCGTCGACAGCAAATCACGCTGTTGATCGGCGCCGTGTGGATTTTTGCGGTGGTATTCCTCAAAGTGAATCTCGGACTCGCCGCGTTTGCTGCCGCCGCACTGTTGGTGCTGTTCAAGACGGTTGACGACGCGTCCATGATCAAGCAGGTGCCGCTCGCCGTGATCGTGATGGTCTGCGGCGTCAGCGTGCTCGTGGGTGTCCTCGAGGGCACGGGTGGAATGGACCTGTTCACATCCCTGCTTGCCCGCGTAGCGACGCCGGATACGGTGAACGGCATGATGGCCTTTGTGACGGGCACCATTTCCACGTACAGCTCCACGTCGGGCGTGGTGTATCCCACATTCATTCCCGCCATACCGGGACTCGTAGAGAAACTCGGCGGGGGCGATCCGCTGCAGATCGCCTTCAGCATCAATGTTGGGGCGGCCTTGGTTGATGTGTCGCCGCTGTCCACGCTGGGTGCGCTCTGCATTGCCGCGCTCCCCGAAGGACACGACCCCGCAAAACTGTTTCGCAGTTTGCTGTTGTGGGGTTTCTCGATGACCGTTGTTGGCGCGGTGTTCTGTCAGCTGTTTATTCACCTGTTCACTGGCTGAGCACCTCCAGTCACCGCTAATCAGGTCACGCGTGCAAACGGGCGCGCTCGCGTTCCGCGGCACCGGAATTGTTCAGCGCACTTTCGTACAGGTCGATCAGTCGACGCGTACAGTACGCCACACCTTCGTCGCCACGAATGCCTGAGACGGTCGACCACGCGTCGCGCGCTTTGCGATAGCTGCGCACGGCCTCGTCGTACTGATGCAGACGAAAGCTGAGCAGATCGGCGAGTTGCTGCGAGATAATCGCACCCGTCTCGCCCTTGTGCACGCGACTCGCGGCCTGCAGTTGTGCGACGGCTTCATCCCAACGCTCGCGCACAATCAGACTTTGCACCTGAGACATGGCGAAGTACGACGTGGTGGCGCCACCACCGCCGCTCATGCCGGTGGCTGAACCAATGGTGCCCGCTACGAGTGCGGAGAGTCCGCGTTGCACCCCAAGCGTGACCGCTCCGGCAACGAGCGTCGCCCCAAGAAACGTGAGCCACGATAATGTGGTCCCCTGCGGTCGTACGAGCACGAACATCAGCGGTGATTCAATCACCGCGTAGGCAAGAATCTGCGCAAACGCGAACTCTCGAGCGGACTTGCTGGCGCTGAGCATACCATCAGGACGACTCAGCGCGCGCGATGCCACCACGCGAGCAAACGTCGCCACGACAGCGCGAGCCCCGTCCAGACCAGGACCACCGAGCCGAGTGTCACGAGTGTCGCGAGCGTCTGGCCCGCGAGTCCGAACACTTCGCCGGTATGACCAAAGCGCACCCACGCGCGAATCTGCCGACTCGCGCTCAGGCTGGCGTAGTTTCTCACCTCGAGTAGTTCGCTGGTGCCTGCATCAACCACGAGTGTCGTGCGCAGATCCGGGCGATAGGTGTTGCCCTCGGCAACGGCGAGCGTGGCTGTGGAATCCGTGGCCGCGGGCAGGGTAATCGTGAGTGATTGCCAATCGGGAAGCTGGCGCGTGGCACGCACGAAGTATGCGTTGAGCGCTGCATGGGCAGGCATCACAACAGCCGAGTCTTGAGCAGATCCTGTTTCGGCTCCTCCCCGCGTGCCGCCAACTGCACCCGATGTCGATGCGGTTCCACGCGTGGCGTCATCTTGCTGCAGTGCGGCGATCGCCGCCGCGCGTTCCTCTGCTGAGCCCAGCGCGCGATCGAGCCAGAGCCCCGGCCAGCGATACGAAATGAACACGCCGCTTGCGACAACAAAAAACAGCGGCACCAGCGACCAGAACCCGATCGTGTTGTGCCAGTTGAAATCACGTGCTTTTGGTGAGAGTCCGCGACGAAACCAGAGCACGGAACGCAGCGCCTTCATATTCCAGTTGCGTGGCCACCACAGCCACAATCCGCTCACCACGATAAAGAGAAACGCGAGATTCGCCGCGCCCGTCACGGCTTTGAACCGTGTCCGCAGCGCGCCATCTTCGGCGCCAATCCAGCGATGCCAACGTCGGAGTGACGCCATCCAGGCGCGCGCCTTGCCATCGACAGGTGTGTCGATCACCTGCGCGGTGTAGGGGTTCAATGTCAGCGCGGTACGCTCGCGATCGCGGAACCTGACAATCGCGGGCTCTTCCGCGCGAGCCCGCAGCACCACCGAGGCGACATCCGCGCGGTCTACCGCTGCCCTGCGAAGCAGCGTGTCCAGCGGCAGCCGCGGCGCGCCATATGCAAACACTCGGGGAGCGCCATCGACCAGCGCGATGAACTGGCGCTCATAACCCAGCAGCACGCCCGTCACAGACATCAGCAGAATCACAACACTGGCCGCGACGCCGAGCACCAGATGGGACCAGAACACGACACGACGGAGGGTGGCGAACACAGAACGCACGATGAAGAAGGCTAAATGAGAACGGTTCTCAAAGACGATTCCTTGATGTTACATAAATCCCGATGAATTCGCTAGGGATTAATCCCGGCCTAAAAAAGCGCCCCATCCGCGTGGCGGAATGGGGCGCTTGGCACGCTCGGTTCTATGCGCGTCAACGCATGTCTCGCGGAGCGCGTGTTACGGTCGCCGTGTCGTTCGGGGCACGGACGCGTTCGGGATTGGCAAGGAGACCGTGGGCTGCTGCCCAGCTCGGCGCGGGCCTATGGGCTCAGCGACCGGAGCGTTATTCGTGAGCGGCTGTTCGCCGTTCAGCTCGTTCGTCAGCAGCATCGGCGATCGTCCATCCGTCACGATGACCTTCGCGTTTGGACTTCTCGCCAGCTCGCGAAATGCCTCGATCGATTGATATGAGATGATCGCTGGCGTGAGTCCCTCCGCGATAATCGCCCAGGAGTCGCGGATGCCCTGCGCCTCAATCGTCCGGCGTTCAGCTTCCTGCTTCTCTCGATCAAGCACGAAACGCATTTGCTCCGAACGCTGCTCAGCTTCCAGTTTCTCCTCGATCGCACGCGCCAGGTCGGCGGGCAGCCGAATGCTCTTCAAGAGCACGTTTTCCACCACAAAGCCTCGCGGGGCCAAGGTTTCCATCATCTGCACCTTGATGGCTTGCTCGATACCAGTGCGCGTTCCGCTGTGCATGTCCTTGGCCATGTAGCGAGCTGACACATCGGCTGCAGCAGAGCGGAAAACGGGAATGATGACATCTTCTTCAAAGCGCACCCCACTGGATTCGAGGATCTGCCGGATGCTCTCAGTCTTCGCGCGGTAAAGGATCGATACCTCAGCGGCGACATTGAGTCCTTCCTTCGACGGCATTTCGAGCAGCACTTCTCGATTGATCACGCGGGCGGGCACGCGCAGCACCGAGTTCACGCCTGGGAGAATGAATTGCGCGCCGGGCTGCAACGGACCGCTTGCAATGCGACCGAAGCGAGTTTTCACACCGATCTCATCCTGCCGGATCGTGGCGCACGCTGTGATCACCGACAGCAGGCAACCTGCAACAAGCACTTGTCGCACTACTATGAGCGAACGACGGACAGAGTTTGGAAGCTCGATAAACATGTTGCATTCCCGGTTGCGCGAAGCACGAGTGTTCGCGGTGATCCGCCGGAGGAATCCGCACCGTTGCGCGGCGCTACCGTCGGTCGCGCCGGTCGGTAACGCTCACCGTGACCGGTCGCACGATTCTCCTTCGTGCGTCATGGTAGCGAGTGCCACGGGCCCTGAGCAAAATGAATATCTGAACGGTATTGATAGAAATTTTCGATAGTTGCCCAGACTATTTCGACAGGCACGACTCTGTGCTACCGCGCTGCAGCACGTCAAGCACCTGCAACGTGACATCGGCGGAAGCTGAAATGACGTTGAGCCCGCCAAGCGCATCGCGATCAAGGATCGCACGCCAGCCATCGCGTTTTTGCACCGTTCGCATCGCGCGCTCTACGCACGCGGTCAGCGGCGCTTGCATCGCGTCGCGTCGCTCCACTACCGACACGTTCAAGCGCTGCACCATATCCTCAACCTGCAATTCGCGCGCGCGCAACGTAAGTGTCGCGGCTTCACGCTGCGTCGGTGTCAGCGCCTGCTGGCGCTGCGAGAACGTTTCCACAGCGCGCTGCAGTGAATCAACCGCGAGACGCACACGCGTTTCGGCCAGACGCACCTCATCAGCAAAATCAGCCGCAACGGCGTTCCGACCTGGTACGGAGTCAAGGAGCTGTTGCACGCTAACGAATGCGATGCGAGGCGTGAGCGATGGTCCCTGCCCGCCCCGCTGTGCATGCGCCGGTGTTGTCGTCGCAGTGATCAGGAGCAGTGCAGCAAGAAATCGCGCACAGGTCATGTACACCGGAATGCGTGTAACTTCGGCAGTTTTGTTCAAGAGCATGATCCTGTCAGAGTCGAAGATTGGCTCGCGGTGCGCCACGCGCGTCCAGCAAGCGTTCAACGGAAACCTAGAATCATGCACAGACAACTTGTGTGCGGGGCTCAATCAATCTTTCTATACCGTTGATTGAGACTTTCTGTACGCGCACGGTCGAGGGCGGAGTTGTTGCGAGGTCCGGTCCGCCGGAGGAAACGTCCAGCGTCTCCCGCTCCGTCGCGCGGAGCGAGAGACGTTCCCAGGAAAAGTGGGTCCTCCGGTTACTCACACACGGGACGTCCAACCGGCAGCGGCACGGCACATGTTTTGGTCGTACCATTGCGTGTGATCACCAGCGAGGCCGTCGCCGTACCATCGTAGGTGAGCACTTCGCTCCGCGATGCCGTTTCGGTTTCACCGCCGGCCACGGTCACGGCCACCGTCATGCGACGCGTCACTTTACCCGCCGTCGGATAGCTGCGTCCGTCGGTGCGCACCGGAATCACCAGTCCTTCAGTGATGTCGGCAACCGTGCGATCGGCAGTGAACGCTCCTTCGGCGTTAAAGCCGTTCACCTTTTCCGTACCGTTTGATGTGCCGTTGATCGTGCGCTGCGTGCTGCCCGCCTGCAGACCCGTGATCGTACGATCGCTGACATGCCGCACGATGCGCGTTGAGCTGTCACGAACGGTCACCGTGCCTGACACCTCGGCATGCGACTGCATCTTGGCCGTCGTAGAATCCGGACGACTCTGCGCCACGCCATTGATGTCGGTATAGATCACCCAACGCTCGCTGGTCAGACCACGACGATCCGTTGTCGGCCCGCACGAAATCTTTCCGCTGGCCGCGCTAAAGGTGCACGAGTCCGCGTTGAAGTCGCCGCCAAATGGTCCGCGTGCGACACCCGCGCGGAATCCCTGGCCGTGCGCAAAATCGGCGTGTAGTCCACCGCCCATGAATCCTGTAGCACCAAACGCTGAGCCAAACGGACCACCACGTCCACCGTGACGACGACGCATTGGCCGCCACGAGTCGTTTTCCGTACCAGCGTAGCTGTTTTCAGTCATCGAAAAACCGACCGGCGTCGTGCTCACCGCTTCGGCCAAAAACGTCTCTGCGGTATTGCTGTTGTTTGTCATGCCGAGATCACACGCGGCAAGCGAAACAAGAAGGAACGTGCCCGCGGCCAGGGTAGCCCGGCGGGACGTAGTGAGAAAACGCGACCCAGACGCGAACTGCAACGGTGTGAATGACATGAGTGGGCTCCGGTGTTCGCTGTCACGTGCGCGGGACATCCGCGACCAACGCGCGCAGCAGGTTCGTGAGGACTACACGCGAACCCGACTGCACCCTACGTCGCACTCGTGCAATATGCTCAAAGAGAGCTGCTACCGGGCGGCAGCCACGGTCGCATTCGTTCTCTGAGCGCCCGAAACGCCCGAGCCATCTGTGCTTCAACGGCTTTCACGGAAACGCCCAGCTTCTCGGCGATCTCCGCGTTTTTCAATCCATTGGCGCGGCTGAGCGTGAACACCTCCCGACAGCGCGGCGGTAGATCGGCCAACGCCTCGTGCAGCGCCGCTTGCATCTCATGTTCGCTTGCGGCACTGTCGCTCGGAGCTGGTGCGCTCGACATCCTCGCAATCCCTGGCGCGGCGACGGCTCGCACGTTCCGGTGCCGCAACACATTGAGCGCGCGATTCCGTGCCGAGCGAAACAACCACGCCTGCACCGGTCGTTCGGGGTCAATGGTGGTGCGATGCTCCCAGAGCTCCAGCATGACCTCTTGCGCCACTTCTTCCGCTTCGTCGCGCTGACGAAGCATGGCATCGAGAAAACGGACCAGCGGCGCGTACCACGTGCGAAACACGGTCGCGTACGCCGATTCATTACTCTCGGTGAGTTGCTTGAGCAGGTCGCGTTCGTGAGACATGAGTGGGTGAAGGAGCCGGACCCTTTGCGCCCTCATAGTAGTATGGCGCAGTCGCGGGCGCAGCACGCAGGCATTAACATCGTGCCATCGCCGTCGTACGTCCGGGGTAGGGTCTCGGGCGACTCCCGTGTATTCTGGCATATGACGCCTGAGCCTACGCCTCCCGTGCCGCCGTCCGAGACTCCCGAATGGGAGCTGCTCGGTCGTTTTTTTGCGGGCGAGTGCGAGCCGGCAGACGCAGCGCGCGTAAGTGAATGGTTGGCCGATCATCCGGATGATGCCCGAGTAGTCGAGGCCGTGAACGCGGCCGCTGCATCACTTGGCGCTGCGTTGCAAGCGCCGGTTGATACGGAAGGCGCATTGGCCACCGTGCTGGCGCGACGGTCGCCTCCGGTACGTCGTTATGCGTCCCGCAGCCGGTACGCCGCGGCGGCGGCGATCTTGCTCATGGCAACGGCGTACTTTGCATCACGCTCGCAGCTCGAAGACGGCGCACGCACCGTGGTGGCCAGTAGCGCGAGTGAGATCAAATTGTTTTCGACCAGCGTTGGCGAACGCGATTCCATGCGGCTCCCCGACGGAACGCGCGTGGTGCTTGGCCCCGAGAGTTCGTTGCGTTACGCCGCCGACTACGGTTTTGAGAGTCGGACAGTAACACTTGTTGGTGACGGATACTTTGATGTGGCGCCGGGCCAGGTGGCCACGTTTACCGTGCACGCAGGTCCGGCCGTGATCGTGGACCTTGGTACCGCGTTCACGGTGCGTACCGATGATGCACGCGGTGTGTTGGTTGCCGTAACCAACGGACGTGTCACACTTGCAGCAGACAGCAGCCCAATGCGCACCCTCGAACTCGCGGCTGGTGAAGTCGGCGTGCTCGATCGCGCGAGTGGTGCCACGCGTATCGAAGCCGTTTTGGCAGACGACGCCGCCGCCTGGACATCCGGCTCCCTGGTGTTTCGAGATGCTCCGTTCGCCGATGTTGCGAGTGCTTTGCGACGGTGGCATGGCATTGAGCTGTTGGCCGATAGCGCGGTGCGCGCCGCACGACTTACCGCGACCTTCAAGAACGAATCGAAAGAGACCGTGCTGCAGACCATTGCGCTTTCGTATGGCGCGCAAGTGGTGACGCAGCGCGACACGGTGCGGTTGCGTATCGGCGGCACCGGCCGCGCGCCTCGATAGTCGCGTCTGTGCGACACATTCTGCTTGCCACGTGTGTGCTTCTGGCGCTGGCACCAGCACGTGTGCGAGCACACACGATCGCTGCCGCCGATTGCAGTATTTCGCACGGGCGGCAGGAACAGCCATGGCCCGAACCGCTCAATCGGACCATCACCGTGCGTGGTGGCGTTTTGTCGTTACGTGATGCACTGGACCGCGTGTCTGCGGCTGCGCGCGTACGCATCACGTACTCCGACGCCTTGATCGAACCGGAACGCCGCGTGTGTCTGGATTTCACGCGCACCGCGCTCGGTGATGTGATCAAGCAGTTGGTCGGTGACGAACGCGTCGCCCCGCGTGTGGCATCAAACGAGCTGATCGTACTGGCACCGCAGTCGCCGAATGCCCGCGTGGAACCGAGCGTACGGGCCGCGCCGCTCGAACGTGTGGTAGTCACTGGAACGGCCACTGGTGGTGCCCAACGTGGTCTTGGCGTGTCACTGGGTGTTGTTGACGGCAGCACACTCGAAGCACACGCACGCGGTGATATGAGCGAGTTTCTCAACGGTGTGGTGCCGGGCGTGTGGTTGTGGCAACAATCACCGACATCATTGCTCGCACGCTACGGCAGCATTCGCGGGGCGAGTTCGTTTGGCGTGAGTTATCCCAAGGTGTACGTGGACGGTGTGGAAGTCGCCAATCCGCTGGTGGTATCGCATCTGCCCGCAGAGAGCATTGAACGTCTGGAAGTCCTGCGTGGTCCGCAGGGTGCAGCGCTGTACGGCACCGACGCGATCAGCGGCGTGCTGCATGTCGTAACGCGTCAACCATCGCAGCAATCGGAAACCTCCGCGCTTCGCGTGCGCGCGCAAAGCGGATTGGTCAACAGCGCGTACGCGTCATCCGGCACGTTCGGACAGGAACTCACCATCTCAGGTCAGGGCGGCAGCGTGGCGCGCGCTGCGTCCGGCGCGCTCTCGGTATCGCGACTCGGTGCCTTCGTGCCCGCCGCGGAGAGCCAGCACATCACCGCCAGCGGACGAGCACGAGCCATCGGAGCCCGATCACTTTCCGAAGTGACAGCGCGGCTGGTGCTCGCCGATGTGGCATCGTCGAGCAATCCCATCCTGGTGGAAGCCGTGGGTGATGCATTCGCGCTGCCTGACAGTGTGCGCCGTCCGGGACTGGCGCGTTCCGAGCGCGCGTATCGCGATTCACTCGCACGGCGACTGCAACTCGTACGCACCGCGAGACAGTCGCTGCAACAGTTCACGGGCGGCGTGTCGGGAACGTTCTATCCGAACGCGCGCTGGACGCATCGCGCGCTGCTTGGTCTCGACACGTACGCGCTGAACGGCTCTGCGGGCGGACTCACACCGCTGCCATCGTCGGCCGACTCCGCGTTGCGTGCGGCGGAAGGAGCTGCCACGCGAACATCAATGCGCGTGAGTTCTGCGGCCGTCTGGTCTGATTCGTCGTGGCAACGCACGCTCACCTTCGCCGGCGAGCATGCGGTACTGCACGAGGCGACGTCCAACGGCGTGCTCGCCCGTCCTGGCCCTTCAACACAAAGCGCTGCCGCTACCACAGTCTGGCGACAGACAACGGGTCTCGTCACACAACTCGATCTGGCGTGGCAGAACCGTGTGTTTGTCACGGCCGGCACCCGCGTAGAACGCAGCGCGGGTTTTGTCGCCGAGCCACTCGTTTCGCTCTTGCCCATGGTGGGCACGTCGTACGTCCACGATCACGCGGGCAACACATTCAAACTTCGCGCGGCGTATGGTAAAGGGATCAGGCCAC
>JALHNZ010000040.1 GCA_022843265.1 Gemmatimonadaceae bacterium
CCCCCCTGTGTCAGGATAGTTGTCGCATGAGCGATGCAACCGCATCGCGCATGGCAATGACATGACGGGGGTACGGAGTTGGTGCACATGCAGACGTACAGTGCCGCGTTCAAAGCGCGTGTGGTCCAGCGATTGATGGGCCCGCGCGCGGTCAGCGCGAATCGGTTGGCGGAGACGGTGGGCGTGTCCCAAGAAACCCTCTCGCGGTGGCTGCGGCAAGCGCGTAGCGTAGACGGTATGCCATCACCGAAGAAACGGACGCCCCGCTGGACCGGCGCAGAGAAGCTGCGCGTGGTGCTCGCGGCGGAGGGATTGGAGGACGAGGCGCTTGGGGCGCTGCTGCGCCAGGAAGGGCTGCACGCGGCGCAGCTTGCGGAATGGCGCGCCGCTGCGGAAGCGGCGCTGAGCGCCCCCGCCACGCGTCGTCCGTCGGGGCCATCGCCAGAGGCCGCGCGCATCGTCGCGCTGGAGCGCGAGCTGCGGCGCAAAGAGGCGGCGCTCGCGGAAACGGCGGCGCTGCTGGTGCTCAAAAAAAAAGTCCAGGCGATCTGGGCGGACGAGGACGATACCACGGACCCGACGCGCGCACGATGATTGTCACGCTCATCGAAGAGGCGGTCGAGAGCGGTGCGCGACGCGCACGCGCGTGTGCCGTGGTGGGGCTGAGTGTGCGCACGGTGGAGCGCTGGCGTGGTGCACATCCGCAGGACGCACGACACGGCCCGCGTGCGACGCCCGCCAACGCGCTGTCGCGCACGGAGCGCGCTGAGGTGTTGGCGCTGGTGAACAGCCCCGCGTACCGCGACGCGTCGCCGCATCAGATCGTGCCGCAGCTCGCCGACACGGGCGTGTACGTCGCGTCGGAATCGACGATGTATCGCCTGCTGCGGGAGGAGCACCAGCTCACGCATCGCGGCCGCGCGCAGCCACCTGTGCGACGCGAGGTGCCTGTGCATCACGCGACGGGACCGCGCCAAGTGTGGAGCTGGGACATCACGTACCTCAAGAGCCCCGTGCGCGGCGTGTTCTGGTATCTGTACCTGATGATGGACATCTGGAGTCGCCGCATCATGGGCTGGGCGGTGCACCCGACGCAGAGCGACGCGCACGCGGCCACGCTGTTCACGACGGTGTGTCACGCGCACGCGGTCACCACCACCGGCCTCGTGCTGCATGCGGATAACGGCGGCCCGATGAAAGGGGCCACCATGCTCGCCACCTTGGAACGACTCGGGGTGATTCCATCCTTCAGTCGACCGCGTGTGAGCGATGACAATCCGTATTCCGAAGCGCTGTTTCGCACGCTCAAGTATTGTCCCGCCTTTCCGACGCAGCCGTTTGTCGATCTCGACGCGGCCCGCGCGTGGGTGACGGCCTTTGTCACGTGGTACAACCATCAGCATCAGCACAGCGCGATTCAGTTTGTCACGCCGGATGATCGGCACACCGGCCGGGACATTGCGATTTTGCAGCAGCGCGCCGCCGTGTATCAAGCGGCGCGTGCATACCACCCGGAACGCTGGCGCGGCCCCACGCGCAACTGGTCGCGCCCGACGACGGTGTATTTGAACGACGCACGGTCCGCGACCGCGCTGGTGGTCACCGGATAGAACTTCATACGACAACTATCTTGACACTCACCGGAAGCACAGGCACTCTACGTTCGCTACGGCAGTTTTATCCGGCAGACGAGGAGGTGCGTCTGGTGAGGTTACAACAACAGCATCGTATACCACAAATGATGTTGGTGTATTCTCATCTGTTGCTTCAAGCTGTTAACGCGGGGATGAAGAAAATAAACTTTCGCACAATTTGCTCGCTTGAGCGCGAGCTCCGACCTTTGACAGAACTTCTTTCAATTGTCGACGAGAATGTTGCTTTTCTCCCGGACTGCCTAATTGACTTAAATCCAATTGATGATGGGCAGCAGCGACGTGCATATGTTGCAATTTGTCGTGCACTACTTCCTCGTAACCAACGCCAGTCACCAGTGTCTCTCGGTGAGTTATTGCTCAACTACGCTCCGCGAGATCCGGTCGCTCAGATACTATTCTTGAAGAATGTTGCTCGTCGTGTCTCTGGCCGACTAGTTCCTGTACGGACTCTGCGAACCAGTCGCGCAATGTCAAACTGGCGAACACGACTCCGATCTGCGATCCAACAACGGGTTCTGGGCGCTCTCGACGGCCTCGAACTGGAAGCGGTATACACACAGTTGGCCGCGCTTGGCCGATAGCAGCATTTCAGAGCTAACGACTGGCTCGTGTCGAGGCGCGCCAACGTTTTCTGGGAAGGGCGACCGATCGCAAGGTCGTACCAAAAGGAGATGGCAAGGTTGATCCAGCGTCTACGAACGAGTGGTGTAGACGTACCACGCACGGAGGCAAAGTTGCTGAGATATGTACTTCTGACACTCCTCGCCACCTACTCTCCCGCGCTGCTCGCTCAGCCAGTCGACACCGTGCGCATGCAGTCGCTATACGAGATTCGCGAAGGTCGTCACGCGACAGCAGACTCACTCGGAAAAATCTCCGGCCTTGCCATTGATCGTGTTGGCAACCTGTACGCGTCGGACTTATCCGCGCAGCGCGTGTGGGTGTTCGCGCGCGATGGACGCTCGCTTCCTGCAATCGGACGCAAAGGACGCGGACCTGGTGAGTTCGAAGCGCCAACGGGCATCGCGATCTCACCCTCCGGCGCGCTTGCCGTCCGCGATTTTGATCGCGTCAGCAGCTTTGTTGTGGATTCGCGAACGGGTCGCCTCTCACGCTTCGATCGCAGCTTCAACGGACCACCACTTTCGGAATGGATGCTAAGGCGTGCCGTACGCTTTGCGCCCGACGGTCGCATGTTCTATCCCACACGAGAATCGGTCGACCGAAGCAAGTTCACAGCGCGCTTTGATGTGTATTCGCCCGCTGGCGTGCGTGTTGATTCACTCATTGTGCCCGCGTTCCCGAACTCACCACCAGGTGTTGCGTTTGTGCGACTCGCCGGCCAGGACGGACGCATGCTACAGGGTTTGAATCACGTGCCGTTTGCGCCGCTGCCCGTGTGGGACATTTCGCCGCGCGGTACAATCATCTCAGGAAGTGGCGAGATCTACGTGCTGCGCGAAACAACGGCCACCGGCCAGGTTGTGCGAGAGTATCGGGGCAGTTCGTCGGCCAATCGCATTCCCGCACGTGAGCGCGCCGACAGTCTCGCTGCACTTCGTGAACGACTCGACGCCGTGCCGACCGATCTTGCGCGTGTAGAAGGCATGCCGGACAATGTGCGACGTCTTCAGCTGCCAACCGCGTATCCGCCGTATGCCGCCGTGTACGCCGCGCCGGACGGACTGGTATGGGTCCGACGGTGGCACAAAGGACCAACGGGCGGGACCGTATTTGACGTGTTCGACGCGACAGGAAAGCTGGCCAGAGTTGTGGTGCTGCCGATGGAGATTGATATCTTTCCCACGCCTCACCTCTCGCTGACTGACATTGCGGCAGTTGCGACAGATCCGGAGACGGGTGCGCAGGGCATTGTGCGCCTCACTCCCCGCGGCGGCAGATAGCGGCCTGCTCTTGCATAGCGCGGGTATTCGATCCTCGCAGGTTCGCTCCGGGTATTGCTCACTACTCACGAATAGCTCGAGAGCGAATGACCGACGCCGAACTCCTGCGGTTCTATTCCTCCGGCGCCGAGTCAGAACGGTTGCAGCGCGGCGTCGCACAACTCGAAGCCGCGCGCACGCGAAAATTTTTGCAGCAATTACTTCCGGCAGCACCAGCGCGCGTAATCGATGTGGGCGGCGGCACGGGCGCGTACGCGTTCTGGCTCGCCGAGCGTGGATACACCGTTCATTTGTTGGATCCCGTACCACAACTCATCGACGCGGCACGCGTCAACAATCAGAACGCAGCGAAGCCGCTCGCGACGATAGTGGTTGGAGATGCACTCGCCTTGCCGTACGAAGATGCGAGTGCCGATGCGCTGCTGTTGTTAGGTCCGCTATACCATCTGACTGCGCAGAGCGAACGCTCTGCAGCACTCGCTGAAGCACGCCGAGTGTTGCGGCCTAGCGGTGTGCTCTTCGCTGGAGCGATCACGCGATGGGCCGGCGCTCTCTACGGTCTCACACGCGGCCTGTACGCGCAACGTGGGTTTCAAGAGCAAGTAGCTACAACGGTGGAAACCGGCCAGAATGAAAACCCAGCGGGTCTCTCCGGCGGCTTCACAACCGCGTACTATCACCGCCCCGAAGAGTTAAGCGAGGAGGTTGCGTCAGCGGGCTTTACCGAGACTACAGTGCACGGACTCGAAGGGCCCGCGTGTCTGCTCACCGACTTCGACGCCCGTTGGAACGATCCTGAGCAGCGGCGGGTCTTGGAGTGGTCAGCAGACGCCTTCGGCGACGAGCCGTCTCTCCTTGGCGCAAGCGCACATCTACTCGCAATCGCCCGTGCCCCTCGTGAAGAAACCAGGTCGTAAGCTCATCGCAGTCGCACTCGTCACACTCCTGGCTTCCGGCTGCTCGCTCATCACGTCGAGTGATTGCATCGGCATCGGCGTATCAGGACTCTCAATCACAGTGTTGGATCGGCGGACCAGTCAAACACCGAGCGGGACAGTGGTGACCGTGACAGACGGCGACTACCGTGAGACGCTGACGAAGGTCGGCGAGGTGTTCCGGGGCGCCATGGAACGACCCGGATCATACTCGATCACCGTCGAAGCGCCGGGCTACGTGGCCTGGACGCGAGAAAATGTCCGTGTTGTTCGGAGTGGCGCCTGCGACTATCTCCAGCCTGTGACGCTTACGAGCGAGCTTCAGCCGATTGCATCGTCCATCGTGACCGACAACTTGCCTCGACGCGTTCACGCTGCACCATGATCTCAGAATGAACCCCAGGTACAGCGCGAACATCTTTACGGGGCTCGCCGGCGCTGCCACTCTCTTCCAAATCGCGCTTGCGCTCGGCGCACCGTGGGGCGCACTCACGCAAGGCGGACGCGTTTCCGGCGTCCTTCCCGCGTCGGCACGTGTGCTCGCAATGGTTTCGGCGATCCTGCTCGTCGGCTTCATCTACGTGGTCCGTGCGCGCGCAGCGGCGCCACCTCGATTCCGCCGCACGAGTTGGGTCGTGGTTGCCTACTGTGCGCTCGGTATCGTCGCGAACGCTATAACGCCAAGCCCTGCCGAGCGGCTCCTGTGGCTGCCTGTTGTCGCGATCATGTTCGTCACGAGTCTGCACGTCGCGCGCGATGCGGCGCCGTCCCAGTCAGCATGAAATCGCGTGTTGCGCTCGCGCGTTCCGCGAGGTTCTCTACAGTAGAAGCGAACGCCACGCAGCTGCTGAACCAATCCTGAATGCGAGACGAACATCAGCTCAGCAGCTCACCACGCACAAAACCAATGTCACGCGTCGGAGCAACCGCTCTGCTCGCCGGCATCGGCGGCGTCGTGGGCTTGGTACTGGGCACCAGTCTGCTGGTTGCCATACAGGTCATCGAGGATGGTGCGTTCTCCTGGGACCCCACTGTCCCGTTCGCCCTGCTGTTCGGCGGCACCGTTGGGGCTGCGGTGGGTGCGATCGGAGCGCCGATGATTACATGGCTACTGCTTCGACGTGTACCACTGAATCGCGCCATTATCTTCTGCGCGCTTGGCACGATCGCCGGCGAAGCAATCGGCGTCGCAACTTTTGGTCAACTCGTGCTCGGCGGGTGCGTAGGCTTTGTCGCCTCAGCGATCCTCCTGCGCATAGTCTATCGCACACCAACTGCAGTTTGAACGTTTGACGCACACCTGAGGAGGGCTTTCGAATGTCCTGGGATCGACGAACCTTCCTCAAGCTGACCGCCGGTAGCATGATGGCCAGCGTGCTGCCCACGGTCTCCTTCGCCAGCGAACCAAGGAGCGCGAAGTACAAAGCCGTTGTATTCGACGCCTTCCCGATATTCGATCCGCGGCCGATCGCGGCGTTAGCCGAATCACTGTTTCCCGGCGACGGTCGCACGCTCATGAACGCGTGGCGTGTCCGACAGTTTGAGTATCAGTGGTTGCGCGCGCTTGGCGGACAGTACGTGAATTTCCTGCAGGCCACGCACGACAGCCTGATATTCGCGGCCAAAGAAACCAAACTGGACATTGCATCCGCACAGCGCGAACAACTCATGGCGGCGTGGTCCAACTTGCAAGTCTGGCCCGATGCGGCTGACGCAGTGAAAGCATTGCACGCCGCGGGCGTGCGTTTGTCATTTCTGTCGAACATGACATCGCGCATGCTCAACGATGGCCTCAAGCAGGCCAAGCTGGATGGAATGTTCGAGGCGGTGATCAGCACAGATAGTATCCGCTCCTACAAACCCGATCCCAAAGCCTATCAGCTCGGCGTTGACACGTTGCGTTTACCAAAGGAAGAAATCCTTTTTGTCGCGTTTGCGGGTTGGGACGTTGCCGGTTCAAAATGGTTTGGCTATCCCACGTTCTGGCTCAACCGAATGAACGCACCCGCCGAGGAACTTGGTGTGGCAGCCGATGCGGTCGGCACTGACCTGGCGGCACTCCTGCGATTTGTTGTGCCCGGCTGACAAGCCGCGATGTTGCGGCTGTCATGAATGCGCGGTACGCGGCACGCATTGGTCTATGATCGCGTCGCACGTGTATGTCGCATCCAATTGGAGGGCCCTGTGCGATGGATGTGCGAATGGAACGTCGTGCATCGCGTCTCGAGTCTGTGACCGCCGGTATCGCTGTGGTTCGCGCGGTCCGTCGCGGCAGTGATCCGCGACTTCGCAAAGCGTTTGGCCCGAAAGTTCGCGCCCCCGTGAGCTCTTTCGGCGCGTTTTCGCGCGTGTGCTGGTGAGCCGTGTCACACACCACGGCATAAGCCATCGGTCCCACCCGCACACTCGCCGCATGCGTGCACTCGTAAAGCCCTCCCCGCGCCTGCTGTTGGCCGCGCTCTTCTTCCTTGTCGCCGCCTGCGGTGGCGGTGGTGGAGACGGCGGCACACCGCCCATCGTGATCGCCTCCGTGCGCATCACACCGTCCACGCTCGAGCTCGAACCCGGCCAGACCTCCTTACTCACCGCCGTGCCGATCGACGCGGGCGGCGTTGTTGTCGGCGGGCGCACCGTCAGCTGGGGCTCCTCAGACGCGGCCATTGCGACAGTGAGCAGCTCGGGCCTCGTCACGGCGGTCAGCGACGGCGTAGCCACACTCACCGCTACGAGCGAAGGTCGCTCGGCCAGTGCACTGGTCACCGTGCGTACACGCGTGGCATCTGTATCGATCGCGCCGACCACGCTCGAACTGCGCGTCGGTAGCGCTGACGGTCAACTGGTCGCACAGCCGCGCAGCTCGACAGGCGCCCTGCTCGCGCGCACCGTCACGTGGACGTCCGCAACTCCAACCGTGGCCACGGTTTCGCAAACGGGCGCGGTCACCGCCGTATCGGCCGGTAGCGCCACGATCACCGCCAGCGTGGACGGCGTCATCGGCTCGGCGCAGGTACAGGTCACGCAGGACCCGTGCTCGGTGCTGCGACGCGTGCAGCTGGGGCAGAATGTGAGCAGCGCCCTGAGTACGAGCGATTGCCGACTGCGCGACAACTCGGCGATCCAACTCTACGAGTTCACCATCACCACTCGGCAAAAGGTGGAGATCGAAATGTCGAGCACCGCGCTCGATCCGTATCTCTTGCTCGCCGACACCTCGCTCAACGTGATGGACGAAGATGACGACGGCGGCATTGGGCTCAACGCGCGCATTCTGCGTACGCTCGACCCGGGACGCTACATCGTGTTCGCAAACACCTACGCGGCCAACACCTTCGGCTCGTATCAACTGGCCGTGCGACCCGCGCCCGCAGCATGTGTGAACGGCCGGACAACATTGGTGCCGTCCACCACCGATGCGCAGCTCTCGCAACAGTCATGCTTGCAGCGCGACGGCAGCTTTGAGGACCGCTACGACATTCAGCTCTCGCAGGCCGCGGCGCTGCGCCTGCAGGTATCGAGCAGCGCCATCGCGCCTTTTGTCGTGCTAACCGCGCCCGACGAAGCGGTGATTGACAAAACCAATGCCGCGCGCGGCGCCACGGCCACGCTCGAGAAGGAGCTGACGGCGGGACGGTACACCGTGCTGGTGCGTGGAAGACGCGACGAAACGGGCCCGTACCGACTGGTTGTGCAGCCGGCGGTGAATCCGTGTGACGTCACGCGCGTGCTCACGCTGCCGCAAACCATTCAGGAAACGTTCGCTCAAGGCGATTGCGCTTTGTCCGATCAGGCCGGCGGTCCGGTTCGCTTCTTTGAGCGGTACGCGCTCGTACTCTCCGATCGCACCTCTGTGCAGATCAACATGACGAGCTCTGCGGTGGATGCATACCTGCTCATCCAGAACGCGCAGACGGGTGAGGTGGTGGCCGAAAATGATGACGTTGCCCAAGGCAACACAAACGCGAGAATCGTGGCCGACTTGCCGGCCGGCCAGTATATCGTGAACGCCACCACATACGAGACCGGCGAGACGGGCGCGTTCAGCCTGTCAGTCGCGCGCGTGCAGGTGGCCAATGTCACGCTGAACGTGTCACCATCCACGCTCGCCCTGCAGCCCGGGCAGACGCAAACGATCACCGCGTCGGTGAGCGGAACGTCGAACACGGCGGTCACCTGGTCGAGCAGCAACACCGGCGTGGCCACGATTAGTGAAACAGGACTGGTACGCGCGATCACGGCCGGAACCGCCACGATTACCGTGCGTTCGCAGGCCGATCCGGCGCGCACCGCAACAGTGACCGTGACCGTCTCGGCCAACACCGCTGGCTCCGTAAATCTCGACATCGGCGCCGCGTATCTGGTGCAAACTGTGCAGCAGCTCGACGGCCGTGTGCCCTTGGTGGCCGGACGTCAGGCGCTGGCGCGGGTGTTCGTGCGCGGCAGCCGCTCCGGTCTGGCCGCTGTGCCGGTGCGCGTGCGCATTGTCCGAGGCACCACCACACTCGGCACCTACACAGGCTCGGCCACGCCGAATACCACTGTGGACCAGGCGTGCTGTTCGGCGAACATCCTTATCCCGCCGGACGTCGTGCAAACGGGCATCAGCTTCCTCGCGGAAGTGGACCCGGACAACACGGTCGCCGAGACAAACGAGAGCGATAACGCCTTCCCCGTTTCCGGCTCGCCGCGCGCGCTCGATGTGCAAGATGTCCCGCCTTTCTCGGTACGCCTTGTGCCTGTAGCGCAGAACCGGAACGGACAGGTGGGCGCGGCCAGCGAGACGCTCTTCAACATGTTCCGCAGCATATGGCCCATGCGCGTGATCAATGCGAGCGTGCGTCAACCGCTCGTGATTGACTACACCATCGGCACGCAGAATTTTGACGACTGGATTCGCCTTGTCACCGACATGGAGATGGTCCGTCAAATGGAAGGCGGCACGGCGTACTACTATGGCCTCGTGCGCACGACGGGACGCAACGGCGTGCTCGGGCTGGCCAATGGCATTCCAGCGCGTACCGCAATCGGCGTAGATGAAGGATCGGATTTCGGGGCCGAACTGTCCCGCGAAACGTTCGCCCACGAAATGGGGCATACCCTTGGTCTGCGTCATGCCCCGTGTGGTGGCGCCGCCGGGCCGGATCCGAACTATCCATTCCCCGATGGCACCATGGGCGCGTGGGGGGCCGACATTAGCGGCAACCGGATCATTCCGCCCAGTGGTTTTGACATCATGACATACTGCCGTCCCCCGCAGTGGGTGAGCCCGTATCACTTCTCCAAAGTGCTCGACTTCCGGCGGCAGAATCCGCAAGGAGCGGTGCAGGCGCACGGCCCCACCACCGATGTGCTGCTGGTGGTTGGTACCGTGCGAGGGGGCGCCTTGTCGGTCGATCCCGCTTTCTCCCTGCGCATGCCCTCAGCGATCAGCGACCCGGTTGGTCGCTACGTGGTGGAAGCGTTCGACGCCGACAATCGCCTGATGGCCGAGCATCGTTTCACTCCGTTTGCGGTGAATGACGCGGATGCAGAGACGGAGGCGTTTGTGGTGGCGGTGCCAATGGCGCCGACCGACCAGGCGCGTGTGGCGCGGCTACAGGTGCGTGACCTTGCTGTCGGCCGTGTGTCGGTGCGTCGCAGCACGCGCGTTGGCGACGCTGTACGCGATGCACGGTCTGCCCTGGAGGCGAAGCGAGACGCGGCGGGTATCATGACCGCCACGTGGTCACCGTTGAGCGTGCCGGCGGTGCTGGTGCGCGATCTGGTGTCTGGCGAAGTGCTCGCGATCGCTCGCACCGGTCGGCTCGACCTGTCGCAGTTCAGTCGCATGGCGCGCCTTGAGATGCACCTGTCCAGCGGCGTGCGCAGCGAACGCGTGGAAGTCGAAACCTCCACGGGAGTGATTCGCCGGTGAACAGTTCACGTAAACTCGAGAGCCCGAGCGGCACACGTACCGTTCAGGCTCGCCAGGCTGCGGCGTTCTTGATGGCCGTGGCGAGCATGCTGCTCGGCTCCGCCTGCCGAACGGGGGCGGGCGGTGAATCGTCGCCATCGGCTCCGCCAGCGTTGGCGGTATCGCTCGCGCGTGCCGCCTGCTTTGGTTCGTGCCCGGTCTATACGGTTGAGCTGTTCGACGACGGGGGCGTGCGCTTTGAAGGACGCGCTCACGTGGCGGACACCGGGAGCTTTTCGGCGCGTGTGCCGAGCGATTCGGTGCAGTCACTGGTCCGGTCGCTGCGCGCGTCGCCAACGCTCGCCACTGACGGGGCCTGGGTGGAGGGCGCGCCCGCGTGCGGTCGGCATGTCCCGGACGGGCCGCGCTTCACGCTCGTGGTGCACGCGGGTGGCCCTGCGCGCACCGTTCGGTTCGACGCGGGGTGCACCGATGCGCCCCGCTCGCTCGCTGCACTCGCCGAGGCGGTGGACCGCACGGCGAACACTCGGCAATGGATTCTCGGAATAAAGGAGAGCAACTGATGCGCGTATTGTCACGCGGTACTGCGTTTGTTGTGGCGCTATTTGCAGTAGTTTCGACTGCGTCGTCGGTCCGGGCGCAGCAGGCGGACGGTTCGGCGGTGCCGCTCCGAGCGTCGGTGAAGGCGCCCACACGGACGGACGTGGCGGAAGGCCGCGCCCTCGTGGCGGCGCTCGATGCACGGCTCGCCACGTCTCCCAAGCGCAAGGGCGCCGCGGCCTCCACGCGTGGCGCTGCCGTGTCAGACGCGCGCATTGCGGCGCCCGCGGCGACCAAGGGCACGTCGACCGCGGCACCACCGCCACCGCCGGTGCGGGCCACGCCCAAGCGGACCGGTACGCCGCTCAGGGAAGGTTCACCGCGTTTCTGACAGCTTCGGAGCGATCGAGAGCCGCACTGGCATAAAGGCGCTTCCGTATGTCGTACTCAAATGACTGGATCCGATAGCGCCGTCGTTGAGCTTCCGTCGACCGTGCGACGCAACGAGCCGGTGGACGTCTACGTGACCACGTACAGCGGCGGCTGTATTCGTCCCGATACGACTGTTGCGAATGTCGTTGGTCTACGCGCGACGATCGGGCCGTATCAACGCCAGTACCAACCTCTACACGAACGGGGCATGTACGATGGAGTTGCGAGTGGAGCGGCGTCCAGTGCGTCTGGTATTTGCCACCGCAAGTGACGCGGTGGTTCGCGTGCTAGGTCGCGGGTGGCCCAACGACAGTTTGGTCGCGGGGTGAGCGTCGACTCACGGTCGCGCTTCGACCTCGACAACCGAGCAGACACGTCGCAGCTTGGACTGATAGCCGATTGATCGTGGTCGGTATTCCATCATGTTCAGCCCGCGCGCAGCATGACACCTCCCCGCGTACCACAACGTCCATCACGCTCGGCGACACGTCTCGCACTTGTCACGCTGTGCGCCACGGTCGTGTTTCCCACGGCGACACCAGCGCAATCAACTGCACCGGTGCCAACCATTGCGCCGTGGATGTCACCGGCCTCGCCACTCACACTCGTGTCCGCCCGCAAAACGGACCGCGTCGCGTTCATGGTCTACGATCGCGGGTTGCGCAATGTGTACACCGCCGCGGCGCCGGCTTTCACGCCGCGTCGCCTGACGAATTTCCTGAAAGACGACGGCATCGACCTCACCGACGTCAACATCTCGGACGACGGCAGCATCATTGTATTCGTGCGCGGCTCGGCGCCGAATCGCTGGGGCTGGGTTGCCAACCCGAATCACGATCCGCAAGGCGCCGAGCGTGCGATCTGGGCAGTGCGCAGCAGTGGTGGTGCGCCGTGGCGTGTGGCCGAGGGTGCGGGTCCGGTGTTGTCACCCGATGGACGTTTTGTGTTGTTCACGCGCGATGGTCAGATCTATCGCGCGCGTGTCTCACGCACGGGGCCAATCAGTGCGATGGATACCGGCGGTGCACCGCTCATCAAACTGTGGGGACGCAATGAATCCCCGCGCTGGTCGCCCGATGGCAAACGCATTGCGTTTGTAAGTCAACGCGAACATCACTCGTATGTGGTGGTGTACGATGTGGCTACGCGCAGCGTGCAATACGTGGCGCCCGGTGTGGACTGCGATGGTACACCGGTGTGGTCACCCGACAGTCGTTACATCGCATTCTCGCGCCGACCCGGTACACCGTTCGGTCAACAGTTGCGCGTACCGCCTGGCAACGGCAATCCGTTCGGTGGATGCGGTGGTGGCGCACCCGCGTCAACATCCGTCACTGCCGGACAAAACAATCTCGTGCGATCACCGGGATTCTTTACCTCGCAACTGCCCGGTGGTTACCGACTCGCGCTCATGGTCGCCGACGTTGGCAGCGCAAAAGACATTTCGTCGCCGCTCGTATCTGCGCAAATCCCCGCGAAAGAAGTGTGGCACAACGCGGTGGACGATCGTGTGTTCACCTCGCTCAACGGCATGACCTGGGCCGGCGATCACATCGCGTTTCCGCTCAACATTCCGGGTGACGAGTACGAACGCTGGTACGCCATTCCGGCCACCGGCGGTGACACCGTTCGGCTCACCACCACGAACGGATTGATTGAAGACGCCACATCTGTTGCGTGGTCGCGCGACGGTGGGCGCACCATGTTCTACACCACCAATGCGGGCGACATTGAGCGTCGTCATATCTGGAGTGTGCCGAGTGGAGGTGGCACGCCGGTACAACTGACAACGGGCGACGGTGTAGAGACATATCCGCAGCCGCTCGCGAGTGGCAAACAGGTGGCCGTGCTCGCATTCGGTGCGCGCACGCCGGCATCCGTTGCACTCGTACCAACAACCGGCGGTGCGCCGCGCATCATCTTCCCCACACTCGGTGCAGACTTTCCCACCGACGAGCATGTGGTGCCGCAGGTCATCACCACAAAAGCATCAGACGGACTCGAAATCAGCAATCAGTTGTTCCTGCCAAAGGACATGAAGCCCGGAGAGAAACGTCCCGCGATTGTGTTTGTGCACGGCGGCCCGCGCCGGCAAATGCTGCCCGCGTATCACTACATGCAGTTCTATCACTGGTCGTACGCGGCGAACCAATGGTTGGCTGATCTGGGTTACGTGGTGCTGAGCGTGAACTATCGCCGAGGTGTTGGCTATGGCAAGAGTTTTCGTGACGCACCAGGTGCGCGCGCGGCAGGCAACAGTGAGTATCTCGATGTGCTCGCCGGTGCACGCTACCTGCAGCAGCACGCAAACGTAGACACCACGCGTATTGGCATCTGGGGGCTCTCGTACGGCGGCCTGCTCGCGTCACAGGCACTTGCACGCAACAGCGACATTTTTGTGGCCGGCGTGGACATGGCCGGTGTGCATCAGTACGACTATGTGCTCGATTCCACGAGTCTCGCGTTCAAGTCATCGGCGATTGGTGCGATTGATGGCTGGAAGAGCCCCGTATTTCTCGTGCACGGCGACGATGATCGCAACGTGGACTTTGCACAAACGGTGGGACTCGTGCAGTTGCTACGCGCGCGCAACGTGTATCACGAGCTCATGGTCGTGCCCGATGATTTGCACGAGAGCATGCTGCATGCGAACTGGATCGACACGTTCGATCGCATGGGTGCGTTTCTCAAGCGGTTTGTGTGGAATCGGGAGGCGGTGCCGAGTGCGCCATCGGGCAACTCAGGACAATCGGCTCAGGTTTGGCCGCAGCACTCGAGACAGCGCCCCGCACCACCCGTTCAACGTGCTCCCGCACTCACTGCGCCCGTTGCACCACCGGCTAACGCTACGGTACTCTCGCTCGCCGCGTTCCACTCCGGCGGAAACCCCGCCCCGTGGCGCACGCTGCCCGACGGAAGTTTTGAAGTCGTGCCCGGCGCCGGGGGCATTGAAACACGCGAGTCGTTCGGTGACGTGTATCTGCATGTGGAATGGAGCACGGCGAATCCGCCCGTAGGTACGGACCAGAACCGCAGCAACAGCGGTGTGTTCCTCATGCGGCAGTACGAAGTGCAGGTGCTCGATTCGTACAACAACGTCACCTACGCCGACGGACAAGCGGGGGCCATTTATGGTCAGTATCCGCCGGCGGTAAACGTCACCGCGCCGCCCGGCGAATGGAACAGCTTCGACATCGAGTTTCGCGCGCCGCGCTTTGCACCCGACGGTTCATTGCGTGACTCGGCGCGCATGACCGTGCGACACAACGGCGTGCTGATTCACAACGACCGCGCACTGATGGGCCCAACATCACACAGATCGCGCACGCCGTACGAAGCACACGAAGGCACGTTGCCAATCGCACTGCAGGATCACAACGAAGTCGTGCGCTTTCGGAACATCTGGGTTCGCCCACTGCCCTGACCAACGGCCTGCCCACGTCGGCACTGCATCGCCGCGTCAAGGCACCCACTTGCGCGCAAACATACCATACGGTATGGTACGGCATGACGCTTCCCCAGCCCATTTCCCGGCAGCTCGCGTTGTGGTTCCGCGCCTATGCGCAGCGCCGTCACCGCGCCGGAGCCGCCGCGACAGTAAACGCCGCCCGGGCCACCATCGCTCGCAAGAAATACTGTCTGCTCACCACCGTTGGCCGGGAAGGTGCGTCGGCGCGCGTGCTGCAGCCGTTTCCTCCCGGACCCGATCTCGATGTGTGGTTCGGTACCAGTGCAGCGTCTCGAAAAGTCGCCGAGTTGCAGACCGATGCACGGGCCACTCTCGCCTACCAGGATGACAGCAAGGCGGCATGCGTGGTCCTGATTGGCCGCATTGACGTGGTGACTGCGCTTGAACAGCGACAACGCCGCTTCATGCCCGCGTGGTACGCCTTCTGGCCGGACGGGCCCGAGTCGGCCGATTACGTGCTGCTGCATTTCGTGCCCCACCGACTCGAAGTCTGGGACGCGGCGCGTGCCATCACACCGGAGCCGTTCGGGTTGCGCAGCGCATGCCTGATTCGGCG
Source organism: Gemmatimonadaceae bacterium (assembly GCA_022843265.1). Classification (GTDB taxonomy): domain Bacteria; phylum Gemmatimonadota; class Gemmatimonadetes; order Gemmatimonadales; family Gemmatimonadaceae; genus JAABRT01. The sequence continues at coordinate 15,403 of JALHNZ010000040.1, forward strand.
CAAAGACGAGTGGGCGGAGGAGTGAGGACGCCGCCGCTGCTCCCCGTCGTTGTGGCGATGGGCTATCTGGCAATCGCCGGGCTGCACGCGTACTGGGCACTTGGCGGCTTCTGGCCCGGTACCGATCGCGAGACGCTCCACCGAACCGTGGTTGGAGGTGCGCCTGGGAGGAACTCGCCCGGACCGATCGCGACGTGGATCGTGGCGGCGCTCCTTGTGGGCGCGGCGCTCACGGTGCTTGGCGCAGCCGGCCTGCTGCCCTCGCCCGTGTCGCGCGCGTGGCTGCGTTCGGCAGCGCTGGTGGGCGCTGGGGTGCTCGCCGTGCGCGGGCTCGCAGGATTCTTCGATACGCGACTGCGCCCGGCCACGGTGGGAGGCGACTTCGCTCGACTCAACGTGCGACTCTATTCGCCGCTGTGTTTGATGCTGGCGTTGTCTACCGCGTTGGCGGTGCGCGCATGAGCGCGCGTCTTGCACCCATTGATTGGTGTGATGCCGGGCTTGAACTCTTGCGTGACGAGGGCATGACCTCACTGACTGTTGATCGCATGTGCACGGTGCTGCAACGCACCAAGGGATCGTTCTATCATCACTTTCGCGATCTCGACGCCTTTCTTTCCACGCTGCTCGCGCGCTGGGAGGACACGCTAACCGAGGCACCCATTGCATTTGCCGGTTCGGCGCCAGAGCCCAAGGAACGTTCGGCGCGCTTGGACGATGCTGTGGCGCGACTCGATCACCGGGTGGACCTCGCCGTGCGCGCATGGGCACTGCGCGATGAACGGGCGAGACTCGCGGTAGCGCGAGTTGATGCGAGGCGCATCGCGTATCTGAGCGAACTCCAGGCCGCCGCAGGTGCGGAGGATGCAACGGCAGCGGCAAAACTGGAGTATGTGCACTTTCTCGGACTGCAACAGCTGTGTGCTATGACAGTGCCTGTTCACGCCGCACTCGTGATCGGTAATCAGCGGTAGCCGATCACCTCAAGATCTGGCACGCGCCGGAAGTGTGCGACATTCGCGGTTACCAGCGGTACGTCGTTCGACACGCAGGTAGCCGCGATCCAGAGATCGTTCGTGCCAATGAGCGCGCCACGTGCGCGCAACTCGCGTGTGATGTGTCCGTAGCGAAGCGCCGAGGCTTCGTCGACATCGAGGATCGTGTGCAGTTCGCGCACGGCACGCAGCACCGGGTGATCCGACTGATCAAACCCTTCCGCGAACTCGCCGAGCACGGTGACGGGCAGGACCAGTTCAAGCTCCGGCGCTGAACGCAGGAACTCGTGCGCGGCGCCGTGCTCCTGTCTCTGCAGACGCTCGCGCTGCAGGTCGATCAGGAACGACGTGTCGAGCGCGACGCGTCCAGCCACGGATCCTCCGGTGCCCGGTCGTTGCGCTGCGCTCGCTCGAGCCGGTCAAGCACGACTTCGTCCACCTGCGGTAGCGCAGCCATGGCTGCGAGCAGCGCGCCAGTGGTTCGCGGTGGTTCCGGCCATGAAGCACGCTTGATGACCATGGAGAACGACTCATCGCGAGCCCGCCGGGCTCGTCGCAGGCGCTCATACGCTTCGATATCGATGGAGATCGTCTTGGAGGCCATGCATATATGTATACATGCATGTACTGCAAAGTCAACCGTCTTGAGCGCTCCTCGGCGATATCCGAATAGCTGTCTCGAACTCGGGACGCCCCACGATTCACACCCATCGCGCCCCCAGTTCGTTGGCGACGTTGGACGCATTGCCTCCGGAATTGACGTGACGCGCTCCTGAGCTACACCCGCACCGCCTCCACCGTGCCCTGCGCACGACTCCGCTCCGCCGCAAACGCCATCAGGTGACTTTCAATCGACTGCGCAATCGTTGACGTGAGTCGCGACGCATCCTGATGTGCGACCGCCTGCACAAAATCGGCCACCATGCGCCAGTCACCTCCACCGTGACCCGACTGCGCGTCATCGTTGCTCTCTTCAACAACATCACTGATCCACTGCGTGACGCGCCCAGTGCGGAAATCATGCGCTTCAAGATGCTGCATGTTGCCATCGAGAAACCCGTGTGATCCCATCACACGCGTGCGTCGGCCACTCATTGGTGTGAACGCATCCATACTGAACGATGCCGTGACATCATCGTCAAAGCTCAGGTTGACGGTGTAGTGATCACACTGATCGTTGTCCATGCGATACACACAGCGTCCATAGTCTGACGTGCGCAGTGCACTGAGAATGTCTTCGCCACGCGCGGGTTCGTCGGCCGCAAGGTTGTTGAACACATACAGTCGCTGACGCTGCTCGTGATAAATGCGCACGGCTGAATACGGGCACGAACGCTCCACCGCACAGCCATCAATGCATCGCGGCGTGCTGCCTTCGGGCGCGTTGTCGGACTTGAACCACGACAGTGCACCGAACGCCTGCAGCTCACGCGTGGGGCGATCCACCAACCAGCGCAGAATGTCGAGATCGTGACTGGACTTAGCGAGAATGATCGGTGTAGACGTGCTGCTCGATCGCCACGTTCCACGCACATACGAATGCGCCATGTGCACATAGCCGATCGGTTCCATGTGCTGAATGTTCACTAGTCGACCAATCGCGCCGTTGCGAATGAGCTGACGCATGTGTGCAAAGTACGGTGCGTAGCGAAGTACATGACACACGGCCACGATCCTGCCCGTGCTGCGTGCGCGCTCGAGCAACGCGCAGCACTCCGCCTCCGTAGGCGCAATCGGTTTTTCGAGCAGCACGTCGTAGCCCGCATCAAGCGCCGCCATGCACGGCGCAAAGTGCAGCTGATCCGGTGTGCTCACGATGATCGCGTCCGCAAACTTCGGTCGCGCAAACACCTCTTCCCAGTCAACAAACCGCGCGTCGTGTGGCACGCTGTGCCGGTCGCCGTACCCATCACGGCGCACGTCGGAAGGCTCCGCCACTCCCACGATGTGCAAATGATCCGGGTAGGCGAGCGCAAAGTTGCCGTACACATTGCCGCGAGCTCCCGCGCCCAGCGTGATCGCGGTAATGGCACGCGGCGGCGGCACGAGTTGTCGCGCGTCGGGCAGGTACAGCGGCTGCCCGCGCTCGTTGGTGGCGTCAGTGGAAAATGGGAACGACGCGTCGGCGTTGGAATCGTGGGGCGTTGAAGACATCTCTACCACTACACCACAACGCGCACGAGCGCAAACGCTGGCGAAAGCCGAGCCCGTGCTAACGCGGCTGCGGCCAGCGCACAAGCCGACGAGTGTCTTCATCCCACAACGCCAGCCGCGCGCACGAAAATCCGTCACGAAATGAGATGTGTCGCACACTATTGAAGAGCGCGGTGCTCCGATGGCACTCGACCAATCGATATGACGGCACAAGCGGGCTCAAATGATGAATGTGGTGATAGCCGATGTATCCGGTGAACCACGCAAGCACATCGGGTAACGCGTAGTACGACGAGCCTTCGAGTGCGGCTCGCGCAAAATCCCACTCGCCGTCGGGCGCCCAGTACGTGTCTTCGAACTGATGCTGCACGTAAAACATCCACATGCCCACGGTAGACGCGATCACCGTCACGGGCCCCTGCACCAGCAGAAGATCGCGCCAGCCCACCAGCGTGACCATTGCCCAGACCAACAGCGCGATCGCCACATTCGTCATCAGCATGCTGCGGCGTTCACGCTTCCACTCGGCGCGCGCGAACATCGGCAGCCGCATCATGATCACGAAGTACAAGACCGGCGCGAGACCGAACATCACGACGGGATGCCGCATCAGGCGATAGCGCCGCTGCGCCCACGCCGACATGGCGCGGTACTCGCGCACCGTGATCGTTTCAATATCAACGTGTCGTTTGTCGAGATTACCTGATGTGGCGTGATGTGTGCCGTGAAAGTGCCGGAAGTAGCCGTACGGCAGCAGTGTAAACGGCGCACAGAGGCGCCCAATGATCGTGCGCCACCGGCGCGATGCGAGAAAACTGCCGTGCCCACAATCGTGCTGCACAATGAATGTGCGCACCACAAACCCTGCCGCCGGAAACGCCAGCGCGAGCGTGAGTAGATACGACACCGAGAGCGAGCGATACATCAGCCACCACAGCACCAGAAACGGCGGCAGCGAGGTCGCGAAGGCCCACCACGCTTGCGCGGCATTCGGGTGCTCGTAGAGACTCACGTGCGCGCGTAGCGCATCGGCCGACGGCAGTGATTTCAGCATGCGTACGGAGTGTACACCGCCCTCGCGCGCCGAACATCCGTCACATGACGTAGAGCCTGCAACGTTGACGGGGAGCGTTACCCCGACGGCGTGTGCGGGATTCCCGCACGCGCGAGACGTGATGCACACGCCATGCTGTATGAGGCGACGCGACAGACCGCCAGAAATGCGCGCCCCACCATCCCATCATCACCTCTCGGGAGTCTGAATGATTCATGAAGTCGAAGGCGACATCCTGCTCTCAGGCGCACACGCCATCGCACACGGCGTCTCGCCCAACGATCACTTTGATGTCGGCCTGGCACTGGCGCTGCGCGAAATGTGGCCGTCGATGGCCAAGGACTTTCGACACTACGCCCATCAGTCACATCCCTCGCCTGGCGAAGTGTGGACGTACCCCACGGCCGACGGTCGTGTGATCTACAATCTGATCACACAGGAAGGGGAGCAGCTGCGCGGCGGATCCTCCGGCGCCGCATCGGTTTCAAATGTGCACCACGCCCTCAAGGCGCTGCGCGCGCAGCTGGAGAAAGACGGCGTACGCAGCCTCGCGCTTCCGCGTCTCGCCACCGGCGCTGGCCGACTTGACTGGGCGGATGTCCGGCCGCTCATCGAGCAGCAGCTCGGTGACCTGCAGATCCCCGTCTACCTGTACACCACCTTTCATAAGGGTCAGGCCGCCAACGAGTGAGATCTTGACACCCTCGCATTCTGGTGCGACTTTGTTTGCCGTCCGAACAAAGTTTGACTGGGACGGCTTTTTGTCCCTCCCACCCGTCTGCTCCCATCCAGGACGAGGCCCGTATGAGCCCGACTCGAACGCCCCTGACCCGTTCCCGGGTCAGGCGCCGGTTCGCCCCCGTCACCGCGCTCGCCGCGGCGCTGCTGCTGTCGGCGACGCCGACGATCTCGGCTCAGACACCTCAGACCATTCGTGTGGTAACCGACGCCTCGGGATCGCGGCTGCAGGTGGACGGCCGAGATTTCATGGTGCTCGGCATGAACTGGGATTATTTCCCGATCGGCCAGAACTACGCGTATAACTTCTGGGGCCAGTCCGACGAGTTCATTCGCACTGCGCTCGACCGTGAGATGTCGCTGCTGAAAAGCATGGGCATTAACACCATCCGCCAGTACAACGGCGTCCCGCCCAGATGGGTGCGCTACATCTACGAGAACTACGGCATTTACACCGTTCTGAACCACGCCGTGGGGCGTTACGGCGTCACCGTGGGCGGTGCGTTCAAGCCGAACACCGATTATTCAGATCCGCGTGTCCGGGAACTGCTCAAAAGCGAAGTCACAGCGCTGGTCGAGCAGTTCCGCGGTACACCCGGGCTGCTCATGTACATGCTCGGCAACGAAAACAACTACGGGTTGGAGTGGAAGTCGGCGGAGACGGAGAATCTGCCGGTGGGCGAACGTAACGCAGCCAAGGCCCGATATTTGTATTCGTTGTTCGGCGAGATCATTCGGGAGATCAAAACGCGTGATCCGGCGGTGCCTGTGGCGATGGCAAACGGTGACCTGCAATACATCGACATCATAGCCCAGGAAACGAAAGGGCTCGATGTGTTCGGCACGAATGTGTATCGCGGAATTTCCTTCGGCAATCTGTTTGCCGAAGTGCGTGAGAAGCTCGGACTCCCGGTGATGTTCACCGAGTTCGGCGCCGACGCGTACAACGCCAAAGAGCGTCGCGAAGATCAGCTCACGCAGGCGCGCTATCTGCTTGGTCAGTGGCAGGAGATTTACGCGCAGTCCGCCGGGAAAGGCGGCGTTGGAAACTCGATTGGTGGCATGACCTTCCAATGGTCAGACGGTTGGTGGAAGGTCGGACAGGAAACCAATCTCGATGTTCAGGACACCGACGCCGGTTGGTCAAATGAGGCGTACCGCGAAGATTTCATGCCGGGTGACAACAACATGAATGAAGAGTGGTGGGGCATCATGGCCAAAGGCCCCACCGATGCGAAGGGTCACTTCCAGTTGTATCCGCGCGCGGCGTACTACGCGTTGCAACGCGCGTACACCTTGGCGCCCTACGGTCCGGGCACGGACACCGCGCGCATTCGGGCGCATTTCAGTGCGATTGCGCCGGCGGCCATGGAGTTGCTGGCCAATGGCAACCGCGCGGCGCTCGGCGCAGAGATTGGGGATCGTTATCGCATTGCCGGCATGCGACTTGAACTCTCGAGCTTCAATACCGGCGGCAGCAACATCAGCACGCCAGCGGAGGGCACCGCTCCAAGCCCTACCGCGCGACCGGCTGTTCGCGGATTCGATCACCTTGAATCGTACTTTGTTGATTTTGAGGCACGACCGGCGTCGAATGTGACGGCCATGTTGTCACTCAATGTGACCGGCAACATTCCAGACAATCCGATCAACGAACTGTTCTACGAAAATCGCGCCCGTACCCGCACGCTGCTTACCGATGGCGGACCGTCGGTGAGCACGGAAGGACTGGAGCGTTTGCGAGTGTATCGCGCAAGTCTGCGTTGGGACGAGCGCGACTTCCGCCTCGATGGTTTCTATCGCACCGGGCATTACCACTGGGGTTACGAAGGCGATTTCTTCGGGATGTACCGTGAAGCCAACTACGGCCCGAATATCGACATCTACGGCGGTGAGGCACCGCTTGGCGTGGAGTTCACCGGAAAGCGCGCGCTGTCGGGCTTGAAGCTGGCGTTGGGTCCGGAGCTGTGGTGGGGAGCCAATCCCGCGGTGCTCGCGAAGTACCGCAAGCAAGTTGGTCGTTTCACCGTGACCGGTGTGTATCAGGAAGATCTTGCGCAACGCGGGGCGACGTCGAGCTCGTTCGCTATCCCGCAGCCGCAAGTGCGCGCCACCACCATGCACGTTGCGACCACGGTGGGACCCGCTGGCGTGGAGCTGGGCGGTATCTGGGGTGGCAATACACGCGTGGGTCGCACGTTCCAGATTGCCGATGGTGAACCCGGCAACTATCGCGTGCTGCAAGATCGTGTGAAAGACAGCGACGCGCTTGGTGCGAAAGCGAAGATCACGATTTCCAGCGGCCGGTGGAACTGGTATGCGCAAGGTGCGGCGATGGGCCTTGTTGCTGACGGCGGACAAACGTCAACAATGACGTTCACCGGGTGGGGGCTCAAGGACAGCGGCATGGGCAACCAGTGGAATGCGTTGAGCGGCTTCACGTATTCGGTAGGCAATCTGCAGATCGCGCCCAACTTCCTGTGGCAGAAGCCGATTGTGGGTCCAGTGCCGAGCGATGTGCCCGCGCCTGGGCGTCCGCGCAACATTCTTGACGATCCATTCTCGGTGCGATGGAATCGTGAAACCGTGGGCGCGGAGTTGTTGCTGACGTTCGATCCCACACCGGCCACGTACATGCACTTGTGGGACTCCGATACGCGCGAAGATGCGCGTCTGGCCGGCACGCTTGGCTTCACGTATCGCCACCTGCCCACCACGCAGGACGCCGCGATTGGTATTCTCGCCGACGGACGCACGTTCTTCGCGTTTCCCGGCGCCGCACCGGCGCAGGACTTGTGGGAAGTGCGTAGCCGAGTGGTGTCGCGGCTGGGGCAGGACGTGCGTTTGATCGCCAACCTCTTTGGTGGCACAGCGCAGGCGAATGGCGACAGCGATCGTTTGCTGCGTCGTTACGGCGGTGAGCTGCGCGCGGTGCGCAATCAGATCAAGGTGGCGGCGTCGGCCAAGTTCAATGATTGGGGTCCGTTCGACTATCACCGCGATTTTAATCTCACGTTCCCCGAGCAGTACATGGCCGATGTGTCGTACGTGCTTGGCATTCCAAACTGGACCGACGCGCCGGCCACCCGCTTTGGTGTGCGCGGTACGTGGCGATCTCTCGACCGGTTCTCGCCGCGCTTCTGTCCGGCCGAAGTGCCGAATGCGTTGGGAACGCCTACGTGCGATCCCAGCGCACCTGGGTCGCGCGGTTCGGAGTGGGAGATTCGCACGTACCTCACGGTTGGTTGGTGACCACGCGAAGCGCAGGTCGTTCAGCGTCTGTGGAGCAGCAGATCACCGCTTTACTTGCCCGCATGACGCTGGACGAAAAGATTGGCCAGTTGGCGCAGGTGAATGCGGCGGGTGGTCACGTTCCCGATCACCTGCGCGATGCGATTCGTGAAGGACGCATTGGTTCGGTGTTGAATGAAGTGCATGTCGACACCGTGAATGAGATACAGCGACTGGCGGTGCACGAAAGCCGACTTGGTATTCCGCTGCTGATCGGGCGGGATGTGATTCACGGCTTTACCACGGTGTTCCCGATACCGCTGGGGCAAGCGGCGAGCTGGAATCCGACGTTGGTCGAAGAGGGCGCACGCATTGCGGCGCAGGAAGCTGCGGCGTGCGGCGTGAATCTCACGTTCGCCCCGATGATCGACATCTCGCGCGATCCGCGGTGGGGACGGGTGGCCGAGTCGCTGGGTGAAGACCCGTATCTCACGGGCGTGCTTGGTGCGGCCATGATTCGCGGCTTTCAGGGTGATGATCTTGCACGCGATGGCAGTATTGCCGCATGCGCCAAACACTTTGCTGGCTACGGTGCCAGTGAGAGTGGCCGCGACTACAACACCACCAATATTCCGGAGAACGAGTTACGGAATGTGTATTTGCCGCCGTTCAAGGCCGCGGTAGATGCCGGTGTGGCCAGCCTGATGACCTCGTTTTCTGATCTCGATGGCGTACCCGCTTCGGCGAACACTTTTCTGCTCAAGCAGGTTTTGCGCGACGAGTGGCACGCCGATGCCATGGTGATCAGCGACTGGGAGTCCATCAAACAGTTGGCCGTGCATGGGTTCACCGAGAATGACCGGGAATCCGCGTATCAGGCAGCCACAGCCGGTGTGGATATGGAAATGGCGAGCACCGCGTACGCCGATCATCTCGCGTCGCTGGTTCGCGAAGGTCGCATCTCTGAACCGACCGTCGACGCCATGGTGCGTAATGTCTTGCGCGTCAAGTTTCGACTTGGTCTGTTTGACAACGCACAGACCGATGCCGCTGCGTACGCGCCCGCTGCAAACGCTGATCACTTGCACGCCGCCTACAACGCCGCGGTAGCGAGCGCGGTACTGCTCAAGAACGATGACTGGGCACTGCCGCTCCATGTGGAGTCACTCGACCGCATTGCCGTGATTGGACCGCTCGCCGATGATCCGTACGAACAGCTGGGCACGTGGATTTTTGACGGCGATGCGGCGCACAGTCGCACCATATTGCAGAGCATTCGCGAGTTTGTTGGCGAACGGGCCACCGTGGAGTTTGCGCGCGGCGTACAGACCACACGTAGCCGCAGCCACGAACACGTGGCAGAGGCCGTCGCACTGGCTGCGCGTAGTGATGTGGTGATTCTGGTGCTTGGTGAAGAAGCGATTCTGTCTGGCGAAGCCCACTGCCGCGCCGACATCACGTTGCCTGGAGCGCAGCAAGGCCTCCTCGAAGCGGTGAGCGCCACTGGTACCAAGGTGGTGCTGGTGCTCATGGCGGGTCGACCACTCGCGCTGGAGTTGGCGGTGCCACACGCGTCTGCGATGCTGTACGCGTGGCACCCGGGTACCATGGGCGGACAGGCGATTTCTGATCTGCTCTTTGGCGTTGTGTCACCGAGCGGCAAGCTGCCCGTCACGTTTCCTCGTGTGACCGGGCAGATTCCCATTTATTACGCGCACAAACACACCGGCAAGCCAGCCACGGCTGAGTCGTTCATTCACATGGAGGACATCGAGCCGCGTGCCCATCAGGTCTCGGTGGGCAATACGTCCTTTCATCTCGACGCGGGCTTTACGCCACTTTTTCCGTTCGGGTTTGGCCTGTCGTATTCGCATGTGGAATACGAGCACATGCAGTGCAGCACAGCTGTACTCACCATGACTGGGCGGATTACGATCAGCGCTGACGTCGTGAACGTTGGTCCGCGCCCTGTAGAAGAAGTGGTGCAGCTGTATGTACGTGATCTTGTGGGCGATGTCACGCGGCCAGTGAAAGAGCTGAAGGCGTTCACGCGTGTGCAACTGGCGCGTGGAGAACGACGCCATGTCGCCTTTACGCTGACAGCGCGTGATCTCGCGTTTTACGGACGGGCGCAACGCCTCATTGTGGAGCCCGGACGCTTTCATGTCTGGATTGGTGGCAGTTCCAATCCGGAGTTGCGAGCTGAGTTTACGCTGGTCGACGACACTGCGCGATGATGCGCACCACCATCAATTTCTGTTAATCCTCATGACCGCAACACTCGCCAATCGCGAGACGACCGCCTACGTGGAATCGCTGCTCGCCCGACTCACGCTTGAGCAGAAAGTCGGGCAGATGATACAGCCCGAACGCATGGCGATTACGCCCGATGAAGTCGCTGAATACCACATCGGTTCGGTGCTCAGTGGTGGTGGATCCGCACCAGGCGCAAACACGGCCGCTGACTGGATTGCGATGAACGATGCGTACTGGATGGCCTCCATGCGCGACGCCCCCAATCGTGTGCCGATTCCGTTGTTGTATGGCGTAGACGCGGTGCACGGGCACGCCAACGTGCTGGGAGCCACGGTGTTTCCGCATAACATCGGTCTCGGCGCCACACGTGATCCGGATCTCATGGAACGCATTGCGCAGATCACCGCCCGCGAGGTGCTGGCCACTGGTGTGGATTGGACGTTTGCGCCGACACTCGCTGTGGCCAAGCACATTTACTGGGGGCGTACGTACGAAAGTTTTTCGGATGATCCGCACCTTGTCTCGTCGTATGCCGGCGCGCTGGTGCGCGGATTGCAGCAGGAGTGTGGACGTGGCGGCGTGGTGGCGTGCGCAAAACATTGGGTGGGTGATGGTGGAACCACCAATGGCCGCGATCAGGGCAATACCGCGATCTCCGAAGAGGAACTTGAGCGGACGCATATGGCCCCCTATCTGCCCGCGCTGCAGGAGGGAGTGCTCACGGTGATGGCGTCGTTCAACAGCTGGAACGGCGTGAAGTGTCACGGCAACCGCTATTTGCTCACCGAGGTGCTCAAGGAGCGTCTTGGCTTTGGCGGGTTTGTGATTTCCGATTGGGATGGTGTGGACTACTTGTCTGACGATCCTGCAGAAGCGATGGCGATGGCCGCGAATGCCGGTGTGGACATGTTCATGGTGTCCGTGGAGTGGAAGCGATGCATTACGCACCTCCTGGATCATGTGCGCACGGGTGTTGTGCCAATGTCGCGCATTGATGATGCGGTGCGTCGTATTCTCACCGTAAAGCATCGCTACGGCTTATTTGATCGGCCGCGTCCGGCCGAGCGGTATTGGTCTAGCCAAGACTGTCTCGGCGCACCTGAGCATCGTGAGGTGGCGCGCGAAGCGGTGCGCAAATCGCTGGTGTTGCTGCAGAACACCAACAACATCTTGCCGCTCGACCGTACGGCACGCCTTCTGGTGGCTGGCAAGAACGCGGACAACCGGGGGCATCAGTGCGGTGGCTTTACCGTGGCGTGGCAGGGTACGAATGGCAACGAGCAGATCATTGGTGGCACCTCGATCTGGGAGGGCATCAAAGCGGTGGCGCCGCATGCACAACTCAGCGTCGATGGCAGCGCGGCCAATGCTTCGGCGCACGACGTCGCGATTGTGGTGATCGGCGAGCGGCCGTACGCCGAAGGGATGGGTGACATCCGGCCTGCCGGTCTGGTGGCGCCGGGCTCGAGTCCCGAAGGACGCACTGCCAAACTCGATGCGTATGGTCAAACCATTGAACTCGCCGTGTTGCATCCGGAAGATCTGGCCACCATTCGCGCGATCACCAGACACGGTATTCCCGTGGTCGCGGTGCTTGTGTCGGGCCGCCCGCTGATTGTGGATACGGAGCTCACGGAGACCAAAGCGTTTGTGGCCGCGTGGTTGCCGGGCTCAGAAGGACAGGGCGTCGCCGATGTGCTGTTCGGTGATCATGCATTCACCGGCGTGCTGCCGTTTGCGTGGCCACACATTACAACCCGCTGGCCGCGCGGTTACGGGCTGTAGCGCACCAACATCATCGTCGCGATCACACAGGGGACCGTATACGCGGTCCCCTGTGTGCATTGCAACGCTACGTCGCCAACGCGGGACCGGGACTGCCTCGCCGCGCTTCAAGCTGCTCGCGCACTTCGCGAGCCCGTGCCTCGGTAATCGGATACGTTGCCACGGCCCAGATGGCGAGTCCCGACGTGACCATGGGAATCACGACATCGCACAGCCGCATCAGGAAAATGGTGTTCTCGGATTGTGCACCAGCCAGCGCAACATCGAATCCGGTGGCGTTGAGCAGATAACCGCCAGCGGCCAGCGCGGCGGCCATGCCGAGCTTGACCACCCACCAGAAAATCGATCCGAACATACCTTCGCGCCGCTGATACGTCTCGACTTCATCGGCGTCCACCACATCGGCAATCATCGAGCCCATGAGTGTGAACAATCCGCCTAGTCCGAAGGCCATGAGTGGAACCGGAAGCAGCAACAACATCGGATACTTCGGATTGTAGCAGAACCATTTGAGTCCGTACCCGACAATTGAGAGTCCGGTGCTCACAAAAAATGCTTTGCGTTTCCCGATACGTGTGCTCAGCCACGTAATCAGCATGATCACACCAAATGTGGATGCTGCACCGAGTGTGCCCGCATAGCCCGCGTATCGGGCACCCAATTCCTGATCGCCGCTGAACACGTAATAGATGATCACGTACGTCTGAAACGACGAGATCATGATGAAACCGTTGAACACCAGGAACGTGGCGACACACAGCTTGATGAACGGCTTCGATCGCAGTGTGGTCGCAAACCCTTTGCCAAACTCTTTCATGTTCCGGCCAAGCGCGGCGACACGCGATTCCAGCCGCGGCGGAGCGTTGGGATCGACCGCCGCCATAACAAAACGCTCGCGAAGAAAGAGCGCGGGCAGAATACCAATTGCGATGGCGACCACACCGATGCCAATGGCCAGACCTTTCGCACCCGCGATCTGGTCGGGGAACCATGGTTTGTACGTCATGATCCACAAAAACCACGGCGACACGAGATACGCGAGCTGACCAATAAAGTTCTGCACACCCATGAGGCGCGTGCGCTCGTGATAATCGGGTGTGAGCTCGTATCCCAGCGCGACCCACGGTGTGGCAAATACGGTGTACGCGAGATAGAAAATGATCGAGCCGGTCAGGAAGTACCAGAAATAGAAAGACTCCGTGCGACCGATTGGCAACTGCCAGAGCAGCGCGAAGATGATGCCAGCCGAAATCGCGCCGACAAAAATGTATGGACGTCGCCGTCCCCATCGAGACGACGTGTTATCCGAGATGTAGCCCATCATCGGATCAGTCAGCGCATCGGTAATGCGCGGCAGTGCACCAAGCAGGCCAACAAGCGCCGGGTTCATGCCCAATCCGAGATTGAGCACAATCGCCATGCCGCCAATTGCGGCGGCGAGGAGATTGTTCACGAACGCGCCCATTCCGTAGGCGAGTTTACGCGGAAACGAGATACGGTCAGCGAGTGCGGTGGAATACTGTGCGGTAAAGCCCGTGTGCCCCGAGTCGTCGATCCGCGCGTGCCACGCCGAGATCGCCAGCTTCCAGAAGGCGCGCAAACGCGATGCGATACTCACGGCGTCGACTCGTACACGCGTACCCAGTCCACCAGCATGGTTTGCGGGAAGCGCGTTTGCGCATCGGGCGCGCCGACGAAAGTACCACCAACCGCTACGTTCAGAATGATGTAGAACGGATGGTCGAACACCCACTCGCCGCGCACATCACCGCGTCGCACGGTGTGGTAGAGCGTGTTGTCTACGAAAAAATCAATTCGTGCATCAGACCACTCGATGCTGAACTCGTGGAAATCATCATCGAACCGCGCCTGCTGTAACTCGTAGCGCCGTGTGATGGCGTTACCGCCGGAATAGCCCGGTCCATGCACACTGCCGAGCACGACACGTGGTTCCTGACCACGATATTCCATGACATCGATTTCGCCGGTTTGCGGCCAGCCTACCACATCGATGTCGGCACCCAACAGCCAGAATGCAGGCCAGATGCCCTGACCCACGGGCAACTTGATGCGCGCGGCGATTCGACCGTACTGAAACTCGCGCCGTCCTTTGGTCGTGATGCGCGCCGAGGTGTAGGCACGTCCTTGGAAGGATTCGGCACGCGCGGTGATGGCCAGATTTCCGTTACCATCGAGCGAGGCGTTGTCTGCGCGATTGGTATCGTACTCGAGTTGTGCGTTGCCCCAATCTGTGCCCACATCGAATCGCCAGTTCGCGGCGCTGGGCAACGTGCCAGCCGCGCCTTCAAACTCGTCTTCCCACACGAGCGTCCACGACGGACCGGGATCCGTGCACCCGAACAGCGAAGCGGCGAGCGCCGCGAGAATCACAGCCTGACGGGTCATGATCGCATGGAGGAGGGCGCGCTAACGAGCGCCGATGGTAGGAAAGAGCGTGGGGTCGTTCAGCGCCGCTTCAAGCACCAGCGTGGCTGCACCAACGGCCACTCCGAGGGGCCCGAGTTCACTGTGCCGGATTTCGGATGCCGCAACAGCACTGACAAACGTCCGGCGAAGCACGACTTCACGCAGCGGACCAATGAGGCGATGGCCTACCCGAGTGAGACCCCCACCAATAATGACGGCGGCCGGATTCATCAGATTGAGCAGCCCCGCGATGGCGATACCGAGGTATTCGGCGGCTTCGCACACCACCTGGACGGCGAGTGGATCGTCGGTGAGTGCTGCTGCTTCGATCGCTTCAATCGTGAGCAGTGACGTGCCGTGCAGCGAAGACGCAGGGAAATCAGGCAACAGCGCGCGCGTGCGTTCGACTAACGCGGACGCGCCAACGAAGGTGACGAGGCACCCTCGATTTCCGCAGTTGCACACGGCACCCCGTGGATCAATTGCCACATGTCCAATCTCACCGGCTACGCCGGTTGCTCCGCGGCGTACGCGTCCATCGATCACATGACCGGAGCCGATACCGGTCGCGACTTTGATGTACGCGAAGTCGTCGAAGCCGCGGCCTGCTCCCCACCACTGCTCCGCCAGCGCGCCAAGATTTGCGTCATTGTCGATGAACAGCGGCAGCGAGAACTGTGCGCGCAACGCTTCGAATCCGTTGCGACCGCCCCAGTCTGGCATCGCCAATGCGGAGAGCCGCTCAGGATGGCGCGGGTCGACGGGGCTTGGTACGGCGATCCCGATACCGAGCAGACGATCAGGGGCGCCGCGCCACTGGGCCACACAGCGCGAAATCAGCTCGGCCGCCAGCGCGCGCGTTCCCGTGGGATCAGCGCGCACTGGCCATTCGCGGTACTCAGACGCGAGCACGCCGCCGCGCAGATTGGTCAGTACTACCGTGATGTGTGTGGCGCCAATATCGACGCCAACGATACCGCAGGCATCATCCTGAAACTCAAGATTGATCGGTCGCCGGCCACCGCGAGATTCGCCAATGCCGGCTTCCGACACGAGCTCGGTGGCAATCAGGAATCCCACCAACTCCGACACGGTCGAACGTGACAGCTCCTCACGCCGTGCGATTTCGGCGCGGGAGATCGTGCGTTCTTTCCAGATCAATCGCAGGACCGCATCCGCCAACGCGGATGGACGCGGTACAACAGTCGGGGCAACACCTGCGTCGGCGCTACTCGGGAAATGCTCAGTCATCGCCACTCCGTTCAGGCACGGAGAGTGCGTGCCGAGGTCCAGGTCATTTGTGCAAGAGCACGTTGTCGACATAGACCGTATTCGGATCGGCCACCAGGATCAACTGTGCGAGATGTCCACGGGTTGTGAGTCCGGTGAACTGCGAGAGCGGCACATCCAGGCGCGTCCACTGTCCGGTGCGGAGCCCCGGTGTGGTCGCGGCGGTGAGCGTGATCTCATGCTCGCGGTCATCACCACCGCCGAAGACCCCATTCGCACCAAAATCCACGAGTTTGATTTTGAAGGTAGCCGGGGCCGCGGTTGGATCAGCCGTCCAGATATCCATGGAGAAGTGCGTCATGGCCGTGGCATTGATCGGGCTTGACGTGAACTCAATGCCAGCGAACACAAGGTTGGTGTACTTCTTCACGGCGTTGCCGGCAATCCGCACGTCTTCCACGTCGGCGTTGTCCCACGAAGCCGACCACGTATTCACCGTGACGTTGGTGTAACTGTCACTGAAGAGTGAAATCACATCTGCGGCGGCGAATGTTGGCGCCGGTGCCGCTGTTGTGGGTGCAGTGGGCACCACGTTGGAATAGAAGTACAGATTATCGAGGTAGACCGTGTTGGGATCGCTCACGAAAATGAGCTGCGCCAGGTTGCCGCGCGTTACCAGTCCGGTGAATGCGCTGAGCGGAATGTCCAGACTCGTCCACTCACCTGTACGAATGCCGGGCGTGGACGCGGCGTTGAGTGTGAGTTCATGCTCAACATCGTCGCCGCCACCAAACGCACCATTGGCGCCAAAGTCGACCAGTTTGATCTTGAACGTGGCTGGCAATGCGGTGGCGTCGGGCGTCCAGAAGTCCACATGGAATCCCGTCATCGCGGTCGCGTTGATGGTCGGTGCGGTGAACTCGATG
>JALHNZ010000041.1 GCA_022843265.1 Gemmatimonadaceae bacterium
AGAGAACATGGGCCTGCTCCTCAAAACCAGGTGATGGCGAGCGTTGAGCGCCACATGCCGAGCCGCGCATTGTCGGCCGCCACATTGCCGGTGCGATTGCTCGTGAGCGCACCGCCGGTACTGGACACCATGCTCAGCGACGGTGAAAGGATCACTCCGCGAAACGGAACGTCCCATCCAAGTCCCAATGAGAGCGCGGGCGACGAGGCATCAAATCGCGCGTCGCCGTCATCCACGGAAAAGCGTGAGGTGCCAAGGCCACCGATGACAAACAGGGCGCGTTCGCTCGACGGATAGTGTCGTGCGATGACTTGCGTACCACGCGCCAGGCGGTCCACACCGTTGCCGATGACGTCGAGCCACATCCACGTTTCCACGCCGACATGAAAACGCGCGTGCGGTGTGCCCCCCACCGCCAAATGCCCCATGAACGCCGGCGTGACATCGGATCGACAGGACGCACACTGCAAGCCCGCGCTGCCGCGCCCGCCGCCTGCCGACGCCCACAGTCCCACACGCTGTGCAAACGACCGCGCGTCGCGCGCAATCGCGGCGGGCGTGGCGAGACGCGGCTCGGTGCGTGCAACACCACTCGAATCGCGACGCGCTGACTGGGCAGACGCGTCAACAACTGCGAACAGTGAAGACAGTGCGCACGCGAGGGTGCCTGAGCGCAGCGCGGAACCGGCGCAGCGTGGATGGACGGGCATGCAAGTCTCCATTCCGGACGAGGGATGAGCACAAGCTCACCTCGCGGCCGTCGAACGCCCACATGGCGCCGCACCCGATGTCACACGCCGTGTGTGAGCGCGCCTGCTGCGTGATACATGGTGATATCACCAGCGCGACACACGGCGACATCACTGGCGCGATTCACGGCGTCACGTTGAGCGCGACACACGGCGACATCACCAGCATGTACGCACGTCGTGTGCATTTGTTTGCGCCACCGCGCAGATTGCACTGCATGTGTGGACGATACGGACTGGCCGCGCCTCAGCGGCTCGTGGAGCTGCCCCTCGACTCGCTTGGCGTAGACGAGGCCTCGCTGGCGTTCCTGCGCGACGTACCGCCACGATGGAATATCACGCCATCGCAAACGGTGCGCGCGTTGGCTGGTGATGCGCGAGGGCTGCGTGTGGCGGACCTGCGGTGGGGATTGATTCCGTCGTGGTCAAAAGACGCGTCGATCGGCAATCGACTGGCCAATGCACGTAGTGACTCCGTGCGCAGCAAACCGTCGTTTCGCAAATCGTTTGCTGCACAACGGGCGCTCGTGTTTGCCGATCTGTATTACGAGTGGCAGCAAGTGCCCGGCGCGAAAGTCAAGCAGCCGTGGTGCTTTCGGAATACAGACAACCGCCCGTTCGCGTTTGCAGCACTGTGGGAGCGTTGGCGCGGCGACGGCGCAGAGCAGGGCATCGAAACGTTCACGCTGATCACAATCGATGCCGACTCACAGGCGGCCGATGTGCATCATCGCATGCCGGTGATCCTTCCCGTCACTCACTACGCCGCCTGGCTCGACTCGGGTACGCCGCTGGGCGATGTGGAAGCGATGCTGACCGCGGATGCAGCACACGCGCGCCACGCATTTCGTGTAAGCACCTGGGTGAACAGTCCGTCACACGACGACGCACACTGTATCGAGCCGCTGGCGCCGTAGCGCCGATGCTGTAACGTTGCGCGACGAGCGTCTAGCGTCGAGCGTCGAGCGACGTGCGCTAACGCTTCACGGAGAACGCGCCGGTGCCGCCAGCCGGCGGGCGCACATACCGCCGCAGATACAGGTTGATCGAGCCCACTTTGAGGCTCGATTTCATCTGCACCATCATGCGGTATGGGTCATCGGTGATCCACACCTCCGCCTTGCCGTCCTCTGAAAAAATGCCGCGCGACTGAAACTGCGGCTGCAGCACCACTGTGGTGAACTGTCCAGCCGGCACTGAGATCGTCTCTTTGCGGAGCACGCGAATGCGAACCGGATTGGCCTTGGGATTGAAGTAGCGTGGCACTTCGTAGGTCTTGCCCACTTCAAGCGGAATGGTCCGCACGAAGTACAGGAACGAGCCATCGTCCAGCGGATTGTACACGCTCTCTTCTTCCGGCTTGTCATTCTCGCGGAACACGGCACGCTCCGGAAACAGCTCGTACAAACGCGTGCGCTTGTAGTTGCCTTCGCTCACGCGCTGATGAAAACGCATGGAGTTCAGCGTAAACACGTCGAACCAGCTTTCCATGCTGTCATCAACGCGAAAAAACGGAATGCCACCCTTGATCGTGAACACGGTGTGCCACGTGGGACGACCGCGCACGTCAACGATTTCCTTCACTTCCATTACGCCGGTGCCTACCGACTTGAACGAAAACTTGAGATCGTATTCGAGCCGTTCGCCTACCGTAAACGGAACGGGCGCCATGCCGGGAATCAAAGGCGCGTACGGCGATGTGCCCTGGGATGCATCCGGCAGCGGGGACACAACACGCGCGGCGTTCCCGGTTTGCGCGCCGAGCTCGGCGCCAGCACTCGGCGCCAGAAGTGTCGCGAGTGCGAACACGAGCGCGATCGCAGCCTTGCGGACGCGCGGTGAATGCACACGTGGAAACTCTGCAGAAGCGATCATGGCTGAACCGAGCATGGATGCGGAGACGAGGAACTCGGCGCTGCCCACCTGTGGCACCCGCCGACATTACCCACTGCATACCCACGACAACCCGATTAGGTGCACACCGCCGGCCAGCGGGAGGTACGCTGGCCGGAGCTGTCGTGCTACACGTTGAAGCGAAAGAGCAGCACATCACCGTCACGCACGAGATACTCCTTGCCCTCGCTGCGCACGACGCCTTTTTCTTTCGCGCCCTTCCATCCTGCATGCGCGACAAACTCCTCAAACCCAACCGTCTCAGCGCGAATAAACCCGCGCTCAAAATCGCTGTGAATCACGCCAGCGGCCTGCGGCGCTGAATCACCGTGGTGAATTGTCCATGCGCGCACTTCCTGTTCACCGGCCGTGAAGTAGGTCTGCAAGCCAAGCAGGTGATAGCCCGCAAGGATCAGACGGTCGAGACCGGCACTGGTGATGCCGAGCGATGCCAGAAACTCCGCACGCTCATCGGGCGGAAGCTCAGAGAGTTCCGACTCGATCTTGGCGGAGAACGGGACAACTTCCGCGTGTTCTTTACCCGCGGCTACAGTCTCGCGCAGCGCCTTGAGCAAACGCCCCTCATCGCCGGCGAGTTCTGCGTCGGTAACGTTGGCGGCGTACAGCACAGGCTTGGCGGTGAGCAACTGCAGCCCTTCAAGCTGCTTGAACTCATCCTTCGATAAACCAGCGCGCCACAGCGGTGTGCCAGCGCTGAGCGCCGCATTCGCGCGCTCCAACGCGGGCAGTTCGATCAGCGCGTCTTTGTCATTCGTGCGCGCCGCCCGCTTCACCTTGTCGAGTCGCTTTTCAACCTGCGACAGGTCCGCGAGCGCGAGCTCAAGTTCAATGATCTCTTTGTCGCGCGCTGGATCCGGATCGCCCATGACGTGCGTGACGTCCGGATCTTCAAAGCAGCGAATCACGTGAACGATTGCGTCTGTCTCGCGAATGTTCTGCAGAAATTTGTTGCCAAGCCCTTCGCCTTGTGCGGCGCCCTTGACCAGTCCGGCAATGTCCACGAACTGCACCACCGCGGGCACGGTGCGCTTGGGCTGCACAATTTTGGCCAGCGCATCGAGGCGTGCGTCGGGCACTTCAACCATGCCAACGTTCGGATCAACGGTGCAGAACGGATAGTTCGCCGCTTCGGCTTTGGCCGACGTGAGTGCGTTGAACAGCGTGGACTTCCCAACGTTCGGGAGGCCGACAATGCCGAGTTTGAGCATGGAAAATCAAGGGTGCCAGGAGAAAAACTGCCAACGGATGCGAAACCATGAAATCTAATCGGCCCACCTCTCGGCGATGAATACACGATCGCCCGCCAGCGCTCTTGGGCGCCAGCGGGCGATCGGTGTGCAACCACCGGGGAGTGACTCAGCGCGTTACGCGAGGAACCACGGTGCAAGCACAAGGCTCACGACACTCATCAGCTTGATGAGAATGTTCATGGCCGGCCCGCTGGTGTCCTTGAACGGATCGCCAACGGTATCGCCGACAACGGCCGCTTTGTGCGGATCGCTGCCTTTACCACCGGCCACTCCGCCTTCAATCATTTTCTTCGCGTTGTCCCACGCGCCACCAGCGTTGGCCATGAACAGCGCCATCATCACACCGGTGACCGTGGCACCAGCAAGCACACCACCGAGTGCCGCAACGCCAACGAACTTGCCGACCACGACGGGAAGCAGGATCGCCGCGACGCCCGGCAGCACCATTTCACGCAGCGCGGCCTTCGTGGAGATATCCACGCAGCGCGCCGAGTCGGGCTTCACGCCCGGCTTGCCTTCGAGCAGGCCCGGGATTTCGCGGAACTGACGACGCACTTCTTCCACCATGCCCTGCGCCGCACGACCAACGGCGGTCATGGTCTGCGCGCCAACAAAGAACGGCATCACACCGCCAATGAACAAACCGATCACTACCATCGGATCGATCAGGTTGAGCGACTCGAGCTTTACGGCCGCAGCGTACGCCGAGAACAGCGCGAGTGCCGTGAGTGCCGCGGAACCGATCGCGAAACCCTTACCAATGGCCGCGGTGGTGTTGCCAAGCGCATCGAGTCCGTCGGTGATTTTACGCACTTCCGGACCGAGGTGACTCATTTCGGCAATACCACCGGCGTTGTCGGAAATCGGACCGTACGCGTCGACAGACATCGTGACACCGACCGTTGCGAGCATACCCACCGATGCGATGGCGATGCCGTACAAACCGGCGACCGAGAAGGCTACGTAGATGGCACCGCAGATAAGCAACACGGGAATGATGCAGCTTTCCATGCCGATCGCGAGACCGGCAATGATGTTCGTCGCCGGACCCGTCTTTGACGACTCAACAATGCGACGCACCGGACCCATCGCGG
The DNA here is from genome assembly GCA_022843265.1 of Gemmatimonadaceae bacterium. Classification (GTDB taxonomy): domain Bacteria; phylum Gemmatimonadota; class Gemmatimonadetes; order Gemmatimonadales; family Gemmatimonadaceae; genus JAABRT01. The sequence continues at coordinate 5,008 of JALHNZ010000041.1, forward strand.
TGTAGTACTCCGTGACCAGACCAATCGCGATTCCCGACACGCTGCCTGCAAGCACGGCCCAGAACGGTCCGAGCGCCGGAAGCATCGAACCATCCGCGCGCGTCATGTTCAGCGGGAACGTCTGCGTGATGAAGTACGCAAATGCGAGGAACAGTCCAGCGGCAATAAACGTCACGAGTCGCAGCGCATTTGCCGGGTCACCCTTGGCGAGAATGCGCATGGCGGCAATACCAATCAGCGACGCAACCAAACCCGCCACGGTATAACCAATCGGCAACAGCATGGCCGTGAGACGCGTGTCTTCCGGCAGCAGCATCGATGTGGCCGCGAGTGCGATCGTGGCAATGATGCCGCCCACGTAGCTCTCGAAAATGTCGGCGCCCAAACCGGCCACGTCACCCACGTTGTCACCAACGTTGTCTGCAATCGTGGCAGGATTACGCGGATCGTCTTCGGGAATACCGGCTTCAACTTTACCAACGAGGTCGGCACCAACGTCAGCCGCCTTCGTGTAAATGCCACCACCCACGCGTGCGAACAGCGCGATTGATGAGGCACCCATTGCAAACCCGGAGATGATCTCGGAGAACAGCGTGGCGTTCCCCGTGAGTTCTTCCGGCGCGACAAACAACAGAATCGCGGCGATACCAACAAGTCCGAGCGATGCCACGGCAAGACCCATGATCGAGCCGCCGCCGAACGCCACGTTCAGTGCTGCCGCCTGACCTGAGGCTCGTGCGGCTTCCGCAGTGCGCACATTGGCCGCCGTCGCGCCCTGCATGCCGATCCATCCGGCCGCAATGGAGCAGGCGCCGCCAATGACGTAAGCGATCGCCGTCTTCACGCCAATCGCGTAACCCAGCAATCCCGCGACCACGAGCAAGAAGGGCACGAGCACGATGTACTCGGCGCGCAGGAACGCCATGGCGCCGATATGAATCTCGCCGGCGAGGTCCTGCATGAGCTGATTGCCAGGCGAAAGTCGCTTGACGCTGTAGAACGTAAGGATTGTCACGATCAGGCCGATAGCGCCGGCGCCGAGCGAGATCATCGGAAGGTTGTCGAGCATTGGCGAGTGGTGAGGGTGAGTCTTGGGAGAGCGACCACAGCCCCCGAAGATAGCGCTCTCGCGTCGCGCTGGCGACCCGTTCCCGCGTATTCGTTCCGTCGTGTGCCCCGCAGGCATTCACGAGGTCTACCAGCCAGCGCTCACACCCAGCAGCAGCTGTCCGTCGTTATAGCGTCGCGCGCCGCGAGCCACCGCGTCACTGTCATAAATGTTGAGCAACGTGAGGGTGAGGGCTGTGCGCTGCGAGAGCCCGAAGGCCACATCCTGCTGCGCCTGCACCAGGTATCGGCTGATTTCGGTGGCGCTGGGTCGCCAGAAGATCACGTTGGACACGCGAGTTCGGTCGGTAAACGCGTGCCTGACCCGGAGTCGGGTGGACCAGCGCGTGAGGCGTGACGCGTTTGGCTGAAGGCCGCTGCGGTCCTCCATCGGCCGAATCTGCTCGTCGAGCAACGCCACGCTGAGGCTGACCTCTGACGCGGCCGTGCGACGCGCTGTGTACTTCACACCCACGCCGGCGTTGTATCGGCTGGCAAGTCGCTTTTCGAGATTTGTTTCTACCGTGGCGAGCAGAAACGGTGTCCAGGGCGCGTGCGGCTTGAGATCCGCGGTCAGCGACCCCAGCCATATGCGTTTCACGACCTCGCGCGGGGATTCGTCGAGGGACGCGTCGCCATAGAGGGTTTGCAGCGCGGCACTGAACTCGAGCAATGAGTCGGCGCGCGACACGCCACCGCGCGCCCCGAGCACACGCTGCACCGACTCGCCATACAACAGGCTCCCGTTCAACTGCGCCGATCCGGACCAGACCGATGGGCGCGACGCCGATTGAGCTGCGAGCCGCGCGGATCCAGCCCCAACGGCAGCCGCGCAGACGATCACGAACCAACGCACGCGACCGATTGCCGCGTGGTTGTGCCACGCCCTCAGCGCAGCGACTCCGCGTCGGGGCGTACCCGCACGGGTTCTGCTGTCCGACCGGCCGTGAAGTCGGGGATCGGCTGCCCCTCGCGGAGCAGTTTGGTGACGAATCGCTGGCCTTCGGCCACCCGCTCAATCTCAATAGCCACCGAGTCGATCGACTGTTCCATTTGCTGGAAACGGGCTTCTGCTTCGCGCGAAATCGGGATCACGGGGGGGCGATTGCCTCGCTTCCACAAATACCGTGCGCCGGCGAGCGCGATGGGCAGCATGGTGAAAAAGAGCACGGGCTCAGTGAAGGGGCCCCAGGCGTTGATGACCGGAGGCTCTTCGTTCTCGCGCTCACGCGTCTCGGCTTGGGTCGTGCCGAGCTTGGCGGCAAAGGACGCCTTGAGGTCGCTGTTGGCTTGAATGTCCTTTTCCAGCGAGATCAGTCGTGCGTCGAGTTGGGTGATACGCGCCTCCAACCCAGCTTGCACCGACGGCGACGTGGCCTGCTCGAGCTCCTCCACCAGATTGTCGCGTCGGCGTTGTACGCTCTGCAGCTGATTGCTGAGATCGTCGCCGCGTCGATCAAGCGCACGAATCTGATCGCGCGTGAAGGGCACGATTGTTCCCATTCCCGGAACATCGACCCCGATCGCGGTGCTAGGCGCGGGCGCGCCGGGGGCCGGTGGAGCGGGGACGGGCGGTTGATCTCCGACTGGCGGGGGCGCTGGTGGCGTCTGCTGCGCAGTCGCTTGTGCTGCAAGTTCTGGTGTGGCTACCGACACGAGCACCGCCTCCTCAAGAAATGTGTCCATTTACCACAATACGTGGCACGACACCCGGAGTTGCAAGGGTCAGCGGCCCATTGTGCTGGCCGTTTTCTGCGTTCCTTCGCGTAACCAGGTGTCCACTACCTTGGTGAGTCGATCAAATGTGCCTTCGAGCAAGTCACGTTCATCACCCGGCATCACTCGCAACACAAAGTCGGCCAGGTTGCCGATCACCCGCCGCTCGTCGATGGGGCGGATGCCAATGCGTAGCCTCGGATACTCCGGCGTGCCCAGCTGCGACTGAATGGACTTGAGGCCGTTGTGTCCACCCGCGGATCCGCCCGCGCGAAAGCGGTACTCGCCCACGGGAATCGCCACTTCATCAACGACCACCAGCAAATCTTCCACCGCATCGAAGCCAGCGCGTCCCATGTAGGAGCGAAGCGCGCTGCCCGAGAGGTTCATGAATGTTTGTGGCTTGACGAGGCGGACACGCAGCGGTCCGAGATACCCGTCGGCGACATGTGTATCACGATCCTTCCGCCAACTTTCAAACGGCCATGTGCGCGCCAGGTGGTCAACAAACCACCAACCCGCGTTATGCCGCGTGTTCTCGTATTCGCGCCCCGGATTGCCGAGGCCCATGATGATCTTCACGGTGTCGGGGACGGTGTGAGTGGATGCGCCACGTAAACGGCAGCGAATGGCGCGAGCGCCTGCGTCACATGCACATGCGCCAAGGGCGCGCGAGTGGTCCGAAGTCCGCTCGCGCGCCCCTGTGTCATGCGCTGACTACTTGGCGTCGTCAGCCTTGACCTTGCGAATGACTTCGGGCTCCGCCACCGCATCGGTCGTTTCCGTCGCGCCCGCCTTGGACGCCTGCACGATGCACACCGTGTTGGCCGGATCGTCCATCACCTTCACGCCAGCCGGAAGCACAAGGTCGGAGACGTGCAGCGACTTGCCAACGTGCAGCTCGGAGATGTCGACGTTGATGTGATCCGGGATGTTCGCCGGCAACGCTTCGATCGTGAGTTCGTGCATGATCTGGTCGAGAATACCAGCGTCGACACGAACGCCGATTGGTGTGCCGTGGTACACGATCGGGCACTTGAGCATGATCGTTTCGCCGGCCACGACTTCCTGGAAGTCGACGTGCATGATCTGCTTCTTGAACGGGTGGCGCTGGATTTCACGGATGAGCGAGCGCGCCGGCGTGCCAGCGAGGTCGAGCTCAATCACGGTGCTGCCGGCGGCAACCGACTTGATCAGCCGCTCGAACTCACGGGCATTGACGGAGAGCGACTGCGGCTCGCGGCCGTGACCGTAGATCACAGCGGGGATTTCACCGTTCTGACGAAGCTTGCGCGCGACGCCCTTGCCGGTGTCGGTACGAAGATTTGCGGAAAGCGTAGCGGATGTCATGGCAGGACTCTGGGAATCGCGTGGACAACAAAGTGAAGAGCGTACCGCTCAATCGAAGAGCGAGCTCACCGACTGATCGGAATGCGTAAAGCGGATCGCCTTCGCCGTGAGCTCTCCAACGGAGAGCACCGTGAGCGCCGGGAACCGCTTCTCGGGCGGAACGGCAATGGTATCGGTCAACACCACTTCCGTAATGGGCGCCGCTGAGAGTCGCTCCACGGCGGGGCCGGAAAGCAACGCATGCGTGGCGCACACGTAAATGTCGTTCGCGCCGAGCTCTTTGAGAGCACGAGCCGCTTCGGACACGGTCCCTGCGGTGTCGATCATGTCGTCGGGAATGATGCAATCCCGGCCGGCCACTTCACCCACCACATTGACCACTTCTGCAACGTTCGCCTTGGGGCGCCGCTTGTCGATGATGGCCAGCGACGCGTCGAGTCGTTTTGCGAATCCACGCGCCATTTTGGCCGAACCGACATCCGGTGCCACCACAACGAGGTCCTTCAAATTCTTCTTGCGAAAATGCGAGACGAACACCGGTGCCGCATACAAGTGATCGACTGGAATATCAAAAAATCCCTGCAACTGATGCTGGTGAAAGTCGATACCCAGCAGTCGATCCGCACCGGCCACTTCAATGAGATTGGCGACCAACTTGGCGCCGATCGCCACACGCGGCTGATCCTTTCTATCCTGACGCGCGTAGCCGAAGTAGGGCAAGACACACGTGATGCGCGCTGCTGACGCACGGCGAGCCGCGTCGATCAACAGCAACAGCTCCAACACATTCTCGGCTGGTGGGTTCGTTGGCTGTACGATGAAGACGTCAGCACCACGAATGTTCTCGTCGATGCGCACGAATACTTCACCGTCTGCGAAGCGCGACACCGCAACGCGACACAGTTCCGTTCCGAGGTGCTTCGCGATCTCCTCGGCGAGCGCCGGATTGGCGGTGCCGGACAGAATCTTGAAGCCACTCTTGGGAACAGTCAGCCGATCCATCGACCGCAGCCTTGATAATTAGCGGAAACAGGAGGGCAGGGACAAGGGCGCTCGGCCGTTGTCCCTGCGCATGACACCATCGGTCCATCCACCAGCTAGCCTTGCAACATAATGGCACCGGGTTGGAAACGGAGCCCCCGGCGGCACAAAAAAACAGCGCCCGCCCACCGGAACGGTAGGCGGGCGCTTCAGTTGCCCCGCTTGGATTCGAACCAAGATAGCCACATCCAAAGTGTGGAGTCCTGCCATTGGACGACAGGGCAGCGACACGCCGGTACCCCCGGATACCGAAGGGCAAGGCGCGTACCGGTCCAATATTACGCGATTGGCTCCGGAGCGACAATTGCCGCCGCGGTTTGAGTTTTCATCAGGCGCGCTCCTTCGAGGTTGTCTGGCCACGTATGTGGCACGTTGTCCGGACCGAGCACGAAGCACGTGGCGCCGCTTCCCGACATCATACCCAGCGCCGCAACACCACGATCCTTCAGCTCCCGCGCCACCGCGCGCACGGCGGGAAGCACGCGGGCCACGCCCGTATGAAGCGCGGGGACCACATCTTCAAAGTCATTCAGCCCGAGGGAGGACACTGCCGACCAGGTGGCGAAGTCAGAGAGGGCATACATCCGGTGGTCGCGATTGTCCTGGAGACCCTGTTCGACGCGATGCGCCGCCAGTGCGCCGTAGGCCGCCGCGGTGTTCACGCCCTCCGCGAACGTGACCAGTTGAACGGATTGCACGGGCAACGGCGGCAGCGTCAACAGTCGATCGCCTCGGCCCCATGTCCAGGCGAGGAGCGCGTCGCTTACGAGAAACGGAACATCGGCGCCGAGCCCCGCGGCGATGGCGAGCAACGCGGCGGGAGAAAGCGGAGTTGGCGCGATCGCGTTCAGGCCACGGAGCACGGCCGCGGCGTCGGCGCTCCCTCCGCCCAGTCCGCCGCCCACGGGAATGTGCTTCTCGATTGTGATCGCGAATGCCGGTGGCCACTGCGCAACGCGCGCGAACTGCTCCGCAGCGCGCCAGGCCAGGTTCTGCTCGGGTTCGCCCAACCCCGCGGATGGCATGGCAGGGCCGCTGCACACGAGCGAGTTCTCTGTCGCGTCCGTGCGAATGACGACGTGATCGGCCAGCGCGAGTTTGATGAACAAGGATTCGAGCGTGTGATAACCACTCGCTTCGCGCGCCAGAATACGCAACCGCAGATTGAGTTTGGCGTTGGCGACCACGCGCACGGCAGCGAATGGTACCGCGCGCGAATCCGATTTTTCACTCATGGGACGCGCGCATCTGTTCCATGCACGAAAGTGTCACGCGCGTCTTTGACTTCTTGCGCGCGTTCAGCGGCCCCGCCAATGTCGCGCAAGTTGATGCCAAGCCGCGCGAGATACACGATGCCGAATACGGTGATTGGGATGAACGACAGCATGTGATAACCAACGGCCCAACTGATCGCGACGTCAGGACTCACGCCGTACACACCAAGGCCTGTGACCGATGCGAGTTCGAACACACCAACAAAGCCGGGCAGCGAAGGCAGTGCCACCGCAAAGCCAAGCACGCCTTGAAGAAACAGCGCGGCGCTAAACGGTGCGTCCATACCCACAGCAAGAAATCCAATCCAGAGTGCGACGGCGTGCACGAGCCAGTGTGCGAAGGCCCACCACAAGACGAGCGCAAAGCGCCGCGCGTCGCGCAGCACCGCAAGGCCACCCAGAGCTTCATCGGTGAACCCTTCGATACGTGCAGCAAAGCGCGGTAGCACACGATCGGCGACTGCGCGTACCACGCTGAGCATCCGTTTCGGATTCAGCACGGCGACGTAACACGCAATGAGAAGCACAAGCACTGCGGAAATTCCACTCAGCGCAAACTGCGGCACGGTCATGCCGAGCAAGGTCGCGCCTGCCGGAAACGCGGGTGAGAGCATCGCGCCAAACATCAGGGCGAGCAGCACAATGGCATCGAAGATGCGATCCACGGCCAGCGACGCCAACGACGTGGTAAACGAGACGCGCGGTATTTCGCGCGACAGGGCCACCGCACGCGCCACTTCACCAGCGCGTGCCGGCACCAGATTGTTGACCATCATGCCAATGGCGGTGCTGCGCCACAGCGGTCCGAACGGAATGCGGCCCGCAACGGGTTGCAGAATAACCTGCCACCGAATGGCGCGCAGCGGAAAAATCGTGGTCGCCACAACGGCACACAACGCGAAGAGCCACGGATTGGATGCCCGTAGCACGTTCACAACATCTCCAAGTGGAACAGCACGAAACGCCAACCACAAAAACAGTGCGCTGATGCCGACGCCCAGCGCAACTTTCCAATTCAGCTTCACATTGAGATCCTATCGCGCCACAGCGAGGTCAAGCAGATCGCTTAACTCGTCAATCAGCGACGCGGTGGTTGGATCGAGCGATGTTCCGCCGGCGCGTTGCCAGGCGGCGCGAAGTTCATCATGCACCACACGTGCGCGCTGCAGCGCGGCGTTGCCGTTGTACAGCAGCGATTCAATCGGCACGATCTGGTGGCTGTCGATCGGGGTCGCAACCGGCCTGGCAACCGGCGTGGCAACCGGCGTGGCAAGCGGACTGGCAACCGGCGTGGCAACCGGCGTGGCACTAATGACCGGCGCATTGATGACCGTTGGCCGCATGGAAACGGCCTGCACAGCCGACGCAGGCGCGGGTGTGGCGCGCGTCTCAGTTGGGGCGGCTATCGCGGGCCGTGCAGATGGGGTGACGTCTGTGCCAGGCCATGTGGCGCCATGCTCCCGCACGCGCGCCGCAAGCTCATGATCCGAAAGCTCACGGTCCATGAGCAATCGGGCAAACGCCTGAATCGCCACGCGCTCTGCGGTCGGTTGCATGGACGAGCGCGCCATGCGCATGGCCAGACCGGCAATCGACGTAGCGCCGTAGCTTTCGGCCACATCGGAGAGTCCCAGGAGCGTGCGTCGCAGTGCATCGGTCAGCGCGAGCTGCTGGGCGCCGCGCTCGCCGGTGGCCAGATTGGCCGCTTCACGATCCACGCCATCGGCGGCGGCCGCCAGATCCGTGCGAAACCGCTCGGCGAGCGTGATGGGTGGCTCCGGATTGCGCTGCACAATGCCGGGCGCGCCGTCGTCGGGAAACAGTCGCGCGATCGGCACGACCGGTGACGCAGGCGACGCCGCGGGGGCGAGCGACGAGAGATAACCAGCGGCAACTGCCGCGAGCGCGACGGAGCTGGTCCGGGCCGAGCGAGCGTGTTCGTCGCTCCAATGCTCCGCGTGTTCGGTGAGCGCGCGCAGCGAGGAGAGCGCACCTCGCACCGCGAAGTGCAGTCGCTGATCCCACCGCAGCTCGCCGTCTCGCAGGCCACCCGCGATGCGTTCCATCGTGGACGCCAGTTCCGGCAGACCTGTGAGCTTGGTCATGCTCGCGGCGCCGCGGAGCGCGCGAGACTGTGCCAGAAAGGTGGCGGCATCTGGTGCGTCTGCGGACTCGGTCGCCAGCAGTTGATCGAGGCGATCGAGATATTCGCCAGCTTCCTGACGAAAGAACGCGAGCAGGGCGGGAGGGGTGCTCATGCGCGAGGGGCTCGGACGATGTCCATGGCGTGCCGGATTTCCCGGACCGCCTCAGCGAGGCCAACAAAAACGGATCGGCTCACAATGGAGTGACCGATGTTCAGTTCTTCAATTCCATCGATGGCGGCCACCGGTCCCACGTTGTGCACGGTCAGACCGTGTCCGGCGTGCACGGCCAGGCCGAGCGAGCGACCGTGCTGCGTGGCGTGGCGCAGGCTCTCAAGCGTTCGAGGATCATTGGGGGCATGCGCGTACGTCCCGGTGTGCAGTTCTACCGCGTCCGCACCGATACTGTGTGCGGCGGTGACGGACTCAATGGTGGGGTCGACAAAGAGACTACTACGTACCCCGACGCGTTTCAGCCGCGTTACGGCGCGTGCCAGCTCTGTGACGTTCCGCACAACGTCCAGTCCTCCTTCTGTGGTTACTTCCATGCGTCGTTCGGGGACCAGCGTCACTTCCTGTGGACGCAGGCGTTCGGCGAGCGACAGCATCTCGTCCAGCGCGGCGCACTCGAGGTTGAGGACGGTGCGAATGGATGTGGCGAGTCGTTCAATGTCGTCGTCTTGCACGTGTCGCCGGTCTTCGCGCAGATGGGCGGTAATGCCATCCGCGCCGGCCGTTTCACAGAGCAGGGCTGCGTCGACGGGGTCCGGTTCAACGCCCCGGCGCGCCTGTCGCAGCGTAGCAACGTGGTCAATGTTAACGAACAGGCGCAGCGCCGCGGGGCGCTGATTGCTGGAGCTGTGAGGGGCCGTTACGTTCGCGTCAGCCGGCGCGGCGGAAAATCGTGCGTCATTCATGCAGGTAATGCAGCGAAGGAGGAAGCGGTGCGCAAGCGTGTGTTGATGTCAGGTTTCGTGATAGTGGCACTGGTCACCAGTGCGTGCTCAAAGGCGACGTCGAGCGGTGGCATGTCGCGTACCGCCCCCGCGCCGCTGGCGGGGGCCACGGCCGGGGCCGCATCTGCCAAAGAGTCCGTCGAGCTATTCATGCGGGCGGTCAAAGCACAGGATCTCCAGACGATGTCGGCGGTGTGGGGCACAGCGCGCGGACCAGCGAGGGAGCTGATGGGGCGCGACGAGCTCGAAAAACGTCTCATTATCATCCAGTGCAAACTCGACCACGAGACATGGAGTTTCGCCGTGGACAAGCCGCGCCTTGTGGCCGGCGGCAAGCAGGATTTCCAGGTGAAACTGCGCACGAAGCAGTCTGAGGCCACCACATCATTTACCACGATCATGGGTCCGGAAAGTCGGTGGTTCGTGGAAATTGTGGACATGGAGCCGCTGCGGGACTTCTGCCGCTAGCTAATATTCAGACAGTTCGATGAGCACGCCGCCCGTGGCTGATGGATGGAGGAACGCAATGCGTTTCCCTTCTGCTCCAAGGCGCGGCGTTTCGTCGATCAGGCGGACTCCGGCCGCTCGGCATTTTTCGAGCGTTCCGTCAAGGTCGTCGACATTGAAACACACGTGATGAATGCCCGGACCGCGCTTGGCGACGAACTTCGCAATGGGCGAGTCGTCAGTGCGGGCTTCGAGCAGTTCGACCAGCGAATCGCCGGCCGCGAGTCCAGCAATGGCCGCGCCGTCGGCATCGTCGAGGGGAACTTCGGGCAGTCCGAGGACTTCACGATAGAAGGGTACCAGCTCGTCGAGGTCACGTACGGCAATGCCGATGTGGGCAATGCGTGTCCCGCGGCGGAGAGATTCGGTCATGGCAGCACTGGTCATGGGTGAGTCCTCTCAAATTCTAATCTCGAGCAGCGGTGTTCGTAGTCGTAACTACGACCGAGACCGCACGGAGCACAGATGGCTAATGCACTGGCAGTAACCGACGACAACTTCGCCACCGAGATCGAGTCGTACGAAGGGCTCGCGATGGTCGACTTCTGGGCCACCTGGTGCGCCCCGTGCCGTATGATCGCGCCGATCGTGGAATCGTTGGCGACGGATTATGCGGGCAAGGTGAAGGTGGCCAAGCTCGACGTCGATTCCAATCAGAAAACCGCGATGAAGTTCAACGTCCGCTCGATCCCCACGATTCTGTTCTTCAAGAACGGCAAGCTGGTGGATCAGGTTGTGGGCGCTGTACCGCGTCCGGCGATCGAAGCCAAGTTCACGCAGCACGCTGGCTGATCACGGCTTGACCGACGAAACGGGCGCCGACTCGGCCGCTGAGGCGGCGGCAGCGGCGGCGGCCCGGATGTCCCCCGTGGCGGTCGAGCCCGGTATGCTCTATGTCGTGAGCACACCGATCGGCCACTTGGGGGACATCTCGTTGCGCGCCCTGCAGGTGCTGCAAACAGTCGATCGCATCCTCTGTGAAGACACCCGTCACGCGCACACGCTACTTGCGCGGTACGGGATTCGGACGCCTACCGTCGCGCTGCACGAGCACAACGAAGCGCGTATGGTGCCGCTGGTCCTCGAACAGTTGCGTGAGGGGGCGTCGCTCGCATTGATCAGTGATGCAGGCACCCCACTCGTTTCTGATCCAGGAGAGCGGCTTGTGAGCGCGGTGGCGGAAGCCACGGGCCGCGTGGTGCCGGTGCCCGGTGCGTCGGCGGCGCTGGCGGCGCTTGTGGGGTCGGGGCTACCGGCGCATCCGAGCTCGATTCTGGGCTTCTTGCCGCGCAAGGGCAAAGAGCGCGAGGCGATGCTTCGCTGGGCGTCGCAGTGCCCGCACAGCGTCGTGCTCTATGAATCGCCGAATCGCCTGGCGGACACGCTGACTGATCTGGCGGAAATCGCCGGCGCGGATCGACCGGTGGTCGTGGCACGCGAGCTGACCAAACGATTCGAAGAGTTCCGACGCGGAACGCTGGCGACACTCGCTGCGTACTACAGCGAGAGCCCTCCCCGGGGCGAGATTGTGATTGTTCTGTCAGCCGCGCCTGCAGCGGTTGCTCCCACCGAAGATTCTCTGCGCGACACTGTTCGAGCGCTCCGCGCGGACGGCCTGGCGCCGCGGGCGATCATGACGTTGCTCATGGAGCGTGAAGGTGTCGCGCGAAATCTTGCCTACCGGTTGGCTCATGATCCGTGATGCCGCGAAACGGCGCGTTCGGTTGACGCGCTCCATGGTGGGTGCCGTCGCGTGCGCGGCGCTCGCGTTGATTCCGTTCACCCCAGACGCGGTGAACGCATTTTCGCGCGATGCAGTGGGCGACGCCCGGATCGTGCCGCGGCTGGCGATTGCGCGCCTGCAGTACGAGGGTGGTGGTGACTGGTATGCCAATCCGTCGAGCTTGCCCAACTTGCTCGCGGCCATCGCGCAGCGTACCAAGCTGCCGGTCGAGCGCACGGAAGCACGCGTGCGTCTGACCGACGAGGCGTTGTTTTCGTATCCATTTGTTCATGCCACCGGGCATGGTGAGATCAAACTGAGCGACGCTGAAATCGCCGCGCTGCGCGACTACCTCGTGCGCGGTGGGTTTCTGCATGTCGATGACAACTACGGCCTCGACGAAACGTTTCGCCGCGAAATCGCGCGAGCGTTTCCTGATCGACCGCTGGTTGAAGTGCCGACCAGCCATCCGATCTATCACATGGTGTACGAGTTCCCCGATGGTTTGCCCAAGATTCATGAACACGACGGCAAACCGGCGAAAGGACTCGGCATTTATATCGGAGGTCGTCTCGCGTTGTTCTACAGCACGTCCAGTGATCTTGGGAACGGGTGGGAAGATCCGGGCACACATCCCGCGGATCCGCCAGAGCTGCACGAGCGCGCGCTTCGCATGGGAGTGAATCTGTTCATGTACGCCGTTACCAGCCGCGTGACCCAATGAGTACGTCGAACACGCTGTCGTCGCGAGTGCACGGCGAAACGCGCGCGTTGTCGTCGCGTGCGCGTCTGACGCAGTGGCTTGCCGGTGCCGCCGTTGGCGCGGCGTCGGTTGCTGTTGCCGCGTGGTCGCTTTCCAGCGGACGTTACCTGACCTGGCCGCGTGCTGTGCCGTTGGTTGTCTGGGCGTTGATTCTGGTGGGCGTGTACATCGCGTATCGTTTCGCGTCGCGGCACGTGCCCACGCCAGAAAGCTCGCAGGCCGTTGCGCACGGTATTGAACGTGAACAAGGGCTGCGACCGGGTTCACTGCGCGGTGCGTTGGAGATTGCCAACAACGGCGCGCTCGGCGCCCGCGCTGCGGCCGATGTGGAGCAGCTGTTAGGAACACGTGATGTGCTGATGCCCGCGATGCGTCGCCGGTTGTCGCGTTCGGCACTGCTTGGTGCGGGGCTTACGGGTGCGGCCGTGGTGCTGCTCTCCCTATCGGCCGTGCGTGCGCGTGATGGCTTTGCCGCCATTCTGCATCCGATCGATGCGTGGCGCGGCATGCTGCTGCCAGCGCTTGCGTTTGAAGGATTACCGTCGGAAATGCCGCGGGGCATGCCGCTCGTGGTGCGCGTGCGCGCGGAAGGTCGTGCGCAGGTCACGGTGTCGCTTCGCGCGGAAGGCGAGGCGTGGCGCGATGTGGTGTTGCCAATCGATGCGGCATCATCTGTTGCGACGCTTGATGTTGGTCCGGTACGTGCCCCGCTCACGCTGCGTGTAGACGACGGGCGTGCACCGGTACTGGAGCGGTCAATCACCGTGGGCGATCGCGGCTGGATTGGCGATGTGCAGATCGATGCGGTGTATCCGTCGTATCTCGCGCGCGCCAGCGGACGTCTTGAGCCCGGCAGCGTGTTGCGTGTACCGCGCGGCACCGAACTGCGATTGCAGGCGGTCGCGTATTCCGGCGCGCACGATGTGTCGCTTGTTTCGGACCGAGACACTGTCGCGTTCACTGCGATGGGACCGTCGGTTATCGACGCACGCGTTGTCGTATCTGGTGATGCGGAGTGGCAGTGGCATGCGGAAGCCACGGCGCGCGCCGATGGATCTCGTCTCCCGGTTGAAGTGCCGGCGGCGCTGGCGATCGCGATGATCCCCGACGGTGCACCCGAAGTGATTTTCCTGTCGCCAACAACGGACACCACGATTGCCAGTGAGGGCAACATGCGCCTCACGTTGGCGGCGCGTGATGATCATGGGTTGTCGCAGCTCGCGCTGACGATACAGCGAGAGAAAGCCGATGGCTCACGCGACGTGCCGACGCGTGTGGTGGTGTCCGGTGAAACTGGTCCGATGTGGGATGGCGTGCACGATCTGACGCTGGGCGGACGTGGGCTTGAGGCCGGAGACAAACTGGTGATTGTCGCACAGGCGGTTGATGATTCGCCGTGGCGTCAACGCACGGACAGTCGACGTCTGGTGCTGCGCGTGCCGAGCGCCGAAGAGCAGCGCAGTCTGGCGCGCGAACTTGCCGACTCGCTGATGTCTCGTGCGGCCGCAATCTCGGCGGCCGAACGCGAGTTGCAGCGCAGTACCACCGATGCCTCGCGCTCGCGCGAACTGCAGGGCAACAGCCGGGAAACGCAGAACTCACCCAGCGGTCAGTCGTCGCCCGACGGAGCAAAGGGCGGTTCGATGTCGTACGAGCAGGCCGAAAAGATGAAAGCGATTGCGCAACAGCAGCGTAATCTTGGCGATCGTGTGGAGGCGTTGCGCGAGGGCGCGAAAGAGTTGGAGCAGCGCTTGTCTGATGCGGGGGCCATGGACAAGGCGTTGAACGATCGCTTTCAGGAGTTGCAGCGCATGCTGCGCGATGCGATGACCCCGGAAATGCAGCAGAAGCTGCAGCAGCTGGAGCAGGCGTCGGAGCGTTTGAGCGGCAGCGAAGTGCGGCAGTCGCTGGAGCAGTTGGCAGAGCAGCAGCGGCAAATGCGCGAGCAGCTGGAAAAGTCGGCCGAGATGCTCAAGCGTGCGGCGCTTGAAGGTGCGATGGAAACGCTGCGTGATGAAGCGAAGGAGGTGGCCGCAGCGGATCGCAAGTTGGCCGAGGAGTTGTCCAAGTCGCAGCCGCGCGGGAATCAGCGCGAGTCGCAGGCGGGGTCGCAGGCGTCGGCGCAGCAGCAGGAGCGCGATGCGCGCCAACTCGCGGATCGCAGTCGTCGACTGGAGCAGGAAGTGGAGGCGCTGACGGAGCGTTTGCGCAAGGAAGGGGCGCAGGCGGGTTCGCAGAAAACGCAGGAAGCGCAGCCTGATGTACAGACTGCGAGCGATGCGATGCGTCAGGCGGCGGAGCAGATGCGCGCCCGTGATGCGGCGCAGCCGCAGGGGCAACAACAGCAGGGACAGCAGCAGCAGGGACAGCAACAGCAGGGGCAGCGACAGCAGGGACAGCAACAGCAGGGGCAGCAAGGTCAGCAGGGCCAGCCGCAGCGCGGTCAACAAGGCGCGCAGCAGGGTGGACAACAAGGCGGACAGCAGGGGGGGCAGCCTGATCCTGCGGCACAGGCCGAACGGGCTGCAGATGCGATGGAGCGGGCCGCCGATCAACTCGCGGCTGCACGCGAAGCGCAGGTCGACGCGTGGAAGCAGGATTTGTCGAAGCAGCTTGATCAGAGCATTAACGAAACGGCGCAACTTGCGCGTCAGCAGTCGCAGCTCGCCGACAAAGCGCAGTCGCAGGGCAATGCGCAGGGCATGCAAGGCGAACAAGGCGCGGTGCAGCAGGGTGTGCAGCAAGCGGCCGAGCGGCTGGAGCAGGCCGGACGCGGATCGGCGCTGCTCTCACAGCGCTCGCAGCGCGCCATGGCGGAAGCGCAGCAAAAGGTGCAGCAGGCCTCGCAGTCGATGAGTGCGTCGGGTCAGCCTGGTGGCAGTGAGCAGGCGCAGAGTGCGATGCGCGATGCAGCCCAGGCGCTCAATCAGGCGTTGTCATCGCTGGTGCGTGATCGGGAACGCGTGAACAATGCCAACTCGGCGTCCGGGTTTGGCGAGATGCTTGAACAGATGAAGCAACTCGCGGAGCAGCAGGGTTCACTCAATGGCCAGATGCAAGGGCTGTCGATGATGCCGGGCGGCGCGCAGGGGCAGCAGGGACAGCAACAGGCGCGCACACTGGCACGGCAGCAAAAGAGTGTCGCCGATGGTTTGCAGGATGTGGCTGACATTGATCCGACGGGTCGTCTCGAAGCCCTGGCGCGCGAAGCGCAGCAGGTGGCGCAGGCGCTTGATCGCGGTGTCACCGATCCGGCCGTTGCCGCACGTCAGCAGCAGCTGTATCGGCGCATGTTGGATGCCGGTCGTTTCCTTGAACAGAACGAGCGTGATGATGAGGGCGCGCGTGAAGCGCGCGCGGGAGACGGTCGTGGCACGAGCGCGGCCACGGGCACGACGAGCGGAAAGGACGGCGTGCGTTTTGCCCCGCCCACGTGGAACGATCTGCGGACCCTGTCGCCCGAAGAACGGCGACTTGTGTACGAATACTTCCGACGGCTCAACGCCACGCCGCCGTGACCCAGTTGTCGCAGCGCGCACGCGAATGGTGTTGCGCGATGGCTGCTGCTGTGATCGGTGCGTGCGTCGTGGTTCCGCTGCAAGCTGCTGCCGCGCAGGATCCCGTGTCGGAGGCAATTGCACACGAGGATGCCAGGCGCTTCGGGCAAGCGGCGACCGCTTATCGGGCGCTGCTCACGCGCGCGCTGTCGGGCGGCGATGACGGCGATCAGATCGCGCTGGCACTGCTCGGCCTCGAACGTGTGTGGCATGAACTTGCCCTGCGCGATTCCATTGTGCCTGTGGTCGATGAAGTCTTGTTGCGTCGACCGGCCGACCCAGTAGCGCGCAGCATTCAGTTTCGTGCGCTGTCAACGGCGTCACGTGAAGCTGAGCTTCGCGCGGCGTTTGTGTCATGGCGCCGCGCTGCACCAGACGACGCGTCACCGTGGCGCGAGTATGTGCGCACGCTCATGTCGATGGGGCGTACGCTTTTGGCCGACAGTGTGCTCGCCGATGCCGCGCGCGTGCTCACCGGAAAGAATGCGTTGGCGGGCGAAGTCGCACAGATTGCAGCCACGCTTGATCGGTGGAACGACGCGGCGCTTGCGTGGCGCGCGGCGATTGAAGACATGCCGTGGATGGAAATGGCGGCCACGTTTTCTTTGCAACGGGCGCCGGAAACGGCGCGAGATTCCGTACGCACTGCGCTGTCTGCGGCGCCGATTGCACTGGTGCCACGACGGGTATTGGCGGCGCTTGAAACGGGCTGGGGCGATCCACGACGCGGCTGGGCTGCGCTCGCTGAAGCGCGCACTGATGATTCAAGCACCGTCGCGTGGAAAGAGTTTGCGGAGCGTGCCGAAGCGATGAACTCATGGTCGGTGGCGCGTGATGTGTGGAGCGCATTGTATGAGCGCTCGCCGGATCCCGCGTTCGCCGAACGCGCGGCCGAAGCGTCGCTCGCGGCGGGAGACGCCGAGGGTGCGTTGCGCTACGCTGAACGGGCCGCACGTGGACGCTCTCCGGCGAGTCGTGCAACGAGTCTGCTTCGCCTCGAGGTGCGAGCGCTGGGCGAACTCGGTCGCGCGGAAGAAGCGGCAAAGCGCGTGGCGTCACTCGATCAGTATCTCGACAATGCGCAGCGCGCGGAGCTGGCGCGCCCGCTTGTGGGCGCGTGGTTGCGCTCGGGCAACGTGGAGCGCGCACGCGAGGTGGCGTCGCGGGCGGGTGATCTGGATGACGACGAGGTGATTGGGTGGTTGGCGCTGTACGATGGTGATCTAACAGAAGCGCGGAAACGACTGGTGCGCGCCACCACGCGCGACGCGTCGCTGACCGACGCGCTGGCCGTGCTCGCGCGCACAAAAATCCCGGCCCACACGGGTTTGGGTGCCGCTTTTCTCGCGCTCGCCCGGCGAGACAGCGCCAATGCCGTGGTGCGATTCGCAGGATTGGCCGACAGCCTGCCCGATGCGGCGCCTGCGCTACTCGCAACGGCCGCCCGGGTCTCAACGGCACTCGGCACAACGACTGACGCTGTGCGATATTGGACTCGTATCGTGTCGCAACACGCGAATGCGCCGGAAGTGCCGGAGGCGTTGCTGGAGTTGGCGCGAGCCGCCGTGCGCGCCAGCGACACGGCGACTGCAACGGCGCGCTACGAAACGTTGCTCATTGACCATCCGGGAAGTGCCATGGTGCCACAAGCGCGACGAGAACTTGAGCGGTTACGCGGTCGCGTGCCGGAGGAATACCAATGATCACGCGATGCCTGCAGCGCCTCGCGCGCGTGGTGGTCGCGAGCGTCGGACTCGTTGCGCTGCTCGCGCCGGGTGCGATGGCGCAGTCGTTGCTCGTGCCCATGGACGATGCGCAGCGCAATCATCTGAAAGCGTACGGGCTTGCCTTTCAGGCCATCAAGTCAACGCAGCGCGCGGAGTGGTTGCTCAACTATCGCGGTGGTGCGTTTCTGCTCCCTGACGCGGCCGACCTGCGTCGCCGTGCAGCGCTCGACGGCGTCACCGTTGAGCCAATTGCAGACCGTGATGTTGTGCGCATTCGGTCGGAAATCGCGGGCGGGAATATGGATGCCGTGGTCCTCGAGCGGGCGCCGCGCGTGGCCATTTACCGACCGAAGGATCAGCCGCCCTGGGATGACGCGGTCACGCTCGCACTCACGTACGCCGGCATCGACTTTGAGTCCATCTGGGACGATGAGATCCTGAACGGCGACCTGAGCAAGTATGACTGGGTGCATCTGCACCACGAGGATTTTACGGGGCAGTTCAACAAGCTCTATCTCGCCTATCGAGACGCGCCCTGGTTTATCGCGCAGCGTCAGCGCGATGAAGCCACGGCGGCGCGCTTCAAGCTGCCGCACGTTCCCGCGCTCAAGAAGAGCGTGGCCGACGGCATTCGTACGTTTGTCGAAAAAGGTGGGTTTCTGTTCGCCATGTGCGGCGCCACCGAGTCGCTCGATCTTGCGATGGCCGCATTTACGGTGGACATCACCGGGCCATTTTCCGATGGCACGCCGGTCGACAGCGATGCCGACGCGCGCCTCGACTGGCCGCGCAGCTTCGCTTTTCGCAACGCACGCATTGAACCGTCACCATATGTGAATGCCCTCAGCGATATCGACGGGCATCAGGTCAATGTGCCTGCGCGGAGACAGCCGCTCGGCAGTTTCTCGCTGTTCGATTTTTCGGCCAAACTTGATCCTGTTGCGGCCATGCTTGTACAGAATCATCGCACGAACATCCCTGATTTTTTTGGAGTGACCACCAGCTTCAACAAAGGGGTGCTCAAGCCCGGCGTCACGGTGCTCGCGTCGGAAGAAGGGGCGCCGTGGGTGAAGTACATTCACGGAGATTTTGGACAAGGTTCGTGGACGTTTCTTGGCGGCCACGATCCTGAAGATCCGCAGCATGCAATCGGCAGCGCGCCCACCGATCTGTCCATGCATCCCAACTCGCCAGCGTATCGCTTGATTCTCAACAACGTGCTGTTCCCCGCGGCCAAGAAGAAGCCTCGGAAGACGTGATCGGCGAAGCGCGAATTTCGCGAGGTGCCGCCGCGACCATCAAGACGGCGATCAAACTCGCTGGTGGAAACGAAGTGTGCTTTGTGTCCACGCTCGATGCCGACGGGATCATCCAGTCTGCCCGCGTCGTGGCACGGGGTGACATTCGCAGTGTGCTGGCGCTTCCCGGCGTTGCGCAACGCGGTGACATGTTCGTGCACAATCATCCCAGCGGATTGCTTGCGCCGAGCGACGCGGATCTTGAGATCGCGGCGCGTGTGCACAGCAATGGCGTAGGCTTTGCGATCGTGGACAACGAGGCCACACGGTTGTACGTGGTAACCGAAGTGCCCGCACCGGCAAAGAACAGCGCGATTTCACTTGACGCACTCGATGCCACGCTTGGGCCCGATGGTCCCATTGCGGACGACATGCGCGCGAACGGTTTGTTTGGTTACGAGGACAGACCGAGTCAGCGCGCGATGGCGAAGGCCGTTGCCAAAGCGTTCAATCACAAGGGCATTGCGCTGCTCGAAGCCGGAACGGGCGTGGGCAAATCGCTTGGGTATCTCGTGCCGGCACTTCGCTGGGCGGCGGGGAATGATGAACGCACGATCGTATCGACTGCGACCATCACGCTGCAGGAACAACTCGTCAACAAAGACCTGCCATTTCTTGCCGGCGCGCTGCAGGATCAGGAAGTCAAGTTTGCGCTGTTGAAAGGCTGGCGCAACTACGTCTGTCTGCAGCGGCTTGAACAGGCGAC
Source organism: Gemmatimonadaceae bacterium (assembly GCA_022843265.1). Lineage (GTDB taxonomy): Bacteria > Gemmatimonadota > Gemmatimonadetes > Gemmatimonadales > Gemmatimonadaceae > JAABRT01. The sequence goes on from JALHNZ010000041.1 coordinate 24,877, forward strand.
CGCGTCTGGTGCGTCGCTCTTCGATGACGCGGGTGCGCGTGAGCTCGAAATAATTGTAGGTTGGACGAAACACACGGCTGACGGCACGATTGCAGATCTTGCAACACCACCGCGACCTGATGTATGGGACGAAGTCGCGGCCGAGCCCGATTTATGCGGACGCCTCAAGTGCCCGCACTACGACGGCTGTTTTCTGTTCGAAGCGCGCAAGCAGGCGTCGCTCGCTGATGTGGTCGTGGTCAATCATCACTTGCTGCTCGCCGATGTCGCGGTGCGCCGCGCTGCCAATAATTGGGACGATGCGGCGGTGTTGCCGTCGTACAAGCGCGTGATCATTGACGAAGGGCATCATCTCGAAGATGCGGCGTCGAGCCACCTTGGTGTATCGGTGACACGTCGCGGCATGATCCGTTTGTTTGGTCGTCTGGAGCGACGGGGAAATAAAGGATTGTTGCCGGTGCTCGCCACACGGTTGGCGGCCACGAGTGACTTGCTCAGCACCGCCAGTCTCGATCTGGTACGCGAACGCCTGGCGCCAAGCACACATCGGGCGCGTGAACTGGCGCAACGTTTGTTTGATCAACTGCAGCAGTTACTGGAATCGCTGCCGGCGTCTGGTGCGCTGCGTCTTGACGAAGGATTTCAGCAGCACCGCGTGTGGCGTGATGGGCTCGACGCCACGTTCACGGATTTGCTGCGCGAAGTGTCGCTGATCAATGACGGCCTGCGCCTTGTGCGTGAACGCATTGAGAGTGATGAGAAAAAAGCCGAAGAGTTGTCAACCACAATTGGTGAGCTGCGCGGAGTAGGGCGCCGATTGGAGGGCGCGGCCGATTCGCTCGTGCAAGCGCTAAGGCCCGCAGCGGGCGGCGATCCGATGGTTCGGTGGCTTGAACTCTCGGGCAAGCCCGGTCCCGATCGTAATGTGGCGGCGCATGCCGTGCCGCTCGATCTCGCACCGATTCTTCGTGCTGATCTGTTTGATCGGGTGGAAACGGCCATTGTGACAAGCGCAACGCTCGCGACCAACGGCGGCTTTGATTTTCTACGCGAACGCCTGGGATTGACTGAAGAAGCGCCCGTCAGTTCCGCCGCCGCTGACGCACAGCCCGCACCAAAGAAGAAATCGCGGCGCACGGTGCACACCGATGTGTTTCCGTCGCCGTTCGACTACGCTCGTCAGGCGCTACTCGCGATTCCCACTGACTTGCCGGCGCCCAACGAAAACCCGACCGGTCACGCCGACGCCGTTCACCGGCAGTTGCGCGATCTGGTGCGCGCGGCCGATGGTGGGGTGTTTGGGTTGTTCACAAGTCATCGTGATTTGCGCGCCGCTGCGACGTGGTGGCGCGAAGAAGGACTTGATGCGCGCTGGCCACTGCTGGTGCACGGCGAAGACGAGGCGCGTGATGTGTTGCTGCAGCGCTTCCGTGACGCTGGGCGCGCGGTGCTTTTTGGTACGGCGTCGTTCTGGGAAGGTGTGGATGTGCCAGGGCGAGCGCTGCGTGCGTTGCTCATTTCCAAGTTGCCGTTTCGTGTGCCGAGCGAACCGGTCGTTGCGGCGCAGTGCGAAGCGATAGAGGCGCGCGGTGGGAATCCGTTCGTGGAATACATGCTGCCGCACGCCTCGCTGCGACTCAAGCAGGGGTTCGGACGTTTGGTGCGGACCGCGAGTGACCGAGGGGTGGTCGTGATCAGCGATCCACGTGTGGTCACCAAGCGCTACGGGCGCGGTTTGCTGGACGCGTTGCCACCCGCGAGACGTATCTCCGGTGCGTGGAGCGGGCTACATTCCGAGATCCGTTCGTTTTTTGAGCACGACGCTAACTCCTGACGCCTCCGCATGCTCACCCCGTCAAAAATCGTGTGTGTTGGTCGCAACTACCGCGCACACGCGGCCGAGTTGGGCAATGACGTACCAACTTTTCCGTTGTTGTTCCTCAAGCCGCCGTCCACGCTGATTGGCGCGGGTGATGCCATTCGTTTGCCGGCCGCGTCGCAGCAGATTGAGTTTGAGGGGGAGATTGGCGTGGTGATCGGTGCGCGCTTGTGCGATGCAACCGAGGACGAAGCGCTCGCCGCGATTTCCGCGATCGTGGCACTCAACGATGTCACGGCTCGTGACCTGCAGAAATCCGACGGGCAGTGGACGCGGGCCAAAGGTTTTGACACGTTCTGCCCGATTGGCGCGCCCGGGCCGGTGCCGAACCGTCTTGACGCACTCACCGTGGTCACGCGCGTGAACGGGGAGGAGCGTCAGCGTGGTCAGGCGTCGCAGATGGTGTTCGCGATCCCCATGCTGCTGGCATACATTTCGGGAATAATGACGCTTGAGCCCGGCGATATTGTGGCCACGGGAACTCCTGCCGGCGTAGGACCGCTTTTCCCGGGAGACCGTGTGGATGTTGAAATCGAGGGGATCAGTCGTGTCTCCAACCCTGTAGTTGCACGGTGATTTTCAGGCGCGAGATTGCGTTTCTCAGGGAAACGATCGGGCGCCGAATGGGTACAGATTAGCTATGGCCGTCCCACCTATTTCGCAGGATCGCGCGCAGCAAAGCCGTCCGGCTGCCCCGACCCCGGGACAGCCCAGATCGCGGCGTGATCGTGGGCCGGTGCGGATTGGCGGCTTCAAGCCGGGAAACCAGCGCAATCCGCGCGCCGTGGTCATCGCCATTGCGGCACACCTTGTCATTGCTGTGGTGCTGTTGCGTGCGATCACGTTCGATACGGGATTCCGTGACTACTTCGGATTAGCGCCGGAACAGGAGTCGGTGGAGCAGGTCACGTTTGTTGAGACCACGCCGCCGCCACCGCCCGTGCCTCAGGCCGCGCCAGTAAGGGAGCCGGCGCTACCTTCGGCCGTACCGGCGCCCAGCCGAGGCCCGGTGCTAGCCGCTCCGAATGCGGTGGCCGCTGCGCCGGGACCGCTAGTCGCGCCGCGCACTGATAGCGGACCGATCGTTAATCGCCTGCCTGCGGCGGAAGCGGCCGTTGTTGGCCTGATTCCGCGCGCCGATTCGCGTTTGTGGACGATGACGGATTTGCGTGAGCTGCGAGATGAAGTGCGCGCTGCAACGGCCGGTGGTTATGCTGGCGCTCGCGAACTCGATAGCGTTATGAATTGGGCGCTTGGATCGGCGCGCGATTCGCTGGATTCGTTGCGCGTGATTCGCGGTGTTGGCGCCACTACGGCATCGTGGACCAAGAAGGACGCCCAAGGACGCACCTGGGGTGTTGACCCATCAGGTATCCGACTCGGCAAGGTGACGATACCCAGTGCGTTGCTCGGCCTGCTTCCGCTCGGCGCACAACAGGCCATGAGCGGCAATCCCACATCGGCAGAACGCGCCCGACGACTGTCGTACGCCCAGTCCGACATCGCACGATTCCGCGACGCCGGCCCCGGCAACGATCAGTTCAAAATGCTGGTGCAAGAGCTGCGCGAACGCCGGGATCGCGAGCGCGCACAGAAGCGGGCACTGAACGCGCAGCCGGTACGTCCCGCGTCTGGCCCACAGAACGAAGTGCCGCCTGGTAGCAGCAGTCGCCCGTGAGCCGAGGCTGCATCAGGCGGGAATATCCTGCTTGAGCCAGCGAACCGCGTTGTCCAATCGCGCGAGCGAGCGATCGCGGCCCACGTAGAGCAACACATCAAAAATGCCGATGCTCACTGTCAGACCGGTGAGCGCCACACGCAGCGGCTGAAAGATCTTGCCGCCGGAAATGTTGAGTTCTTCCGCGAGTGTGCGCAGCGCCGCTTCCATGCTTGCGGTGTCCCACACATTCAGTGACGCGAGTCGCTCGCGAGTGGCCGACAATATTTCGGCCGACGCATTCGCATCACGCCACTGTTTGGAGACAGCGTCGGCGTCGTACATGACATCTTCCACGAAATACGGTGTTGACTGATTGGCGATATCATCAACCGTTCGCGCGCGTACGCGCAGCAGCTCCACCAAGCCGCGGAACCACTCGTCTCGTGCCTCCAGATCGCTCCGTGACGCGACACCGAGTCGTTCAAACGCCTGGTAGATGTGCGGCATGACGTCATCCAACGGCATCAGGGACAGATGCTGCCCATTCATCCAGTCAAGCTTTTGCGGATCAAAAATCGCGGCCTTTTTCTGCAAGCCGTCGAGCGAAAACTTCTCGAGCAAGGTCTCCATGCGCATCACTTCGGTGTCGTCGCCAGGCGACCAGCCGAGCAATGCGAGGAAGTTGAGCATCGTGCTCGGCAACAGACCCAGATGCTGGTAATCACCAACCGCCGTTGCACCGTGACGCTTTGATAACTTCTTGCCGTCAGTACCATGAATCATTGGCACGTGCGCAAACTCCGGCACCGTGGCACCGAGCGCACGATAGAGCAGAATCTGTTTGGGCGTGTTGGAGATGTGATCGTCGCCGCGCATGACCATCGTGATGCGCATCGCGATATCGTCGGAGACCACCGCCAGGTTGTACACCGGGGTGCGATCCGAACGAAGAATCACAAAATCTTCAATGTCCTTGTTGGGAAATGCAATGCGCTCGTGTACCGCGTCATACCACTCCGTCACACCTTCCGGCACGCGAAAACGCACCGCATGCGGTTCACCGGCGGCCAGCTTTTGCGCCACCACCTCGGCGGGCAGGTCGGCCAGCGCACGGTCGAATGCGAACGGGACTTTGCGTGCTTCGGCGTCGGCGCGCTGACGTTCCAATTCGGCCTGCGGCGTGAAATCGCGATAAGCGGCACCAGACGCGAGCAACGTTTCAACGTCTGCCTGATGGCGCGCCAGATTGCTGCCCTGGAACACCACGTCCTCATCAAAATCGAGACCGAGCCACGCGAGTCCATCAAAAATTGCGCGCGTGCTTTCGTCGGTGCTGCGCTGACGGTCGGTGTCTTCAATGCGCAGCAAAAACTGTCCGCCGTACTTGCGCGCGTAGAGCCAGTTGAACAGGGCGGTGCGCGCGCCACCCACGTGCAAATAACCAGTTGGCGACGGCGCGAAACGAACGCGCGGCCGAATGGCCGGAGCAGCCTGTTCGGCGGCCGATGAATCGTGGTCAGTCATGTAAACCCGGGGCTGGGCCCGGCGGAAGGCAAGATCAATTACGACGAAGTGTCGACCAGAAAAAACGACGCGGGCCCACCGGCAAATTGGCGGACCCGCGCAACGGAGGAAGCGGGATTCGAACCCGCGATAGGGTGTTACCCCTATGCCGGTTTAGCAAACCGGTGCCTTCAGCCTCTCGGCCATCCCTCCTTAACGGTGTCGGCAGCAATTGCTCACTGCGTAACCGGCCGTTCTGTGATGCAACCTTCAATCTGACGGCACGAGGCGTCCGGG
>JALHNZ010000042.1 GCA_022843265.1 Gemmatimonadaceae bacterium
CCCCCGGGGGGGGTGCCCCCGGCCGCGCCGCGCCCGACCCCCCCCCCCGGGGGAACGGCCCCTCGGCGTGACAGCATCGGGGGGGGGCGCGCGGGCTTTGTGCGGCTGGTGATGAGCTATGGTTTGATGACCCAGATGTCGATCAGGACGTTTCCTATCTCGTCGAAGTAGGGATGTGCTAGTGTACCGGGCGCGGCGAGGTGCGCGTGAAACGGGAAGTGTTTGCGCAACAGCACACGATTCGTTCGTACGTCGAGCACTTCGACCACGGTATTCCAGAGTGAATCGTTCAGGTCGGAGCTGATCATCATTTCGCCGGCGAGTGGATAGGTCAGCTCGACCTTCTTCCAGTCAGGCGCTGGTACCTGCCAGGCGACCCACATCGTGTCGCCAGCTATGCGAATACTGCGCATGATGGTAGTCGGCTCGCGCTCGAGTACGCGCGGACGTACGCGCACATCGGATTTGATGATGACCTGCTTGGCATTCTCAAAAAGTTCGCGACCTTCGGCTGCAGTCATGAGCGGACGATTGCCGCCGAACACCCACGGCGAACGCACGCCGAGTACGCGACTGGGCTCGCGCGCAAAACTGTCGCCCTGTGCTTCGTAGCGTTCAAATCGATACCAGGCCGGTTCTGCTACCCAGAGCGCGCCCGTGTGCGCTTCTCGCGCCAGTACGCGAGTTGTGAACGACCTCGGCAGTGCAATGCTCGGCGAACCGAACGCCTGCGCCAGTTTGCCGCTTGTATCCATGAGAAACACGGGCAATCCATCGAGCGCAGGCGTGCGGACATATGCAGACATTACCACGCGCCCTGTTGGTAGCGTCTGAATACTCGGCGCAACATTCGACATCGTAGACACGCCGTGCTCAAGCGATGTGCCGCGCGCAAATTTCTGATCTGGCGCGAACACCAGCAATCGCCGGTCGCTGCTCACCGCAAACACCGAGTCGTCCGCGCCAACGCTGAACGTTACAAGACGATCAATTTCACCTGGCCCGCGTCCTCGCCGTCCGAGTTGACGCAGCCGCCTGCCCGTTGTGTCGTAGGCATGAATCGCGCCGTCACGCGTACCGAGGTAGTACGTGCCGTTTGACGCCTGCTCAACATCCGGCAGCTCTAACAGGATCGCCGATTCAAGCGGCGCTCGTAGGGTGAGCACTTTGGTCGCCACATCGTCGCATGCGCCGCACGCGGCGGTAGTGTCGTCGATAACACGCAGCGCGGATGAGCTACTGTCGCTCACCACACGCAGGCGATCGCGTTCGGTCGCGACATCACACGACGCCAACACAACCAGCAGCCCGGCACACGCCACGGCGCGCATTTGCCTACCCGCCACGCTACTCGAGACTCTCGGCAACATCCAGTGCCGCCATCACAATTGGCCTGGCCCACAATGGCATAGCGCGAGTATCGGCCACGGTGATCACGCTTCTAGCACGCAGGTGCAGAAGTAGTTTCGGTGAGGGCCGTAAATGCTTTGCCGGATCGCCGTCGGTGCTGTTGTCGTACAACCGCAGCTCGTTGAGCGCTGGCAGCAGTCGAATCAGGTTCAGCCGACTCGAATCAAAGCGCTCGCGGATTTTGTGTTCTGGTATATCATGTCCCCCTCGGACAACTCGGGCTTTGACGCGCTTCAGGTGAAGCTCTACCGAGGCCAATCCAACGTACCAGATGCGCACAAGCATACCTGTCGCTGCAGCTAGCTCCAGCAGTTCAGTTATGGACTTGCCGCCCAGCGTCGTCTCGAACGCGAAGTCCATGCGCTCAGCGATCGCACGCTCAAGAAGTTCACGTCCCTTGGTCCATGCCAAGCCGTTTGCTTGCTCAGCCGATCGCCAAGGTTGTAGGTCGCGTAGCGCTCGCGCCACTTCATCGGGATTGAAATACTCCATACCCGCGAGGCGGAATGCTGCACCGCCAACGCTGCTTTTCCCTGCGCCGTTCGTTCCGGCAAGCACGTGTATCGCCGGTGGTTCGCTTTTGTTACTTCGCACGCTTTTTGCGTGCCGCGCTAGCACCACGTACCGCTGCTACTCCCAGTTCTTCGGGGGTCGAATTGAACGCCGCCGTCGCTGCAGCGCGCGCGGACGGTCCCTGCATCCGAACGAGCATCTCGTCGTACCGATCGTTCCATGTGCGGAGCTCATTCTTTTGCGCACGCATCAGCTCATCGTAGCGATCCACGGAGATCAGAACGGCACGCGACTTCCCATGTCTGGTGATCACGATGTCATTGTCCTGCGACGCCTTCTCCAACACGCTTCCGAATTCGTTCTGTGCTTCGGTCGCCGTGAACACGTACTCAGGTGCCGCGGCCTCACGAACCTCTGAGGCGGAGGCAGGCTTGACGCCTTTCATCGAATCCTTCCGTCGTTGATCTCGATATCAGCAACTTTAGCCAATATAACTAAAACGACCGGAGGAGCAACTGCGAACATCGACCACTCGGCAGCGTGTTCGCGCGCCGTCTTCGAGAAAGGCGAATGCCCCCGCCCCCGCTACCCCACGCCCGCAGCGCTGACGTCAGGGACCGCTCCGGGGCGCTTCTGTCGCGAAGCGGCAGTGGCGAACCCGGGGAGGTCCCTGACGTCAGCGCCGAGCACCTTAAGTGTTCGCCTCGGCAGTCTCGCGCGCGTGTTCCGCGATGAGTTTCGACGCGACGTCGGGCGGCACTTGGTCGTAGCCGGCAAAGCGACGCGTGAAGGTCGCGCGTCCGTGCGTCATGCTGTGCAGCGGTGTGGCGTACAAATGCAGCTCTGCGTGCGGAACGACGGCGCGCACCACCGAATGACGTCCGTCGCCAACGGGTTCCGTGCCGTGAATGTGCCCACGCCGCGCGCTGATATCGCCGAGCACATCACCCAGATACTGATCGGGCACGGTGATCTCGAGCAGATCGAGCGGTTCGAGCAGCACGGGTTTGCACTTGGGTGCGACGGCGCGGAAGGCAAGAATGCCCGCCATCTTGAACGCCATTTCGTTGGAGTCCACCGAGTGTGTAGAGCCGTCGTAACATTCCGCGCGGAAATCAACGAGCGGATAGCCCGCGAGCACGCCGCGTGCTGCCGCTTCCTGCACACCGCGATCAACGGCGGGCACAAAGCGTGAGGGAATGACACCGCCCACGATTTTGTTCTCGAACAAGTAGCCTTCGCCGCGCGGAAGCGGCGCCATTCGCACCCAGCAATCACCAAATTGTCCGCGCCCACCGGATTGTTTTTTGTGTTTGCCTTGTCCTTCGGCTTTCGCCGTGAGTGTTTCCCGATAGGCAATACGTGGCTTCGCGAGCTCGGCCTTCACACCAAACTTGCGCTGCAACGTGGCCATTGCAATGTCCAGGTGACGTTCGCCCATACCACTCACAATGGTTTCGTGCGTTTCCGGTTCGTAGTGTACGGTGAGGGTGGGATCTTCTTCATGCAGACGGTGCAGTCCCTGCTGCAGTTTTTCTTCGTCGTTGCGCGACTCGGCGTGTACGGCAAAGTGTACGAGCGGCTCCGGGAAACGGAGTTCCGGCAGGCGAATGGGGTGTTCGCGCGTGGAGAGCGTGTCATTGGTGTGCGTATTGCGCAGTTTGGCAATGCACCCAATGTCGCCCGCGTGCAGGCGCGACACCTCGATACGCTCGCGACCGAGTGGCAGCGAAATGTGATTGAGTTTCTCGGCCACGTCGCGCGTAGCATTGTACACTTCATCGCCGTTTCGCACAGAGCCCGAGAGAATTCGGAAGTAGCTCACGTCGCCAACGTGCTGTTCATTGGCCGTTTTGAACACGATGGCGGCAAAGGGTGCGTCGTCTCGCGCGTGAATCTCTACGCTGTTGTTGCCTTCGGCGCCTGTGAAGCCGTGCAGCTCTTCCATTTCGTAGGCGTTTGGCATGAGCTGCACAATTTCTGTGAGCAGCGCGCGCACACCGATCATGTTTTCGGAGCTCACGCAGAAGAGCGGAAACAGATCGCCGCGTTTCATGGCTTCCTTCATGCCGGAGATCGCTTCATCTCGATCAATCTCGGCGCCTTCGAGATAGCGTTCAAGCAGCGTGTCGTCTGTGGCGGAGATGGCTTCGATCAGTTCCTGTCGGTAGCGATCAAAGCGTTCACGTTCATTCGCGGGAATGCCCGCTTCTTCGTATTCGCCCTTGCTGCCTGTGGTGTACAGGTAGGACTTTTGCGTAAACAGGTTCATCACGCCACTAAAGTTGGCGCCGGCGCCAATCGGAATTTCCACCGGCACCACTTTGCTGGTGAGTTGTGATTTCACTTGTTCATAGACGGCGTCAAAGTCGGCCGAATCCTTGTCCATCATGCTCACCACAAAGAGCACGGGATCATCGCGTTCCACGGCCCAGTGGAACATGCGATCGGTGCCAACTTCCACGCCGCTTACGGCGCTGATCACGCACAGTGCACCGTCGGCCGCCGAGAGTCCGGCGAGTGCTTCGCCCTGAAAGTCGAGTGCTCCTGGTGTGTCGACGAAGTTGATTTTGCTGTCCATCCATTCCGCGAATGCGCAGCCGAGTGCAATGGAAAAGCCCCGCTCGATCTCCTCGGGGAGGTGATCGGTCAGGGCTGTTCCGTCGCGTACATGGCCGTGGCGTTTGCCATTGCCGGCCGCGAAGCAGAGCGCGTCTACAAGGCTCGTTTTTCCGCTGCCGCCGTGGCCCACCACGGCCACATTCCTGATACCGGCGCTGTCGTACTCCCGCATCGTCCCTCCAAAGAACGCGATACTGCTACCGCGCGGTCATGTCGCGCGGGACGCGGGGGCGTCCTGACCGGGAAGCGTGCGGGCGCGTGTGCGCGGGCGTTGCTTCCACCGGGCGTCCCCCGCGCCGCCGAACGACGGTGGGGGTGAGGACACGCGTTCGTCGCGAAGGGCGGCGAACGTGGGGCGAGTGGGGTGCACTCGTCATTGGAAAACGTGTGGCTTGGGGGTGGGGAGCGCAAGCAGGGGTCTAGCGGGCTGGGGCTGCACGGCACCGAAACGTTTGTGATTGTGCAAGACGCTTTAGAAGACTCCAGTGACTCCAAGCGCAAAAAGGTCCCCCACTATGGGCGCCATTGTCAGATTATTAGGCCGAAATAGAAGTCTCATAACTTTCCTATTCCCTACGTTCTAGCGATGGAAGGCTGCAGGGCGACTGGGCAGCGCAAAGCGCGTCACCGTGCGAAACAAGACACTGCCAGGCTTTTCGGAGCGCGGCGACGACAAGCTCTTCATTGAGGTGCTCGCCCCGGTGCCGACAAAGGCGAGTGGCGCCGTCGAATATGTCACGTTTCCAGACGCCGAAGATGTTGTTGTCAAGCGACAGGACGAGAAAGATCGTGACGAGATACCGAGGCCCAGCTCGTCACACACGCGCAATGGTCACTCCATTGTGCGCAAGCTCCATTTCGGCGAGCATGCGTAAACCGATCGCCTGGAATCCTGACTGGCGCCTTGTTCAGCAAGGTGGTCGCGCAGTGGCGATGCTCAATCCGTACGCGCATCAGAACTGACGCTTCATCGACTCCATCGCCGTGGCAAGACTGTTCTCCTGCGTGCTCGCCACAACAACACCGCCCTGTTCCTGCAGCACCTCACCCGCGCGCACTGCGCTGTCGGCGTCTACAAGCGCCACCAACATGGATGAGTCAAAAAGCAGTCCATCGCCCATTTGCTTCAGCAACGCATCTGGAAAGCCCAGATCAAGGAAGTACGCGGCGAGTGCGCCGCCCGCGGCCAGCGTCAACGTCCCGATGCCCGGAAGTAGGAGGCCCGCCACGGCGCCCACCAGCGCGCTCTTGCCGATACCCCAGTCTTTCGACTCCTTGAACTCCACTTGCCCGCCCTCATCGCGCGTAACAATCGCTACGTTGCCCAGCCCAATCGACGCAGACTTGAGCACAGCCTCGCCAGCTGCTGCGCCATTGAACGTGTTAAAACTGGCAATCAGAATGTGACGCGTATTCGAATCCGACATGTAGACTCCCTGAAGAAGACTGCGGCGATTCGCTCGCATCAAAATAACAGTAAGCGGGCGAGCTACCGCTTCACGAACTCGTAGCTCGCCGCTGCCGGCATCGCTACGCCGCGTTTCTCGACCGCCAGGCCAAGCGACACATCGGGATTCACACGAAAGATGGTCGCTGTACGAGGTGGATTGCGCGCCGCGACGGCGCCGTACACGTATTCGCTGACCAAGCCATCGTTCATGGTCGTGGCCAGCGCCTGCGTCGCAGCAAAAACACCGGCGCGTGAGAGATCGCCGCTCGCGACCGCCTTCTCAAGCGCTGCGTGAATCGGGAATGCCACCGTGTATCCGGCGTAGTAGTAAAAGTCAGCCTCCTGACCGGGCGCGTACTTCGCTTGCGCGGCAAGCATCGTTCGCACACCAGCTTCCGTGCTGTCGCTCATTGCAGGACCGTCCCACGACACCCAGAAGTTCTTGACGAGGTAGTCCTTGATCGGCGAGGCGGCCAGCGCGTGGTGCCACGACGGTGACGTCCCGATCCAGCGCGGCGCGAAACCAAGTTGCGCCGCCGTACCCAGCACCTTGCCAGTCACGCTCGGCAGCGACGCCAGCATGATCACGCCGCAGCCGGCGTTCCGCAGCTGTGTCACGGGTGCTACGAAGTCCTGGTCATCCTGCTTGAACGTCGCATTCATCGCAACCTTGAACCCCATCGCATTCGCGAGATACTCCACGCCTTCAACGGTGGCCTCGCCATATCCCGTGGCCAATGTGAGGGTGCACACGGTCTTGCCCTGAAGGCCGCCATCCGTGAGCGCATAGCCTACCGCATTAATCGCCTGTAGCTGATATGGCGGTCCCCACGGGAGCAACCAGTCCTCACGCACCCACTCCGCGTCGAACGTGGTCGGTACCGCCACGACGCTGTCTTCGGCGAGCAACGGAAGCACGCCATTCACCTGATCCGTGCCAACGACCAAACCGATCATCGCCACCTGATCTTTGATCTTCTGGAATTTTTGCGCACCCGATGAAGGATTCGCGTACGTGATGTCTTCGGCGAGAATCTTGACCTTGTACCGTCCGCCCACACCGCCCTGTTCAGCGTTGAGTTTGTCGAAGTAGGTCGAGAGGCCTGCCAGCAGTGGCTTGCCGATCACAGCAACCGCATCGCTCAGCGGTGTGAGTGCACCAATGTAGATCGTGTCACCAGAAACGCCGGGCGTGTTCGCCACCGCGTTCGCAGACTCTCCTCCGCACGCCGCTAGCAACAGGGCTGACGTTGCGAGCACCAGCGTGCGTTCATTTATCGTGCGCGCGCGAATAGTCGACACCTTCGTCATCGGGCCTCCACAGGTGAAAACGTGTCAGTACGAGAATGGCCATGACTTGAAGTAGCGCGTGACACGACGCCACATCTCCGCGAGGCCGAGCGGTTCAAAAAGCAGGAACGTCACGGTCAACACACCGAACAGCGCCTGATTGAGCGACTGAACCGTAAGCCCGCCGCCGGTGCCGTCGGCGCTCACGAATGGCAAGCTGCCGCTCACACTCTCGATCACACGAGGGAGCGTCGTGAGAAACACCGCGCCGAGAATCGATCCGTAAATTCGTCCGATGCCGCCCACCACGATCATCGCGATAAACTGGATCGAGAGAAAGAGCGAAAAGTCGAGCGGGCTCACGTATCGAGCGTACGACGCATACAGCGCGCCGGCACACGCGGCGTAACCGCTCGAGAGCACAAACGCTCCCACTTTGTAGTGCACCTGCGACACACCGATTACTTCGGCGGCAAGATCACGATCCCGAATTGCTTGCAACGCTCGGCCGGGCCGTGAACGCGCGATGTTATGTGCCGCGAGCCCCAGCAGCGCGACCATCGCCCAGACGAAATAGAGATAGCCCTGATTGCGTGACAGTCGCACCCCGCCCAGCGAAAGCGCCGCAACATCCAGCGAGCCAATCGCCACCTTGGCGCGCACCGCGGTGCCCGTCAGTCCACCGGTCACACTCGTCCAGTTTTCAAAGAGATGCTGCCCGATCACAAGCAATCCAAGCGAGATGATCACGAGGTAGTTGCCGCGCAATCGAAGCGCGAACGGCCCCGCAAGACCGCCAACAACACCTCCAACCGAAGCCGCCGCAATCAGCCAGAGTGGAAAGGGCAGCCCCCATCGATCGGCGAAAATCGCCGCGCCATACGCTCCAATTCCGTAAAATACGGCGTGACCCATCGACACCTGTCCGGTAAATCCCGTGAGCAGGTTGAGCCCGATTGCACCAATCGATGCAATGCCAGCGTACACGAACACCGTGGCCCAGTAGTCGCCGAGCAGCATCGGCAGCGCCAGCCAAATCGCGACAAGCAACACGGCACCCGTTTGCGCCGGTCTCGATCGAAAGAGGCGGAGATCGTCTGCGTACTCGACCGTCAGTCGTGTATTGCGCGTCAGCACGCTCATGCGCGTCGTACCTCGGCAGTCCCGAACAAGCCGTACGGTCGCACAAGCATGACCGCAATCATGAGAATGTACGGAATGACGACGTGCACATTGGAACCAAGCCACGGAGCGTTTGGCGTCAGGTACGCGGCGCTCATGACTTCAACCAGGCCGACAATCAGTCCGCCCGCGACCGCACCCTCTGTGGAATCAAGGCCTCCGAGAATGGCGGCAGGAAACGCACGCAACGCGACCGCGCTCACGGTCAGGTCGACTCCGCGCGAACCGGATGCAATGAACACACCCGCTACAACGGCGAGTATTCCGGCCATCCCCCATGCAATGCCCTGAATCATCTGCGGGCTCACACCATGCGCCAGCGCAGCCTCGGGATCGCTCGCCGCCGCGCGCATGGCAATGCCAAGCCGCGAGTATCGAAAGCCGAGAAAAAATCCAATCAGCGCTGCAGCCGACGCCGCGATTGTCCAAAGATCCACCACTTTGATCGTCACGCCCGCCAGCGCCAATGTGCGAACGCCCCACGGGTCGCCAAGAATGCGCAGGTTGTAGCCCCAGAGCGTGGTGCACAGCTGCTCGAGCACAAACAGCACGCCGAGTGTGATCAGAATGGACGCGAACACAGGCTGTCCGACCAGCCGACGCAATACGAGACGTTCGATGAGCATGCCGACGGCGGCGGTAACGAGCGCCGCCAGCGCAACCGCGAGCACAAACGGAACACGCCAGGCAATCAGCTGATACGTGGCGTACGCGCCGAAGACGACCAACCCGCCCTGCGAAAAATTCACCACGCCAGTAGCGCGATATACAACCACGAACGCGAGGCAGATAAGCGAATACACGGAGCCCAGCGCGAGGCCCGCAAGCAGGTACTGCGCGAAGTCAGTCATCGATACATCGACTCCACGAGATCCTCGAAACGCGAAGCAATGGCCCGGCGCTTCACCTTCTGTGTTGCAGTCAGTTCCCCTTCTTCGTGATCAAGCTCTTTCGGCAACAACACGAATCGTTTCACCTGCTCGACTTGTGCCAGCTCCCCGTTCACCTCATCCACCCACTCGGCGACAAGTTTTCGCACCGCAGCTTGTTCACTGAGATCCTTGTACGTGGTGTAGGAGAGACGCTGCCGCGTGGCCCAGTCACCCACGGTATCAAGCTCAATGCCGATCAAGGCGGTCACGTAGCGGCGACGATCACCAATCACGATCGCTTCGCGCACCCACGGCGAGCACTTCAGGCGATTCTCGATCCACGAAGGCGAGATGTTCTTGCCGCCCGCCGTGATGATCAGATCCTTCTTTCGATCGGTGATGCGCAGGTATCCGTCGCTGTCCAGCTCACCCACGTCGCCCGAGTGCAGCCATCCATCTGCATCAACCGTCTCGCGCGTGGCCTGCTCGTTGCGATAGTAACCCGCGAACACCGCCGCCGAGCGCACAAGAATCTCTCCATCGTCGGAAATGCGGATTTCAGTGCTTGGAGTGGGTATTCCCACCGTGCCTACACGTGATTTGCCGTGTGGATTAAACGTTGCGAGTGCGGAGCCCTCCGTCTGGCCGTAGCCCTCTCGCACTTCCACACCAATCGCCCAGAAGAACTCCAGGACCTGCGGCGCAATTGGTGCGGCACCCGATCCCGGCGCACGCACACGCGCCAACCCGAGTCGCTCGCGGAGCGGTCGGTACAACAACAGCCAGCCGAGCCCATACGTGATCCGGTCGAGCAGCGACCACGCGCTGCCCTGTAAGCGCTTCTTTGCGAGTTCCTGCCCACGCGACATCCACAACGCAAAGTTCTTCCGCTTGAGCCACGATGCATCGGCCATCCGAATCTGGATCGTGGCCATCATCTTCTCCCAGACGCGCGGCACGCCCACGAAAATTGTTGGCTGCACATCGCACAGATCGGCCACGAGCGACTCTCCGCCACCACCAAAGTTCACGCGATAGCCTGACGCGAGCGCCACAACCGTAGACAACGAGCGCTCGAGGATGTGACACAGTGGCAGATATGACAGCAACTCGTCTCGACCGGTCGCTTCCCAGATCCGGCCGAACGACTGCCCCATCACGTGCAGATTGACGTGCGTGAGCATCGCGCCCTTCGGCGGTCCTGTCGTTCCTGACGTGTACACGATGATCGCGACACTCGATGCGTCGAGACGCTCCACCGCGTGCCAGAACTGATCCGCCGACGCACGCCCACCGAGATCGATCAGCGCGTCGAACGTCATCGCAGCGCCGCTCTCGATCCACTCGCGCGCGCCACGCGTTTCCATCAGCACGATATGCCGTAGCGCCGGCAGTCGATCGCGCACCTGCAGCAACTTGTCGAGTTGCTCTTCGTCCTCAACAATGGCCACGCTGCATCCGGAATGATCAAGGATGTATTCCACTTCAGCCGCAGGACTGGTCGCGTACACACCTACCACGATCGCGCCAATGCCTTGCGCACCAAGATCGCTCCACAACCACTCCGGCCGGTTGTCACCGAGTATCGCGATGCGGTCACCTGGCTGCACTCCCAGCGCAGCCAATCCATTCCCGGTGGCGCTTGTGCGCGCTGCGTAGTCGGACCATGAATACTCGATCCAGCGCCCGAGATCCTTGTGCCGAAGCGCCACCGCATGCGGCGTCTCGAGCGCGTGGCGACGAAGCAGTGCCGGGAGTGATTCCACCGCGACATTCGGCAATGCCTCCCCGCGCGCCACGCGCGGCGCGTTCACGATGCAACCCCGAGATACGCATCGATCACCGATGCGTCAGCGCGCACCACGTCCGGCGTGCCGATCGCCAACACGCGCCCGAAGTCGACAGCCATGATGCGATGCGCAAGATCCATCACGAAGTGCATGTCGTGCTCGACGAGCAGCATCGCAACGCCAAGTTCCTCGTTGATCTCGCGAATGTAGCGCGCCATGTCCTCGGTTTCCTCGAGGTTCATGCCAGCCGCTGGCTCGTCGAGCAATAACAGCCTGGGTTGCATCGCGAGCGCGCGCGCCACTTCTACGCGCTTGCGCACACCGTACGGCAGCATCGCGACGGGGAGAAAGCGATACGGCTCAAGTTCGAGCAACTCGATGATGTCTTCACAACTCCGGCGCTGCGCCAACTCCTCGCGGCGCGCGGGGCCCCACCACAATGCTCCGGTGAGCAGGCTGGTACGCATCAGGTGATGACGCCCGAGCAGAATATTCTCGAGCACCGTGAGATTGCTGAACAGGCCGAGATTCTGGAATGTGCGCGCCACGCCAAGCTTGGCGATCGCCACCGGCGAGCGGCCCGTGAGTTCCTGATCGCCGAGCATGATACGTCCGACCTGCGGACGATAGATGCCGTTCAGACAGTTGAAGATCGATGTTTTCCCTGCACCGTTCGGCCCGATGATCGCGAACAGTTCGCCTTCGTTGACATCAAAGGACACTTCGGATAGCGCCGTGACGCCGCCGAAACGCAGCGTCAGATCATGCACACGCAGCAGACGTGATTCGTTCACGCGCTCCACCGCTTTTTGCGCCGGTAGGTCTTCACCTCGCGAAACGAGCGTCGCGCCCCACCGCCCACGTGACCACCCAGATACGAGTCGCGCACGTCCTGATCTTCGCGCAACTCTGCCGTCACACCATCGCGCACCACTTTCCCATGTTCCATGACGTAGCCGTAGTGCGCCACCGACAACGCCATCGCGGCATTCTGCTCGACCAGCAGCACACTGGTTCCGTGGTCATACACATCCTGAACGATCGCTCGCACCTGGTCCACAATCTTCGGCGCCAGTCCGAGTGACGGTTCATCCAGCAGCAGCAACCGGGGTGAGGACATGAGCGCGCGTCCAATTGCAACCATCTGTTGTTCACCGCCCGACAAATAGCCACTGATTGCCCGTCGTCGTTCCGCGAGCTTTGGAAACATCTCGTAGATCCGCTCCAAGGCCTCACGTGCGGGTGCCGTCGCGCGGGTGAAACCTCCGACACGAAGATTCTCCTCCACCGTGAGTTCAGTGAAGAGTCGACGTCCTTCCATCACTTGTGCGATACCGCGCTTCACAATCTCCGGCGCCGTCTCGCTGCCAAGCGCCTCGCCATCCACTTCGACACGCCCCTTGGTGATGCGTCCGCGATGGATCGGCAACAAGCCGCTGATCGCGCGCAAGAGTGTTGTCTTGCCGGCGCCGTTCGCCCCGAGCAGCGCGACAATGCTGCGCGCTGGTACCGTGAGGCTCACGCCGCGCAGTACAAGAATCACATCGCTGTACACAACCTCGAGGTTGCGCACAGCAAGCAGTGGTGTGGCGGGCGCGGGCGGGGCGGCGAGATCGGACACAACGATGCCGGCGAGGAGGGATGAAACGCGAGTCGATTCTAGCTCGCAGCTCTTCCGTGTCAAGCAACGCGACCCGACTGCGGGCGCAGGCGCGCCCTAGCCCAACAAATCCCGCACCACCACACTGAAGCCGGGGAGCACGTCGCCGCCCGTGAGCGTGTCTCCCTCGCCAAGTGTGCGCGGCGCCTGATCCGCCTCGTGCACCACGAGCGTGCGGGCCCGCGGATCCACGACCCACACCACCCGCGCGCCGGCGGCCAGCCAGTCGGCCACTTTTTCGGCCAGCTCCCTGCGCGAATCGTCGGGTGATCGCACCTCGACGGCGAGATCGGGCGCAAGTTCCGGGAAGCCGCGCGTGCCGGGCGCGGGGGTACGGTCGGCGCGCAGATAGGCCACATCGGGGGCGCGCACTGTGTCGGGGCGGCGGTGCAGCGTAAAGCCGGTCTCCGCGGCGAGCAGCTCGCCAGAGCCCGTCGTGTACACGTGCGCGGCAAGACGTCCGAGAATGCGGGCCGCCACCCGCCCGTGCTCGTACCCCGCCGGCTCTCGCACCACGAGCCGGCCGCGCACCAGCTCGGTGCGCTTGTTGGGCAGATTGAGTTCAAGCAGCTCCTCTGCCGTCATGGATCCTGCCGCGTCGACGATCATACGGGCCATCCGTCGTGGTCGTGTGTATCGCATGCCCGCACAGTACGACACCGCGGCATCGCCGCGTCGCCCGTACGTGCGTTTTGATGTAACCAGCGCCGAGCCGGGCGCCGAGTCAAGAGCGGTGGGCGCGGCTATTCACCAGGCTCTCACGACCGCGCCACTCCAGCACCGCCAGCGTTCCCACAAACAGCCCTTCGCCCGCAACGCTCGCCACGCCGAACACCGACGCGGCTGCCGTGTGAAGAGCCATAAAGTTCTCTCCATACGCGTGCATCGCACGCACCCTCCTACGCCATCTGACGTATCGTCTTACCCGCCTCGCTCGGGTACCGTGACATCAACCAGTCACCGCGAACTCCCCAGAGGCTCTCATGTCCAAAACCATTTCACGTTTGCTCGGTTTCGCTTTCTTCGCGGGCGCCCTGCAACCAGCGGCCGCACAAACCGACACCAGCCGCACGCCGGTCGTTGGCTCAGCAACCGTGATGGAAGTCCGGCTGCGCGACGGCTCCGTTTTATACGGCACCATCGAACGCGTTGCGGGCGACACGTTCGTGCTACGAACCGTATCCGGCGTCCGCATGGAACTCACCGCGGACCAGATCAAGAGTCAGCAACGCGCCGTGGGCAGCGTGGTTGGTGGTGAGTATTGGCCTGAAGACCCGAATCACACGCGTCTGCTCTTTACCAGCACAGGACGTGCCCTCGGCGCCGGAGAAGGCTACGTGTCCGCGTATTTTCTGTTCTTTCCGATGGTCGCATACGGCGTGACCGATCGATTCACCATCGCGGGTGGTACACCAATCATTCCAGGTGCGATGGGCGAAGTGTTTTATGTGGCGCCAAAGTTCACCGTGTCGCAGCGCGAACGCTCCGCGATCTCCGTTGGCGCACTCGCCTTTGCGCTTCCCAATGACACTGATGAAGGCACGTTTGGCATTGCGTACAGCGCCGGCACATGGGGCACGCGAGACCGTGCGATCACCGCTGGCGCTGGTTGGGGGTTTCAATGGGGCGGAGGCAAATCATCCATGACTAATGCACCGGTGCTTGTGCTCGGCGGCGAAGCTCGCGTCAGCAGGCGCGTAAAGTTGCTTACCGAGAACTGGGTATTTCCGAACGGATCGGATGGCTTCACATTGGTGAGCGGTGCCGTGCGTTTTATTGGTGAGCGACTGTCAACCGATTTCGGCCTGATGGGTGCCGCGCAGTCTGGCGCCGGATGCTGCTTCCCGATGGTCAACTTTGTCTGGAACTTTGGACGGGAGTCTTCGACGCGTCGGTGACACACGATGTCGCAAAGGCTTCACACCAACGCACGCATTTCCTCATACTCGACAATCCGCACGCCCGGCGCGCTTGACTGTGCCAGGCGCACCATGCTGGCAGCGACCGTGCTCGCATCAATGCTGTGATATTTTCGCAGCGGGCCAATCAGTAACGGTGCCGCCAGCTTCATGACCAGCGACGTGGCCCGCTCGACCACGCGAAACTCCTTCCGCTTTCCCAACAACAGGGACGGCCTGAGAATCGACGTGCTTTCAAACTGCAGCGCAGTGATGTTGGCCTCCAACTGTCCCTTCGTGCGCAAATAGAAGTTGCTGGCCGTCGCACTCGCACCAACCGACGACACGAGGATCATGCGCTGCACACGCTGCGCCCTGAGACGTGTGGCGATGGTCGTGGGATACTCGCAGTCGACACGAAACTGCGCGGCTTCCGATCCGGCGTTTCGCAGCGTCGTGCCGAGCGAACAGAACAAATGCCCTTCCGATATTCCGGAAAGATCCGGCGCGTCAAAATCGATGATGCGCTCCACAACTTTGTCACTCGCTACGACAGACGCGCGCCTGCTCAACAGTAATACGCTGCGATAGTGCGGTGACGCCCGCAGCACGTTGACGAGTTCGGATCCAACCAGACCCGAGGCGCCAAGCACGATGGCGGTGGTCATTGGCACGGCGGATGTCGATCGCATTCCAATCTCAGAACCACTCCGTGTCACCTAACGGCCGCTGCGTTTGGAACTGACTGGCGCAGACAGGTAGTCCGTCACCAGCGCTGACATCGCACGCACACCCGTCTCCAGCGCTGCCTCATCAGCAAAGAAGAGCGGCGAATGATTCGCCGGTGCCGTTGCTGGATCCTGCCCTTTGGGCGTCACGCCGAGAAAGAAGAACACGCCGGGAATCTCGCGCGTGAACTCAGGAAAATCTTCCGACGCCATGATCGGATTGATTAACTGGAAGCCGCCGGCGCCCGCTGTTCGACGCAGTGTTGGAATCATGCGATCAGTCAGCGATGTGTCGTTCGCTTGCACAAGTCCGCCCGCGTCAATCTGCACAATGGCCGTGGCACCCGCCGACGTTGCAATGTCTTTCGCTGTGCGCGTTATGCGCGACGTGATGTCGCGACGCATCGCATCATCGAACGTGCGCAGAGTGCCAACGAGCACTACGCTGTCGGGAATAATGTTGGCGCGATTGCCACCATGAATGGAGCCGACGGTCAGCACGCTGGGCAGATACGCCACATTCACCTGTCGACTCGCGATCGTTTGCAGACCAAGAATGATCTGCGCCGACACGACCACCGGATCAACGCCGGACCACGGTTGTGACCCGTGCGTCTGACGCCCCTTCACAATGATTGAAAAATTTCCGCTGGCTGCCATTTGTGGACCAGCGCGCACGCCAATTGAACCCACCGCGGTTGGCCACACATGCATTCCGAAAATCGCGCTCGGCACAGGTTCACGAAGCACGCCGTCAGCGATCATGGCTTTCGCGCCGCCGAGTCCCTCTTCGGCAGGTTGAAAAATGAACTTCACCGTGCCGGGCAGCGTGGCCTTCATGCCCGCGAGAACTTCAGCGGCACCCATCAGAATCGCCACATGATTGTCGTGGCCACACGCGTGCATCACACCAACCTCGGCGCCTTGCCACTGCGTGCGCACACGACTGCGAAACGGCAGGTCGACGAGCTCTGTCACTGGTAAACCGTCCATGTCGGCGCGCAATGCGACAACTGGACCGGGACGCCCACCGCGTAGAATGCCAACGACACCCGTTTTGCCGATGCCTGTTTGCACTTCAAGACCGAGTGACTTGAGATGCGCCGCGACTAACGCGGCGGTGCGCACTTCTTCGTTGCTGAGCTCGGGGTGCTCATGAATGTCGCGTCGCCAGGCAACCACCTTGGGCATCACAGCCGGCAAACGTGATTCAATTTCACGTTGCAGGCTGGTGGCGGCGGCGGACTGCGCAGGCGTCGCTGGCGGCGCGGCCATGATGAGCAGGCTGGCAGCTGCAGAGGCAAGCAGGTATCGAAGACGCATGAGCAGATCAGATGGGTAGGCGGCGTGACAATCATTCGCGCCGCGTTCAGATGGTGATGCTGGTTAGCGAGGCTGCCCGATATTCGTGCATCGGCTCGGAGCCACCGGCCGCAAACGTAGATGCTCCAAGCCCGAGGGGTAAGGGACGAACCATCACCGGGTTGAACAAATGATGACTTGCAATCACACCAATGATGCGTTAGCATCATTTCATGAGGACTACCATTGACATCGACCCTGCCCTGCTCGAGCAGCTTCGCCTCGAAGCGGTCCGCCGCGGCACCACTGTGAAGGCGCTTCTGAACTCGGCCCTTCGAGCCGGTCTCGCAGCGCGCGTCGCCGAACCTCACACCGCCTACGAGGTGCACACGGTCTCACTCGGTGCGCCCCGCATGGATCTGGATCGCGCCCTGCAGCTGGCCGACGCGCTCGAAGACGAAGAGCATCGTCGCGACTTGCAGCTGCGCAAGTGACTGCGGAGGTATCGTGCGACTCGTTGACCTCAACCTGCTGATCTACGCCATTAACCGCGACGCGCCACACCACCTCGCGGCCAAACAGTGGCTGGAAGACAGTCTGGATGGCGATGAAACGATCGGCCTCTCATGGACGGTCGTCCTCGGATTTTTGCGTCTGACCACAAGCGCACGTGTGTTTGAGCGTCCGCTTCCGGTGGAGCGTGCGCTGGCCATGATCCACGAATGGCTCGCGCATCCCAATGTAGAGCTCGTCGTACCCGCCAATCGTCATTGGGACATTCTGCGCGCGCTGCTCACCGAATCGGGCACAGCCGGCAACTTGAGTTCCGACGCACACCTCGCGGCGCTCGCGATTGAACACGGGGCGGAACTGCATTCGGCCGACGGTGATTTCGCGCGGTTTCGCGGGCTTCGGTGGACAAACCCGCTGCGGTCGCAGTAACGCGGCTGAAGTGATGAAACATCGACGGTGCACAGCGACCGCACGGAAACATGCGCTCTGCAAACACTTGCGCACCTGCTGCACGAACCCGAAGATCGGTCATGCATCGGACTCGTCGAATTGTCGCCGCGCTACTCAGCAGTGCGCTGCTGGCCTGCGCCGAGTCGCCGCGCGCTGACACGGCAGACGTCGTTGTACAACGTGACACCGCCGTCATTGAACTCGGATCCAGCTGTGCCGAGTGCGCGCTCTCGATCGGCGACTCGATTCGGTTTGGACGCACGACCGACTCGCTGATCCCACTGCGTGAGCCCGACATGCTGCGCGATGCGCGCGGCTTTCACTATCTGGTGTTTCACGATTGGGTGAACCAGCCGATTCTGCAATACGACAGCACCGGCGCGTTGCAACGGCGCATCGGTACGCTCGGACGCGGCCCGGGTGAATACGTCATGACGCGCGCGACGTTCGTTGGCGCCGGCGACACACTGTATGTGTTCAGCGCAGATCGAGTGTTGCTGGTGTATTCTCCCGACGGAGAATTTGTGCGCAGCGTTGCGGCTGACGGTTTGCGTCCCTCTACGGCAACCGTCTCCCATCCAACTCAGTTCCTCGCACTTCGTTATGTGCCGTCGTACATGGCAGAGGAACCACCGAAACACGTCGTGCGAATCAATGCGCTTGGCGAGGTCGTGGACAGCGTTGCGATATTCTCGCCGTACGACACGCGCATCCAGGCTGGTATTCGCAAAGACGGCGAAGAGTTCTATTTTCACCCGCGTTTTGGGTCGAGCGTTACTGCCGACATACGCGAGGGATTTTGGACACTCGGCCTCCACGACTATCGTCTGGAATGGCACGACGCTCTCGGCGTGCCGCGCAAGTTGTTCGGCGTTCGCACCGATGACGATCCGAACCCGGTCATGACTGAGCAAGAGCTGAGCGCGTCACCCACGCTGAGTCATGCGTTCGCCATGCGCGTATTCGGCGGCGGGAGCGGCCTCCGACGTGCGCAGTGGCTCGACGTAGACAGCACCGGGCTGCTCTGGGTCACCCGCGTTGATTCCGCTCCGCGTTACGACACGATTGCGCTGCAAACCGAGTATCGCGCGAAATACGAAGCGCCAGGAGAAGGCACGATTCCGTTATCGGTGCAAGACCGACGCCATCACAGCATCGTGGACGTGATCGACCCCGAACGCGGCGTGCGTCTGGCGAGTTTGCGACTGCCGTTCCGCGCCGTGCGCGTGAGTGCCGGTGTTGTGGGGCGTCTTACTGAAGACGATGAGGGATTTATTGTTGCGCGTGCCTACATGCTTACGCTGACTGGCGGCGCAAACGCGATTGCCAGCAAGTGAGCGCTCACGCCGAGCAATGATTGTTCGGTACCAAGCGACTTGGCGAGCATGAGCATGGTGGAACGCTGCGCAGGATCGTTCCAGCGAATATCAAAATCGGTCAGCAATGCGGCCGGCCCTTCAATGCCGTGCAGCGTCGTGCGCACAAACCCTGCGTCTTGAATCTCGGCTGCAAATTCGTCTGGCCTGTGGAAGTACGCATCGGTGAAGCCACCACGCAGACCAGCGGGGTTGCGATTCTGCCCATCAGTGAGCGTACTCTGCACCAGTTCGCCAAATCCCGATTGCGCGTAGAGATTGTGACTGAGTCCGTAAAGCGCGCCAGCCCATCGTGTGATGGCAGCAGCAAATAGCACACCACCTGGCCTCAGCACACGTCGTGCTTCCGCGAGCGCCTTCGCGCGGTCGGTGACGATGGTGAGGTGGTAAAGCGGTCCCAATAACAGGAGCGCATCTGCACTCGCGGTGGCGTAGGGCAGCAAACGCGCGTCACCAGCGTGAACAGATGCGAGCGGGTGCTTGGCGTTAGCGCTTCGCTGCCCTGCTGCTGCAACGAGACGTTCAGCAGCGTCGAGCAAATGCACCGCATAGCCACGCTCCGCCAGCCAGAACGCGTGTACGCCTGCACCACCACCAATGTCGAGCACCGTCGCGGGTGCAGTCGGCAGCGCATCTATCAGCAGTTGCTGCGATCGAATGCGCTCGATCTGCGCAATGCCGTGGTCGAGACGCGTTTCTTCGTAGCCGGTGTTGTAGAAATCGACTACCGGCGAGTCGTCAGAGGCTGCATCGTTGTGCGTCATTCCCCGCCAATATGCGCGCAATCGCCTCGACGTGCGAACTTCACGCTGCGCCGCTATCCAGCGGCGTCGCCTACACCGGCGTCAACAACCGATCATCCCGCAGCTCACCTACCGCGTCCACCCGATAGCCAACGTCACGCAGTCGCTCGAAGTCGGTTGTCATGCCATCCGCCGCAATGTGCCCGGCGCGCAACTTGAGCAAGTCGAGTCGCAGTGTTTCAAGTGCCATGATGGCGTCAACCCGTTGTGCGTCTGCGTGATCAAGCGCGCGCGCTGACAGCCGGTCAATCAAGGCGGGCACTGCGCCAAGCAGCTGACGCTCGCTTGTGGGAAGTGCGTCATACAGCTCATGAATCGCACCGCCGAGCACCATGGCGGTAGGCTCGCCCGAACTTGGCGCGGCACGAACTTTCTTAAGGCCGAACGTTGCGAGTGACCATACACGCTTCCCGACTTTGGTCTTGAAGAGTCGTCCCCACCACGAGCCCTTGGCACCGTGCAACTCGACCAAGCGCCGCACGGTGACGACCGGCATGATGAGTGCCGTGAGGATGCACGGGATCGTAAGAAAGTTGTTGATTTGGACGGTGCCGATGATCCCAAGTGCAGTGAGTCCTACCCCGATGCCGTTCACCGCGACCGGACGATCCCAAAGTCCAGCCAGTCTACCTGAAGGAGGAGGCGCCACGGCGTAGTCTTCTGACTCAAGATGAAGCACCGCACGCAACGCGGCATCGCGGGTATATCCGCCTTTGGCAATTGCTCGAATCGACTGCACCTGCCCGCCGAGCAGTAGCAACGTGAGTCCGGCGCCAAGCGAGGCGACAAGCAAGAACAGAAAAGTTTCCAGACCCAGAAAGCCGCCTTTCACAACGACGTCGACGAGCGCTGCTGCCGCAGCGGCACTGACCGTGCCCCCAACAACAGCACTGAGCTGATTCGCGTTCACCAGTGCGTCACGCACACACTTTCGGAGCGGTATCGGAAGCGGCGGCACCAATGCACGCGCGCCCTGCAACGCGGCCGCGAACTCTTCGACCGAGCCCCAGCGCGCATCGGGCTCGCGCGCGAGTGCACGATCAACGACTGCAGCAGCGGCAGACGAAAGCGCTGGTACAAACGTGCGAATCGCCGGCGCGGCATTGCTCGCCTGCTGCGCGATCACGGCCATGCCGTTCGCGCCTTCGAACGGTTTGCGACCAGCGAGTGCAGCGAAAGCCGTCACACCAAGCGCGTACACATCACCACGCACATTGGGTGCTGCTCCCAGTGCCTGCTCCGGGCTCATGAAATGCATCGTGCCCATCGTGGCGCCAACCGGCGTGTTGGTGTCACCAAACGCCGCAATGCCAAAGTCGGTAACAAGCGCGCGATCACTGCCCGCTTCGAGCAAAATGTTATCGGGCTTTATATCACGATGCACCACACCGCGAGCGTGGGCATGCGCAATCGCCCAACTCACTTCCTGCATCACGCGCAGCGCTTCAGCTGTTGGCAGCGCACCACGTCTGCGAATGCGTTCGCCGAGTGTTTCACCGGCGACATATTCCATGACGAAAAACACGAGTGCGTCGTGCGACTCAACCGCGTGAATAGAAACGATGTGCGGGTGCGAGAGTTGCGCGGCGGTCCGTGCTTCGCGCAAAAATCGGTCACGGAGTCGCTGATCAGCAGCCAGCGCCGGCGGCAGGAGTTTGATCGCCACCAACCGGTCGAGCGCGACCTCGCGTGCGAGGTACACGATGCCCATCCCGCCGCGGCCCAGTTCGCGGTCGAGGGAGTATCGACCCGCGACCTGTGCTTGCAGGGCGAGGAACTCGGGTGAGGGCATCTGCTCGTTCGGGGTCATAAAAGACGTACGAAGGCGGTACAGCGGGGTTTCGGCGACCGGCCAACCGTTGAGTGCGAAAGTGGTTACTGACTTCGCGGAATGAGACGCTCGCGGATCCATCCAGCCAGCGAGTCTTCGCTAAGGGTGCCCGCAGCCAGGGCCGTCACCGTCTGCACAACGTCCAACTCCGTCGCGTCCAGATCCTTCCCATTTAAGCCGAGGAATACCACCGCGGCAAGAAAAGCCGACCGTTTGTTTCCATCATTAAACGGATGCGACCTCGCCAGGCCAAACGCGTAGGCAGCCGCAAGCGTAGCGAGGTCGGCGGATGGCTCGTAGTTCCACTTCTGCTGCGGTCGCGCAAGCGCCGCTTCGAGGGCGTTCTCATCCCGAACTCCGGGCATGCCGCCATGTTCGCGCAACTGATCCAGGTGTACGGCTTCCACGACCAGACGCGGCACCCAGCGAGGTGTTCGCACCAGCTACTTGGCCAGCTCGCGAAGCGCGTTCCGAAACTTCTTCGCCGCGTCTGCGGCAATGGCCAGGCCATCAGCCACGTCCGGATCGAACGGCGTAAGCAGAATCCCTTTATCCGTCTCGACCGCTAACACCCTGTCGCCTGCCTCTAAATGCAGTCGCTCGGCCATGTCTTTCGGTATCGTCGCGCCAATCGATCCTCCAACTTGTCGCAGCGTCAGTTCGCGCACCATTCTGGCTCCGTTGTACCGGTACCTAAGGAAAGTAGCACTTTCGTGCTACGGTGCAAGTGCGTTTACGTCAGGTCGCATAGCATGGGCACGTCGGCGCGGGCATCGCAGTACGCCGGCTTACCGCACCCTCGTAAACCGCAAGTTGCGCACGCGTCCCGCCTGCACCGTGTACCCGGTAATGCGTCCGCGCCCGTCGCGCGTTACATCAATTACCGACGCGCCCCGCAGAAAACCGTCAGCGTATGTGGGCTCCAACACACCCACGCGCCGCTCGTTGGCGAACAACACGAGCCGTTCCTTTTCCACCATCCAGCGCTGCGTTGTCTCAACTTCTTCGTTGCGATATTCACCCGCGTACTCGGCCAGCTTCGCCGGCGACAGCACAGCACTGTCCGCGCGCGTAAACGTGACCGTGTCCGCACTACCAAAGACGAGCATCCGCGCTGGTGTTGACGCGCCACCTTCAAAGCGGAGCTCGGAATCGGTGCCAGCGCGGAATCCACCCCCCGCAATTGGTGCGAGACGCGTACTGTCGCCCGTCACAACAAAGAGTGTGTCGCCGGTGAGCCGAGTGCGACGGACTTCACCGCGTTCCACGTTTCGCCAGACGCCAGTGAGGGCGCGAAGATTTGCAACGGGCGTCTGTGTGCGCGGCGCGGCCGCAAGCGCGGCGCGCCACAGCGCAGCACTGTCCGGCTGCATTTTGTGGCCGATGTAAATTGCGGCAACGTTACGTGCCAGCGAGTCCGGGCCGGCCGCGCTGTGATTGCAGAAGGTGGAGACGGCAAAGCGCTGCTGCGGAAATCGCAGAAAGTGCGCGCGATACCCCGCCCAGCTTCCGCCGTGCGAAACAACGGGCAGGCCGCGCACGGTGCCCACGTTCAGTCCTACCGCATACGCTTGTGTGGCCCCGGACTTGGCCGGTTTGCCGTCGTTGAGTGACGTGGCGGTGGTCATCGTGGCGATCACATCGCGACCGCCAACTGTAGCATCATCGTAGTTGTTGAGCCAGCGACCAAAGTCTTCGATGGTGGTGTGCACACCACCCGCACCCATGATCGCGCCGTCATAGCTGTTGCGGGTGACGCGAAAGCCGCCGGCACGCGGTGAGTATGCGGTGGCAAGATTGGGAATCACCGCGGCGTTGTCGGCGAAGAATCGTGTATCGCGCATTCCAAGTGGTGCGAACATGCGCTCTTCAGCGAACTGCGCGAGCGTGTTGCCGGTAAGCCGATACACGAGTTGTGCGGCGAGAATCCACCCCGAGTTCGTGTACAGATACAGTTCGCCAGGCGCGTAGTTCGTTTCGGCTGCGCGTGTGATCACGCGCAGTGCATCAACGGTATCACCGGCGAATGTGCGTCCCGTCTGTCCCCACATGGTCCAGAGATCGCGCAGTCCGCTGGTCTGACTCAGAGCACGACGCAGTGTGACCTTGTCAGCGTACGCTGGCATTTCCGGGAAATGTTTTCGGAGCGGATCTTCGAGCGAGAGTTTGCCGTCTTTCTCGAGAATGAGGATCGCCATCGCCGTGAACTGCTTGGAGATGGACCCTACATCGAGCACAGTGCGCGTGGTAAGCGGCACCCCGTGTTCGAGACTGGCCATGCCATACCCGCGTCCATAACGCAGTCTGCCGTCCTCGTACACACCAACGGCGCAGCCGGGCGAGTCGGTGCGGTCGAAACGCCGGAACAGACTGTCCGTGCGCGCGGCCAGACTGTCGCGTGTGCCAACGATGTGCTGCGCGTGCGCTGAAGTCGTGGTGGCGGAGATCACGCAGGCAAGCGCGACGGCGCGTGCGGTGACGCAAACAACAGGAGAGCGACGCATGACGGCGGGGATTGGGAAGCGGGCGCGTGGTGCGATCGCCGAACATGCAGCACGCCACGCTCGGCATGCTAGCCCGGTGACATGCGGCCGCCACCT
Source organism: Gemmatimonadaceae bacterium (assembly GCA_022843265.1). Lineage (GTDB taxonomy): Bacteria > Gemmatimonadota > Gemmatimonadetes > Gemmatimonadales > Gemmatimonadaceae > JAABRT01. Next base: position 24,291 of record JALHNZ010000042.1, read on the forward strand.
GCACCAACTCGGTGCCGGCCCTTGCGATCTCCGCACCAGTCTGTACTATACCCATTGGTTATTTAACCTTTAGGTAAAATATGCAAGACACACTGAGCCAGACGTTTTCGGCCCTCGCCGATCCCACGCGCCGCGCAATCCTGTCCCGTCTCAGACGGGGTGAAGCAAGCGTGACCCAGCTCGCAGAGCCGTTCCTCGGCCAGATGACCCTCCCCGGCGTCACCAAACATTTAAAGGTGCTGGAGAAAGCCGGGCTCGTCACCAAGGGACGCGAAGCGCAGTGGCGTCCGTGCACGCTGAACGTGGAGCCGCTCAAAGACGCAGCCGCCTGGATGGAAGAGTACCGCGCGCACATGGAAGCGAGCCTCGATCGCCTGGGCGAGTACCTCAAGACCGTGACCTCCCCGTCTGCTCCCGAACTATCACCCCCCACCAACAATGAGTCGACCAATGACCGCAACCCATAGCGCCAACGAGATTCGCATCACCCGCGTGTACGACGCGCCGCTGGCGCTGGTGTGGGATGCGTTCACTGAAGACGCGCAGGCCTCGCAGTGGTGGGGGCCGCGTGGATTCACGATCACCACGCACAGCAAAGACCTGCGTGCAGGTGGCACGTGGGTGTACACGATGCATGGTCCTGATGGCGTCGACTGGCCCAACTTTACGCGCTACCACGTGGTGGAGCCCCACGCGCGACTCGTTTACGATCACGGTGCGACATCTGAAGACAGTGAGCCACTGTTTCGCATGACGGTGCTCTTTCGCAATCTGGGTGCGCGTACCGAACTCGAGCTGTGCATGACACTTGCCTCACCCGAGGCCGCGCAGAATGCGCGGGTGTTCATCAAAGCCGCGGGCGGCAACGCCACGTGGGATCGGCTGGCCGAATATCTCGAGCGGCAGACGTCACACGTGGAAGTTTTCGTGATCAATCGCAGCTTTGACGCGCCGATTGATACGATCTTCGACATGTTCACCACCCCGGAGCACCTGGCGCAGTGGTTGCCGCCTGTCGGATTCAGCATGGAGTCGCACCGAGTGCACATTGCCACGGGCGGCGAAAATGTGTTCACCATGATGAATGATGAGTTCAGCATGCATGGACGCATCGAGTACCTAAAAGTCGAGCGTCCGCATTGCATCGAGTACACACAGGTGTTCACAGACGCGCACGAGCAGATCGTGCGTCATCCCGGCGCGCCAAACTGGCCGGAAACGCTACTCACCAGCGTGCGGCTCACACCAGAAGAGCCGGCGCAGACACGAGTTACCATTCGGTCGGCGGTATTTGGCGCAGCAACGCCTGACGAAATCGCTGCTTTTGTTGCCGAACGCACTGGTATGACCAAGGGCTGGACGGGGTCGTTCGACAAACTCGAGTCGAAGCTGGCAATCAGCGTGTAACGGCGCCGTTCAAATGTTTTTCGCCCGCATCGCGCGCGTGAGTGCGCGGTCGAGTGCATTGGCAAACAACTGCTTTTCGCGCGCGCCGTACGCAGCATGGCCTCCCGTGTCCACGCCGCCGCTGCGCAGCCCCTCCATGAAGTTCCGCACGGACAGTCGCTCGCCAATGCTCTCTTCGGTGTAGACCTCGCCGCGAGGATCAATGGTGACAACGCCGTTGGGTACGAGGATGGCCGCGAGCGGGATGTCCTGCGTAACCGCCACATCGCCCGCAACCGCGTGTTCGGCGATGTAGCGGTCGGCGGCGTCAGCCGACCCGTCTACGCGCACGCTGTGCAGAAAGCCGTAGCCAGGAGGAAGCTGCACACGCTGATTCGCGACAAATATCGTCTCGACCTTCAAGCGATCCGATGCGCGATAGCAGATTTCTTTTACCGCCACAGGTGCGGCGTCCGCGTCGATCCAGAGTTTCATTGGTAGTGTGAGTGGCGCCCAAGGATCACGCAATCGACCTGCAGTAGCCTTAACTTGGACCGATGCAAAAGAATACTTCATGCTCCGCCGGGCAACGGAAGGGCGCGTGAGCGAACCTGCAGACGATCTGGCGTGGCTCACCGGCGGCGTGCTCCACGGCAAGTATCTGGTGGGACGTCGGCTGGGCGAAGGCGGTATGGGGGCCGTGTATCTCGCGGAGCATGTGGGCATTGGCCGCACTGTTGCGCTGAAGGTGGTGCGCCCGGAGCTGATGGCAGATCCGACTGCATCAGAGCGCTTTGTTCGCGAGGCGCGCGCTGCCGGCGGCATACAGCACCAGCACGTTGTCAACGTCACGGACTTTGGCGTGGATTCAGTGGGTGGTCGCCAGGTGGCGTATCTCGTCATGGAGCACCTGCATGGGGAGACGCTCGAGCACGTGCTTGAATCGCGTCAGCGACTTCCCCTCACGCAAGTCGTCGACATCGTTGAGCAGGTGTGTGCGGCGTTGGCGGCGGCCCACGCAAAAGGCGTGGTGCACCGTGACCTGAAGCCCGCAAATATCTGGCTCGCTCCCGATACGCGTGGCGGCTTTCACGTGACGTTGCTCGATTTCGGCATCGCGAAGCTGCGCGACGACACATTCGCGCGGCGCGACGCCGAGCCGTCGATGAACGCGCCGCCAATCATGGTGACAAGCGCAACGGGGAGCACCGCCACACAGATGGGCGAATCCATCGGTACACCCGCGTATATGTCACCGGAACAATGCGCCGGCGACGACGTCGATCGGCGTAGTGATATCTACAGCCTCGGCGTCGTGGTGTATCAGATGCTCGCCGGTACGCTACCGTTTCGTGGCGACACGACCGCGTTGCTCCGACAACACTTCATCGCAGAGATCCCGGCGCTTCCCGCGGAGGCCGGTGTTCCACCACAGGCAGAAGCGGTGGTTCGGCGTGCGCTCGCCAAAGAGCCGGACGCCCGATTCCATTCTGCGCCCGCGTTTGCGGCAGCATTGCGCGCACACGCATCTGGTTTCGGCGAGAGCATGCGACGCGCACTCGTTGTGTTCGCAGAACGTATGCCCGAGCTCTCCGTATTGGGGGCGTGGTTTGCGATTCCTGGGCTGGTTGCCACCGTCATTGGTGTGCTGCTCGGCCTTGTGCTGCCTGGTCTTGCGATGCCGTTGTTGTGGCTCGTTCTGCTGATGGTGCCACTATGGATCGCAACCCCGCTGGCGATGGCCAGCATGGCGTCGATATTCGGCGATGTGCGCGAACGCCCCTTCGTTAGAATCACATGGCGCGGCGTTGCGCGTGCAGTGATCGGTACGGCGCATACCGATGCAGCGCTGGAACGCGACTCGCGAGACGGCATGGCGCTGTATTCCGCGTGGGTTCGCGTCGCCGTTCGCCGCTACATCGCAACCAGTCGCGCGACGAAAGGCAGCGGCGTCAAGAACATGCTGACCTTTGTCGATTTGTTCCGACATCGCGGCGTGCCGAGCGCGCCAGAACGACTCGAAACGATGGCACAGGTGCTGCCAACTCGCGCCTTCGCGACCATGGCGATCACGCAGTTTGCCGCCTTGCTGCTGCTCCCTGCATTGGCGGTGCTTGCAACGCTTGGCATGCTGATGATTGTTTCTGTTCCACCAGCGAAGGCAAGCGTGCTGCTTGCGTTCGCTGGCGGACTCGCGTTTACGCTGGCGCTGTTTCTGCAGGTGTTCATCGCGCTCGTAGACGTCATGTTGTACGACCTCGCCTACGCCATGACGGAGGCGTAGCGCCCGATTCAGTGCCGCCAGAGAGATCCGGTGAAACGTCCGCGATAACAACTCAGGCGTTCGTAGCGTTCAGATTGTATTTGATGATCCCCGCGTGCGCCGACTGCGGATCGCGCTCTGCGTCGTACACATCACCCGCAGGCATGGGGAGTTCGTCGAGCACCGATGCAAGGTGCGCGTGGTCGTCTGGGGTCAGTGTGAGCGCTAACGTCTGCAGCGTGCGCCGCGCGCTCGCCTCACCACGAAAACCCACAATTACTGCGCCCGTACCAGGCTGGTCGAGCATCCATCGTTGCGCAACGTTCGCAATGCCCACACCGTGGCGTTCAGCGATATCGCCGAGTGTGTTGAGCACGCGTTGCAACGCGTTCCATCCGCCGCAGTCGTCGATCACCAGTCGGTACTTGGTGAGCGAGCGGTTTTCGAGCGTACCCTGCGGATCGTTGGCCCCTCGCCATGCGTGGTCAAGGAAACCACCGGCCAGCGAACCGTAGCAGAGCAGATGCATGCCTCGCCGCTGAGCCAGCGGTGCCAGTTGCGCCGCTGGACGTCGATCGAGCACCGAGTACTGCACCTGCGTTGCCACCAGCGGAATGCCCGCATCGAGCAGGGCATGTGTCTGCGATGTATTCGTGTTGGTGAGCGCGAGATGTCTGATTTTGCCGGCGCGTCGCAAGTCGTCGAGAAAGCCCGCAACCTCGATCATTCCGGGCACTTCGTACCGCCACCAGTGGAACTGCACCAGGTCCAGGGCGTCGGTACGCAGCCGCTCGAGCGACCGGTCGATGATGCGCGTGACATAGCCACGATCCACCTGCGCAAGCGCATCACGGTCAGGTACAAACTTGGTATGCACTTGCACGCGCTGGTGTGGACGCGCAGCGCGGTACTCACCGATCAGTGTTTCCACGCCGGTGTAGATGTCGGCGCAGTCGAGCGTGTCGCAGCCGTTCGCCGCGAGCAGATCCCACGCGGCGAAGAGCGAGGCACGATCGACGGTTCGCGACGAGTGCCCTTCGGAGAGCTGCCACGCGCCAGCAATAACCGGCGGTACGCTGTAGTCAGGCGCCAGAAAACGTCTCATCATGCGGACGGCAGTGATTCGCCGCTCTCCTCAGAATGTCTGAGCGTGCGAGTGCCCGTGCGCGTGATGCGAAAGACCGCACCGCAATGCACGTCGGGACAGGCAATATCGCTGTCGGTGGTCATCCAGTCATTCGCGTGCGTGGCGCGCTGCTTCGCGGGCAGCAGTGGCAGCAGTGCGGCCATCGCGTACAGCGGGAAGCCTTGCCCATCCGGCATGGAGATCGTGCCCGACTTCACCTCGAAGTAGTCGCCGATGCGCTCACGGCACATCATGCGCCCGCGGTTGGCCACCACCGCTACGCGGAGGTCGTACAGCGTGAACTCGTCGTGCGCGCTCATAAGGACCTCATGGTCAGTTGCAGTTACAGGCTACGCTAACGGCAAGTGCGGCCGGCGAGCAATAGTGTGCATCGCGCAGTAGCTTCTGGCGATGATCGACATCCGGCTGCTGCTGCTTGTTTCCCTCGTGCTGCTGGCCACACTCTTCGTGTGGCGCTGGTGGCAGTCGCTGGACCGTTCGAAGGGTGAGCGCCTGAGGCCCACGTTGGTGCAAGTGATCATTGGCTTCTGCGTGAACTTCTTCGATACGCTTGGCATTGGCTCGCTCGCTACCACCACCACTGCGTTCAAGGCGCTGCGCATGGTGCCCGATGAACGACTGCCCGCTACGATGATCGTGGGCCTGACGCTTTCGGTGGTCACGCAGGCGCTGATCTTCATTTCCAAGATCCAGATTGACACGACGTTGCTGGTGCTGATGATCGGCACCGCCCTCGCTGGCGGATTTCTTGGCGCCGGGGTCGTGTCGCGTCTGCCGCGACGGCCGATTCAAATTGGCATGGGCACGGCGTTGCTTCTGGCGGCGATTTTCATGACAGTGGCGCAGCTGAATCGCATGCCGGTCGGCGGCACCGCGCTCACCCTCGACGGCGGTGCCTTGTGGCTCGCTCTCGGTGTAAACTTTGTGCTCGGCGCGCTCATCATGCTCGGCGTGGGCAACTACGGCCCCACATTCGTATTGCTCAGCGCACTCGGCATGGATCCGCGCGCCGCGTTCCCGATCATGATGGGAAGCGGCGCGTTCGCCGCGCTGTTCGGATGTTTC
>JALHNZ010000043.1 GCA_022843265.1 Gemmatimonadaceae bacterium
GACCGCCGTCGTCACCACGGCAACTGGTGATCAGCGACGACTTGAGGTACCCAATCAGATTGCGCAGATCGACGCGAATAAGGCGATTGAATCCGCGCAGATCAGCAACGTGGGCGACCTGCTAATCGGTAAGGCTGCCGGTGTGCAAATTCTGCCAGGTACAGGTGTTAACGCCGCCAGTCGCATTCGCATCCGCGGTACGTCCTCAATTTCGCTCAGCAACGATCCGATTGTGATCGTGGATGGTGTGCGTATCAACAGTTCGACGTCCGGCTTCGGCAATGGTGGTGCACCGACCGGTCGATTGAATGACATCAACCCGGAAGACATTGAAACGATCGACGTGATTCGCGGTCCGGCAGCGTCAGCCACGTACGGCACGGATGCGGCCACGGGTGTGATTGTCATTACGACAAAGCGCGGTCGTGCCGGTGCGGCGCGCTGGTCGGTCTACACGGAACAGGGCGTCACGCAAGACCGCAACAACTATCCCGACGCGTACACGGCCTGGGGTAAACTGGCTAATCAGACGAACCCGGCCAACAACGGACGCGCGTCAGATTGCCAGATTAACACGATCGCGGCGGGTACCTGCGTGGTTGACTCCATCACCACGTTCAACTTGTGGAAAGATCCGCGTGCCAGCCCCCTGCGCACGGGTAGTCGCCAGCAGTACGGCATCAGCGTGGCCGGCGGCAGCGAAGCGGCGACGTACTTCGTCGCGCTGGAGCGCGAGGGCACCGTTGGCACCTTCGGCCTTCCGCAGTTTGAACGTGATCGATTTGCACGGCAGGGTATCGCGATTGCGGACTACGTCGAAGACCCGAACACGTTCTCACGCACTGGTCTTCGCATGAATCTCGATCTGGCGTTGAGTCGCGAGTTGCAGGTGCCCATTCGCACCTACTTCCTCACGAGTCAACAGCGCGCGCCGGAGGACGGCAACAACACCGTTGGCCTTGGTTCGCACGCGTTTGGTGGTCCTGGTACGCCGAACCGTGTGCTCGGTACGGACTCGCTGTACGGGTATCGGCAGTTCACGCCGGGTGACATTTTTCAGGAAAGCAACGAGATCGATTTGCAGCGCTGGATCGGTTCCATCTCGCCCGTGTGGACCCCCACCAGCTGGTTGACCGCCCGAGGAAATGCTGGCCTCGACTTTACGATGGAGTCGTACGAAGGTGCGTGTCTGCTGAATCAGTGCACGAACTTCGGCCAACGCCGTCTTGGCTTCAAGAATACACAGCGAAGTCGCACGTTCCAGTGGACTGCTGACTGGTCGGCGACGGGTAGTTTCCGACCGACGGATTTTCTGTCAACGCGAACAACCGCCGGCTTTCAGTATGTGTACCGCTTTGATGATGGCTACAGCGCGAACGCGGCGCAGTTGCCACCGGGTGGTGGAACACTCTCCCAGGGCGCGGTACCGTCCGTCGCAGAAGGTACGACCGTCTCGAAGACGGCTGGCATTTTTGTCGAACAGAACCTGCAGCTGTTTGACAAGATCGACATCGTTGCGTCTGTGCGCGGCGACCAGAACAGTGCGTTCGGACAGAATTTCGGCACGGCGTATTATCCGCGTGCAGGTGTTTCGTATCGCGTGAGTCAGGAGGACTGGTTCCCGCTTCAAGACCATGTCAACCTGCTGCGTTTGCGCAGCTCATGGGGGCAGGCGGGCATTCGACCCGGTACCACAGCTGCGCTGCAGTTCTTCGGATCGAATGTCTATCGCGACGCGGCAGCGGACGTGCCCGGTCTGATCTATCAGACGCTGGGCAACCTGAACTTGCGTCCCGAGACGGTCACGGAGATTGAAGGTGGTTTCGACCTCGGTCTGTTCAACGATCGCGTGACTACGTCGCTCACGTACTACAACAAAAAGTCGAGCGATGCCATCGTCAATCAGACGCTTGCGCCGTCGCTTGGGACGGGTGCTACCACGCGCGCCACCAACCTCGGCGCGATTCGGAACTGGGGCTGGGAGTATCTCGTCACAGCACAGCCCATTGCCTACGAGCGTTTTGCGTGGGATTTCACCGTGAACGGATCGTACAACTCGAACGAGGTGCTTGATCTCGGGGGCAACCCCGCCGGAACGGGAAGCGTTCGTAATGCGGAGGGGTTCCCGATTAACTCGGTGTGGGATCGCCCGTTCACATATGAAGACCGAAACGGGAACGGAATGATCGAGCTGTCGGAGATCACGGTTGACCCAGAGCAGCGCTACCTCGGGTACAGCACACCTCGCGCTGAACTCTCCGTGCAGAACGGATTTGACTTGCTGGCGGATCGACAGATTCGCGTCACGTTCCTTATTGACGGAAAACTTGGTGGTCTGATCAACAACACCACGGAGCGCTTTCGTTGTGCCACGCGTCTCAACGCGAAGGAGCGCATTGACCCCAGTGCGCCGCTTGACCGCCAGGCGCGCTGTGCAGCCTTTCAACAGCCCGGTACGCAGTCAACGAACATCGGCTACTTCGAGCCCACCGACTACTGGCGTCTTCGCGAGCTGGCTGTGACGTGGCGCGTGCCGGAGCGTTGGGTGACCGCGCTGCCGAAGTTCCGCACGAGCACGATCACGCTCTCTGGCCGTAACCTGAAACTGTGGAGCGATTTCACGGGCGTCGATCCCGAGACGACATCCAGCGTTGGTAACACGCAGGATGAGTTTCAAACCACTCCGCCGCTCCAGACGTGGACGCTGCGTTTCAACTTCGGCTTCTAAATCGACTGTCATGACTATGCTGAAACTTGCTTCTTCGCGCCAAGCTGCGCTCGCAATGCTCATGTTGTCGCTCACGGCGTGCGACCTGAGCACATTTGTCGAAGCCACTGATCCGGACATTATCGGAGTAGACGCGATTTCGAATCCAACGGCCGCCAATGCGGTGCGTGTTGGTACGCTGGGCCGCTTTAACGCCGCCACAACCGGTGGCGAAACCATGTTCCTGTACGGCGGACTGTTTGGCGACGAGTTTGGAACGGGCGATACGTTTACGCAGCGTGTAGAGACTGACCAGCGAGCACTCACACCGCAAAACGGGAACATCACGGGGGCGTATCGTGGTTTGCACCTGCCGCGGATTGGTGCAATTCAGGCGCGCGAGGCGCTCGCCGAGTTTTCCCCCGGTGCGCCCAACTGGAATTTCGGCGAAATGTTCTTCGTCGAAGCGTACATGCTGAATCTGTTGGCCGAATATTTTTGCAACGGTCAGCCGATCAGCAGTGTCCGCAACGGGATCGAAGAGTACGGCGCGCCGCTTCCGAACGCGCAGATTTTTGCACTGGCGCTCGCCAAGGTTGATTCCGGGCTCACGCGGGTTGGCACTGCAACGACCACGAACGATGTTCGCGTTCGCAATGCACTGTCGATTCTCAAGGCCCGAATTCTTCTGAACCAGGGCGCGTTCTCTGCTGTGCAGGCGGCAGTGGCGGCGGTGCCGACCACGTACGTGTGGCAGCAGGAGCATGCGCAAACGGCGCGCGTTCCAGGGGTCTGGTCGTTCATCAACAACCAGCGCCGGTATTCGGTAGCGAACAACGAGGGACCGTTGGCCATGAATTTTGGCACAGCGAACGACCCTCGCGTTCCGGTCTGCACTGCAGGTCAAGCGGCGTGCGCTGCCGCTGGCCTTACGCAGTCTCGCCCGTTCGACAGCGGTAACACGTCGGTACCGAACATGCTGTATCAGCTCATCTGGTCAACCGACGCGGCGCCGGTGGCGTTAATGAGTGGATTGCAGGCGCGACTCTATGAGGCGGAGGCGCTGAACCGTGCCGAGCGTTTTCCAGAAGCGCTTGCGATCCTTAACTCACTGCGGGCAACACCGCCGGGTTATGGTCGCACGATTGCAGCCATGACGCCGCTCACGGATCCGGGCAATGCGGCGGCTCGACGGAATCTGGTGTTCCGCGAGAAAGGGTTTTGGTTGTTTGGAACGGGTCATCGGTATCCGGACATGCGCCGCATGATGCGCCAGTACGGTATGTCGCAGACGGAAGTTTTCCCGAGCGGCAATACGTGGCAGATCAATCGTGCGCCCGGATACGGCACGGATGTTGTGTTCCGTACGCCAACCGCAGAAACGTTCAATCCACTTCAGCCCATCGGCCCGGACGGTGCGGCGGTTTGTCTGGATATCAACCCGTAGTTGATCGGGCGACGCATACACAACAAACGGGGAAGCGCTCAGGTTGCGCTTCCCCGTTTTTGTTTCGACTGCCTGTACGGCTTTCGTTACGGCGTATATCCCGTACGCGTAACGACGATGATCGCGCCAGCGCCGGTCGAGTTGGTTCCGAACCGCTGCACGGCGTCGGTGGAGGACAAGAACTCCACGCGCTCGATGTCAGACGCCCTGATGCGCCGAAGCATCGCGAAATCAAGCATCATTGAACCATCCACCTGAAGGACCGGTGAGTCAGCGCCACGATTGGTGATGCTCGACCGTCCGCGCGTTCGTCGCACCGACACATCGCCTCGATTGTTGTCGGCGAGCAGGTATCCGCCGCCGCGCTCGACCACCTCGAAGGCATCAAGCACGTTCCACTTGGCGATCATGGCACGAGTGATTGTGCGCCCGCCCGATGCGGATCGCGTGCCGCCGTCGAGATAGCCGGCCGATCTGTGGTTGCCGCACGCTACGAGCGCTGCCCCCATCAGGGAGGCCACCAACCACCTCGCAACCACGCGTGCGCTCGACACCGTATCCCGACTCCGACGCCCAATGTGACGTTCGAGACCTATTGTAAATAAGGTGTCGCTTGCGGTGCGGTGTCAACTGCTTTTACCACGGAGGCACGGAAGCACGGAGATGGCACGCAGGGTTGGGCGAGAATTGCCCCACGGGCCCCGACCTCAGCGCACCCGCGTGATCCCGATGTCGTCTACATGCACCTGCCCAACACGCGTGCGGTCGAACACCAGCCGGATCTCGGCGAGTGCGCTCGCGTCGAACCCGGGCGCCGCTGACGTGAAGGCCGCGAGCGGCATCACGTAGGTGTGCAACAGCTGCTCGTAACGCGCCGAGAACCGCTGCGCATCACGTCCCGCGCGTCGAAACACAAACGACTCAATCGGCCGGCGCACAGGCCCGAACTGTGAGAGCGGAACGCGCGCCGACCGTCCGCTCGCGTCAACCAGTTCAACGGTGAGATCAGGCGGCGTGGTGTCCTTGGCGGGTGGTTTTCCCGCCGGCTTCGCAGCCGGCTTTGGCGCGGCTGCGGGCTTGGGTGCTGCTGAGTCGCCCTTGGACTTCGCCGCAGTGTCCTTCGCCGTTTTTCTCGCGCCCGGCGTTTGATCCGTGTAGAACATGGACAACGTCACCGCGCTCTCCGCTCCCACTTGCCACGCGCGGCGCAACGAATCCGGCACTGTTACCGTGAATCGTGCGGGCCAGCGCGGCAAAGAGTCTGCACCGCTCGGCGAGTTGTTCCAGCCCAGTCGCACCGCGGTGCCGCGCATACTGCTGTTTGCGGTACGAAACGGCAGATCAAACTCGCGCCAGACGGATAACGAATCACCACGCAGCGTGACGCCCGGTGCCGTCCCAGTGGTCAGATCAATGTCGCCTTCAAAATCGGCGAGTCGACGTTCGTGGCCATCCGCGTAGCGTGTGCTGTACATCGTGGGTGGCAACCAATCGCCGGCGGTGCGATGGTCACGAAACAGTGCGCGATACGCATCACTCCCCTGCAGCGTACTCTCAAGGAACGCGCCAATCACCAGCCGCCCAAACTGCCGTTGTTCTTCACCGGAAATCAGCGCGTCCAGTGCCAGTCGTCGCGCTGATGTTTTGCCGTTGTCTTTTTCATTCCAGCCGGTGTTCCACTGTCCGTGATTGGCACGGTACATGAGCATGGCACTCTTGAACCATGCGCTGCCCGGAGTAAACGACACACGATCGTATTGCGTGAGTCCGTTAAACGTGCTCACGTCGCCATCGTGCGTGCCGTGTATCACGAGATAGTTGATGTCGCGCAGCGGTGTGCCTTTGTCGGACGGACGGTACTGCCCGTCCACGGGCGCGATGGCCACGAGCGCCTTGATGTCGAAGTTGAAATCAAACTTTTGCGTGGCGTCATCGGGGTAGTGCTTCAGTGTGTTGAACGCCGCAGCGACAGCCACCGCCTCTCCACCACGTGAATGTCCCATCAGCGCAATGCGCGACATGTCAATACGACCGGCGAGTGGCTTTCCGGCCGAGTCATTCAGTGCGCGAAACACTTCGAGGTGCTTCAGTAACAACCAGCCGCGCCCATCGTTCTCCATGCGCGCGCTGCCGTTGATAAAGTTCTGGTCGATCGACGCAAGAATGTATCCGCGGGACGCGAGCAGTTCGCCGAGCCAGGCATAGCCGGGGTCGGAGAAGTCTTTCATGTCGTGATTGCCGTGCACAATCAGGACGAGCGGAAACGGTCCGTCGCCTTCCGGATACCACACGCGGGCATTCAGGGGGAAGGCTTTGGTATCATAGCCCCAGTATTTCTTGCGGCTTTTCGCAATCGCGGGCGTGAATGAGACAAAGGGCGACGCGTCGACCGTGGCGGTGCGGTACGTGGTCGAGTCGCGAAACTCGGGGCGCTGTTTGTCTTTGCCGCTGCCGTAGTACAGCTGCCGTACGGTGTGCGTGCCGGGAGTGCCTGGGTGCGGCGCGGTGATCGTGCGATTGGCCAGCACGCGGGGGGCATCGGTGGGGACGAGCTTGGGCGGCTGATAGAGGCAGGCGGTCAGCGTCAGCAGCGACGCCGGCAGAGCGAAGCGCCCCGTCAACCGGCGACGAGGTGCGTGAGAGTGAGGAATCATGCTGAGACGATATCCTGCGGACACGGTCCGTGCAAAGGCGCCCCTCGCGGCGTGGTCCGTTGTGCTGCACAATAGGGGATGGACCGTCGACGATTTGTTTCCGCTCTCTCGGGCGCCGCCATCGCGCCTGCCATGCTCCCGGGCTTCGTACCGGACGCCATTCGACGACTGCGAGATGCCACGGCCGTTGCTGCCTCTCGGGGGGCGCCATGGCCGCCATCAGGCGTCAAGGATCCGCACGCGCTCGCCCTCGCGGACGACGAAGATTTCTGGGAGCCGATCCAGCGCGCCTTTGATGTGGATCGTACGCATACGAACCTGAACAACGGGGGTGTGTCGCCTACGCCCAGTCACGTGCTGGAGGCGATGATTCGGGACCTGCGATTCTCCAATGAATTGCCGGTGCGCAACATGTGGCAGTTGCTCGAGCCGGCGATTGAAGTGTCACGCCGCGAACTGGCGCGCGAGTTTGGCTGTGACATGGAAGAGATGGCGATTACGCGCAATGCCTCCGAGAGTATGGAAACGCTGATTCTCGGCATGGATCTGCGGCGCGGCGACGAAGTCATCGTGAGCAATCAGAATTATCCGCGCATGTTGACCACGTGGCGTCAGCGCGAACGGCGTGACGGCATTGTGCTCAAGAGCGTGTCGTTTCCCGTGCCACCGCCGAACCAGCAGGTGATTGTGGATGCGGTGGCGGCCGCCATCACGCCGCGCACACGTGTGATTGAACTGCCGCACATTACGAATCTGTCAGGACAGATTCTTCCGATTCGCGCCATCACCGATCTCGCGCGTCCGCGTGACATTGCCGTCCTGGTCGACGGCGCCCATGCGTTCGCGCACTTTCCGTTTACGCGCGACGACCTCGACTGCGATTATTACGGCACCAGCCTGCACAAGTGGCTGTACGCACCGATCGGCACCGGATTTTTGTACGTGCGGAAGTCAAAGCAGCGGGCGCTGTGGCCGCTCATGGCGGCGGATCCGGAACTCGACGAAGACATTCGCAAGTACGAACAAATCGGAACGCACCCAGCGGCGAATCACAACGCGATTCCCATGGCGATGTCATTTCATCGCGGCATTGGCGCGGCACGCAAAGTCGCACGGCTTCGGTATCTGCGTGATCGATGGGCCCGACGTGCGGTGAGCGATGGCGACGGACGTGTGACAATGCTCACAGCTTTGGATAGTCCAGACACTGGCGGCATTGGACTGGTATCGGTCAAGGATGTGGCGCCGAACGAACTTGTGGGTTGGATGTTCAGCCGGCACAGCATTGTCACCACGCCCATTAACCATCCGGAGTTTTCGGGTGTCCGCGTGACGCCGAATGTCTACACCACGCTCGACGAGGTAGACCGCTTCTCAGAGGCGTTAATCCATGCCGCTCGAAAGGGGATCAAGTAGCCCGGAACGCCATTTTCACGGATGTCGGACCTCTGGTGCGTGAAACCTCGGGCGCGCCCGTCCGTTAGGAAAGACACGGAGGTAGTTATGATCGGATTCCTGTTGTCCTTTGCGATTGCTGCGGTGTTGTTCATGTCGATCCACGGCGCGACTCGGCGCTTTGTGGCGAACCGACTGCGTTACGTGGACGCCGCTCGCAAGACGTTGACGCCGTGGCTCGCCGGTGGGGCCGCGCTCGTTGTCGCCGCCCCGGTGATGGCGCTGCTGCCGATTGTTGGAATCGGCACCGCACTCACGGTTGGCCTGGCGGTTGGCCTGGGCGTTGCAAACGGAGCGAGTGACATCAAACGCGGCACGTCACCGGTGGTGTACGGCCCGTGACGCGCTGATCGTGCCGGCTACTACATCCAGTATTCGTAGCGGCCGGACACGATCACGTAGGCAGACAGGCACGCGTTTGTGATCGCGTGTACCAGCACCAGATCGCCCAGCGATTTCGTGCGCCACATCCACCAGTTGAAGATCAGCCCGCAGGCGAGCCCCACTTCCCAGTACGGGCCATGTTCGCTGGCGAAGAGCACCGCTGTGCCGAGAAAGGCCAACGTGTTGTAGGTGCCGAGCTGCACCTTCTGCCAATCGGGGTTGACGAGCCAGCGCGGCAGCCATCCGCGCCAGAAGAGCTCCTCCAGCACCGGCACGATCAGTGCCGCGCGCGCGAAGCGCAGCGCCATCACCAGCGGGTCGGCCAGCTCGTCAGGCGCAATCGTTGTTTTTAGCGAGCCCGTCACCGCGTTCTGAAATAGCCAGTGTGATCGCCAGCCGGTGACCAACAGATCCGGCGCAATCCACATTACGAACACGAGAACACCCAGCACGCTCGACGCGAGCGCATGCTGCACGCGCATGGATGTGATGATGTCGCGCGAAAAGTACCAGAGCGCCGCCACGAGTATAGCCACCCGGATCAGCGACTCGTACGGCTGAGTGATCGGCAGCGAAGGCATCACGACCAACAGCACCATGAAGATGACGAACGGGGCAACCCAGGCGAGTGCCGGTGCGCGCGATGTGCGGTCAGTCATCGACAGGTAGTGAGATCGGGGCCGTGGGCACGTGTGCTACCGCTTGCCACGCGGAAATGTGTCGCGCAACGAAAGCCCCATCACGGTAAGGAACAACAGCAGGAACATGACCAGAATGGCGATGACACGAACGCGTCGCGACGGCAGCAACGTGAACAGCGCGAGACACGTGAACGCGCCAACGCACAAGCGAAACATCTGCCGGTCGAAGTTGCTGGGCTGCAGCCGCAAATGGGTGGGAATGCGTCGCCAGCGTCGCTCGTACTTCATGAGGAAGGCGAACGAACGATTCTCGAACGCCATCCATTGCGTCGCGGCGCGGGCCAGCAAGCGTGACGGTGGCGTCACGTGTGTGGCCCCAAGGCGTCGGGCGCACCCTCGCGCACCAGCCACGCCAGTGCGCCGGCAAAATCGAGACGCAGCACATCACCGACCCCGTGGGAAATGCCCACGCTCATGCTGTGCGGCGATGCGGGGTTTTCCGTGTGCAGCATCTCGCCCTCTACGCGATAGCGCAGATCAATCACCTGATCGCGACCGCCCACATCGATGTGATAGCACAGCGTGCCGTCGGCGCGGAACTCCATGCGCACGCCGGGCGCGAAATCGAGCATCGCATCGGCGCGCATGAGTCGCCACGTCCCCAACAACCAGTCCGACATGACTCCAGCACCCTCCGGTTGACGTGCGGCGCGGCCATTCCGCGGCGCCTGCGTGCAACCTCGGGAGTGGTTCACGGTGTGGCAAGCCCCCGGGGATCCGATTACGGGGTGAGAATCGTATATGACCCATGTCCAAAACCACGCCTCTCATGTTGCGCGTCGCCCGCCGCGGGGCGCTCCGCCTCGCCGCGCTGTTGCTCGCCGTTTCGCTCCCGTCTGGCATGCTACAGGCCCAGTCTTCTGTGGATCACCGCGCGTTCGATGCACTGCTGCGCGCGCACGTGGTCAATGGCGCCGTTGACTACGACGCATTCAAGGCCGCGCCGACATTTACGGCCTACCTCTCAGCACTTAATGCGGTGAATCCCGCAAGCCTGAGCGCGCAGGAACGCCTCGCGTACTGGATCAATGTGTACAACGCGTTCACGATCAAGCTGATCGTGGATAAAGGGGAACGGCAGTCTATTCGGAACGTGAACAAGTCGTTTGGACTGCTGAAGCTCAAGGGCCCCTGGTCAGATCCGGTTGTGCGAGCGGCCGGTCGTGTACTCACGCTCGACCAGGTGGAGCATGAGATCATTCGCAAGGAATTCGACGAGCCGCGTATTCATTTCGCACTGGTCTGTGCAGCGATCGGCTGCCCACCCCTGCGCAGCGAAGCGTACGTGGCCGCTCGACTCGAAACGCAGCTCACCGAGCAGGCCCAACGTTTCATTCGCGAGTCACCCCCGAAGAATCGGGTAGACGTGCCGTCGCGCACGGTGTTCGTGAGTCTGGTCTTCACGTGGTACCGCGATGATTTTGGCGGCAGCGACAAAGCGATTGGTCAGTATCTCGCCGAGTGGTATCCGGCGGGCCCGGAGCGTGACCTGCTGCGCAGTGGGCGCTTCACGCTCAAACAGACCAACTACGACTGGACGCTGAACAGTCAGGAGCACATGCGGCCGCGGTCGACGAACACGCCATGAGCCGCGATGTCATGGCCAGTAACGCGGAGGTCATGCGGCGTTCCTCCTGGCGCGAATTGTGGCGGGTTTTCCGCCATCCGGTGCGTGATGAATCCCGCGCGCTGCTCGCAGCGAACTGGCAGCGTCTCCCTGGGGCGCTCAAGACACCGCGACAAATGCTTGGACGTCAGGGCAATGGTTGCGGTGCAACGATCGGCGCCATGCCACGCTGCGATTTTGCGTGTCGCGGCTGTTACCTCGGCGATGGTGCGAATCGTGTACCCGCCGCGAGTCTGGAAGAACTCAAAGCGCAAATACGCGCGCTGCGACCGGTGCTTGGACCAGCCGGCAACTTGCAGCTGACCGATGGTGAAGTAACACTGCGCGATACCGACGAGGTGATTGAACTGCTGCGCTACGCGCGCTCGCTCGAGCTGATACCAATGCTCATGACGCACGGCGATTCATTTCGGCGCCGCCCGGGATTGCTGGAGCGGCTGATCGTGGACGGTGGGCTGCGTGAGATCAGCATTCATGTGGATACCACACAGCGTGGCCGCAAAGGCGCCGAGTGGTCACGCGCGGAACGAGAGGAGACGCTCAACCCGCTGCGCGACGAGTTTGCACACATGCTGCGAGATGTGATCACGCGGACAGGCATTCGTATACGCTCCGCCACAACGATGACCGTGACGCGCGATAATCTCGATGGTGTGCCCGATGTCATGCGTTGGTTGCTGCGCAACGCCGATGTGTTTCACCTCGTGAGCTTTCAGCCGATTGCCCAGGTCGGACGAACAGAAGAGGGATTCGGTGGCGGCGTGACCGCCGACGATTTGTGGGCGCGCATTGCCGAAGGAATGGCGAGTGATGATGACCGATTGCAGCGCGGTGCGAAATGGCTCGGTCATCCGGCGTGCAACCGCTTCGTGCACGGCTTCGTGTACGCCGTGCGCGGGGCAACACCGCAGTTCTACCCGATTCGTGACGACGCGGACGCCACGGATCGAGAGATCGTGGACGGATTCCTTGCGCGATTTGGCGGTATTTCCTTCCGTGCGGACGACGACGCGGGTACTCGAATCGCGCGCATGCTCGGCGTCGCGCGTTCAGCGCCGGGGTTTCTGGCGCACGCCGTACCGCAATTCGCGGTGCACTGGCTCAAACGTTTTGGGAAGGGAAATCCGTGGCGTGCGGCGCGCGCACTCGCAAGCGGGCACGCGCGTGTGCAGGGACTCGCCATTGTAAGTCATCACTTCATGAGTGCGAGCGAGCTCGGGACGCCGCTGGGACAGGAGCGCCTGTCCCAGTGCGTATTTCATCTGTCGGTGAACGGCGAGCTGCGCAGCATGTGTGAAGTGAATGCGCTGGGAATTCGTGAGCAGTACTACGCGTTGTCTATGGCTGCTGCCAGGTAGTCGGGCTGCTCGCAACGCCTGAAGCGCTGAGCGCGTGCACCACGATCACGCGTACCGGCTGTCCATTGCTGTCGCCGGGAACACTGACGCCGCTGAGCGCCGAGCGCATGACGCGCGAACGCCAGCGTGTGCCATCGCGCCAGCGGACGAGCCACCAACGCGCGCGACCGCTGGCATCAGCGGCGATTGCAATCTGGCGTGTGCCGGTCGCTGAGGAAGATGAAGCGACCGTAAACGTTGGCGCCGCGGGAACCGTCGCATCAAGCCACGGTGATGCCGGCACCACCGCGTCATTCACATTCACGCTGCTCTCGAGCAACGTGGAAAGTCCACCGCGGTTTTGCATGACCGATGTGGTGTTGTACAGAATCGTTCCCGTTGGTCCGCCCGTTGCGTTGGCGCGCTGACGGGTGGCGGTGACTTGTCCCTGGATTTCCGTTGCGGCGAATGCGGACGATGAACCATCGGCCACCCGGTACGAGGCGAGTCCGGGCCAGAGATGTCGTTGCTGCGTGTTCTGTTGTGTCCACCAGTCGAGCAGCGCGGTAAAGTTCTGCCCCGTGGAGCTCAGTGACCAGTAGAGTTGCGGCGAGAGGTAGTCAATCCAGCCGCGATTCAACCACAGGCGAGAGTCCGCGAAGATGGAGCCGTACGCATCAAGCCCCACAATGCCCGGCGGTGTGCCCGGTCGCCAAATGCCGAACGGACTGATCCCAACCTTTACCGTGGGATCAACCTGCCGTACTTCCTGCTGCAGCTGCTGAACGAATCGATTCACATTGTCGCGGCGCCAGTCGTCGCGCGACATGGTCCCGCCGCCAGCCACAAAGCGTGCGTAGACGGCGCTATCCGGGAACTGCAGGCCGGCGCAACGCGAATCCGGATACGGATAAAAAAAGTCGTCGAGGTGTACCGCGTCGATGTCGTAGCGCGTGACCACGTCGCGAATCACGCGATAGGTGTGCGCGTGCACCTCCGGCTCACCCGGATCGAACCAGCGTTGCGTACAGTACGGCCGCGTGAGGTCCGGGCGCTGCCTGGAGAAATGGTTTGACGCGAGCGACAGCGAATCCGACAAGTTGCCGGCGCGAAACGGATTGAACCACGCGTGCAGCTCAATGCCTCGTGCGTGCGCCTGTTCTACCGCAAACGTGAGTGGATCCCAGCCGGGAGACCCGCCCTGCGTACCCGTGAGCGAGCGCGTCCACGGTTCAATGTTTGACGAATACAAGGCGTCGCCCGCGGGGCGCACCTGCAGAATGACCGCATTCAGCTTGAGCGTCTGTGCACGGTCAAGAATGGCGATCAATTCGCTCTGCTGATTGGCCGTGCTGAGTCCGGAGCGCGACGGCCAGTCGATATTGGCGACCGTGGCAATCCACAGGCCACGAAACTCGCGATCGATGGCCGGGACCACGACCGTTTCTCCACCGCCACCGCCTGGCGGTTCAGGTGCGACTGGTGGCGTGGTGGAATCACTACAAGCGGCGAGCAGCAGCATGCTCGCGACAATCGCGAGCCAGCGGGAGTGTGTCACTCGGGTTTGTCTGAGGTTGTGTTTTCAGTGTCCGTCGCAAACATGTGCGTGCGTAAAAATCCGTCTGGAACCGTTGGCAGCCAGTCGCTGAATGCGTCGCCGTAGATGTGCCACACGGTGACGAACAGCGCGGCGATGATGGGACCCACAATAAAGCCGAGCGCACCAAAAACCGAAATGCCGCCCAGCGTGCTGAGCAGAATAAGCAGATCCGACATGCGCGCATCCCGTCCGATCAGGCGCGGGCGCAAAAAGTTGTCCACCGTGCTGACCACAATCGCGCACCAGGCAAGCAATCCAATGGCATTGCCGCTCTCTCCCGTTGCGAAGAGAAAAATCACGGCGGGTATCCAGATCAGGGCCGCACCAATAGCCGGAATGATTGAAAGCACCACCATGACGGTGCCCCAGAACGCGGGCGCCGGGACACCACACACCCAGAAGGCAAGGCCAGCCAATGTCCCCTGCAACACGCCAATCAGCAGTGAACCTTTGAGCGTGGCGCGCGTGACGGACACAAACCGTTCGAGCAGCTGCGCTTCGTCGCCGGCATCCAGCGGGATGTAGTAAAGGATTTGTCGAAGAATGCCCTGTCCGTCAACCAGAAAGAAGAACATGGCGTACAGACACACGAACAGCTGCAAGATGAACGAGAGCGTGCCTTTGCCTACGGCCGCAGCTTGTCCGGCTACGATGGGGCCTGCACGCGACGCCAACTCAGACAGCTGGGTAACCAGATCTTCGCCCTCGGGGATTAACCGCGATGCGAACGGGATGCGCGCCACCAGCGCTTCGAACTGCTGCAGTCGATCCGGTCCACTATTCAGCCACGCGGAAACAGCCTGACTGAGCGAGACCGACTCTGCGACCACAAGCGCCAAAAAGGCACTGAGTGGTAACACGATGCCCAGGAACAACACCAGAATCGTCGTGATGGACGCGAGATTCGGTCGCCCACCAAACGCGGCGCGAAGTCGACGATACAACGGATACGACATGCCGGCGAAAATGGCCGCCAACAGCACGGCGACCATGAAGCCCGCGACCATCTTCACAAAGAGCAGCGAAATGCCCGCGACCAACAGCAACAAGGCCGCACGCTGAAAGCGCATGGCCGGGTCGCGTGGGCTTGATGTCAGACTCTGTGACGTCGGATGATCACTCATACGGTGCATACCGCGACGGCTTCGCGCAGTGACGTGAGCGCATCCCGTTTGGGCATGAACTCATGCGCGACAAACCCGGTAAACCCGGTGTCGGCAATCACGCCCGCAATACGAGGGTAGTTCAATTCCTGCATGGTATCGATTTCGTTGCGGCCGGGAACGCCCGCCGTGTGGTAGTGCGCAATCATGTCGGCGTATTTGCGAATCGTGGCGATCACGTCGCCTTCCATGACCTGCATATGATAGACGTCGTACAGTAATCGAAAACGAGGCGAGTTCACGCCCCGCACGACCTCGGCGGCCCAGGCGGTGTGATCGGCGTGGTAGTCTTTGTGATCTACCTTACTGTTCAACATCTCCATGCACAGCGTCACGCCATGTTGTTCGGCGAGCGGCATCAAACGTTTCAGGCCAGCCACACAGTTGTTGATGCCTTCACCGTCGCTGAGCCCTGCGCGATTGCCGCTGAACACCACAATGCGTTCGACGCCGGCCGCGGCCGCTTTGGGGATCATCGCGCTGCCAGCCGCGACCAGCTCGTCGTGATGATCCGGCCGATTAAATCCCTTGGGAATGGATCCAAAGCTGTTGCCGATGGCGCACGTCAAACCATGCTGTGCGGGCACACGCCAGTCCTTTTCATCGAGCAGGTCAATGCCCGCGAGCCCCATGTCCTTGCCGGCTGCACACAAGTCTGCCAGTGCGATGCGCGGGAAACACCAGCGCGCCACGGATTGCCGCAGGCGGCCAGCGCTCGGTGCGCCGACGCCTCGTGCAGTCGCGTTCAACACCTCAGCGCGGGCTACACTTTCCGCAGCGTGCGCCGCTGCATTTCGCGGCACCAGCAACCCACCAAGCGCAACCGTGCCCAGTGTCGCGAGCGTTTCTCTGCGTGTCGGACTCATAACTCGCGCCGATTGAGCAACTCCACCGCGCGCGCCGACGCACGCGCCGTGAGCGCCATGTAGGTAATGGAGGGATTCTGACACGCCGAACTGGTCATGCATGCACCATCGGTAATGAACAGATTCGGCACATCCCACGATTGATTCCACGCGTTAAGTACGGAATCACGTGCGCTGCGTCCCATGCGCGCGCCCCCCATTTCATGAATGCAATGGCCCGGAGGACGTATGGAGCCGTACGGGCGAACATTGGTTGCACCCGCGGCTTCGAGCGTCTCAACACCGGCGGCCATGATGTCTTTTTGCATCGCGCGTTCATTGTCGCCCCATCGCACGCTGATACGCGCAGCCGGAATCCCCCACGCGTCTTTGACGGTCGTGTCGAGCGCAATGTGATTGCTGGCCACGGGAAGGGTTTCGCCCCAGCCACCAATATTGATGGTCCACGGCCCCAGTTCGTCAATCAGCTGATCTTTGAACTGCGCCCCGTAGCCTGGCAGGCTGCCGCCGCGATTCCATCCCGCACGACCGGAGCCACCTTGCATGCCGTACCCGCGCACAAAGTCCGGGTGCGCGCTGTTCACATTGCGAAAACGTGCCAGATAAATGCCGTTGGGTCGGCGACCGACGGTGCGTTTGTCGAGATGGCCCGGCATCACACCCGACGCGCCGGAACCATAGTGATGATCCATCACGTGTTGCCCGAGCGTGCCGCTACTGTTGCCGAGTCCGTTGGGATGTTGTGAGGACGTGGAGTTGAGCAACAGGCGCACCGATTCAATCGTTGAGGCGCACAGAAACACAATGCGTGCTTCGTACACACTTTCCTGTTTGGTTTGCGCATCGATCACACGGACACCGCGGGCGCGTCCTGTTTGTGGATTGAGCAGCACTTCCGCAACCACGCTATGCGGGCGCAGCGTAAGTCGGCCCGTGGTCTGCGCCGCTGGCAGCGTGGAGCCAATGCTGTTGAAGTACGAATGTGTGACACACCCGCGTTCGCAGGGCCCGCAGTAGTGACACGCCGCGCGGCCGTTGTGATCCTGTGTGAGAATCGCGGCGCGACCAATGGTCAGCACGCGATCGCGTCCGAACCTGCGCGCAATGTTCGCACGCGCTTCACGTTCGACTACCGTCATGTCCATGGGCGGGAGGAACTCGCCGTCGGGCAGTTGCGAGAGTCCTTCTTTGGCGCCCGTTACCCCAATAAAGCGCTCCACATGCGAATACCACGGCGCAATGTCGGCGTACCGAATGGGCCAATCAATGCCGTGTCCGTCGCGTGCGTTCGCTTCAAAGTCCAGATCGCTCCAGCGGTAGACCTGTCGGCCCCACATGATGGAGCGTCCGCCCACCTGCCGGCCGCGAAACCATTTGAATGGTGCGTCTTCAGGATTGGTGTACGGATTGTCGTTGTCGTTCACAAAAAACTTCGAGCCCATTTCATCGCAGGCATAACATTCGCGCTGGACTGGTTGATCGCGCTCAAGCTTTTTGCGATCGCCCCAGCCGCGAAACTTCATGTCGTACGGTTGCACGTGCTCGACAAAATCCTTCGTGGGATCAACGGGGCCTCCCGCCTCGAGCACCAGCGTGCGCAATCCGCGCTCGGTGAGTTCCTTGGCCGCCCACCCGCCGCTGATGCCCGAGCCCACCACGATGGCGTCATACTGCTGGCGTGACTCAGACATCGGCGCCCCCATTGCGCACGCGGCGTTCAAGCGGTGCGCTGCCATCAAAGCGCCCTGGTGTGACGTTCACGCGCAATACATCGCGTTGCACCTGTTGGCTGGTGAAATACCCGTGCACAACGAGTCCTTTGATGCGTGCATAACCGCGTGCTGCCGGATCGGTGCGATCCGAAGGTTGTTCAAGTGCTGTCATCACGGCGGTGCGTTGTTCGCCGGTGAGCGATGCAAATAACGCACCGCCAACCCGATTGGCCAGTGCATCAATGGCGGCGAGCCCGGATGTGAAGGCCGCACGATCTGCATCTGCGTAGTAGTCAGACACGATGATATCGATGAAGGCGGGCACCTGTACATCTGTGGCACTCGGTGTATCCGTGCGCGGAATGATCGTGTCCGCGAGCGCGTTGATCAGCGCTTGCTGCGCGTTGGGCGCGCGATCCGAAGGGGGCGAATGTTTGCGAGCGTAAATGCGCGTCCAGATGAGCTCGGCGGCATCATCCGTGCCTGGGAAAACTGCGAGTGCGGCGACAGACGCGGCGGCGCGAAGCAGGTCACGGCGGTGCATGGCGGCGTGGCAGAAGGGCGGGGAACTACACCGCCGGATCGTAACGCGGCTGCCATACCGTACGGAAGAGGGTGCGGCACGCATAACGGCGTCGATGCGCACCTTCGCACACCGACGCCGCTGAACCCATGCACCACACGACTACGCGCGCACCATGTACGTGTTACTGGTGCTGCAGTCGCGAGTTACTCGCGAATCACCTTGGGGCTGAACATGGATGACCAGCCCGACTCGCCGACATTCTCAACGCTGAGCTTCTGCTTGAGGATGATATCGCCGATCTGAAGAACCACACCGTACTCTCCGGTGGTGGCACCACCGCCGCCGCCACCCGGGAAGAAGCCACGCCCGCCAACTGGCGGAGAGATCCCGACGATATCAAAGACGCGGCGCACTTCGGGCGTCATGGCCGGACCGCCACGACCGCCACCCGCGGGAGCGGCTGAGAGTCCGGGACGCACCACGGTGGATTCGCCCGGACGCGCGCAGAAGGTATCCCACTGTGTGAGCGGACGTTCGCAGCTCGGCGTGGCGCCAATGCCACCAGCGCCGCCGAATCCACCGCCGCCGCCACCGAAGCCACCACCACCGCCACCACCGCCGGCGGTGAGCATGGTGCGTGCGGTTGCGAGCGCGGCACTGTCGTACTTGGCGGCGGCGAGTGAGTCGAGCACCTTGGGCACTCGCACGGCGCGCAAAATGCTGTCGCGGCGCGCACTGGGAGACAGTGCCGCCGCAGCTACGGCCGGACGTGTCGCGTTGTAGCTCCACGTGACGGAGTGCACACCCGGACGCGTGGGCCCCTGCAAGCGCGCAATCGTGTCACCGATTGCATCAACAATGGAGATACGGGCGTTGCCTGTGCGACCCGTGCCCACGCGATACGTGATGGTTGCGCCGTACGCCGGATTGGGCGTGGCAAAGAACGTCTGCGCGTTGCCGTTGCCGCTGGCGCCGAGCAACGGTGCTTCGCCCCACTGGAACCCAGGCTTGGGCGCAAACAGATGCACGTTGTCCGCCATCACCTTCGTATTCAGCTGCTCGAGCGGGGCAATGTCGGCAATCCAGAAGCCACGTCCGTGCGTTGCGGCGATGAGCTCGCGATCACGCGGATGAATCTTGAGGTCGTACACCGGCACGCTCGGCAGGCCGCTCATGAAACGAGACCACGACGCACCACGATCCAGCGATGCATACACGCCAATCGAGGTGCCCACAAACAGCAAATCGCGATTGTGTGGATCTTCGCGCACCACGTGCAGGTAATCGCCGGGTCCACCAACCGGCAGGTTGTTCACAATCGAGCGGAAGCTGCGGCCGCCATCATTCGTCACAAAGAGATACGGCTTGAAATCACCCCAGCGATGGTTGTCGAACGCCACATAGAACGTGGACGTGTCGTGCGACGATGCTTCCACGCGCGTGACATACACTTCGCCACCGTTCGGCAACATTGGCGCGAGCCTGGCCGAGAGGTTCTCCCACGTGGCGCCGTCGTTTGACGTCTTCCACACATTGCCGTCGTCAGTGCCAGCGATCAGCAAGCCCGGCTTACGCGGGCTTTCACTGATGGCGACAATCGTTCCGTACGTTTCGGCACCCGTGGCATCGAGCGTAATGCCGCCGGTCAGACGCAGTGCGGTGTCGAGCTTGGCCACCTGCTGTTTGGAGAGGTCGGGCGAAATGATCTGCAGATCTTCACCGCGCTTGTTCGACTTGAGCAAACGATTGCCGGCGAAGTACACCACCGACGGATTGTGCGGCGACAAGAAGAACGGCGAGTTCCAGTTGTAGCGCATGCTCATGTCAATCGAATCCTTTGCCTGCTGGGCGCGCATCGTGGCAATGCGCGTGTTCGTTGCGCGCGTAGCCGGTACCAGCGGATCACCGCGCACTACGGCAATTGAATCTTCCCACTCGGCATAACGCGCCTGCCAGCCCGGCTTGGCGAAGCCCATGCGCTCGCCGGTGCGCAGGTTCACACGTGAGACGTTGCCACCCTGCGATTCACCGTACACGATGCTGGGATCGGTGGGATCCTGCGCGGCGTAGAATCCGTCACCGCCGTTGATTGTGAACCAGTAGCCGAGTGGTGTGGTGGAGCTGCGACGACGGCTTGGGCCACACCACGTGCCGTTGTCCTGCGCGCCGCCGCATATGTTGTACGGCACCGCCATGTCAAAGCTGACTTCGTAGAACTGTGCAATCGACAGGTTCTGCGGCTGCCAGAAGTTACCGCCGCCGTCGAAAGTGATCGCGACACCACCGTCATTGGCGAGGAACCAGCGCTGCGGATCATTGGGATCAATCCAGAGGCCGTGATCGTCTACATGCACCTGCTGCGCACCGTTGAACGACGTTTTGCCGCCGTCATTGGAGACCTGCAGCTGCGTGCTGGAGAAATACACACGCTCCGGATTCTTTGGGTCTACGCGAACCTGCGAGTAGTAGAACGGGCGCACGTTGGCGCTGTTCATGTGCGTCCACGTTTTGCCACCATCGATCGAGCGCCAGAGACCGTTGTTCTTTGGTGCGCGCTCCGGGATGTAGTTCGCGCCCTGTGCTTCGTCGGCCGCTTCGACCATGGCGTAGATGTAGTCGCCATTGCTGCGCGCGATGTCGAGGCCAATGCGTCCCTTCACGCCAGCCGGAAATCCGCCGCCCTTTACTTCAGTCCAGGTGGCGCCGCCGTCGGTGGTCTTCCACAGGGCGGAGCCTGGTCCACCGCTCTTCAGTGAATACGGTGTGCGATACCGCTCCCAGCTGGCGGCGAAGAGCACATCCGGATTGCGCGGATCCATGGCCACATCAATGAAGCCGGCTTTGTCGCTGATGAACTTGCTGAGCGTCCACGTGTTGCCGCCGTCGGTGGTCTTGTACAACCCGCGCTCCGGATTCGAACGCCACGTCGCGCCGGCGGCGGCCACGTACACAATGTTCGGATTCGTGGGATGCACCACGATGCGTCCAATGGCTTCGGTTTTTTCGAGGCCCTTGAGTGTCCACGTGAGTCCGCCATCAGTGGACTTGTAAATGCCGGCGCCCGGATCGATCGAGTTGCGCGGATTGGGTTCGCCCGTGCCGGCCCACACCTGCTGTGTGTCCGAAGGCGCAATGGCGAGCATGCCCATGGAAATGACGTTCTTGTCATCAAACGTGGAGCGCCACGTCATGCCGTTGTTGGTGCTCTTCCAGATGCCGCCTGCCGCGGCCGCGATGAAGATCGTTTTGGAAGGACTGGGAATTCCAACGACGTCGGAGAGGCGACCCATGAAGTTGGCCGGACCGACATTGCGCCAGCGCATGCCGGCGGCGGTGGCGGAGTCGATGGCCTGCGCGGACATGACCTGCGGCGCGAGCGCCAGCATGGACACGGTGAGCAGACCGAAAGTGCGTGACATTCGGAGAGGAGGCATAAGCTGTGGCGAGGTGGGAAGGGCAGAGCACGCTGAGACCAAAGTAGCGCGGGCGCTCCGTTCCTGTACGCAACAGCGAGCGCGACTGCTGGGCTTCGTGAGGGTTCAGCCGATGCCTTCGAGCGCGAGCAGGGTGTGTTTGCGATCGAGGCCACCGCCGTAGCCGGTGAGCGAACCGTTGGCGCCGATGACGCGGTGGCAGGGCACAATGATGCTGATCGGATTGCGGCCGTTCGCGAGGCCGACGGCGCGTACGGCGCGTGGATTGCCAATGCGACGTGCGAGTTCACCGTAGCTGATGGTGGTGCCGTAGTCGATGTCTCGCAGCGACTGCCACACACTGCGCTGGAATGGAGTGCCGGTAGCGGCCAGCGGGATGTCGAAATCACGACGCGTGCCGGCGAAGTATTCGGTGAGTTGGTGACCGGCTTGGGTGAGCCAGTGTGAGGCCTGGCCGTGGGTGCCGTTATCCGGGAGCCAGTCGATCGGCGGTTCCGTGCCGCGGTCGAACAGGAGGTGCGAGAGGCCGTCGTGCGTTGCGGCGAGGAGCAGCGGGCCGACGGGGCTGTTGAACGTTGTGTATATGGGCATGGTTTCGTCGTTCGTTGAACTGCATGAAACGCAGAGACGCAGAGACGCAGAGACTACATGCTGACGCAGGATCGCGACTCACTCACACTTAACAATTTGTTTTGAACAACCAAGACATTGCTGCCCCGGCATGCTGTCTCTGCGTCTCTGCGTCTCTGCGTTTCATGCCGTTCACGTCAGCCGCGCCCAGAGATACATCGCGGCATACGCTCTCCACGGACGCCACTTTTCTGCGAGCCGTCGCAACTCCGCGTTGCTCACACCACCCGCCGCTTTTCGCAGCGCCAGATCCCCATCAGGAAACGCATCGGGCGAACGCAACGCCCGCATGGCCACGTACTGCGCGGTCCACGGACCAATACCGTTCAGCTCCGTGAACCGCTCCACAAACTCACGTGTTGTGGTGGTGGTCGTGGACGCATCACGCAGCAATGGAAACGAACCGTCCACAACAGCACGCGCCATGTGCACGAGTGTCGTCGCGCGCGCACGTGGCAACCCAATACCCATCACACGATCAATCGATGTGTCCGCGAGACGCTCGGCTGTTAGGGGTGCGTGCGTGAGCTGGCTCGGGAGCGGCGCGTGTGGCGACACCAGCGGCTCGGCTACCAGTTCGATCAACCGACCCGCCAAGGTGGTCGCACCACGTACACTCACCTGTTGCCCAAGCACCGCACGCACCGCCAACTCGAACGCATCAACACATCCCGGCACTCGGCGGCCGGGCGTTACCGCGATCGTCTCTGCGAGCCGTGCATCAGTGCGCAAATGCGCGTCAATCGCGACTGGCGTGGCATCGAGATCGAGCAACTGACGCACCTGCGCGAGGAGCGGAACAAGCACGGGCAACAAGGCGTGCGAAAACGTAACGTCCACCGCATTGGTACGGGATGACGCGCTCACACCCAGCACACCCACGTGCTCGCGCACACGAATCGTGCGCCAGTATTGGCGCGATGCATGCCCCGTCACGAATTCCACACCGGGAATCGCGCGTCCGGCGAGAAAATCCATGAGCGCATCCCACGCAAACGGCGGACGATAGCTTAACGAAATGCGTACCACATCACCGGGCGCAACGATTACATCGCCGTCACTGCGCGCCCTCTGTGCTTGCCCGTCACACCGCGCCGACGTGTTTCGTCGAAGCGCTGTGGGCGCCAACCGATATTGTGATTGAAACAATGCGTTGAAACGTCGCAGACTGCCAAACCCACTGGCCATCGCGACCTGCGCAATCGGCAACTGTGTATCGGTGAGCAACTGCTTTGCAGTCAATAATCGTCGCGTTTGTGCGAGTGCGACCGGCGTGGCTCCAAGCTCCCGTTCAACAGCGCGGCGCAAATGTCTTTCGGAGGTGCCGAGTTCTTTCGCGAGCACGTGAAGATGCTGTCCGTCGAGAGCGCCGCTGGCGATGCGTTCGCCCGCTTTGCGTGCCCGCGCGCGCATGGCGTCAACTGGCGCCACTTCGGCCGGCGCGTCCATGTTTGGTGCGTCAGCGGCACGCAACGGTGCCAACTCGGGTCGACAGCGAAGACAGGGTCTGTAGCCTCGTCGCTCCGCGGCCGCGGCACTCGCAAAGAATGTGCAACGATCAGCGCGTGGTGTGCGCGCCGGACAGATCGGGCGACAATAGATTCCCGTCGTTGCGACGCCGACAAAGAACTGCCCGTCGAAACGCGTGTCGCGGGCAGCAAGCACCTGATAACACTGGTCGGCATCGAGAGGCATGCTTGATCTTACTCGCCCCGGCGCCATGGGGCTCGCCATTTTCGGACATCGAGGCACCGTCGTGAATTTCAGGCTGCTGTCGTTCCCTTGCCTTGTGATCGCGCTGCTCGCCAGCGCCGCGTGCTCCACGCGTACACCGCGGGTCGTTCCGAATACTGCAACGTCACCGTGGCCGTGGGCCGTGAGTCCGTCAGTGGCCGATAGCATTCATGTGGAAGTGCTGGCGCCGGGTGTACGGTTGTACCGGTTGACAGAGCTTTCTAGGCCGTGGCGGGCCGCGGTGCTGGATGTGGATCTCGCGCAGTGTGTCAGCGTGCAAAGCGTCAAGGGCGCGTCGACTGCGGTGGGGCGTCAGACTACGAGCGCGCTCCTGAGAGGACTGGACCCATCGCGGCGTGCCGTTGGCGCGGTAAACGCCGACTTCTTTCTCTTCGCGCCGCCGGGTGTGCCAACGGGCGCACACATTGAGCGCGGCACACTCATCTCGGGACCGGGCGCACGGCCCGTGTTTGCGATGGACAGCGCCGGTCGGCCGTACATCGGAGCGTTGCGTGCTCTCGGCACGGTGATCTGGAGAGGGGCAGAGTACCCGCTCACCGGGTGGAATCGACCGGCGGCCAACTCGCTGAGCGTGATTGACGCCGGCTGGGGCGCCCCGATTGACACGTCGGTGCTTGGATTCGCGTGGCAGCTGCGGCCGCTCGGCGGGATGCGCTATGTCGTGGAGCGCGTGACGACTACACCGCCCACCGGCGACCGTGTGATGCTGGTGCGCGGCCGAGCCGCGGGTCTGGAGGGGTTTTCGCTGGCCATTGGTGATTCGCTCAACGTTCGGTGGCGCATGGAGCCGATGTACCCGAAGGAATCGGTGGGCGGTTATCCGGTGCTGCTGCGCGACAGCGCGATGCCCGCTGGCGCCGCCACGGCGGGGGCGGCCGGATTCAGCGGTCCGAATCCGCGCACAGCGGTGGGCATCGGGGCGGGGGGCCGACGTCTGCTGTTCGTGGTGATCGATGGCCGACAGCCCGGATTCAGCGCGGGTGCCACCTTGGAGCAGACGGCCGACCTGATGCGAGCCCTCGGTGCCCGGGAAGCGCTCAATCTTGACGGCGGCGGCTCGTCCGCGCTCGTTGTTCGGAATTTCAGGGACGAACTGCGAGTGATCACGCGTCCGTCTGATCCCAACGGCGAACGAGCGGTAGGCAATGCCTTGGCGGTACTTGCGACCTGTGGTGGCTCGCGCAGCGCGCAGCGTTAGGCGGGAGGACTTGCCGTTAATGCGAGGGACGTATCGTTAACGCGCCGTTAGTCGCGCCAATAGTCTTAGCGCCGTGACAATAGTTTGACATTTCAGGAACAAACTATCATCCTAGGGTCTCTTTGTACCAGTCATACACCAGTTGTCCCGTGTATTCCCTACACGTCCCGCCACTTGCCCGTATTCGCGGTGTGTTGGCCGGTTTTACGCTCACCTATTACGTCAGGACGGTTGTCCCATGATCAGGGCGCTCCGAACGTACCTGCCCTCGCTGGCTGTGGCTTTGATAGCTGCGGTCGCCTTCGTTCCCAAGGTCGTGCAAGCCCAGGCTGGCTCGCTGACCGGAACCATTACCGACGCGACAAGCGGTGCGCCGATTGGTGGTGCCACCGTACTCATTGGCGGCACCACGCTCGTTGGTGTCTCGAACGACCGCGGTGAGTACAGCATCTCCAACATACGTCCGGGCCGATTGCTCGTGTCAGTGCAGCGTATCGGCTACAAGGCACAGGGTGATACGGTTCGCCTTGAGGCTGGTGGCCGCGTGACCAAGAACTTCACGCTGTCGGCCACGGTGTCCACGCTGTCCGAAGTCGTGGTAACGGGCGTGACGGGCAACACCCAGCGTCGTGCGCAGGCGGCCGTTGTAGCGTCCATCCCGGTTGGTGACATGGCACGCACGCAGCCAGTCTCTTCCGTCAACGAGATCCTGCAGTCGCGACTGCCCGGCGTGTCAGTGAACACGGCGTCTGGTACGGCAGGTTCGTCGCGCTCGATTCGTATTCGTGGCGCCTCTTCCATCTCGTTGTCGAACCAGCCGCTCATCTTCATTGACGGTATTCGCGTATCGGAAGGGCAGAATTCCCCGGGTGTTGGCGGTCAGGCCACAGACCGTCTGAACGACATCAACCCGGACGACATCGAGTCGATCGAAGTCGTGAAGGGTCCTGCGGCCGCCACGCTGTACGGCGCCGACGCTTCGTCGGGCGTGATCCAGATCATTACCAAGAAGGGCAAGCTCGGCTCCAACACGTTCCAGCAGTCGCTGCGTATGGACTTCTCGCAGATTGAGCAGAACTGGACGCCGCCGGACAACTTCGGCAATTGCAGCGCAGCGCTTGTCGCGCCGACGAGCACGAATCCGCTCTGCCGTGGTCAGGCGGTCGGCACGCTCATCCGCGACAATCCGCTGGAGCGCGTGAACGCCTTCCGCACCGGCAGTGAGCGCAACTTTGGCTGGACGGGTCGTGGCGGTGGTTCGAACTACGGCTACTTCCTTAGTGCCACGTCTGACAAGACGCTCGGCACGCTGCCGAACAACTCCTTCGAGCGTAACGGCTTCCGTTCCAACGTGAACCTCGTTCCTGATGAGCGTTTCAAGGTCGACATCGGCTTGAACCTGCTGCAGTCGGAAACGGCGCTGCCAGACAACGACAACAACATTTACGGTTGGTTGGGCGGTGCGCTGCTCGGCACGCCGACTACGCGCAACGATTCGGGCAATCCGAGCAATGATGGTTTCTTCGGATTCAACCGCCAGTTTGACGCGATCCGGAACATCGATAATCGAGTCGAGTCGCGCCGCACGCAGGCCAACGTTACCGCTACGTACCAGCCCACAAACTGGTTCACGAATCGCATGACAGTTGGTGCGGATCTCGCGCGAGATGAAATCACGCGATTCTTCCCGCTCAACGCTGGACAGCAGTATGCTGGTAATCTGAACACGGGCGACAACACGCAGAACCGCATTGGTTTCGATCGGTTTACGATTGACTACCTCGGAAACATGCGCACCACGCTCGGCGAAGATGATCAGTGGGGCGTGAATCTTTCCGGTGGTTTGCAGTCGATCCTGACCCGTACGGACGTCACGTTTGCTACAGGCTTCGGCTTCACCACGAACGCTGCGAACAGCGTGAACAATGCTTCGACTCGCTCGGGCGGACAGAACTTCACTGAAGAAAAGGCGCTTGGTTACCTCGGCGAACTGCAGCTGAGCAGCCGCGACCGTCGCTTCATTCAGCTCGGCGCACGTGTTGACCAGAACTCTTCTTTTGGTGAAGGTGCGCCGTCATTCTTCCTTCCGAAGATCGGTGCGTCCTGGGTCATCTCTGAAGAGCGTTTCTTCGATCCGCTCAGCTCGATCTTCTCGCAGCTCCGTCTGCGGGCCGCCTGGGGTACAACGGGCCGCTCGCCGACCCCCGGCGCCTCGCTCACCACCTTCTCGGCCGCACCGTTTGCGATCACAGGCGCCGCCCAGTCCGGAGCCATCCCGAACAACCCCGGCAACGACTCACTCAAAGCCGAGCGTGGTGAAGAGTTCGAAGTCGGCTTCGATGCCAGCACGTGGAACGATCGCATCAATCTTGAGTTCACGTATTTCGACAAGACGACCAAGGATCTGCTTCTGCAGACACCGCTTCCGCCATCGCTTGGTTTCCTGAGTGATCCATTCGCGAATATCGGTGAAGTGTCGAACAGCGGTCTCGAAGTCACTTTGACGGCGAACTTGCTGCGCAGTGAAAACCTGGACTGGGAGCTTCGTGTTGGCGGAAACACGCTGAACAACAAGCTCGTCAGCTTGGGCGGAGTGAATCCGTTCAATACGCTGAATCGCTTCCAAGAGGGATATCAGCTCGGGTCGTTCGTCACCAAGACGATTCGCTCGATCAATGAAGAGACGGGTGTAGTCGTCGTGTCGGACACGCTGGAGTATTTCGACAACATTCTGCCGACGCTTGAGTGGAACGTCTCCAACACCATCACGGTGTTCAAGAACTTCCGCGTTTCTGCGCTTCTCGATGCAAAGAGCGGTTTCAGCATCTACAACAACACTGATTTCTTCCGCGAAACGCAGCTTGTGCGCAGCGATAACCGTCTGGATCTCACGAAGCTGAGCCGCCGCGAGCGTCTGCGCCGCTATGGCAACGACACCCCCGGCCGTCCCGCCTTCGTGCAGGAAAACGGCGCATCAACGACGGTGAACGAAGTGCGTGAAGCCTACATCCAGAAGGGTGACTTCGTGCGTCTTCGCGAAGTGTCGCTGACCTACACCCTGCCGCGTAGCCTGACGTCGCGCATGGGTATTCTGAACGGTGGCACCTTTACACTTGCGGGTCAGAACCTTGCGCTGTGGACGGACTATGAGGGCGCCGATCCGGAAGTCATTTCGGCCGCCACTGGTAACTTCAGCCGCACGGATTTCCTGACGCTGCCGAACCCGCGCCGCATCGTGTTCAAGACCAACTTCACTTTCTGAGCGAATATTCTATGAACAACATTCAGCGAACCGCGCGTGCAGGTGCGGTCGCAGCGCTGCTCGGATTGAGCCTGGGCGCATGCGACGATTTCCTCACGGTCAAAAATCCAAACATCATCAACGCGTCGGCGATCAACCCGGTCCAGGACGCACCGACGCTCGCCGCCTCGGCGCAGCAGAACTTTGCCGCAACGCTCGGCTGGTTTGCGATGTACCAGTCGTGGTTTGTTGGCGAAACGCTGGTCGCCGAGACGTTCCCCACACGTAACGAGTTTGGTCAGCGTACCGTGCTCAACACGAACGGTTCGCACGCCGGCGAGCTGTGGGGTAATATTTCCGTATCGCTTGCTTCGTCTGCTCTGGTGCTGGACCTCGAGCTTCCGGAGCCGACCACGAACATCAATTACGCCCGCGCCGCTGCTTTCAACGGGTACAGTTTCCTGTTGATGGCTGAGAGCTTCTGCGAAGGTGTGTCTCGCGGCGGTCCCTCGCTGAGCACGGCGCAGATGCTGGACTCGGCCGTCGCCAAGTTTACGCAGGCCATCTCGGTCGGAACTGCGAATGGCTCAACGGCTGGCGTGCAGTTGGCGAACATTGCCAAGGTTGGACTTGCTCGTGCGCAACTGCAGGCGGGACGCGGTGCGCAAGCCATCGCGGCAGCGCAGTCGGTTCCGGCAGGCTTTTCGTTCAGCCTCACCTATCTCGACGATCCGGCCCAGCGCAACCGTCTTGGCAATCGTCTGTGGCAGTTCACGCTGGATCGTGGCTCCATCACGGTCGCTCCGGCTTTCCGCATCGACGGCGACCCGCGCATCCGTTTCAAGACCCCAGCGCAGCACAATCTGGCGCCGCAGGATCCGTCGAGCGGTCCTTTCTTCATTCAGGACAAGTACCCCGCGTTTAACAGCGGCATTCGTCTGGCGTCCAAGCTCGAAGCGGACTACATCGAAGCCGAAGCCACCGGCACTGCGGCACAGCTGACGCTGATCGCGGCGCGTCGCGCGGCCAACAATCAACCGGTGTACTCCGGCGCCACTACGCCGGCGGCCGTGCTCACCGAGCTGATGGAACAGAAGGGTCGGGATTTCTATCTCGAAGCCAAGCGTATGGGTGACTTCCGTCGTATCCCGGCGGCTGTACTCAACGTGCCGGTTCCAGGCACACCGTACTTTAAGCCCGGCTTCTCGCCCGTTGGCAACCAGACGTGCTGGCCGTTGCCGCTCACCGAGACGGACAACAACACGAACTTCCCGCGGAGCTGATCCCGCGACACGCTCGTGCAACGAGCAACGCTCATCGCACGAACACACAACGGGCCGGTCAGAGAAATCTGGCCGGCCCGTTGTCGTTCGGGTGAGTCTCCCGCACCTAGCTGGTCGTTGCCGAGTCGCGTGTACCGCCGCTCAGCAACAACCCGACCGCTACTACCGTGAGCGCGCCAATCACGTTGTGCCACAGGAAACTGATGGACGGTGCACCAAACGACACGGCCGCCACTGTGGCCATGCCCGTGATTAATCCAAC